>NC_014387.1:2740000-3340000 GCF_000145035.1 Butyrivibrio proteoclasticus B316
GAATCTAACAATATTAGCATCCGGAGCCTTGCCATCCTCAAGGTAACCGGTCCACATAGAGTACGTGATAAAAGGATCCTTCATTTTCTTCATCCGCTCCTCAAAGCGTCCCACCGCCATATTGGGGTTGTTATTTGGTCTTGCCAGCATTACAAATCCCTTGTCCAGATAAATATCTTCGTTTGCCATTTCAAAGCATCTTCGCTTAGTTACTGGATTTCGAACTCCCTCAAGATTCTTCATATAAAATGAATTATTATCAGGGCATAGCACATAAATGCACTTTTTATATCTGTATTTGTCAAAAAACCTGCTTCTTGATTTTATGGCAATATTCATGACTTCAGCCTGGTAGGCATCGCACAAAAACACCTTATCTGCTGGAGTAGCATGATAAAACTCCATTACGCTGTCAAGATTTGTGGATGACACCAGCACTACATTTTCTTTGTGTTCTGCAAAAATTTCTGAAGCTCTTTTACCAAGATCATCCTCCGACTTGATTGGGTTATTTCCCGTCTCTTCAAGCCTTGATATCATGGTTCCTTCTGTAACAAGAACATCTATCTTGCCAACATATCTTTTTATCATGCTCTCAAAGGTATCCTGCCCAGGAATCCCGTGATCTCTGAAGTCTCCGGTATATAGAATTTTTTTGCCATTTAATTCTATGACAAACATATATGAATCGATGGCAGAATGATCGCAAACAAGGGGCGTGACCTTGATTCCGCTAAAGTCGCGGCTACTTCCCAGCTTCCAGTATGGCTCCATCCTGTTAATGGTTTCCATCTGCGACGGTGCATTTTTGCACAGCTTTTTGTTCAAGAGATCCACTCGCATTGCGATGGTTTCCATAATTTCTTTTGCAGTACCGCCAATATACATAGGGATGCCCTCAGGGGCTTTTCCTCGAAGCCCCACATGATCCCCATGATAATGAGTAAAAAGAACTGCATCTGTATGGATAGTATCTCCCTCGCCGGCAAATACTCTCTTTATTAGCTCATCGTCGCTCAGTGCGGGATTCTTGGTCCCGGGAAGGTCTGCACCAAGATCAATCAGTATCCTATGGTCACCCTTTGTAATTTCTGTTACGATTCCACCTATCTGGTCTGAACCTCTGTATATCTTGATTCCATCCATGTTTAGATTTCCTCCTAAATTCGATTATACCCCACGCGCTCTTTCCTCCGATAATAAATTAATCATAAATAGTCAATCAAAATATCCCTTAGGAAATGGCCAGCATACATCAATAGTTCTGGTAAAAAAATCTGTATAAGGAAGCTCAGATATCACAATTTCCAGCTTGTCTTTATCCTTAATCTCCGAATCGTAATATGAATCTCTATGTAGCATCAGAATATAATCCGTGTGTCTAAGAAAGCTTTCCCATCTTATGTCCTGGAGCTTAGGATGCGGATTCTCTCTATATTCGCAGGTTTTCATCAGCTCAATATCAAGCACTATCGCGACACCTATCTCTTTTGCAAGTCTCTTTAGCCTAGGCAGAAGTCCTCTGCAGGCCATATCAAATTCCTGCTCTCTTCCAATCAGATAAAAATAGTCGATTATCACCAGAGAAATTCCGTTCATAGTTTTCTTTTCTCTGCATTTTCTTTCTATCTCATCTATGGTTATTTCGATAGTGTCATCTATGGTTATCTTCTTCTGATCCAGCATTTCTGATGCTTTATCATCTAGCTCCATTAGCCGCTTCTTATATCTGTCACGGGACATTTCAAGGCTAAATGCTGTAGCCTTTATGCCTTCTTCCCGGCATGCATTAAGCATAAGTTCCATCATAAAGGCTGACTTCCCCATTCCAGGTCTTCCTGCTACTACGGTAAGTTCGCCTCTATGAATGCCGCCCCCTAGAACATGATCAAGTGGTCTTATTCCTGTGATTATGGGATTAATATTTATCTCATGTTTTATCTCAATTTTATTATTCTTTTCCAATATTGTTCTCCTTTGAATAAAATCAATTTCTTTGGTTTATAATGTTCTTATGAGTAAACTTACCCGTCAGATACATCTTTATATGTACATGGATGATCCCGATAATTATGAGCATAGCCCTGAAAGGCTCATTGATTATCTGGGTGTCTCTTTGCGCACTTTGCAAAGAGACTTTAAAGATCTTCGTGAAAGCGGCACCAGCAATTACACCTACAACTCGAAATCAGGTGAGTATGTCTATTCCGAGGAAGACGCTACCAAAATCGAAAGTGCGGACAGGCGAAGGAAGCTATATCTGACTAAGCTTGCCAGAATGTGTAGGATTGTGAAAAAGCTCCCTTTTACAAATCTGGAGAAGCTTAACGAATATGAAGCTGATCTAAAGGACTATCTATCCGAAAGAAAAAAATATCCTAAAAGACCAGATCCATATGGGCCTCCCAAAATGCCTTATATTCCTGATATTAAATATGAGTACTTTAATATATGCCCGGAGGTAAGTGAGCGCACCAGGCAGAGGGATTTTCAAACCTTGCGTGATGCGGGTTTTGTAATTTTTTACTCACAAAGATATAGAGAATACCTTTTTACTGATGATGACTCCTACATCACCAGTAAAGATTCTGCTTTATATAAAGCATTGAAAAAAGCAGGCGATATCAGGAAAAAGCGAGGATCCTAAAAAGCCAATTCCTATCAGAAATTACTGGCAAATCCTATTTCACGTTTTGGCTCATCTTTTAGCATCTGACTTAAATTGACCGAAAAGTCCTCTTTTTTCAGAAGCTTAACCTCGCTTTTTGTAGGTTTATTCTTGCTTCCAGGAGGAAGGAGTCTTGAGGCTTGCTTCAAAGTTGCCTGTTCAAGGAGATTACGAACAAACCTTCCGTTTCCATAGTTTTCAGCCAATACCGCCTGCTGGAATATCTTTTGGCACTCACTTCTGGCTGGAAGGTCCACTTCCAAGCCTTTCTTCGTCAGCATTAAATCCATGATCTTCATAAGTTCCTCAGGGGTATAATCCGGAAAATTAAGCGTAAAAGCTATTCTGCTCTTCATTCCTTCGTTCTGCGCTATGAATTTCTCCATAGGTTCAGGGTATCCTGCAAATATAACTATCACGTCATCTCTGGAATTCTCCATTTCCTGAACAATTGTATTTATAGCTTCAGTTCCATAAGAATTTGTGCTATCCACAAGTGAATAGGCTTCATCTATGAATAAAATGCCACCTTTTGCCGCCCTAAACTTTGCCTTTACTTCCTTGGCGGTCCATCCCACATACCTTCCTACAAGATCAGCTCTGCCACATTCAACGAATTTCCCGGTTTTTAACACTTCTTCTTTTCTTAGAATGTCACAAAGAAGCCTTGCAACAGTAGTCTTGGCGCATCCGGGATTTCCCATAAACACCATGTGTCTGCAGCATTCAGACGAATTAATACCATAGGAATTCTTATACTTTGACAGTTTATAGGTTGATATTATCTGCTGTGTAACCTGCTTGATTTCATTAAGCCCCACCATATTCATCAGTTCTTCATATGCATTGTTTTTACTCTTAGTTCTTTTAATGGCCTTATGTATACATACTTTGCTATAGGATGGGTAAACACTCTTTTTTAGAACATCCTCAGACCAATTCAAAAAAGCTTTAGCGACCATGCTAGCAGAAAAATACTTTCTGTCAGGAAGGTACTTATATGCATTTTTATCAAAAAGAGACTGATACTTGGAAGCATTTGCAAGATTATCCATATATTTTTGGGCCTGAGTTATATCCCCTACCCCTTCGGAGATTTTGACAAAATCCACTTTTCCAGCCAGCTCTTTATATAATATTTTCGAAAATCCCGGATTAGTTTCATCTTCTATCACAAAAATCTGGACAGTATTTGCATATTTGCGTAAGAATTTCCTTAGCATAATAGCGATTGTCTCATTTTCTGTAGCATACTGACCGGATTCATTTGTTTCTAACGAACTAATTACCACACATCCGCCTTCAGAGTGATATCCAAGATTATCCAGCTCCTTGCACAAATTCTCGCCATAATAGTTCTCATTGCCTTCTTCAAAATCCAACATACATATTCTTGAACTTAAAAGCCTGTTGTTAGAATAAAGCGCTTTAACCAGTACCCTTATCAGCATTTTGGCATTTTCCAAGTTTTTGGTCTGAATACGGTAATGTACAGGACATCCATAAAACTTCTTCATATTCCCCTCAGCGTATATTCTATCCAGTTCTTCCCTAAGGGAATCGCTTCCCATTATTTCATCAGACATCTCACATATCTTTGGATAAGAATATGACTCTTTTTCCAAACATTCTTCTGTCAGGACATATCTGCGAGAGTCATAAACATCCATTTTATAAGTATCTCTTATTGAACCCTTGGAATAGTCTTTCTCCAGTGCTATTTCCAAAAGCTCACTTGCTTCTTTAAATGTAATCTCTTTATAAGATTTAAGCTTTATTTCAAAGTTTTCCGTTATATCCTGGGCCACACCGGCATACCTGTGGCAAACTTCTTCAAGGTCATGACTTCCCTGCCATACCCCAACAGCAAGCTTAATTATTTCTTCATCATAGTAATAACTAATACAGAAAGTATTCTCATATGTATTTCTCATAGAGAACTTATCGTTAATCGTAAAAAGAGTACTTACAATATCATCTCCCCTCCCAAAGCGGGAATAAGTAGATTCTATCGTTAGTTTCAGTTCACCATTATGTGTAAAAGTACAATCATAAAAAAGCATTTCTGCACCTCCTTTGTTTGTGTATCAGGAAGTTTAGCATATGATTTTGGGCTATGCGTCATAATGGTGTCACCCATTTTAAAATATCCCTCATTATATATGAGTTTATTGACATTTTTGTTGCATATGGTGTCACCTAAATGACGTCGATAAAAAAACGCCGTGTTAATATCAAAAAACACTAACAAAGAATAAGAAAAGGAGATTTAAATATGGGTTATGTAAATGAGAAAACACTTGAAAAACTGAATAAGGTATATGATTTTCTTGCCCCACATGGTGGCGATATTAAAATTGAAGATGACTGGAACTTCAGAATGTATGTCCAGCAGGATGATGATAAATACTATCTGTATATGTATTCGGCTGAAGGATATGCGCAGGACTATCTTATGGATCCCTGGTTTAAGGTAGAAATCACTTTTTCTCCAGATAGAGCGCGTATAACCTTGGCAAAGCCAATTGAATACCTGTCACAGACATTCCTGGGAGAATTACACATAGACGAATTTGATAACATGGAAGGATTTGGAGGGATAAAAGAACACGAAGACGGCATAATGAATGAAAATTTTGATAGTTTCCTTGATACGATTACCAATATAAGGCCCTATCTTACAAGCCCCAAGAAAGTCACCCGTTTCAAAGAGGATAACCTGTACTAAATGACAAACATACAGTGATAAAGCCTACGCCGTAAGGCGCATCAATAGCTGAACAATTTCCAATTTCATAAAAGAGCTTCTGCCAGTCTAAACAAACTGACAGAAGCTCTTTTTAACTATTCATATTATTTATCTAATTATTTAGCAAGTACCATCATGATCTCATTGCTACGTGCTACGAATTTGCTCATAGCCTCGCCTTCAAGAGGAGCGTTCTGGATACGTGCAAGGTCATAGAGCTGCTCGCAGATCATCTTGGTGTTATCACTGTCTTCATGATCCATAACGTACTGAACAAGAGGATGGTTAGCATTGAGAATAAGAGTCTGTCCTTCGTTTCCAAAATCGCCCATGCTCATGCCGTTCATAGCATACATCTTCATCATCTCAGCCATACGTCTTGACTCTTCGGATACTGTCAGCATTGAAGACATCTTCTTATCCTTAAGTTTCTCAAGCTTAACAGTGAGCTTGTCATTCTTAAGAGCCTTCTTGATCTTCTCAGATAACTCTTTTTCCTTCTCTTCAAGTTCAGCCTGAGCCTTCTTGGAAGTCTTGGACTTAAATGTATCTGTAAGGTCTGCATCAATTCTTGCAAAGCGGATACCTTCATTCTTGCTCTCAAGCTGCTGCATGAAAGGAACATCGATGTTGTGGTTCATGATGAAAGCTTCCATCTTCTGAGCCTTGAACATCTTGATGTACTGGCTCTGCTGCTGTTCGTCTGTTACATAGTAGATTGTGCGAGGCTCTTTGTCCTCATCCTTCTTGTCAGAA
Source organism: Butyrivibrio proteoclasticus B316 (assembly GCF_000145035.1). Lineage (NCBI taxonomy): Bacteria > Bacillati > Bacillota > Clostridia > Lachnospirales > Lachnospiraceae > Butyrivibrio > Butyrivibrio proteoclasticus. Next base: position 2,746,174 of record NC_014387.1, read on the forward strand.
GCTGTGTCAGCAGCTTTCTCATCTGCACCATTTTCTGCCTTAACAGGATTTCCATCAGCATCTAAAACTTCTGCCTCTACCTTCTCGCCGTTCTCGCCGACAGCCTCTTCCTTGGCAGCCTCTTCCTCAGCCTCCTTGTTGATTTGGAGAGCCTCAGGTGTTGTAAGATACTTGCCATCAAGATTCTTGAAGAGGATATAATCTGTCATCTTCTCGCAGAACTTGTCGTCACGAAGGCAACCATATTTGATGAATGGACTAATGTCATCCCAGTATTTGTCATAGTTTTCTTTATCAGTCTTGCAAAGGCCGGCAAGCTTCTCTGCTACCTTCTTGCTGATGTATTCAGAAATCTTCTTGACAAAGCCGTCATTCTGAAGTGCTGATCTTGATACATTAAGAGGAAGATCAGGACAGTCAATAACACCCTTTAAGAGCATCAGATACTCAGGAATTACTTCCTTGATGTTATCAGCGATAAATACCTGGCTATTGTACAGTTTGATAGTTCCCTCGATTGACTCAAACTCCATGTTGATCTTAGGGAAGTAGAGAATACCCTTTAAGTTGAAAGGATAGTCCATGTTAAGGTGGATCCAGAAAAGAGGCTCCTTATAATCGCGGAATACCTTTCTGTAGAATTCCTTGTATTCTTCGTCAGTACAATCCTTAGGTGTCTTAGCCCAAAGAGGATGTGTATCATTGAGAAGCTGAGGGCGTCTCTTGATCTTGAGTTTTTTCTCTTCTTCCTTGGCCTCTTCTCCCTCTTTGGCTTCCTTCTTTTCAGGCTCTATAACCTCGATAACAACGTCGTCATCACGTTTTTCTGATTCCGCTATTGTCTCTGTGCCTTCTTCGTTCTCTTTGGATAAATAGATTTCATAAGGCATGAATGAGCAGTACTTCTCAATTACTTCTCTAGCCTTATACTCATTGCAGAACTCAAGGCAGTCCTCTGAGAGGTGAAGTGTGATTGTTGTACCAACTTCCTTCTTGTCACCGTCTTCCATTTCGAAGTCTGATCCGCCATCGCATGTCCAGTGAACAGAAGCTGCATCTGATTTGTATGAAAGTGTATCGATATCTACATAATCAGATACCATGAATGTTGAATAGAAACCAAGTCCGAAATGTCCAATGATCTGATCAGCATTGGCCTTATCTTTATACTTGTTGAGGAAATCAGTAGCACCTGAGAAAGCCACCTGGTTGATGTATTCCTCAACCTCTTCGGCTGTCATACCGATACCGTTATCTGTAATCTTGATCGTCTTATCTTTATCGTTGAGCACAACGTCTACACGAGGCTTGAAGCCATCCGGAAGTGTGTACTCACCCATCATATCCATCTTGCGGATCTTTGTGATAGCATCGCAAGCATTTGAAATAACTTCTCTGTAAAAAATATCATGATCCGAATACAACCATTTCTTGATGATAGGGAACATGTTCTCGCTGTTAATTGAAAGATTACCTTTTTTTGAAGCCATAATTCTCACTCCTTTTATGTTTTATACGTAATCAAATTTCTACTAGTCCAGCATTTGACTACAAAAAAAATTGTATTCCCGCCATGACTAAAAGTCAATAAAAAATTAGCACTCAACTCAAAAGAGTGCTAACAAACTTTTATGTCATCTTTTTCTCGCAAAATAACTCTATTGTATTAAAGGAAAAATAATATAAAATGAATATGGGAAATTAGCACTGCTATGTAAAGTGCTACTCAAGTAGGGGGACAGTCAGATACAATGATCAATGGTAAAAAAATAGTAGCTCTTTGTACTTACAGAATATACGGAGCTCCTGAATTTGCTTTTCTTTCCGAGCTTGGAAGGCTCTTATCTGAAGAAGACTATTTTCTATTCATATATGCCATGAATTCCGAAATAGGAATCGTGGAAGACTCTTCTCCTGAAGTAGAAGTCTTTAATCTGATCCCGTACGATAAAGTTGACGTTGTAGTGATCATGAACGAGAAGATCAAAAACCGCAGCGTCATACAGAATATCATAGATAAATCAAGTGCTAACGATGTACCTGTTCTCGTTGTTGATGGTGAATTCGATCATGTAGCAACTGTCCGTTTCGACTACGCAGGAGGCTTTGAAAAAGTAGTAAGACACATGATCGAAGATCACAAGGTGCAAAAGCCTCATTTCATGGCAGGGCACAGAAACAATGTCTTTTCCAATGAAAGAATTGAAGTATTCAAAAAGGTCCTTGCAGAAAACAACATGCCCTTTGATGAGAGCATGATAAGCTACGGCGATTTCTGGGCTTTTCCCTGTCGGGCAGCAACAGCAGAACTGCTTAAGCGAAAAGAGCTTCCGGATTCGATCATCTGTGCCAATGATATCATGGCCATAAATGTATGTGATGTCCTTAAAGAGGCTGGCATAAAAGTTCCCGATGATATCCTTGTTTCCGGATTTGATGGGCTTGATGAAGCTTTTATCTCATCTCCCGGCATAACCACTGCAATCTGTGACAATGGCGAATTGGCACACACAGTGATCGAAGCTCTTTCAAACATTTTTTCCGGTGACCGCTATACATCCAAGTGGATACAACCTGTTTTTATCCCTAACGAATCCTGTGGATGTCTGCGAAAAGACCTTCATGTTACAGCGGCAGTCGGTGAACTTAATAATCTCTTTTACCATCACGAAGATGAAATACATGCAATGCAGGCTATTATTTCCAAGATGCTTATGAGCAAAGATGTCAAAAAAAGTATTCGCCATCTGAAAGAAAACCACGCCAAGCATGCTCAGGTTGTCGTTGAAAAATCATGCTTTGATTTTGAGAACAACTATTTTTATGATGATGTTGAAAAGGGCGATAAAATTGTAGTTTTTGATTCTTACAGTGATTCAGAGGATTCTTATGCCTACGATCCCAAGTCAATTGTTCCTCACTTAGAAGAAATAATGGAAGCAGGTTATCCTCTTATATTTAACAGTCTTGTTTACATGGATAAGTGTCCGGGGTTTGTGTGCTATTCATATCCCAGACGCATGCTTATAGATTATAACCAGACGCCTAATCTTACCAATTGCTTTGAGATGAGTATCGGTGGATATGTTGTGAATATGTACCAGAAATATCTGCGGGACAAGCTTCAAAGAATGTATCAGAACGATGCTCTTACAGGACTATACAACAGGCTCGCCTTCAGATCTATTACAAGTGAGATTTTCTCCCATGAGTCCAACATTGGTCAGAAAATCACGGTCATTATGCTCGATCTCAACGGTCTCAAGCAGATCAACGACAATCTAGGTCACATGGCCGGAGACAAGGCTATAACGGCAGTTGCAACAGCTCTAAAAGATTCCTGTCCTGAAAAAGCAATATGCGTAAGAACCGGCGGAGATGAGCTTCTTAGCCTTATAGTTGGTGATTGCAACGTTGACAGCATTCAAAAAGACATCAAAGAAAAAATGGCAGAATACAGTAAAACTTACGGTTTTGATGTGTCCGCAAGCGTTGGTGTCTATTCAACTATTTACGAAAACGGCATGGACATCAATAAAGTTATAAACATTGCCGATGAACGCATGTATGAAATGAAACGCAGAATTAAATCTAAAAAAAGCGGTAGTCTATGATCTTCATAAACTACCGTTTTTTTATCCAAAATATTCAGTATATACATTCCATAGTGAACTGGTATTTACATTGTCATCACCTGTGACAGTAATTGAATCCCACAGTTCCTCGTTGAGTTCCTTGGTCAGTGTGTCGACATAGGCATCGTACTGTTCTCCAAAGACTTCTCTTTTCCTCTCGGCTACGATCCTGACCTTGTTATATTCAGTCTCTTCTCTATTGAAGGTGGTGACGCACTTGATTATAACGTATCCGTCATTAACTTCAACCACATCGCTCACCTCGTCGGTGCCAAGGTTAAAGGCTACTGTCTCATAGGCTTCCTCCATTTCTCCCTTTCCAAAAGAGATTGTGGATTCCTCCGCCTCATTGTATTCCGACATGAGCTCTTCAAAGCTTGCTCCGTCAAGAAACTGGTTTCTGATGCTCTTAGCTTTAAGGTAAACAGTGTTCTTGGCTGTGTCATTAAAAGGAACTTTTTCGCCTGACGCATTAAGATCATAGGTTTTCAAAAAAATCTGTTCAACAGTGATAGTTCTGGCCTCATCATCACTTATCTCAGGATTGATATCTCTGATAATGTAGTCGTAGAGCTTATCAGCAAGGGCATATTCAGAATATATCCTGAAAACATCCTCCTGAGTTATTCCCTTCATAGCTTCGATTTCTTCAGGTGTAAGGGACTCATAGTAAGTAGCTGCCGCCTCTCGTGCCATCGACAACTCATTATCATCAAGTACAATTCCCATTTCACCCGCTAAAAGATTCATTGCCTTGATCTGTGCAACCTTGGCAAGGATAGACTCCTTGAGCTGCTGTGCAACAGTTCCGTCATCCGTCTGTGTCTCCCAGATTTCTCTGCCAAAAGTGCCCTCATAGCCATTCTGAGTATTGATCAGATATGCCATGATTTCCTGTATACTACATACAGAATCTTCTATTCTGAAGATCTCATCATCCGAAAAGCCTGTAGTAAACACAACTTTTCTGGTTCCATCAAGGCTTCCGCAGGCCGTCAAAGATACTACCAGAATCATTCCAATAAGGATCATCGATATTCTTTTTATATGTATAGTTGCAATCCTGTCCATATATCCCCTAAGCCTTGGCGGTAAAGTAACTTATGATCTGACGGAATATATGTTCAAATAGTCTCGATTTTGGTTCTACGAAGATAAGACAAATCCATTGATTTGGCTTATCGCAGTGTCCAGAGCCATGAGAGACGTTGTACATATATCCGGAAGATCATGCAGTTGATCGCATTACCCTAAAGAATTGATGATTGAGCGAGCTACGCAGAGTCCGTTGGCACTTGCCTGCTGAAGTCCGCGAGTAACACCTGCTCCATCGCCGATAGCGCGAAGTCCCTTTATGCTGGTCTCAAAATCCTTATTTACTATAACTTTATTGGAGTAGAACTTGACTTCTACACCATACAAAAGAGTCTCATCTGAAGCAATACCCGGCGTAACCTTATCAAGAGCCTGGATCATCTCATCAAGATCCACCATGATTCTGTGTGGGAATACAAGTGAAAGATCTCCGGGAACTGCATCCTTAAGTGTAGGGATCAGGTTATTTCTGCATAGTCTCTCTTCTGTTGTTCTCCTGCCTCGTCTGAAATCTCCGTAAGTCTGAACAAGTATTTTTCCACCACAGAGCATATTTGAAAGCTCTGCAATCTTTTTACCATATTCTATAGGTGTCTTGAAAGGCTTTGTGAAATTCTTGGACACCAAAAGAGCAAAGTTCGTGTTGTTAGTCTTGAACTCTTTTCCCTTATAAGCATGTCCGTTAACTACTGCAAGACCATTCTCATAGTACTCTGTAGCAACCTCTCCGGATGGATTGGTACAGAAAGTACGAACCTTGTCGTCAAAAGTTGGAGTGTGATAAATGAGCTTGGCCTCATAGAGGTTCTCGTTGAGGAACTGCATAACTTCATCACGCACCTCAACTCTGACTCCGACATCGACAGTACCGGGTTTAGTCTCAATTCCGATCTCTTCACACTTATCCTTGAACCAGTCAGCACCCTCTCTACCAACAGCACTTACAATTTCTCTGGCAAAAAACTCTTCGCCCTTGTCAGTTCTAACCCCCTTACAAACGCCGTCTTCTACGAGTATGTCTGTAACCATAGTGTTGAACTGAATCTCTACGCCCTGATCAAGAATATGCTGCTGAAGTTTACTGTAAATCTTGTAACCTTCCTCAGTTCCAAGATGTCTGATAGGACACTCTACAAGCTTGAGGTTGGCATTTATTGCTTTTCTGCGGATCTCGCGGATCTCGTTTTCTTTATCAACGCCATATACGTTCTTGTCAGCGCCAAATTTAAGATAAATCTCATCTGACTCGTGGATAAGCTCAGTAGCTGCATCATATCCAAGTATATCAGGAAGTGTTCCGCCGACATCAGGTGAAAGAGAAAGCTTACCGTCTGAAAAAGCTCCCGCACCTGCGAATCCGGTTGTAATAGAACATGGTTTGCAGCCGGCACAGGTCTTAGTCACACGCTTAGGACAATTTCTCTTTTCGATAGAGCGGCCCTTTTCTATCATGAGAACCTTAAGATCAGGTCTCTTTTCCATAAGCTCATAGGCACAGAAAATGCCACCCGGGCCTGCTCCGATAATAATTACGTCTACATTTTTACTCATATATATTTCCTCGCATAATCGTTTTATTTTTGCTCCGTAGGGGTATACATTATAACACAATCTAATCATATTGCCTACAATGAAATAGATGTCAAAAAAACAGATAAATGCCACCAACTTAGAATAACATAAAATGGGACATTTATCTGTTTTTAATAAAGGCGCTATTATTATCTGCTGGTTCTGTACTGAACCGGAGTCATTCCATATTTCTTTTTGAAGAGTCTGTTAAAGTGCTCAACGTTCTGATAACCTGCTGCCTCAGCAACTTTTTCCACCTTCATATTACCATTTCTAAGAAGTGTGCTAGCCTTGTTGAGTCTGATGCGCTTAACGTTTTCTCCAAAGGTCATGCCTGACTTTTCCTTGATATATTTGGAAAGGTAAGGTTTGGAAAGGTAGAACTGACTGGACAGATCATCAAGAGTAACTGTCAGGTAATTTTCCTGGATATAATTAATGATGGAATTGATCCTCTCATCTTTGCTATTCTTGATATCTTTTACCTCATCAATCTGATTAACTGCGATTACAAGAGCATTAATCGAAGATCTGATAATATCCTCGTCTATTCCTACGCCCCAGTACTTCTTGCCATTATGTGTAATTCCCACATATGTACATGCCTTAGAGGATGATCCTCTTGAAAGAGCGTGTTCCTCATAGGTCGAGAGCTCATAGCTGACGTTAAAATACTGTTTGATAGCATTGCTGACTGCGTCAAGGCGACCATTACCGTTAGCCTCAACCACATGTTCTTTATCCGCATGAGATATTGTTACTTCTGTCAAAATACCGTCTATCTGCTTGAAGTGACATTCTGTAATCTTGAAAACATTGTCATTGTGAACGTACTTATCCTCGAAGATCTGATAAATCCTGGATGGTGACAACTCAGCATGCTCTCTGTCTGATATGTCCTTAATGGTATAGCTGACATCAGCCTGCATTTCCTTGGGAACCATCATTCCATAGTTAGTCTTGAGGATGTAGCTTACACCGCCCTTACCGGACTGACTATTGATCCTGATAACATCACCGTCGTACTCTCTTCCAAGATCCTTGGGATCAACAGGAAGATAAGGAACTGACCATATTCCCTTGTCTTTTTTCTGATCATGCCAGGTAAAGCCCTTAGAAATAGCATCCTGATGGGATCCGGAGAAAGCAGTAAATACAAGCTGTCCGGCATAGGGCTGTCTCTCATAGATTCTCATCCTTGTGAGTCTTTCGTAAGCCTCACCGATTTCCATGATATGGCTAAAATCAAGTCCCGGATCAACACCATGAGAATACATATTGATTGCCAGTGTAACTATATCCACATTACCCGTTCTCTCACCGTTTCCGAAAAGAGTACCCTCAATTCTGTCAGCTCCCGCAAGGCAGCCGAGTTCAGCATCGCTTACGCCTGTTCCTCTGTCGTTGTGAGGATGGAGTGATAAAACCACATTGTCGCGGTACTTAAGGTTTTTGCTGATATATTCAACCTGGGTAGCGAACACATGGGGCATTGCAATCTCTACTGTTGTAGGGATATTGATAACAACCTTATTTTTCTTGGTAGGCTTCCACACATCAAGAACCGCGTTACATACTTCTACCGCGTAGTCAACCTCTGTTCCCGGGAAGCTCTCAGGAGAATATTCAAAAGAGAAATTACCTGTTGTCTCTTTGGCCAGCTTATCCAGAAGCCTTGCGCCATCAACTGCAATCTGCTTAACTTCTGCTTTACTCTTTTTAAATACCTGTTCTCTCTGAGCAACAGATGTCGAATTATAGAGGTGGATGATAGCCCTTGGAGCCCCCTTGACCGCTTCAAAGGTCCTCCTGATGATGTGTTCCCTCGCCTGAGTAAGTACCTGGACTGTAACATCATCCGGAATCATGTTCTTCTCGATAAGAGTTCTGGCAAACTCAAACTCCGTCTCAGAAGCTGCCGGAAAACCAATTTCAATTTCCTTAAAGCCAAGGTTGACAAGCATTGTAAAAAATTCGAGCTTCTCGTCAAGACTCATGGGCTCAATAAGTGCCTGATTACCATCGCGAAGATCCACACTGCACCATATTGGCGGATGATCGATGTAGTCTTTCTTGACCCAGTCATAGCTTGCCTTGGGCGGCATAAAATATTGACGCTGATACTTCTCGAAATTCTTCATAATGCTTCTCCCCTTTTTATTATTCCGGTCTTATCAATCTGACTTGATGTTTTTTATCCTACGATATTAATATCGGTCGGTTTACTTGACTTTTTTATACCTGTATAAGATAAATTAGTACATATTTTTTGATAAATATTATGATAACATAATTATAGGCAATTACATCATGGCAGAATTAACCAGTTTTCTTGATTTATTTTAATCTCAGTCGCACTGATATCCCTTATTCATCAGGATGTTCTCTACAGCATTTACATCTTCCGTATGCATTACCATGATCGGGTTACCGGTCTCTCTGTTAAATGAGAGATATGTATAATTGACGTTGATATGACTATCCTTGAGAGTCTTGAGAATATTATCAAGTGCTCCTACTTCATCCTTACACTCTACAGCAAGTACAGAAGATGTCTTACACATGTATCCTGCTGCCTGCAAAACTTCCATACACTTCGCAGCGTCGGAAACCACCATTCTGATGATGCCATATTCAGCCGAATCATTAGTTACAGAGCCAAGAATGTTGATATCATTCTCCCTCAGAAGACCTGTGATAGTCTGAAGACATCCTTTCTTATTTTCAGCATAAATTGAAACCTGCTTAAGCATTATATTTCCTCCAAACCAGTTGTTTTTTCTTATTCTCTCATACATTATCCACATTTAAAAGTGCTATATTACTCTATCACTTAAAAGCGTTAAAGCATGCCGTTATTGTCTACTATATCACATTTCTTACATTTGTAAAGAATACGCGTAGTATAAATACTTCCCAAACGCTCCGGTCAAGCCCGGTGCATAATTTCGCAAAAATAAGTAGAACAATAGCAACAATCAGCAATATCTGGTATGACGATTTTTATATAATGATATAGGTGTCAAAAACTACAACTCATTTTTACAGAGAATAAAATCCAAAGAGGTTCACAATGAATAAAGATAATATAAATCCTATAACCAGGCTGGACTACCCAGACCCTGACATTATCAGAGTAGATAATACTTATTATATGGTCAGCACTACCATGTACTTCATGCCTGGCTGCGAAATTCTCCGCTCCTACGATCTTGTACACTGGGAACACGCTTCCTATGTCTATGACAGGCTTGACAGCACTCCTGCTCAGCAGCTTGAGGGAAAAGAAAACATCTATGGCCAGGGTATGTGGGCAGCAAGTCTCCGTTACCACCAGGGCATTTTTTACATATGTTTTGTTTGTAACGACACCCATAAAACCTACATTTACCAGTCCAAAAGCATAAACGGTCCGTGGGAAAAATATAATCTCAAAGGTTTTTATCACGACAACTCTATTCTTTTTGATGATGATGGAAAAATCTATATTGTATCCGGCAACAAGGAAATCTATTTGCAGGAGCTGGAACTAGTAGAGAAAGACTCAGTAAAATATCATGATGGCATATCCACCTTTCTTTCTGACGATAACGCTGCCTCTCCTTCAGGAAAGATCATAATCAAAGACTCTGATGATGTATATCTTGGCTATGAAGGAACACATTTTTATAAGATCAACGGCAAATACTATCTCTTTTTCATACACATGCCAAAGTCCACAGGAAAGCGTACAGAAGCTGTATTTGTGTCTGATAAGCCGCAAGGGCCATACATAGGCAAAGATGTAATGTATGATGACAGAGGTTACAGGGGGTCAGGTGTAGCCCAAGGCGGCATTGTCGATACTCCAAGCGGAAAATGGTACAGCATATTGTTCCAGGATAGCGGCGCTGTCGGAAGAATCCCGGTTCTTATGCCTGTTCACTTTGAGTACACTGTTCTGGGCGAGGCGGGTCTTTCAGATGGCAGTGATCATCCAGGAGAAAAAGTTCTTTTCCCTGTGTTTGGTGACAGGGGGATCATTCCCGATGAATTCGATATTGAAGATTTAAATCCCGGCTATGAATACACTCCTCTTGTGTCAAGTGACGATTTTAAACTTAATGGGGCTTCACTTTCATCAGACTATAATTCTTTACCATATTTACAAGCAAGTTTTGGTTTCAAGGCCTGTTGGCAGTTTAACCATGAACCTGACTTATCTCTTATAAAAAGAGATTATGATAAAGGAACAGTTACAATTACCACCGGCAAGCTTTCTTCAAACCTTGTCCAGGCCAGAAACACTCTTACTCAGAGAACTCTTTTCCCTGAATGTAAGTGCAGCGTCATACTTGACGGATCTGCTCTTAATGATGGTGACTATGCAGGGCTGTGCGTACTTGAAAGTAACTACAGGTTTATCGGAATAACAAGACAGGACTCTTCTTATTACCTGGTCCTCGGCAAAAGAGATATCACATCCGGAGGATTCTGGGGTGAGCGCCATGACGATGAACCATTTGAGGAACTTGAGAAAATAAAGATTGATTCGCCTATCGTATCTCTGAGCTCATATATCTGTTATGACAATAATACCTGCTATCCGGCATTTAAGCCTTCCTGGGTAGCCGGCGATGTTGCTGATGACCATGTGGTCTTTGGTTACAAAACAGCAGACAGTTCCATGACTTCACAGCTTGGCGCCTCTTACAGCCTGCAGTTCAAGCTTGATCACTTTACAGGCACAAGATTTGGTCTTTTTGTTTATAGCACAGCAAAAGCCGGCGGTAGTGCTACCTTTTCCAACTGGTTGTACTAATTATTGATACTTTTTTTACGATCAATTCCATAATTTACCAATAAGAAATAACTAAAAACCTATCCAAAGATTATATGTTATACTGTATAGACAAACCAAAGCATTTTTACACGTAACATTCATTTTATAAAGGTAATTATTATGGAAAAAGAGATATTTGATCAGGAACAAAATCATTTGAGCAAAACCTATGGCAAGCTTCTGGAAATGAAGAAAGACCTGGAAAGTCAGATTTCAGATCTTGATGCCAAGGCCCTGGATGATAAAAATGATATTCGAGACAATATCCGCTTCGACTATGCAGATATTGAAACGACCATGGAAACTCTCGCAGAGATAGAAGTTTGGAACAGATATATTGATACATATAATGTTGAGAGCAGTTCACTTGGTAAGAGACTAAAGACTGTCAACAAGCTTCTCGAATCGCCTTACTTTGCCAAGATCAGTTTGCAATTTGACCCATCTGAAGAGCCCGAAAGCTATTATATAGGAAGGGCTCCTATTTCCGAGAATGGTTATGACCAGATGGTTGTTGACTGGAGATCTCCAATTGCTGAAGTGTACTACAATCAGGAAAGCGGCCACACCAGCTACACAGTTGAGGACAGAGTTATTCCTGTAGATCTTAAATTAAGACGTCAGTTTGATATCAATAAAGACAAGCTGATTTCTTATTTTGATACACAAATTGCTATTGAAGACCCAATGCTCCTGCAGTCCCTGTCTCAAATGCGCTCAGACAAGATGCAGGCAATCACTGCAACCATTCAGAAGGAGCAGAACACAGTTATCCGCTATCCTGATGTACCCGTACTTCTTGTAAACGGAATCGCAGGAAGTGGTAAAACCTCTGTACTTCTTCAGCGAATTGCATATCTCTTTTACCAGAAAAGAAAGACTCTGCGTCCGGATCAGGTGTGTCTCATGACACTTAATCCGGTATTTCGTGACTATATAGACAATGTCCTTCCTGACCTCGGGGAAACAAATCCACTGACCATTACCTGGAACGAATTTCTCGATATGGTCCATGTTCCATTCACGGAAAATGGTTCAGATCACACACTGTCAGAGAGTCTTCTTAAGATTCACGAGTGTTTACCAACACTCACTCCTGAAGCAGATGATTTCTTCGATATCAGGCAAAAAGAGACCATTGTCATGAACAAAAACGAAGTTCTCTCTGTCGTTAAGATGTTCAAACAGTTTCCTATGGGAGTACGTCTCATCCAGACAGTTGCAGATGAACTTGAGCATAGAGCCAAGAATGCTCTTCACAATCTTGATAAAGAAACAGAGGAAGAGTCAGAAGGATCACCAAAATCTGATTCTGCCGAGAATAACAGAATTGAAAATGATTACGGCGGAGCACTTCGCAGCATCAGACACTGCGGTTTTGTGAATGTCATGCACATAGCCAAAAGAATTCTTGGTACTGATCACATTACTGCTGCTGAATGGCTCTACACCAAGATGGAGCTTACAGGCCTGTGCGACCGCAACATGAAGTACATGATGATTGATGAAGTTCAGGATTATACCAAGGCTCAGCTCATGGTATTTAGAAAATTCTTCCCCAATGCCAAATTTATGCTCCTTGGTGATGAGAATCAGGCCATCAGGGAAGGCACTATTTCTTTTTCTGAGATAAAAGAGCTTGCCGAAGCCGATGATAAAAAATTTGTCGAATTGCCACTAATGACAAGTTACAGAAGTTCACCGGAGATTACAGAGATGTTCGCTTCTCTTCTGCCTTCAGAGAAAAAAATGCTGGTTTCCTCAGTGCAAAGGCCGGGAGAAAAAGTAGCTATGTTCTCTTTGGATTCAGATGATGAGTATTACACAAAACTCACATCTCTCATTTCAGAATATAGTGAAAAATCAGGACTTACTGCCGTTATATTCAGAAACCAGTTTAGTCTTGATAAAGCAATAGCCAAACTTGGAGATAAAGCCCCTGTTGTAATAGAAGAAAACGATTCTCTTCCATCTTCCGGAGCTTTTCTCATTGAGCTTTCTCTTGCTAAGGGACTTGAATTTGACAATGTCATCATTGCCGATGCAGACAACGACAGCTATCCGGCAGACGAGCTTGGAAAGCACTGCCTCTACACCGCAATGTCACGTGCAACACAGCACTTGTCAATTCTTGCAAAGGGTAAACTCTCAGATTGTATTTAAACTATAAAGAAACAAGCTGTTGCCCCTCTAAATGTTACAAATAAGGGGTAACAGCTTTTATATTTCTGACTCATTCATAAAAAGCAAAAGTTAATCACAAGATCAGCTTCTCAGCCAGTTCTTTAAGTTCCTGCTTCCTGTCATTTAAAAGAAGCATTTTGTTATATTTATAATAGGCTTCATTTCCGGTTTCTCTCACAAACTTAAGACTGTGATATGCTTTGGACAGCTCTGTCAAGAATATGACCATTTCCTGGCTGCCCGAAAGGGCCTCACTATCGCCAAATGTTTCCTCCAAAAATTCAAAGCTGTTTGTAAGATGAGAATCGGTAATCTTTATTTTTTCCTGCCTGTCCGCTTCTCTTTGATTAAACCAGGCTTTCGCTATAGCTATGGCTTTCTCATCATCTGCTATTATCGCAGCACCAGAGCTCTGCCTTAGTATTTCATCCCGGCACTCATTTAAAAGAGCTATGACCAGTCTCTTTATCTTCTCATCTTCTCTGCTGATCAGGCCTGCATCCACGTTATCTGCAAGTTCCTTTTCAAGCTCAGATACTTTTTGTGCAAGATAATCTTTTCCCTCATCAGAAAGAGTTCCCTTCCCGGCATACTCTTTGATAATTTCAAACAGCTCCTTCTGTATCGCCTGCTGCCTTGCGTATTCCTTGAACTCCTCCATAAGTTTATCTGTAAGAAGTCCTATAATACTGAGTTTTTCATCAAAAGAGCCCTCTCTGATAGCCTTTTTATCCTCAGGAAATCTTCCTTCCAAAATATCAGGAATCTTATAAAGCTCATTGTATCTGCGATATAGCTCATAATAGGTAGCAAAATCTCTGGAAATATCCTTGTTCTGAAGGTATGAAGAAGTAAGGTCCTCATCCACTTCTATTCCAAGTTTCTCATGAACCTTAATTACTCTTGATAAATCTTCCCAGCCTCTGGCAGTAACAAAACTTCTGCCATCAGCATTTGTCTGGATCTTATAGAAATTATCTTTCTTAATTTCGAGATATGCCAAAATAGAGCCATGTACACCGGCCTTGTAAGCATAGGTCTTCCAGGCCTCAAAGTCCTCTTCGATATTGATCTGTCTCACTCTGTCAAGAGTAACAATATCAAAGTCCCTGACTGACTTATTGTACTGTGGAGGGTTACCAGCTGTAACAATAATGAATCCTTCCGGAAGTTTATGGCTTCCAAAAGTCTTATACTGCAAAAACTGTAGCATTGTAGGCGCCAAAGTTTCCGATACACAGTTTATTTCATCAAGGAAAAGAATTCCCTCATGAATTCCGGATTTTTCAATCTGTTCATATACAGCGCCTATTATTTCGCTCATGGTATATTCGGTAACAGAATACTTTTTACCGTCAAATTCTCTTTCCGAGATCATCGGAAGTCCGATCGCACTCTGCCTGGTATGATGCGTGATAGTGTACGAAACCAAATTAATGCCCAGTTCATGTGCTATCTGCTCCATTACAGCAGTTTTTCCAATTCCGGGAGGCCCCATCAGCAGGATCGGTCGCTGTCTCTCAATCGGTATCTCGTACTGCCCGGCCTCGTCCTTTTCAAGATAAGCTCTTATCGCATTTTTGACTTCTTCTTTTGCCCTGTCAATATTCATGTCTAATCCTCAATCTATATGCTCTTACATTTTTTAACTTAACTGTTCAATATTCACCATTTCAAATGTACAATTTCATGGCCCAATCAGGAACTTTTACATCATCATAATCCTCCTCACTAGCAAAAACAAAGGCGGTGTCATAAGTGGTCGGTTTATCAGGATACTCTCCAAAACCATCCGTAAAATAAATAAGTCCCTTAAGATTTTCGAACTTACCCTGATTTTTAAGTTCTTCCACATACTCAAAAACAGGTCTAAAGTCCGTTCCATACCCTCCCTCAACATGAATTTCGGAAGAATATTTATTCATTTCATCACTATTTTCTATAAAATCTGTTCTCTGCACCTGATTGTCACACTGGATCACACAGATTTTTATTTTTTGAAAAAAGCTCTCTCTGTCCAAAAGAATCGCTGCCGTTTCATTAAGAAAACGCTGAACCAAAGAGTCTTTGCAGGAAGCTGAAGTATCTATCGCTATTACAAGTTCCTGAATCTTTTTGACTTCACGGAATTCATTTTCTTCTATAAGCGGCATGTTTCCGTAGGTATCAAGGCCGAAGGCATACATTCCGTAGTCGAAACTGTCAAGATCAACTCCGCCTTCTTCTCTAAGTACCTTGAACTGATTTAAGAACTCGCGGTAATCCGTCCTTGTTGTATTCTGAATTTTTAAAAGCCATGTCAGTTTGCCAAGCCTGTCACTGTGCTCTTTTCCGATAGTTTCAATTTCAGTTTGTATCCGCTTTCCTTCCTTATCCCAGTTCTTCCGGGCATCTTTTATCTTCTGAAGACGACGGGGCGATATATATTTGGTTTTCTTTCTGCCATTATCGTCATTTTTATTATCATCATTACTATCAAATTTATGACTGTCATCATCTTCGTTATTACTATTTCCGTTAGGCTGCTTAGGATCATCCTTAGGATTTGTCTTATCTTTCCCTGCAGGATTCTGATAATCATCATCAAGTGGTGGCATTTCTTTGGGATTTTTATTGTCCTCGTCATCTTTTTTATCAGAGGTATCATCGCTTGGCTCATCAATCAGCCTCGACCAAAAGCCGTGATCATCAAGCGCAAACTCCCTCTCTAATTTCTCAATCTCGAAGATGTCCAGTTTATGCTCATCAGAAAAATATCTGTAGAGTTTTTCCACAGTAAGAACCTTAACTTCTTTATCTAATAAGTCATACCACCTGTCGCGATAATCAGATGAAACTCTGTAGATGCACTGATAGTCCATTCCATCAAGGATTGACTCAACAACTATATCAGCACAGATATCAAAAAGTCTTTCATCCTGATACTCTGCCGAGGTATACATATGCATAAATATGCAATGAAGAAGCATATGAAGATAAGTTCTGTTAAGTTTCCCCGGTTCTTCCACAAAAAGTCTCAGAACATGGGACGGATTAAACCTGATGTTTACTGCATCTGTGCCAACAGTCGTGGTACTAAGGTCCATCTCATATCCAAGCGAATTAAGCGCTGAACCAAAGAAACGCATATCTATATAGAGTTCAGTTCTGGAAGCATTCAGAACCTGCTTTCCCGCTTCGTCAAGCTGCTGCCTCCTACTCAAATTATCATTGCTTATCATACGTAGCTCCAACCATTCTTGTTATTACCACATATTGAAGTATAGCACCTTTACACTAAAAGAAGCCATATATTTCTGTCATGGCAGCACCCAGTTCCAGTGCATAACACCGGATGTTGCCTTAAGAAATATATGGCTTCTATTATTTTTCTTTGACTATTCAGCTGGTAAATTCCGCATCCAGGCTGAATTATTTAATACTGTATGAATAATCTGCAAAATCAGCATCAAGTGAAATACTATGTTCACCGTTTGTCCAGGTAAATGTCATAACACTTCCATTTGTCTTGATATCAAGATTTGAATCAAATCCAAATGCAGGATTTGTGTTACGAAGTCTAAGAAGTTCAAGCTGTTTCTGAACTACCTCTTTACCCATTGCTGCTTCGATCTGTTCAAGAGATAGATTAGTTCTGTTAATCTCCTTATGACCGCCGGCACCTGCACGCTTAACAGCCTCATGGTCGTTCTTGCCTGCAAAAAGATCAAGATACCAAACCTGTGGTTTACCTGGCATGAACATCTGAATAGCTCTGGCAAAGAGCATCTTCTTATCATCATCGCCAAGCGCACTGTAATAGGTTGCATTCACCTGATAGTACATGTTCTTGGCACCGTGAAGATCCTTGACATATCCGCCTCTTCCAACGATTGTCTGGATCATTTCTTCAATCTCTTCATCTGCCAGGATTCCCTTCAGATCAAGAAGCGGAATACCATCATGACATCCAAGCATATTTACAACACGGATTTTCTTATCCTGGATCTCTTTTGCCCACTTAGCAAGCACTTCTCCGTTCTTATGCTCAATAGCATAGATCAGAAGTCCCGGAAGGAAGAAATCATATGTCATATAGCCCTTATTAGCTACAGTCTCATATATCTTCTCCTTGTAGCTTGCATGAATCTCAGGTAAAAGAGATACATTAAACTCATCAGCCAGTTTCTGAACCTTTTCAAGTACATCCCAGGTATCAGGTTCATTAAGGAAATTCTTCTTGCCTGGTTCCTTAGGTGCATAAGCAAAGGCATCAAGCCTGACAATCCTTGCTCCGTATCCTGAAAGAGCCTTAAGTGTATTTCTATAGTGCTCCCAAACCAGGTCAGACTTAATGTTAAGATCCATCTGTCCAAGATAGCGTCTGCCTGATTCCAAAAGATCAACAACCGCATCTTTATATTCTTCATAACCGGTAAAATCAATTTCTGCCGGCTTCTTACCCTCATCAAGTCCCTCGCAGACTCTTGCAGAAAGTCTCTGAGCCGCCAGATACTGTATGTCAATCTTGTCCATAAGATCCTGAGCATCCGGTCTCTTGTACTGAACTTCCTGATAAAATGTGTTCCAATAAGGCACATCCTTGCCATCAGGCATCCTTACCATCAAAATTGGAAGCCCGGGTTTTCTAAAGAACATGTCCTTGATATATTTCTCATCAGGCTGAATATAGCCCTCAGCTGTCATCTCTCCGCAACCTTCCCAGAATTTGTTCCAGTTGATAAAGAAATCAGCATACTTGGATTTCTCACCGTTTTTAACAAGATCCTGAAACTGTGGAGAAAGAACTGACGCATGATTTAGGATAAAATCAAGCTTTAAATTGATTCCAAGCTTATCAAGAGCCTCTAAATCCTTTGCATCAGCAAGTTCTCTGTTAATGCCATAGTCAATAACTGAAAAGCCTCTGTCCAGATCAGTGTTGAAAATGCTCGGAAGGATGTAAAAAGACTGAAATACATCCTCAAATTCTTTCTTTTCAAGAACTGAAACAATATCAGAGAGCTTACCGCCCATGCTATCAGGGTAGGCATTAAGCATTGGTCCGTTATCTACAAAATTCTTACTCATCTATTCTCCTCATAAAACAACAATAATTATCAGATTCCCATAAGCTTCTTGAACTCATCATAGCTTATGATCTCGCCAGCTTTAGTGATGATGATCTTGGCCTTGTGTGCCTGTGCTACAAGCTTATTCTGCTCAAGTTCGAGAACCATCATAGTAAATGGGCTGTCAAGCTTACCATCTCTGTTTCTTGATCTTCTGTGTTCAAGTGTTTCCTGAGGTGTGCTGTTAAGAAGAACAGGAATATCAACCTGTGTCATATAATCTGAATTGCCATGTGTCCACTCAACGATCAGAACCTGCTTACTGCTCATATCTACTTCATCATACCAAAGAGAAGCTTCATCCCTTCCCATTCTCTTAAGGAAAAGTTTGTCTGCTCCGTCCTTGAACGCTCTCATGATCTGATCTACTTCTTCAAAATCTGTCTCATTAGGAGTACCAAGATAGTTGTTAAGACCTCTTGCTCCGCCTTCAAGATATGATCTGAACCATGTGTCATTTTCTTCGTGTGCTTTATTTGCATCATCCTCTGCGAGCTGCCATTTCTTGAGAACTTCCATATTCTCAGGAGACATGACACCTTCGTCAACCATTGCTCTGATACCGCTTTCTCTAAATACATGAAGTCTTTCAGCATCATTGTACATAGGGATTCGATGTGGATAATTATCACCTGACATTGTGTAGCTGCCTATTCCAGCCTGTTCAAGTAAATATGACAGACATGACGCAATTTCTGATTTACCTACACCAGATCCGCCGCATACAGCTACAACTGCACGTCCGTATTTGTTACCACTCATTGTATTCTTTAATTCTTCTACAAGTTTCGGAAAAATAGTCTTAGCCTTAGCTACATGACTCTCTCCAATCTCAATTTTGTCCCCAGGCATATCACCATGTGGGATATCAGCCGGGATCTCAATATCAGCAACCTTTGAAGGTGCAACATCCAGCTTGGTAATAACAGTATCTGCTGTTTCAGATATTCTGTTGTAATTTGTATTCATAATTCTCCTCTTTCTGATTATCAGTAAAAAATGTTTGTGACACCAAAGACAGTTTTGTATAATTATGCATAGAATAAATCCCGTCTTTTTGACAACTTATGTTCCGCCATGTTATTTTGAACACAAGATACAATAACTTTTTTTCTTTGTAAAGACCAAAATAAAATTATGATAACGATTAAAGAGATTGCAAAGCAACTAAATATGAGCACTACAACGGTTTCAAATGTTATTCATGGAAAAACCAGCGAAGTGTCTGACGATACCAAAAAGAAGGTTCAGGATTTTCTTGATAAAGTTGATTATGTGCCGAATATAAATGCACGTAACCTGGCCCAAAACGAATCAAAGATCATAGGACTGGCCCTCAAGGCAAGAGCTGATAAGTATGAAAACCTGATAATGGATCCATTCGTTTCCGAGCTGATCGGTGGTGTGGAAGAAACTATCAGAAATGCCGGCTATTTCATGATGCTGTATATTTCAAGCGATACTACAGAAATCATGCGCCATGTATCAACCTGGAATGTGGACGGTCTCATACTATTTGGTATGATTGGAGATGATGGCATACGTGTCAGTGAGAAGTACAAAAAGCCCATTGTGTGCATTGATACTTACAGTATTGAGGGGCTCAAACATTTCACCAACGTTGGTCTTGATGATGAGCAGGGAACATACGATATTACCAATTACCTGATAACACAGGGGCATAGGAAAATCGCTTTTCTGTCAGATAACATGACAGGTGTCGATCTTGCAAGACTTACAGGCTACAAAAAAGCTCTTAAGGATGCCGGGATCAAATATAAGTCAGATAATTTCCTCAAAATCCGTCCTCGTTCAAGCGAAATCGAAGAAAGCTTAGATGAGATATGCAAGCGTTCGAAAGATTTTACTGCTATTGTCTGCGTTTCAGATCTTTACGCGGTAACATTGATGGCAGCACTTGAGGACAGGGGCATTTCTGTACCAAATGACATTTCAATTGTCGGTTTCGATGACAACATGCTTGGCAAATATCACAGGCCGGCACTCACTACAGTCCATCAGGATATTAAGGCAAAAGGTGTAACTGCTGCTGACACTCTTCTCAAACAGCTTTCAGGGCACAAGACGCCAAATCAGATTCAACTGCCAACCAAGTTAGTTATCAGAGACACAGTCAAAAACATTCAAAAATAATCATAAACGATCATTCAAAGCAGATAGGCACTGCATTTGTGCTTATCTGCTTTTTTCTTTACCCACAAATAAATCCTTGCAATTATGTTAACTTAGATACTCTTAAGCAATCTATTATATACAAATTGTACAAAACCAACTTTTGCGCATAAGTTACACAAATTCACTTTATGTCGTTAATTAGTTTATTATTATTTTATAATTTTATAAAAAAATAATAATGTGCTTATCCCAGTATTTATCCGCTATTCAGGCATTTTTAATTTACGCAGTCTGCGTATTTTCTCGCTACCTACTTGTTTTTTGTGCAAATATGTGATATTTTGATTTTAGCGTACAACTTATGCGCAAAAGGAACCGCCAAAAAGTAAACATGTTATGGCAAAATGCACAAAAGGAGGATTACAAAATGAAAAAGAAACTCATGTCAGTTCTTTTAGCCGGTGCTATGGCAGCATCACTTGTTGCCTGCGGCTCAACTACAACTGACACAACAACAACATCTGACAACACTCAGACTCAGACAGAAACAACAACTGAGACTCCTGCAGCTGAGACTACAGATTCTGCTTCAACTGTAGCTCCTGTTCGTCTTCTCAATGGTAAGCCAGAGATCAACGATCAGATGCAGGCACTTGCAGCTAAGTACCAGGAAGAGACAGGTAACGTTCTTACAGTAGAGACTATCGGTGGTGATACAAACGCATCTGACGAGCTTAAGAAAATGTATCAGGCTGATAACATGCCAGACATCTTCGTTATCGAAGCTAACCAGGCAGCTACTTGGGACGGCATGCTTGCTGATCTTTCAGGTGAGGAATGGACAAACAAGACAGGATTCGAACTTGTAGATCCTAGCATGGGAACAATCGGATTCCCTTACACAGTAGAAGCTACAGCACTTGGTTACAATGCTGATCTTCTTGCTAAGGCTGGTGTAGATCCTGCTTCTCTTACAAGCCCAGATGCTTGGAAGGCTGCATGTGAGACACTTGATTCCAAGAAAGATGAACTTGGAATTACAGCTGTATTCGGATGGTGCGCTGAGCCTACAAACCTTGGCTGGTCATCAGGTACACACGTATTTGGTCAGTACCTTGACGCAGGTCTTAAGGCTGACGACACAACATACATCGATCTTCTTAACGATGGTGGTAAGATTGACGAAGCAAGAATGAAGAACTTTGCTGAGTTTATCGGAATGATGAACCAGTATTCAGATCCTGCTCTTCTTATCGATGGCACATACGACAATCAGGTAGCCGGATTCAAGGAAGGCAAGTATGTATTTATCACACAGGGTAACTGGTGTGTAACTTCTCCAGAAGATGTATCTTTCGAGTGCGGATTTGCTCCATATGCATTTGAAGATGGCATCAACACAATCATTGCAGGACCACCTTCATACTGGGTTGCTTATTCAGCAGGTAATGTTGATGGTGCAAAAGCATTCTTCAACTGGTGTGCAGGCGATTCAGCTCAGAACATTCTTGTAAACGATGCTGGTCTTGTATCTCCATTTGATGATTGCCAGTACGAAGCTGTTAACCCATTCTACAAGAGCATGAACAGCTACATCACAGCTGGTAACTACTCAGGATGGCACACAATGCTCAAGAAGGACGGACTTCAGAACTCAACTTGTAACGTATTTGCTGATTATGCAAAGGGCAAGCTTGATGCTGACGGATTCGTTTCTACTATGGCTCAGGTAATCGCTGATTACTACGCTCAGTAATTTAAATATGATTTTAGGGGGCGGGGCATACGTGTCCTGCCCCATTATGTTACTGTTCAGTTCCTGACCGGTAACCCGATGACAAGGCAATAATACTATTTCTAATTTCCACACCCACGAAAGGGGGATTACACATGAGTACATTTTCTATAGGGAGAAAGGCTGCTTCATTTATCAGCCTTATAGCAGGAATTGTGCTTGCGATAGCCGGTTTGGGATTGTCCATTGCTAAAACTGGTAATGCGCTAAGGGGAGCAATGCTGATAGTTGGCATAGTTTTATTCTTTATTGGATTATATCTTTTCCCAACACTTAAGCATCATCGTTCTATTATTAATTTCATTTTCCTGTTTCCACTTCTGTTTGCTTTTATGGTAACTGTTATCATTCCTCTTATTCTTGGTATCGGATATTCCTTTACCGACTGGGATGGTATCAGAATGAAAGGTATCGTTGGTATTTCCAACTATACCAGAATGTTTAAACAGCCCGCATTCTTGTGGTCAATTCTTTTAACATTTTTATTTGTTGTGTTCAATATGATCCTTGTTAACCTTGTTGCCTTTTTACTTGCACTTCTATGCACTTCAAAGATCAAGGGTCTTGGATTTTTCAGAGCTGCTTATTTCCTTCCAAACCTTATCGGAGGAATTGTTCTTGGTTATATCTGGCAGTTCATTTTCAGTAATGTAGTAACTAAGTTCACTGGAACTTACTCCATGCTTTCGGACACTAATACGGCTTTCCTTGCCATAATTATCGTATATATCTGGCAGTACGCAGGTTATATCATGCTCATCTACATCACAGGACTTAACACTATTCCGGGCGATGTTCTTGAGGCGTCTGCCATCGACGGTGCTAACAAAACTCAGACTCTCTTTAACATCAAGCTTCCTATGATAGCACCTACTATTACAATTTGTACTTTCCTCACACTTACATCTGCTTTCAAACAGTTCGATGTAAACCTTGCATTAACAAATGGTAAGGGCTCTGTACAGTTCCTTGGCTCATATATAGCAAACGGAACCGAGATGCTCGCCCTTAACATTTACACAACTGCAGTTATCAACAATGATTACGCACTTGGTCAGGCCAAGGCTGTTCTCTTCTTTGTTATCCTCGCTGTAGTCTCAATTTTACAGGTACGTATTTCTAATAAGAAGGAGGTTGAATTATAATGCATACCAAGGAAAAAACTTCCAGCGTAGTGATCAGATTCATTATAGCTATCGTAATTGCAATATATGTATTATTTCCATTTTTCCTGCTTCTTATTAACTCAGGAAAAGCAACATCAGATATTACTGCTAATCCTGTAAGTTTTGCCGGAGCAAGCTTCGGTCAGTTTGCCGAAAACATTCAGGCAGTAGTAAATGATCCTAACTTCATGTTCTTTACATCATTTGGTTCATCTGCACTTATTACTGTTCTGTCTCTTGTTCTGCTCTCACTTTTTGGAGCTATGGCAGCATGGGTTATTTGTCGTAACAAGACAATTTGGTCAACAGTTATCTACTTTACCTTCATCGCATCCATGATAATACCTTTCCAGGTAGTAATGCTTCCACTCATTTCTACTTTCCGTGATGTTGGTAAGTTTATTGGTATTCCAATGCTTCAGTCAGTTCCAGGTATTGTGTTCGCCTACCTGGGATTTGGCGGGGCAATGACAGTATTTATCTTAAACGGATTTATTAAGGGAGTTCCTTATGACCTTGAAGAGGCAGCATCAATCGATGGATGCTCACCTGAGCAGACTTTCTTCCAGATCATCTTCCCTCTTCTTACTCCAGTAATTACCACTGTTACTATTCTTAACGGTATGTGGATCTGGAACGACTACCTTCTTCCATCCATGATGCTTGGACAGAACGGTAAAGTAATGACTATTCCTATCGCAATTCAGAAATTCGTAGGATCTTACGTTAAGAGCTGGGATAGAATTCTTCCCGCAGCACTTCTTGCTATCATTCCTATGATCATCATATTCCTGATTGCACAGAAGCAGATCATGGAAGGTATGATCGAAGGCGCAGTCAAGGGATGATGAGTATGCATAAATGCTTGTTTTCGTCTGCGTCGTAATTCATTAGAACTCATCAAAAAGAACCATCTGACTTTCAGCGTTGTTCAAAGCAGTCAGATGGTTCTTTTTTCTTCATTCTATGAATTATCTTCCTCGTCCGAGAACTGCGCATTTATGCATAGCTCTTCTAGTCTTTTATTCTAGCAATATACTTCATTGTCTGAGATCTGCACATTTATGTGCATAGCTCTACTGGTCTTTTATTCTTGCAATATACTTCATTGTCTGAGATCTGCACATTTATGTGTATAGTTCTTCTGGTCTTTTATTCTTGCAATATACTTCATTGTCTGAGATCTGCACATTTATGTGTATAGTTCTTCTGGTCTTTATTTCCTATTGAATAAAAGCCTACTGATACGTAAGAATTAATATTCTAAGTAACAGTAGGCTTTTTATTCTTATAATTCAAATATCACAGTTTATATTTGGTCTTGTCCTCTACGCTTATCTCACTTCCAACCTGAACTTCGATGAGTTTAAGTTCTGTTTCAGCGCTGACAGTATGCTTACAACCGGCTTTCATAGTGATGACATCACCAGGTTTAACTGATGTCTCTACGCCATCAATAACTGTCTGGCCTACTCCTGAGATAACAACCCATACCTCATCTCTGTGCTGATGACTGTGGTAGTTCATAGCATGACCGGCATTAAGAGTAACCTTGATTGTCATACTGCCCGGCTCGACATCTATAACCTTAAAGCTTCCCCAGCTCTTCTCAGCAAACATGATCTGCTGTTCAATACCATCTACAAATGGCTTGATATAAGAACTCTGCTCTTTGTCAGATACAAGAATACCCTCGGGAGAAGCTGAAATAACAACGTCTGTTAATCCCATTGCAAGAACAGGCACATCCATCTCATTTACTATGTGAACGCCCTTGCAGGTCTCATTCATGATACCCTTACCGACAACGCTCTCTTCCATAGCCTCTGTCAGTGTGTTCCATGTTCCAAGGTCCTTCCATTGCCCAGAGAAACGCATTACCTGGATCTTATCTTCTTTTTCTACTACAGCATAGTCAAAAGAAATCTTGGTAAGTGTATCGTACTTGCTATATAAATCATGGTAGTCTGTAAAATCAATAAGTTCATGGGCCTTATCAAGAACGTATTTGAGCTTATATGCAAATACTCCGCCGTTCCAAAGAGCGCCCTGGCTAATATAATCCTTGGCAACATCTATAGTTGGTTTCTCTTTAAATGTTGATACAAGGCTCACATCTTCCTTGGATGATGGAATGATATAGCCATATTTCTCTGAAGGATATGTAGGCTCAATGCCCATGAGAACAAGGTTAGCCTCTCCCTTATCTGCCTGATCTGAAAGAGCCTTAAGAGCCTCAAAATACTCATCCTCAACATATGGATCTACAGGGCATACAACAACAGATTCATCTGCACTGATGCCAAGAACATCAACAAGATAGCTGGTTGCAAGAGCAATTGCAGGAAATGTATCTCTTCTGCAAGGCTCAATTGATATTCCAACATCTGATCCAAGCTGATTGTGAATAGCTGATACCTGTGTCTTACTGGTTGCTATAGTAACAGAAGCATCCTTGTCTACCTTCTTGATCTGACGATAAACTCTCTGAACCATTGACTCATATGAGCCATCCTCTGTCTTAAATATTTTAATAAACTGTTTGGACCTGATATCGTTGGAAAGTGGCCACAAACGTTTTCCTGATCCACCTGATAATAATACTATATTCATAATAACCTCCAAAACCTATGTACATAATTTGCTTGCCCGCCTCCGGCAAATGAATTTGTATGCAAGCATCCATTCGCTTGCCGGTCTTGTGCAGCAAAAAGCCCTGAAAAGCACAAACCTTTCAGGGCCGGTACACTGCGAATAATTATATCACAAATCGCCAATTCGTAAAGTTAAATTTGCTGTCCAATTACTGACATATAATAGGAATATAAATTCTTGTAAGTTTCCTTATTATAATGAAGTCCATCATTGGTGCTATAGCCTGTCTGCATAAGATATGAATAGCTGTCTATCCAATGAACTCTCTCATCAAGGCCATTTTGAAGTGCAGCATTAAAGCTCTCTATCTGCGCATTAGATACACTACATGAACCTACCGGAGTAACTGAAGAATAATAAACGGTAATTCCTGCGTTCTCCCAGGCATCTATATTGCTGTTGACAAGCTTGATATATTTGGATGCATTGGAAAGATCGTTGACGCCAAAATTGATGATCATAACCGTTCCCTGACCTGCATATTTAGGAATCTGGCCAATTGCTGTATTCTTGAAATAGCTATAGCCTTCTCCGATCTTGGCAATATATGCCTTATCCGTTGAACCTACTGCCAACTCCATCTGTACAGTTCTGGAATCACCAACAAACAAGTAAGGGATTCCCGGCATCTCATCAACCATATAGTCGCCTCTGATATACCCGATCAGATCCTTATATAACACCTCAAACCAGCCATTATCTGTAACGCCTGTAACATCCATCTCTGTTCCCCAGGCGACCTTGCCAATCCTGTCATAATCTGTTCCTGCGCCGGCTCTGACATTAACTGTATCGCTGGCAAACATCTTGGCTACATTCTCATATTCAGTTACAGTAAAAGCTGTAAGCGTAAGCTCGGCAGCGTTTTCTTCCTTGGCTACAAGAGTGGTATCAAGATATTCCTCGTACTCATCTGCTGTCTCAGCAACTGCATTGCTAGTATAGTCAGTAATAGTTCTGACTACAGTCTCAGAAGAAAAGTCTGTAGCTGATAATGTCTCTATTTCCGGTTTGTTACTCATAGCCATTCCAAATCCGAGTGCAGTGCAAAAGACTGCAGAAAAGACTATGAGAATAATCAGGTTTTTCTTTTTTTCTTTATACATTTTCATAATCCTATTACTCTGTCGCATAAATAAAAAGTATTCCCCAACCAGTGAAATTTTACAATGGTCTTAACAATATGTCAAATTTGACTAAAAACTATCAAGCTAATATAATATAGCATGTCTTTTTATGGGCAAAATTTGACACTATAATATAAGGAATAAACTAATACGCGATAGGAGATTATATGTGCGGAATAATTGGTTACATAGGAAAAAGAAGCACCAAGGAAATCCTTCTTGATTCTCTCGAGCTTCTTGAGTACAGAGGATATGACAGTGCCGGGATAGCTCTTTTCCCAAATGGTGCAGATGAACCTACTATCAGGAAGATTGCAGGCCGAGTTTCCAACTTAAGAGAAGTGTGTGGCGATGTTACTGATGAGGCCTGTGCCGGAATCGGCCATACACGCTGGGCTACACATGGTGGTGTCAGTGATGCAAACGCTCACCCTCATCATCACGGCAGAGTTACCCTCGTTCATAATGGTATCATTGAGAACTACAAGGAACTTATCAAAGAGTATAACCTCAAGGATCAGCTTCTTTCAGAGACAGATACAGAAGTCGCTGCTTCTGTATTAGATCATTTCTATGATGGTGATCCTGAGACTGCAATCAGAGAGACAGTCAAGGTTTTAAAGGGCACTTTTGCTTTTGCTATTCTCTTTTCCGATCAGCCAGGCAAGATTTTTGCTGTACGTAATGTCAGCCCAATTGTTGTTGCAATGACAGACCACGGGGCTCTTCTTGCATCTGATGTTGCTGCTCTTGGTGTACACGCCAAGGAATACGCATTCCTTCCTGAATACCACGTAGCATGCCTTTCTTCTAAAGGCATCATCGTGCATGATGAGAAGAGACATGAGGTTCCTCTCCAGCTCATGACTATTGACTGGGATACAAGCCGTGGAGGCAAGGGCGGATATCCTTTCTATATGGAAAAAGAAATCCATGAACAGCCTGATGCTATTAAGGATACTGTTTCTCCTCACATTGTAAACGGCAAGACCTCTTTTGCAGAGGAAGGTATTCCTGATTCACTCTTTAGAGAAAATCAGAACATCGTGGTAATTGCCTGCGGAACAGCTATGCATGCCGGTCTTATCGGACAGCAGCTCTTCCACACTCTTGCTAACATCCATACTGATGTAGCTATCGCTTCTGAATTTACATATACCAACCCTGTTATCAAGCCAGGAACTCTTGTTATCGCAGTTTCACAGTCAGGTGAGACAATCGATACACTTGAAGCTATCAAGTTTGCCAAGAAGAAGGGCGCCAAGGTTCTCTCTATTGTTAACGTTAAGGGTTCAACTATAGCAGATAACAGTGATTACTGCATTTATACACATGCAGGCCCGGAAATTGCTGTAGCCAGCACTAAGGCTTTTACCAGCCAGGCCTCTGTTTTCTATCTTCTTGCTATACATGCAGCAAGACTTAACGGACTTCTCTCAACTGAGGAAGTTGCACATTATTTAGACGAGCTTAACAGAATTCCTGAGATCATCACTCAGATTCTTGATAAGAAGTCATTTATCCAGAAGATGACTAACAAGTTCCTCTCACACGATCAGGCATTTATGATTGGTCGAGGTCTTGACTATTCACTCCTTTTGGAGGGATCACTTAAGCTCAAGGAAATTTCATACATTCATTCAGAGGCTTATGCATCCGGAGAACTCAAGCATGGTACCATTGCCCTTATTACGAATGGTATTCCTGTTGTTGCTCTTGTAACACAGTCAGCGCTTGCTTCCAAAGAGTATTCAAACATCAGAGAGGTTCAGTCTCGTGGTGCCAGCGTACTTCTGATCACAAGACAGTCTCTGTACAAAGATATGAACATTCCTGAGGAAGACACTTTCATTCTTCCTGAAATGGATGACCTGTTCATGACATTCCCTGCAGCAGTTGTAATGCAGCTTATTGCTTACTACACATCTTCTGCCAAGGGCTACGATGTTGATAAGCCACGTAACCTTGCCAAGGTTGTTACAGTTGAATAAACATGTTAAAAAGCTCAGCCGGTTCGAAAACCAGCTGAGCTTTCTTATAAATAATTAAATTACAAATCTAAAATACTAAAATCAGGTGCTATTCAATTTATAACGCTGCCTGTTTAGCATCAAATATGGCCATAGCAGTATTCTTCCTGGCATGCTCTATCTTTTTATCCATTATAAAGCTAAGTGCTCTCGGGCCAATATTCTCAATCTCACAGCCAATGGCATTATAAGTACCAATAGTAAACTCTCTTACTATTACTCCTCGAATAGTCATTTTAGCACTGTTTGCATCCTTGGCAAATTCCACCTTAACTTCATCGCCAATCTTAAATCCTGAATTCTTGCCAACTATCAGTGAAATACCACGCATGGAAATATCATGTATAACAACACTTATATTAGCTGAATGGTTGATAACTGCATTTCCAATTATCTGCACAGGATATCTCTCTGCCCTACGCTGATTGTCTGCAATAACGATTTCTCTTCCGGTAACAACATGGAAATCTGTCCCTGCAAAATCAACTCTGCTGATGGTGTCTGCCTGGAACATATGCTTGTCACCGGTAATTGACTCCTCATATTCAAAATTGGCATTTGAAATGATATCAAGCAATCTTCCATCGCAATACACCGGTGTAATAAGAAGGCCATCACCGTATCTGGTAAGAACAGTGGCTTCAACAGTGCGATTCTGATTGTTATGAACCATACTAATGGTTATTTTTGTTGCTTGCGGTATATCATATATTTTCATGGGAAATATAATATATCATAATTGTGAATAAATTGTGAATTAATTATAAAAACGATAATCCAAAATCCAGTTTCCACAATATAATTTCACATACCCAATAGCTCTTTGAAAGTATGATTCTAAAGTTAGGCATCAGCCCACCTCCAGACCTTCCATCTGAGCAGTATAAAGGTGATAATAATCTCCCTTTTTGGCCATAAGCTCATCATGGCTTCCGCACTCAGTTATACCACCGTCATTGATATACATGATCTTATCGCATTTAGTAATAGTAGAAAGTCTATGCGCAATGATAAAGCTTGTTCTTCCTGTAAGCATAGCGTCAAGGCCCTGCTGAAGAGCTTTCTCAGTCTGTACATCAATACTTGAAGTTGCTTCATCAAGAACAAGAATTGAAGGGTCTGATAAAAGAGTTCTGGCAAAAGAAATCAGCTGCTTCTGTCCCTGTGACAAAAGAGCACCTCTCTCTTTTACCTCAGTCCTGTAGCCATCCTGCATACCCTTGATAAAGCTATGTGCACAGACTGTCTTACTTGCCCGCCTTATCTCAACTTCAGTAGCGTCGAGCTTACCATATCTGATATTGTCTTCAATCGTACCTGAGAAAATAAAGCTATCCTGAAGCATGATTCCCATTTGAGAACGAAGAGACTGAAGCGTAACTTTAGAGATGTCCTGTCCGTCAATAAGGATCCTTCCACTATCCACATTGTAAAATCTCGATATCAGGCTGACTATCGTACTCTTTCCTGCTCCGGTTGGTCCTACAAGAGCAACGCTCTCTCCCGGCTTAACGCTAAATGAAACGTTATGAAGTATCTCTTTTCCCTTCTCATAGGAAAAAGAAACATTCTCAAAAGTAACTTCTCCGACAACCTTGGGCATCTCTATAGCATCCGGCTCATCATCTACAGTTACAGGCTCATCCATAGTTTCAAAAATTCTCTCTAGATAGGCCATATTGTTGATAAAGCCGTTAAAAATATTACCAAGATTCATGATAGGCTGCCAGAATCTTGATGCATAGCTTGAAATAGCCACAATTGTACCAAGAGTCTCACTTCCATGTGAAAAGATAAAGAGGCCAAACAGGAAAATTGCTGCCCTTACCAGAACAGAAATAGTGTCAATTCCCGGCCATACAAGGGTACTGTAGCCGACAGCTGTCATCCAGGTCTTTCTGCAGTTACCAGAAAGAGTCTTGAAAATCTCAGCATTTTCATCCTCTCTTGCAAAGATCTGTGTAATTCTTGCTCCAACAATGTTCTCCTGTAAATAGGCATTGAGGTTTGAGTTCTTGTTGGATACTGCCTGCCAGGCTTTTCTCTGTTTATTCTTGATCCAGAACATGAAAGCCATGAGGAAAGGAACGCCTGCGAGTACTACAAGGCTAAGGCTCACATCAACTGCGAACATAAACACAACAATAAATACAAGGTTGATGATTTCCAAAACTACGTTTATAAGGCCGTTACTGAGCATATCAGAAACTGAGTTTACATAGTTAACTACTCGCACAAGGATCTTACCCTGTGGTCTGTCATCATAGTATTGGAAAGGTAACTTTTGTAAATGCTTAAATAGATCTGATCTGATCTGGTAAATAATATCCTGGCTGACATTTACCATAATGTGTGAACGAATCGTAGTAAAGATAACGCTCAATATATAAAAGCAGGAAACTGCTACAACAAGTCCATACAACATATGAACATTGCCACTTGGTATAGCTTCATCAAGTGCCTTCTGCACGATCATCGGGCTGGCCAGTGCTGCCGCACCACCAAGAGCTGACAGAACGAGTGCAAGCACCATTTTTCCCGCATGTTTCTTGATATAAACCCATGCCCTCAACAGGTGGCGCAGGTCAAAAGGCTCTTCAAGAATTTCATCTTCTTTATATGTATTTCTTCTTGCCATGATTATTCTCCTTTCTCACGCACCTGCCTGCAATTTAACAAGTTCAGCATAGTAACCGCCAAGCTTTATAAGCTCTTCATGCGTTCCGCGCTCTTTGATCTCACCATGCTGCATGATGAGGATCTGGTCCGCATCCTTAGTTGTGGAAATTCGCTGAGCAATAATGATCTTGGTACATGGGAAATCAAGATGACGCAGGCTATCCTGGATTTCTTTTTCCGTCTCGAGATCCACAGCGGAGGTCGTATCATCAAGTATCAAAATAGATGGTCTTACCGCCAGAGCTCTAGCAAGAGATATTCTCTGTTTCTGTCCTCCTGACAGGCCGACACCTCTTTCTCCGACTATCGTATCGTAACCTTCAGGCATCTTGGCAATAAAGTCTGAAGCTGCAGAGTACTTGGCAAATCGAACTACTTCTTCCTTGCTGATATTGCTGTCACCGTAAGCTATGTTTCCATCTATAGTATCCGAATAAAGGAGTACATCCTGGGTTGCAAGTCCTATATTCTTACGAAGCTGGTTTAATTTGAGCTTATTCACATTTATTCCATCTATCAGGATTTCTCCCTCTGTAGGTTCATAGAACCTTGGAATCAGATGAATAAGGGATGTTTTACCACATCCGGTTTCTCCCATGA
Organism: Butyrivibrio proteoclasticus B316; assembly: GCF_000145035.1. Classification (NCBI taxonomy): domain Bacteria; kingdom Bacillati; phylum Bacillota; class Clostridia; order Lachnospirales; family Lachnospiraceae; genus Butyrivibrio; species Butyrivibrio proteoclasticus. The sequence continues at coordinate 2,778,781 of NC_014387.1, forward strand.
TTGCGATAGTCTGTCCGGGTTTGGCGGTAAAAGAGATATGCTCAAGGACAGGGAGTTTGGCATCCGCATACTGGAATGATACATTCCTAAACTCAACCTCTCCTTTGAATCTGTCTGGAACATCAACTGCATCAGGAGCATCCACAATTTTAGGCTCTGAATAGTAAATCTCCATAACCTTGGCAGAAGCAGCAGAGAATCTCTGGAATTCGTTCATAACGTTACCAAGCTGTCTCATAGGGTTTGCAATTGCCCAGATAAGGCCCGAAAATGATACGTACTCACCCATTGTCATCTCACCGCCTATGAGGAACAAACCACCTGCCAAAAGCAGAATAACTCCCAAAAGGTTTGCAAGTGTTTCTACAAAGGGATAGAAACGAAGCCAAATGCGAGCAGTCTTTTTGTTGGTATCCCTATAATCTGTATTACAATCATCAAATTTGCTGATCTCATAGTCTTCTCTTGCAAAAGCTTTGACAACTCTGTTACCTGCTATATTCTCCTGGGCAACTGTATTCATATACGCAAGCTTCTCACGAAGAAGTGCATGCATAGGCGCAACCAGAAGTTTGAAAACATAAATAATAAAGAAAATAAGCGGAGCTACGATAAGAAGGTTAAACGCAAGCTTCCAATCCATGATGATAAAATAGATTGCAGTTGCGGAAACCAGAGAAAAAGCCTCCACTACCATTCTCACAACCCAGGCAACCATGTGTCTTACAGCATCAAGGTCACCTGTAACCCTTGTCATAAGGTCACCTGTCCTATAGGTACTGTAGAACTTCATGTCCTGTCTCTGTATTTTGTTATACAGGAAATTTCTGACTCTAAAGAGCACTCCCTGAGATACATGCTCATAAGCCATGCAGTCCAGATATACGATGATACATCTGAGCACAGTGAGCCCTACCATGAGCGCAAGGAGTTTAAAGAACTGATCCGAATGCTCAGCCATGTTCTGTCTGGCACCCTCTCCGGTCAGGAATTCATCTACAATTTTGCCAGAAAAAAAAGGCACTGTAAGCTGCAACATATTGTAAACAACCGTGCCTAATACTGCGCAGATATAAATGAATCTGTTCCCTTCCATATTGTCCCATAACCATTGCAATCTGGTCCTGGGATACTTCCACTTTCTGTCTTTCCTTTTCATAATGATCACCCCGTATGTAGCATATAATAAAGTTTGCTATAGATTTGATTCTATTACCACCAAAATAGGATTGCAATAAGATTTTGCGCAATATTCTTATCATTTTCAAGCATTTACTAATCATAAATTGTTATGCCCAAAGACGGCCCTTTTATCCACGCAGTGTTATTGCCTGCTCGTCACTGACAAATGCAGATTTTCTTAGATGTTTCCGCATTTTTTCTTTTATTGATGCATGCTCAGCTAAACTTGCAGGACGGATAAGATATCTACTAAATGAAAATGACAAAGCTCGCAAAAGCGAGCGTATTAAAAAGAGAAGAACTCAATCTTTCAAGTAAACTTGAAGAAGTTGAGTTCTTCTCTTTTTATAGATGCTACGCATCGTATGTCATTTTCATATTTTCAATACTTAACGCTCCGTCCTGCTTCAAACAAAGCTTCGCATGCATCGTAAAAAAATGCTATGGAAACATTAGAAAATCGCATTTGCCATCTCAGACTCGCATGCAACAACATCTGCTTGAAACCGGGCCGAGGATGTGAGTACTTTGAGCCATAGAATAGACGGCTGAATATGTAAATCCATGAAATCCCGGCAGGAGTGGCAAAAAAATGCCTCTTGCGTAAGCGAAAGGGCCTTCAGGCGGATTGGGCGCGGAGTGAATACTCTGCGAATAGTAACAGCATGTTATCTGAATATGCTTTTGGGATTGACAAAGCTAACAGGTGGTTGTTATAATATCGTTTGTGACTCCAAGGAGTTCAAGCTGTTGTAGCACAGTCGGTAGTGCGTCGCATTGGTAGTGCGGAGGTCACGAGTTCGATTCTCGTCAGCAGCTTTGCCCTAAACCGTTTGGTTTGGGGCTTTTCTTTTTTGTTATTCTCAATTTCCCGTTTTCACAAAAAACCTACCAATTTTATAAAATCCCAAATTGAATCTACTTTCAGGAGTCTTTTACTTTCTGTGCATCACCACCTATGATAGTATTAATCAGGCAAGGATAAGTTTATAGCAGTGCTATAGAACAGAGAGATATTGAAAATATGAACGAAAAAATCAAATTGACAGAAATACCTGAACTGACAGCCATAGTTGATAATGAAGAAAACAAAAAAGAAGGTATCAATGTATCATCGTTATTCGTTAACTCTTCCAAGGTTATAAACTGGAAATGTGAAAAGGAGCATAGTTTCAAAGAAAAGGTAAGCCTGATGTACAGAAGGAAGCATAAGTGTTTCTATTGTACTGGTAGGCAAGTGTTGTCAGGCGAGAATGATCTAAAGACTCTATATCCTGAACTTGCAGCAGAATTTGATATAGAAAAAAACAATATAACACCTGATAAAATATCTCCTAAAGACACTGGTCTTTACTGGTGGACATGTAAAAATAGTCATCCAAGTTTTCAACAAAGTGTTGAGCATCGTGTAAGTAGGAATACAATCTGTCCTTATTGTACTGGAAGAAAAATCATTAGTGGTAAAAGCGATTTAGAAACACTTTTCCCTGAAATAGCAAAAGAATGGGATACATCAAAGAATAACGGAATTCTACCAAGTGAGGTATCTCCTTATTCTTACACTTCGTATAACTGGATATGTCCTAAAGGTCATTCATATAAGAAAAAGGTAATCAAGAGAACAAAGTTTCACAAGCCCATAGATTGCCCTAAGTGTGTAAAAGCTTACTCAACATCATTTCCAGAGCAAGCAATTTATTACTATGCGAAAAAATGCTTCCCCGATGCAATTAATAGATATAAAGAGCCTTTTGAAAAGGGAATGGAATTAGATATTTACATACCAATGTATAGATTGGGAATTGAGTATGATGGAATCGCTTTTCATAATGACGAAGGTCAGCATGATCGTGAACGCAGAAAATACTTGGCATGTCAAGAAATGGGGATAAGGCTTGTTAGAATCAAGGAATCTAAGGACACTTGGGAAGATACAGCCGATGATATTTTCTATATTAAGAAGAGAATGAAAGATATAGAGCTTTCTGCGTTTCTAAGTTTTTTGTTTGGAAGCCTATTCTCCTTCAGTATGTATACATTTAATACAGACAATAGTAAAGACGCATATTTGAACAGCCATTATGGCTTTCCGACAGATTTTGATATATCTAGAGACCGTCCTGAAATTCTAGAGTATTTAATAGATATTGACGACTCTTTCGGTTCTCAATATCCTGAATTAGCTTCTATGTGGTGCAAAGAAGCCAACGGACGGGTAACGCCTTTTATGTTCACATCAGGCTCTAACTTCATGGCAACTTGGGAATGCCCTAAATGCGGAAAAACTTGGAAGTCTCCTATATGTAGCATCGTTTCTAGAAAAGCTAAAAGCTGCAAAGAGTGCTCCATGAAAGCTAATGGACTAACTAATACAAGAGTAAAAACTCAAAAGAACGGAAGCCTTGCTGAAAAAAGTGGACTCCTACTACGACAATGGGATTATAAAAAGAATGGAAATCTTTCTCCGTATGAGATTCCTTTAAATTATAGCTTTAAGGTTGCATGGAAGTGCGATAGATGTGGATATGAATGGTCTAGCTCACCAAACTCGAGAATGCAGTCAAACAAGAAAATATCTGACTGCCCTCATTGTACTGGAAGAGTTCCAATGTCAGGAGTCGATGATTTTGAGACTTTATATCCTGAATTAGCAAAGGAATGGAATCATGATCTTAACAAAGTACTGCCATCTCAGATAAAACCATATTCAAACCATAAGTTTTATTGGAACTGCCCTAAAGGACATAAACCTTATGTCTCAACTTCAGGAAGCAGAATAAACGGACATGGTTGTCCTCTTTGCGCTCGAGCTATAGTTGGTGCGAAGAATTCGAAAAAAATAGGGCAATATGATGATAATGATACATTGATCAATACATATCAAAGTCTTCACGAAGCTGCAAGAGCACTGCAAGTAGTTCCAAATGCGATTTTCCAAGCCGTAAAAAGTGGACGAAAATCAAAAGGATTCTATTGGCGATATATTACAGATTAAAACATGTTAAAGGCTGTAGTGTAGATAATAAGCAATATTATAGGGAGTGATATTGCTTATTTTTTGCAAATGTCATAGGGCTTAATCATCGTCTTTTTCTATTGTTTTCGCTTCGTTTAAAGCATCTAAATATCCAGCTGTAATAACTCCCGCAGGAAGAGCCACGATAGCGATTCCAAATATTGAAGATATCATGGTTATAATTCGACCCGCAGTTGTTATTGGATAAATGTCTCCATATCCTACAGTAGTCAGAGAGACTGTAGCCCAATATATGGCATCAAACAGCGTCTCGAAAGAATCTGCTTCAACATTGAATATCACCAATGCGGAAATCAGGATGTAGCATATAGCTAGAGTACAAACTGCCAAGAGCGCGCTTCTTGAGTTCTTAATTACCTTCGCAATAATTCTTATGCTCCTTGAATATCTGAAAGCCTTAAAGACTCTAAAAATCCTGAATGTTCTTACAATTCTAAAGAGCCTGAACAGCTTAAAACCAGGGTTTAAAACAGTTACAGTAGGCAGAATTGAGATAAGGTCAACTATAGCCCAAGGAGTAAAAGGATATTTAACAAAAGCTGTAGCAGAGCGCTCCTCCAGTTTATAATCAGCTGTAATAAACCTGAAAAAATAATCCACAATAAACATCCCAGTAGTAATTACATCCATATAGCGAAAAACTGGATAAGACTTCTTAAAAGCAAGCGGAACTATACTTATAATAATTGCAAGTAACATCAATGCATCATATATCGAACTCACTTTATCATCATTATTTGAAGTCTCTATTATCTCGAATAGCCTTCTTCTCATTATGATATACCTCAGCCACCAACATTCATCTATATTGCTTAATTGTCTTTGTTCCACTTTTGCCAATATTTTATTGATATATAAGATGCATATATCGAAATGAGCATACCTAAAGAATATAGAATAACATTGAATATTCCTAACGATTTTACTCTATCCATTATTGCTACATCAACGTCTTGCCGATATATTATAGTATCATACCTTATATGATCATCTAGTTCTTCGTCCCAACAAGTAAAGCTAGCCTCCTGCCCAAAATACTCGTAGGAGTATGGTTCAACTTCGATAATCCTACCATCAGCAGGGGAAACAAAGCCCTCAACGTCATAAGACCCGTCTGTATCGACATTTATCAAAAGATTCCAATAAAGCACATTGTCATCGCTATCCTCAACTTTGACTAGTTTAGTAATATTCTTGCCTTGAGGAACGCTTGTAGATGCCGCCTCAAAAAATGAAAAGGCTATAAGAAACACAGCTATAAATGGAACCAATGTCATCCATTTATATTTGCCAACACGTTCGTCTTTAGGATAATCACCTATATTCCACAAGCATATTAGTAACGACAAAAAAGCTATTGCCTGCATAATTTCTCTCCTTATAACACAGCAATTTCTCTTATGAGCTTGAGTTAATAATTCTCAATAAGTCTCATTTATTGCCTCACCCGACTCCTTGAGTGCACAATATACACCATCACAACCTATGCTATGCTCGTCATAATCATTCATAAAGGTGCAGACAAAACTGAACTCCACACATTTTGTAATATTTCTTTTTACCCTTCATACAATATTGAGCGCCTATCGTAGCTAACCATAATTGTCACTTCTTATATTGTATCACTATTAACAAAATATACTCTAACAGAATCCAACAAGCTCCATTATATATGCTCACATGATCTGAGACACACAAATGCCAGCGTACTTCTGCCTCAGAATCAGGATATCAAATCAGTATCCAAGAAATTTGAGAGATATTGGTAGTGCAATTCCCATCAGAAGCTTTACTCCAGACCTTATGGTTTGGGGCTTTTTTATTTGATAAGGAAATCAAACAAAAACTCTTAAACCTAGTCTCAAACTAGATTTAAGAGTTTTTAATTAGTCCATCATAAGCTGGTTGATAAGATACTGATAAATATCTGCATTCTTCTCCTGCCACTTATCGCATATACTCTGGGCTATCTCCTCAGTAGGAACAGGAAGACTTATATCCACAAGGTTCTGGCCATTCTCCTTGGCCACGAGTCTGACAGTGTACTCATTTTCTGCGGTCTTGTGATAATCACCCTGAATAGCAGTCTCATTTCTCAACTTCATGCTATTATCACGAAGATATTCATCGATCTGCTGTCTGATAGAAGGATTGATCCTGTTACCAAAATAATTAAGAGTTTCATCTCCCTCCTTGGTTATTTCAAGGAAAGTCCTGTTGGCTACAGTTTTCTCGATAACAAGCTCAGACGAAGCAAGTTCGCTGAATACCTCCTGAAGCGTCAGGAAGGTCGTATATTCTTTTTCCAGTATAAAATCATAAATCTGCGACTTGCTAAGAGGTACCTCACAGCGTCTTAACATGTACAGAACAATCATTTTGTATAAGGTTAGGTATTGGGAACTCAAAAGCTTTCCCTCCTTCACAATTCAAGTAATTCTATAGTTAATATATTATTTACAGCTATCTAAAAAGCATTTCTTAACTGCTGCAGATACAGCATCTGCACATCTTGGATCAAATGCAGCAGGAAGAATATTCACATCACTAAGCTCATCCTCAGGAACAAGGGCTGCAAGAGCATTAGCTGCAGCGAGCTTCATTTCCTCTGTTATCTGTGTTGCTCCGCATTCAAGAGCTCCTCTGAATATTCCAGGGAATACCAGAACATTATTGACCTGATTAGGAAAATCACTTCTACCTGTACCGATAACGCGAATTCCAGCTTCTTTGGCAAGATCAGGCATGATCTCCGGAACAGGATTTGCCATCGCAAACATTATAGCATCCTTGTTCATCTCCTGTGCCATTTCTTTGGTCACAATTCCCGGAGCTGAAACACCAACAAAGATATCTGCCCCCTTAAGAGCATCTGCAAGCTTGCCTGTCTTGCCTTCCTTGTTGGTAACATCCATCATCTTCTCCTGCATCCAGTTAAGATCAGGTGATGACTTACTGAGGATTCCGGATTTATCACACATTGTAACATTTTCAAAACCATATCTGAGAAGAAGCTTGGTTATAGCAATACCGGCACTTCCTGCGCCATTAACTACAACCTTGCAGTCCTCTTTTTTCTTGCCAACAACTTTAAGTGCATTGATAACACCTGCAAGAACTACAATAGCTGTGCCATGCTGATCATCATGAAAAACCGGAATATCAAGTTTCTCTTTGAGTCTTTCTTCTATTTCAAAACATCTTGGAGCAGAAATGTCTTCAAGGTTAATGCCTCCAAAGCCCGGTGCCAGGTAGGTTACAGCCTTGATGATTTCCTCTGTATCCTGAGTATCAAGACAGATAGGAACTGCATTGACTCCGCCAAATTCCTTGAAGAGAACAGCTTTACCTTCCATAACAGGCATAGCCGCATAAGGACCAATATTACCCAGTCCCAGAACTGCGCTTCCATCAGAGACAACAGCAATTGTATTTGACTTGATCGTATATTTGTATGCAAGGTTCTTATCTTCAGCTATCAGTTTACAAGGCTCTGCAACCCCCGGTGTATAAGCTATAGCCAAATCTTCCTTGGATTTAACCTCTGCTTTGGATCTGATCTCAAGTTTCCCCTGCCACTCTTCATGCATCTGTAAGGCTTTCTCAGCGTTTGTCATATCATTCTCCTCTTGAACATTTATTTCGAAATAGGTGATAGGTAAATGTCAATTCATAAATCATCTATTCTCAAAACTTAGTACCGACTATATCATACGCAAATGATACTACCTCATTTCGCTTGTCCGTATCAATATATTTAAACACATTATAAATATATTTATGATGACCGCCGGTAGTCTGAAGGCCAAGAGCAAGTCCAAGAGCTGCTATCTCATCACTAGCATCTGTCTGCCTTGAGAACATCAACGCGTCAATATAGCCATTTTTTTCCATCTTGGTATAAGCATACGCAAAGGCCGCTGCCTGCATAGTTTCACCGGAAGTTGAAGAATAACCGATCTCACTTAAGATAATAGATCTGACATTGCCGGAAGTATCTCTCATCTCATCCCTCTGCATATAGTTAGTGAGAACTTCCAGGTTATCCATTGAAATAACCGGTGTAGAAACCGTGTGATTAGTATACTTGGTAGGCTTCCAGAAAGGTGTGTTCTCATTAGGGAATGAATATGGATGCGCTGCTAGTCCCCAGTCAATATTGCCATATTCTGAGATAGTTGCAGTAAAGATGTCAAGAACATCCTTAGCGTCATAATCCCCGGTCTTCTGTGTATTGTAAGTCCATCTCTGATCAATTGACCAATATACCTTGGCCGCAGAGTTCTGGCTCTTTATAGCGTTATAAAAAACTCTGAAGGCATCTGCAAAGGCATTTGAATATGTATTAACATCCACAAATGGCATGTAGTTATACTCTCGTCTTGCATTAACCTCATTGGCAATGATCCACATGCTGACATTGCCGTGTCCTGATCCTGAATATCTGTTGGCAAGAAAGCTTCCAATTGCAGCGCAGGCCTTCACTCCGCCATCATTGACTGCATTAAACATATAATATGGAGCTGTTGAGCCATGTCTTGCATCCGGATGAGTGATCTCCGGGAAAGCTGCTGTGCTTGCATCATTTAAAACAATGGCAGCTACATCTATCCCCATTCCGTTAAGTCTTTTGAAAAGATAATCGTAAGTCTCTATTGCTCCCTGCTTGAAGTGATAGGTCACTCCACCATAGGTATAAGCAATTCCTCCAGATGTAGATAAAATATGTGAAAGAGGAATATTATAGGTACAGTAACTGACTCCCAGATCAGGCAGTTCTCCAATCCTGAGCGGATCCGGAAGGATTCCTTTAATTGATTTATGGCTCATACCGCCATAGCTGTATCCCGCACATGCCTCAGGGTTTGTAATAAACTTGGGATGAGCTATTGAAACATACTCTCCATCAAGCTTTACAGCAACTGTAAACTTGGAAAAGAGCTTGGATGAAGAATCTCCCTTGTTGAGATTTATGGTAAAAGATGTATCATCTCCCTTATAAATCTTGGAAAGAGGCTCGGCATCTTCACCTATTGAATCTTCATATATTTTTTCCTCAAACAGATAATAGTATTTGTCATCACTCTTAGGGATGCCATCAGATGTGACAGCTACTGTAACCTTAGAAGAATTCTCGATAAGGCAGCTATCAATAGAAGCAAATGTGCTTCTGTTCTCATCTGTCATCTCAACTGTGGCAGGGCGACCAGAAAGTGCCTTGGAAACAGACTTACCACCTGAAACAATAGCATCCACAATATCCTGATTTATATATTCAGACTCCTGACTTTCTGTATCTATTTTTTCTACCGAAGCGGCTGTAATAGCCATTCCTGTAAACGGGTCCATAACACTGCTATCCTGAGATGAATCAAGTACAGCAAGTCCCTCCTCTGACATTCCAGTCTGAGCAATTTCTCCAGCAGAACCATCATCCATTCCGAATATCACATAGATTATTGTTCCTATCACAAAAACAGTGGCAAGTCCTGCCACTATGCTGCTGAGAATTACAAGTCTTCTATTCTTACGGGCTTTTGCCCCTGTATGCATCTTTTTCTTTTTAGCCATTACCCCTCACAAAAGAGCACTATGCTTATGCTGATCATTCATTCGCACGCGCTCTTGCGCTTATCATAATTATTTCTGACCTTTGAGCTTTTTCATATGCTCTTTGATCTTAACTTCATATCCGTTTCCGGATGGATTATAAAACTCTTTGCCATTTAGTTCATATGGAAGATACTGTTGTTCCACATAATTGTTAGGATAATCGTGAGCGTACTTATACCCTATTCCATGTCCAAGCTTACCCGCTGATTTATAATGTGCATCCTGAAGATGAGACGGAATTGGAAGATTTCCTGTTTCCCTGACAGTAGCCATAGCATCATCAATAGCGCAGATAGCTGCATTAGACTTGGGCGCAGTAGCTATATAACTCGCAGCCTGAGCCAGTGTGATCCTGGCTTCCGGCATTCCCAGCCTCTCAACTGCAAGAGAAGCAGAAACTGCAACCTGAAGTGCCTGTGGATCAGCATTTCCCACGTCCTCAGAAGCACAGACCATCATCCTACGAACAATAAACTTGGGATCCTCACCTGCGTTTAACATTCGCGCAAGATAATATACGGCCGCATCAGGATCAGAGCCTCTCATGCTCTTGATAAATGCGGAGATTGTGTCGTAATGGTTATCCCCATCTTTGTCATATCTGGCAACCTTCTTCTGGATGCATTCCTCGGCGACTTCCTTGGTGATGTGGATAAGTCCATCCTCACTTCTGGGAGTAGTCAAAATACCAAGCTCTATTGCATTAAGAGCATGTCTTGCATCTCCATCAGCCAGATCTGCAAGAAAATCCGCTGCATCTGTCTCAAGAACAGCCTTGTACGCTCCCATTCCTCTCTCATTATCTGTAACAGCCCTATTGAGCAGAACCTTGATATCATCTGCTGTCAAAGGCTTGAGTTCAAAGATAATTGACCTCGAAATAAGAGCCCCGTTAACTTCAAAATATGGATTTTCAGTAGTTGCACCTATCAGGATAACTGTTCCATCCTCAACAAACGGAAGGAGGTAATCCTGCTGCCCCTTATTAAATCTGTGTATCTCATCTATGAAAAGAATGGTCTTCTTGCCATACATTCCAAGGTTATCCTTGGCCTTATTAACCACATCTTCCATATCTTTTTTGCCGGCTATTGTGGCATTTATCTGCATGAACTCCGCCTTGGTAGTTCCTGCGATGACCTTGGCAAGTGTAGTCTTACCTGTCCCGGGAGGCCCATATAAGATTATGGAGCTCAGCTTATCTGCTGAAATTGCACGATAAAGAAGCTTGTCTCTTGCAATGATATGCTGCTGCCCGACGACCTCATCAAGAGTCCTCGGACGCATCCTTGCGGCAAGCGGAGATTCCTTTTCTTTATTGTTTTGTCTCATATAATCAAATAAGTCCATAACATTAAAATTTTACACTAAATGGGCCGGATTATACAAGTGCCGTTCGTGCCATATCCTTGTAAAATCCGCCTAATAACAGTTTATTTCCAAATAATTCATCATCTGATAAAAATATCATTTTTCGGTCTTAACAATATTTCGAACCCATACACCACTTCTGACCAGTATAAATCCGATAACACATTTGAGGAACTCAAGCAGAGAAACTACTGTAAATACAGTAAGCGCAGGAAGTGCTGTATATCTGCTCAAAATATATGCGCATGGTACAGGAACAAGCCATGCAAAGCAGCTGTCAAAGAGGAATGTAACAGCAGTCTTGCCGCCTGATCTCATTGTAAAATAAGATACATTCGCATATGAATTTATAGGCATACAAAGGGCTACAATCCAGATATATCTTGTGGCGAGCCTTCTGATCTCGGGCTCTGTATTATAAACCTGTGGAATAAAAGGCGCAGCAAGTGCCAAAAGCGATCCCATAACAAAAGTAGATGCAACGCTAAGTGCTGCCATTCTCCAAGCTGTACGCCTTGCAGACACAAGCCTGTCTGCCCCCAGTTCCTGTCCAACAATGATACCTGTGGAATTACCCAGTGACAAAAAGACTTCATTAAATATCTGAGAGATAGTTCCGCTGATATTCATAGCTGCTATAACCGCAATTCCTCTGACTGAATAAGCCTGTAAGAGCGTTGCCTGAGACAGGCTCCACAAAAACTCGTTCATCAAAAGAGGCAGTGATCTTATCAGCATCTGCCCTGCTAAGTGTCCGGGAATAACAAATTTACTGTACAGTCCCTTAAAGAACTCATATCTGCTATTCTTCCTGTGAGCGCCATAAACCACAATAAAGAGCTCAACAAATCTTGAAAGCACAGTGGCTACCGCTGCTCCCAAAACTCCCATCTTAGGAAAGCCAAAAAGTCCAAAAATAAGCAGTGCATTGAACACAAAGTTTACGCCCATGGCAACCATACTGGCTATCATAGGAAGCGTAGTCTTACCCGACTCTCTCATGGCACTTGCATAAACCTGCGTCAAGCTAAAGGGAATAAGTCCAACTATCATAATGCGAAGATAGCCTGATGCATATCCCAAGGTCTCAGCAGCATCTGCAGCCGGAGTATCAGCTGCAATATACAGATTAATAAGGGTACTTCCAAATGTTAAAAGAACAGCTCCTGCAATCAGCAGTATCGTAATGGCTGTAATAAACTTAAATCTTATAGCGGCCCTTACACCCTCCATATCTCCTTTTCCAAAGAACTGAGTACTGAAAATACCTGCCCCTGCAAGTGATCCCCATATACACAGATAAAAGATAAAGAGAATCTGATTGACGATGGCAACAGCTGACATTGACAGCGTTCCCACCTGGCCAACCATGATGTTATCAAGAAGTCCGACAACGTTTGAAAGAGTATTCTGGACGATCATCGGAACAACGACCATCGCTACTCTCCGGTAGAAGGACTCATCACCTATCAGCGCTTCTCTTAGCGTAAATTTATATTTAATTGCTTCCTGCCTGTTTCCTGTTTCAAAACTCATATTTTATTCCTAAACCACCTACTATTTATTTCTTAACTATATGCCTAGTACATTCCCGGTCTTGGCTGTCAGCATATTGAGAACCCTCTTTTTATCAAGACTCCAGAGAGGCTCTACCAATAGCTTCCTCGGCCCATCTCCCTGCATGCGATGGATCACAGTTGTTTCCGGTAAAAGAGCTATTGCCTCAGCCACAAGATCAGTATATTCCTCCATTGACATTATATGGAATCTTCCTTCACCGCGCTCTTTATCCTCAAGATACTGCTGATACATTACTGTCCCTTTCAGTATCTGAAGGTTCTGAATCTTGATCCCGTCAAGCTCCGGCCTGAGATCAGCCAGAAACCGCACTGATTCCAGCATGTCCTCACGGTTCTCTCCCGGAAGCCCCATTATCAGATGAACAATCACAGATAATCCGGCTTCTTTAAGGCGTCGGTATGCATCTATAAAGCATTCGAGATCATATCCTCTGTTAAAAGCCCTTGCTGTATCGTCATGGATAGTCTGAAGTCCCAGTTCCACCCACACTGGTTTGATATTATTAAGCTCTTTTAACATGGCCACTATATCAGGGCCAACACAGTCCGGTCTTGTCCCGATTGACAGTATGACCACTTCATCCCGCGATATAGCAGCAGTATAGAGTTTTCGCAGAAACTCCGAATCCCCATAGGTATTGGTAAAAGACTGAAAATAGGCTATAAACTTTCTGGCATCGCTCTTTTTCATGACCTTGGATTTGGCTTCACTTATCTGCTTATCAAGTATCGTAATAATGTCTTCATCACTAAGATCAGAAGTCCTTCTAAATCCATTACCGGCTCCCGCGGCAAACTCGCCGGATCCGCCTTCAGAGCAAAATGTGCAGCCCCCTGTTCCAACTGTTCCATCCCTGTTAGGGCATCCGCAGCCTGAAGACAGGGATAATCTGTACACTTTTTCGCCATATGTATTCTTAAGATATGTTGATAACTTAATTGCCATAAAAACTATTTCTTCTAATCAAAATTTAAATGAAAATTCGCTACCTACGCTTGCCTTTCTTGTCTTTTCCATAAAAAGAGATGTGACAGCCGGATTGTCCTTGGTAGCTGCATATTCCACAGCTTTTTCAATGTCATTATCAGAAAAACGGTCATTACCCTTATCATCTTTTTCCAAAAGTTTTCCCAAAAAAGCAAGCTGCTCAGTATTTCCGGCAGCAAGATCTATAAACCGCTTCAAAATATCAGTTCCATTGTTCCTGACATACTCTGCATATGATGCCCTGAATCTCTCCTCAAGTTCAAGAGGGTATAAGAGCCTTCCTATGGCTATGTCCTGGCAGATAGTTCCTCCGTCGATCATAGCCTTGGCAAAAAGACTGTCATACTGGCGAAAGTCTATTTTCCTCCTATCCACGCATTCTCTGTAGGCATAACCTGCTCCTGCAATAGAAAACTGGATAGTTCTCGCCATAGTATTCTCATTAAAATCATAAACATATCCGGGAAAAGACAACATAGCTTCGATACTGCTTCCCTCAGCTTTTCCCATGTCATGATCATTTCCGGCTGCAAACTTATCATGTATTACAAAGCGTATCGCCCTATCGCTGTCAGATAAAAAGTTTCTCATAACTTCAAACCAGCTGCGGTTAATTGTTATATCAACTTCCTCAAGACTATCGCACTGCCTGACAACTCCGTCATAATAATCATCTATGCTGTCATAAAGTGAGATTTTCTTAAGGTTTCTACTATTGTGAAAAACATAGCTTCTAAGTATCCTTACAGTTTCAGGAATCTGAACTGACTTAAGATCATCGCGGGATGAAAAAGCATGACTTCCTATAGACTCCACTTTCACTCCGTCAATTTCATCAGGGATAACGAGATCTGTTACACTTCCTTCGTAGCCTGTTATTTCTATATATTCATGATTGTCTTTTTTATCTTTAACTAATTCATATAAAAACATAGATATTTCCAGTCATAGATATCTTCACGCAAAAGCCGCCTGCAGATGTAAGCTAATTGCATCTGCGCCATTATATGTGGTTTATACGGTTTGCGAGCTTGCCAAGTATATTATAGTGTACCTTCATAGCTCCCTTAGGACAAAACTCCTGACAGCAGAAGCATTTGATGCACTTGCTCCTGTCAATCTGCGGAATTTTGTTCTTGCCGGAATCTACCATGGTAATTGCCTTGGCGGGGCAGGTTTCATAGCACTTTTTGCAGCCAATGCACTCAGAAGCCCTGACCATTGGCTTGGTATTATACACAAGTTTGATACCAACAGATGCAATTGCGCCCTTAATTCCTTTGCCTTCAAAGGTTATGCTCTGATGTATCGTAGCTCGCTTAAAATCACTTACCTTGACATCAGAAACTGCGCATCCTGTAATTTCTACTTCACTTACATTTTTAGGGCCAAGGCCTCTTTCTCCGGCAGCAACCAGAGTAGGCACATCGGAATATCCCATTCCTATGAGGTCTGCGCATACCATATCAAGGGCATAAGGCTTACGGGATGTAAGTACAGCCCCTATGTGTCTCTTTTCCCCGGCTGTAGGTCCGTTTCCTTCCATGCCATCTATCGCATCAACCACATATAATACCGGTTTAAAAAACTCATTTAAATCCACCATTACATTGGCAAATGCCTGCTCATTAGGAAATCTCATGTGGTATTCAGGCTTGGTAGCTCCGGGTATTGTGCCGAACATGTTCTTTACTGCACAGCTCATCCCCATCATCGCATGAGTCTTGAGCTTGGATACATTAATGATCGCATCCACCTTGTTGAGCCATCCGGTAAAGATAAAAGTCTTAAGAGATACCGCCTTAAGAAACTCTCCGGAACATATGGAGTAGTCATCGTTAAGCCTGACTTTTTCTCCGCTTGGATCAAGCTCTTTGACCATATCTTCAAGACCGCAGGTCCTATATACATTCTTGAGAAAAGGAGGAGTATAAAGACCTCCGGGGCTATCACCTATAACTACACTTGCACCAAGTTCAAGCAATCTCTCACACAGCCTTCTCAGGATCATCGGATGAGTTGTAGCCGATTTCTCAGGCGCCATGGCAGAAACAAGATTGGCCTTAATTCCAATTGTCATACCACTCTTCACAAAATAAAGCCCTCCAATATCATCAAGGGCTTTGTCCACTGCTGTCTTAATCTCTGCATAACCGTAAGAGCTGCACTTTTCAATAGCAACTCTTTCAAAATTACTGTTTCCCAACTATTTTTCCATATCCTTTTACTTTTTTAGTCCCTACAATACTATCACACATACCCTTCGGATTCATTATTTTTCACAGTCTTTACATCAAAATACTTATTATCGTCACATCCAGCTTTTCTGTGAGATCAATAATTGTGCCATTAGACAATTTAACTTTTGGTCTTGGAAGATTTATCCGATTATTTTCACTTATCACTCCCTGCTGACCGTCAGAAAGAAGGACAGTACAGCCAATAGGATATGGAGCCACATATTGCAGAAATGTACTGACAATATCCTTGTCAAACATTATCCCGGTATTAGCCATAAGATATTCCAAAGTATCAGCCGGGTTTAGGGCATTTTTGTAAGCTCTTTTGGTAGTAAGGGCATCATAGACATCCGCAACATGGATGATCCTTGCAAAAAGATGTATTTTTTCTCCTATAAGTCCTCTTGGATAACCGGATCCATCCCAGTTTTCGTGATGTGAATAAACTGCATTTTTAATTACCGCAGCTATATCATCGCCGCCTTTTTCTTTGGCCCGAAGGCGCTCTAACCCGTACTGAGGATGTTTTTTAACCTCTTCATATTCTTCCGGAGTCAGTCTCGCAGGCTTATTTATTATCTCAACAGGCACATCACATTTTCCTATGTCATGCAAAAGAGCTGCCTGAGAGAGCTTATTAAGTTCCTCATTTCTAAGTCCGAGCCCAATTCCTATTATGACCGAAAGGATATCTACATTTACGCTGTGAACATAGGTATAATTGTCATAGCTACTAAGAGTAACGCGTTCTATTATCAGTGAATCTGAGTTTTGGATTTCATTCACTATACTGTTTGCCAGAAACATACAAGCGTCAATGTCAAGTTTTTTGAGCTTGCCGATCACTTTAATTCTGGTTTCATCGGATACTATAGATTTCGCCTTTTCTACATCACCCTGATCAAAAATGTAGATGCCATCGTAGTCAAGACCTATTATCCTGTCTATATAAAATTGTGTAAGCTCCGTATTTGCCTTGAGAAGAACCAGTTCATTATTATCATAGAGGTTATTCGCAATGATCATTCCCGGAGTCAGATCTTTAACATTGATATATCTCATAGTTACCTCAATCAGCTTATATCAGAATCGTGTCCGAAAGGTTTCAGTTCTGATCAATTACTGCACAATCATGAGTTACTATTCCGTTTGCGATGAAATTCCTTGAAGTAGTTACAATTTCATACAGATTATCACTTCTGATTTCTTCTATACTTACAATCCTGTTATTTTCCTGATGGATATTAGAAGCTTCAATATTTTCAACAGGCAGCTTATTAACAGGTTTAAATATGTTGTAGAATCTTATCAGTTCCGGCGCGCCTCCTAGCAAAGCGCCTTCCCAGAATTCGCTTCTATAGGAATAGTCAAAGTCATACTGTTTCAATCCCTTTTCAAGTATCTCCAGGAAGTCCTTTTTCAGGCTCTTTAAACTCTTTTTTATAGGATTAACGGTTCCCGCCGAGTCATAAAGCCCGGCTACAAAGCCTCTTCTAAACTCTTCATTTTCTTTATTTACCACATATTTTTCTGACAATTTCAGTACATCTTTGTACGAAGCCTTTAGTTTCTTGGTTGCAAAAATCTCATTAGTATCAAGATTGGTAGCGCAGAAATCAGATAGGGATGTTTCAACCCCAAAGTACTTGTAATAGTTATATACACGTCTTGTCACTTCTATATCCGGGCTCACAAAATCCGCATATTCACCGCCTCTTAGCGGAACCAGACTCTTTCCGAATACTTCAACACCTATAAGATACCCTGCCATATACAGTTTGCTTTCCTTAATGTTTAACGGAATATTTCGATATATTCCCTGCATATAAGTGTTTTCCTGCAGGAAAAGAAAAGAATTAGAAGCCTCACTATCATCATATGTCAAAAGCCATCCTGACTGGGAAAGCCACTGATGGCACGGACTACTGATAAGAATTCTGCCATCACTAAGTGTTATCCTGACTGCAGAGCTCTTCCTTCTGTTTACTTCAAGGATTGTTCCCCTTGTAAACGTCAGATCTTCACCATCATAACTAACTGAATAGACAATATCGTCTTTGCACAGATCACGGACCTTTTTGATCGTATTGTCATACATGAGAACATCCATATTCCCATCAACGCAATCACATATTTTTTTCATTACGCGTTCCTTTCGTAAGAAAAGTACAGGCAATAGGTGCATATTTTATTATATCATGTTCAGGTTTCATCTCTTTATCGTTAATTGTTTTTTTATAAAAAATGCAGGTCACAACTACTGCGACCTGCATAAATCCCTGTACATCCTGTTTTTTTCAGTCCCGGTTTCCGGAATCCTTAGTCATTATTTTCATAGCATTACTTATTACTTCTATTCTGGTCTCGCGGTAGCTTCCACCAAATTCTCCATCAAGCGTCCACTCAACTTCCTCGTCAGCCAAAAGATTTGCATATGTCACCTGCTTGTATGTGATATATGGATTATCGGGTTCTCTGGTAGCAAGTGCCGCAATAACAGCATTGAACTCTGCGAGATTCCTGGGCGCCCTAATGAGAAGGAGCTCCATTTGCCCGTCATCCTGTTTGATATCTGCATCAGCAAAAAGAGTCATTCCGGCAACTGAGGCTGAGTTGCTGACAGCACCAAAAATATAATCCCCTTCCTCAGATATGTCATCGGCCTCTATCTTCATATGACAGCTATAGCCGATGTTCTGCGGAAGTTCAGCTATGGCGCTTATAACGTAAGCAGCGTAGCCAAGAACATTTTTAAGATCCTGATCAGTCGCATAGCTCACCTTGGAAAAGGCGCCAAATGCAGCCACATAGTTAAAAAATCTGTCATTCATCCTTCCAACATCATAACTTATAGGCTTGCCATTAACCGCAACCTCCAGGGCTTTGGATCTTACGCTTGGAATTCCCAGCCCCTTGGCAAAATCATTAGTACTTCCGGATGGAATGAAGGACAAAAGCGGTCTCTTATCAAGACTCATCATGGAATTCATTACATGATTGAGCGTGCCATCACCGCCACTGCATAAAATCATATCTACCTGCCCGCCATACTCTTCAACAAGAGTCTCAGAAGTCAGGTCTGTTCCCGGGATAATAGGATAGATTATAGGTTCATATCCTTTAGCTGCAAGTTTTGTTGCAATCTCTATCGTGTCATTACCTGCCTTACCCATGCCTGATGTTTTATTTATAAGAACTAATGCTTTTTTTCTCTTATCCATGCTCACTTTTATCACGTCCATAAGTCTGTAGGTGTCACCGGATCACTTGGAAATTCTCTTATAAGTTCTGTAAGTGTAGGTCAGATCAAAATAAACCTGTTCATCGCTCTCATCTGCCATCTCCCAATCAGGATCCTTGTCCAGATTAGGAAAATAGGTATCAGCCTCGAACTCTTTATCTATAAATGTGACAATTGCTGTATCACACAGATCTATAAACTCTCTGTAAACGCTCTCGCCGCCAATGATATAAACCTCATCTGTATCAAGATCAGATACCAGATCAAGAAGTTCCTGTCTTGAGTGGACCACAGCTGCATCTTTTACCCTATAATCCTTTTTGGCAGAAAGAATAATATTGTTACGCTTTGGAAGAACAACCCTCTGTGGAAAAGTCTCAAGTGTCTTTCTTCCATATACTATTGTCTTATTTATCGTTTCATTTCTAAAGTTCTTCTGGTCAGCCGGAATACTGACAAGGAGCTGTCCCTTGTTTCCAATTGCCCAGTTGGAATCTACTGCTACGATTGCTTTCATACATTCTCCTCTTAATATGTTGATATTACTGGCAATATACTCATTTATGCGCAAATGCTCAGATAGCTATCGGAATATCTTTAAGCTGCTCACCCGCCACTTCATATCCTTCAAGTGATACATCATTTCTGGTAAACTCATAGAAATCCTTGATATCAGGATTCAGATGGAATTTAGGTGCAGGAAGAGGCTTACGCTCTATAAGTTCTTTGATAAGCGGAACATGTCTGTCATAAATATGCGCATCTGCAATTACATGCACAAGCTCACCTACGTTCATATCACACACCTGAGCAAGCATATGTACCAGAACCGCATACTGAACAACATTCCAGTTATTGGCAGCCAGTACATCCTGTGACCTCTGATTGAGAATAGCGTTAAGAGTCAGCTTATCCTCACCCTTTTTCTGTGTAACATTATATGTTACTGAATACGCGCATGGATAAAGATTCATCTCGTGAAGATCAGAAAAGACATAGGTATTGGTCATGATTCTGCGGCTAAATGGGTTATTCTTAAGATCGTAGATAACTCTGTCAATCTGATCAAACTCGCCTTCCTTGTAAATACTCTTCTGCCCAATCTGATAACCGTAGGCTTTACCAATAGAGCCGGTCTCATCTGCCCATTCATCCCAAATATGGCTATTGAGATCATGAATATTATTACTCTTTTTCTGATAAATCCACAATATCTCATCTGTAGCACTCTTAAGCGCAGTTTTTCTAAGAGTCATTATGGGAAACTCTTTGGAAAGGTCATATCTGTTGACGACACCGAACTTCTTGATAGTATAGGCAGGTGTACCATCAGGCCAATGGGGTCTGACTTTTTCTCCTTCAGTTGATGTCCCATTCTCAAGAATATCCTTGCACATATTTATAAAAATCTCATCTGCTCTGCTCATATTTTCCCCTATTCAAACTTTTATTTATAATTCCCTGCGATTCCGGCTATCATTTACTCCACTTATCACAAAGTGCGATTATCTGATCTGCAAACTTAGCCTTATCCTTATTGGTCATTCCTTCGCTCTTTGCTATGATGCCCATAAGTCTTGCGCCTGCTGCCTTAAGTCTTGCATAAACATCAGAAACAAGCGTCGCTTCTTTCTTTTTAACAGGAATCGGAATGCCCTCTTTGAGGATCTGTCCTGAAATAATATCAAATTCTGTTCCGCTATAAGGCGCATATGTATTGTACCCATACTCCTCTCGTAAGCACTGGGCAAAAGAAGTACATACACTGTCTTCTCCATGAACAATAAATACTCTATCCGGTCTTTTAACATCGAAGCCCTTAAGCCAGTCAATAAGGCCGTTCTTATCAGCATGTCCTGACAGGCCTTCAAGTTTACAAATCTGAGCTTTTATATCAATAGTTTCGCCAAACAACTTGATCTGGTCAGCGCCGTCTATTATAGCTCTTCCGGTTGTGCCAATCGACTGATATCCCACAAACAAAATAGTACATTCTTCGCGCCACAGATTGTGCTTGAGGTGGTGTCTTATTCTGCCTGCCTCGCACATTCCGGAAGCTGAAATAATGACCTTAGGCTCAGGGTCTTCATTGATTGCCCTTGATTCCTCAGTAGTAATCGCCAGATTAAGTCCCGGAAATGTTACCGGATTAACTCTCTTTTTGACAAGCTCCATGGCCTCTTCGTCGTAGCACTCATACTGATGATCTTCAAAAATCTCAGTAGCTTCTACAGCTAGAGGACTGTCCACAAACACAGGGAAATTCGGATTAGATTTGACCAATCCTTCAAGTTTGATCTTTCTGATAAAATACAGCATTTCCTGAGTTCTGCCAACTGCAAAGGAAGGAATAACTACATTGCCTCCCCTCTGGAATGTTGCATCCAGTATTCTGGCCAGGTCTCTTACATAATCAGGTTTCTCCGTCGCATGAAGTCTGTCTCCATAGGTCGATTCCATAACAACATAATCCGCATCATGCGTAGGCTGTGGATCTCTGATAAGAGGCTGTTGTTTGTTACCTATATCACCTGAAAAGACGAGCTTTTTGGTGACGTTTTTCTCTGTAAGCCAAATTTCAATACTGGAAGAACCAAGGAGATGTCCAATATCCGTAAATCTGATCTTAACACCTTCACAGACTTCAATTTCCTGATTGTATCCGCATGGAACAAAAGCCTTAATAGTTTTCTCAGCATCTTCCATTGTGTAGGCCGGCTCAATCTGAGCGATATCTCTGCTTCGCTTAGCCTTACGATTACGCCACTCCGCTTCCTGCATCTGGATGTGAGCACAGTCGCGGAGCATAATATTGCACAAGTCAGCTGTGGCATCAGTCGAATATATCTTGCCTCTAAAACCTTTGGAATATAGAAGCGGAAGATTACCCGAATGATCAACATGTGCATGTGTCAGAAAAACATAATCAATTTCCGGAGCGGACACTGGAAGAGAAACATTTTCAAAGTAGTCTTTTCCCTGCTCCATTCCGTAATCCACAAGGATATTTTTCCCGCAGGCCTCAATAAAATGACAGCTTCCCGTCACCTCATGATCTGCACCGATAAAGGTCAGTTTCATACGCAACACCTTGCCTTTATGTTTATTTTTATATCTTTGATATACGAATTACTCGCACCATAAGTCAATTAGTATGACATGCAGGCATGTACAATTTTGACTTTTGACACCTATATCATACCATGACGATCATCTTATTATCAAAAGAGCTACCAGTCTTACAGCAAATGCAACGATCCATGCCACAGCGCACTGCCACAGCACAACTGCAATTGCCCATTTCTTGCCAAGCTCTCTTTTGATAGCCGCAATAGCAGCAACACATGGTGTGTACAGCAAGCTAAATACCAAGAGAGTAATGGCTGTAACTGTTGACAAAGATTTTTCAACCCCGTCAACAAAAAGAACTCCCAAAACAGATACAACACTCTCTTTAGCTATAAATCCGCTGATAAGCGATGTACATATTCTCCAGTCTCCAAGTCCAAGCGGCGCAAATACCGGTGCGATTATTCCGGCAATAAACGCAAGTATACTCTCTTTTGAATCAGCTACCAGATTAAAATGAAGGTCAAAGTTACTAAGCAGCCATACAACAATTGTTGCTATAAAGATTACCGAAAAAGCTCTCTGTATAAAGTCCTTGGACTTCTCCCACAATAGCTGCATTACGCTTCTGGGGCTCGGCAGTCTGTAATTTGGAAGTTCCATGACAAATGGCACCGGCTCTCCCTTAAATACAGTTTTCTTGGATATATAAGCATTGAAGATTCCAATAACAATTCCCCAAACATATAATGCAGTGATAATCAGTCCGCCTTTTCCAGGGAAGAAGGCATTTACAAAAAATGCATATATCGGAAGCTTGGCTGTACAACTCATGAACGGAGTAAGTACAATTGTCATCTTCCTGTCTCTCTCACTAGGAAGCGTTCTCGTTGACATTACAGCAGGAACTGTGCATCCAAAACCTATTAGTAGCGGCACAATGCTTCGGCCGGAGAGACCTATTTTTCTAAGGAGCTTATCCATAACAAAAGCCACACGGGCAATATATCCACTATCCTCCATAAGTGACAGGAAGAAGAAAAGAACTACTATTATAGGAAGGAAGCTAAGAACACTGCCGACGCCTTCAAATATTCCCTTTACTACCAGGCCTTGTAAAACAGCGTTAACGCCTCCCGCCTGCATGGCATTTCCGACAATACCCTGGAGTGCTCCAATAGCCTCCTCGAGTATTCCCTGAAGCCAGGCTCCTATAACGTTAAATGTCAGCACAAAGACAAGTCCCATTATCAAGATGAACATAGGAATTGCAGTATATTTTCCTGTAAGGATCCTGTCTATTTTATTGCTGCGGATTTGTTCTTTGCTCTCTTTTGGCTTGGTCACACAACTCTGGCATACCTTGCGAATATACTTAAAGCGCATATCTGCAATGGCAGCGCTTCTATCAAGTCCTGTCTCTTTTTCCATGTGAGAGACGATATGTTCAATTGCTTCTTTTTCATTATCATCTAGAGCAAGTTTATCTATTATTAGTGCATCACCCTCCACAACCTTGCTGGCAGTAAACCTAAGCGGAAGTCCCGCCTTGTCGGCATTATCTGCAATAAGGTTCATGACAGTGTGCAGGCATTTATGAACAATTCCGCCATTATCATCCTTGGAGCAAAAATCCTGCTCAAGAGGTTTTTCCTGATACTTGGCAATGTGGAGTGCATGCGTTATAAGCTCATCAACGCCTTCATTTTTGGCTGCAGCAATAGGAACTACAGGAGTTCCAAGCATCTCTTCCATCCTGTTGATGTCAACAACTCCGCCATTTCCCTTAAGCTCATCCATCATGTTAAGGGCAACTACTGTCGGCACATCCATCTCCAAAAGCTGCATGGTAAGATAGAGGTTTCGCTCAACATTTGTAGCATCTACAATATTAATAATAGCTGTAGGCTTCTCATTGAGGACATGATTACGGGATACTATCTCTTCACTTGTATAGGGAGACATGGAATAAATTCCCGGAAGATCTGTAATAAGCGTATTCTTGTAGCCTCTGATCTCGCCATCCTTGCGGTCTACTGTAACCCCAGGGAAGTTTCCAACATGCTGCTTGGATCCAGTAAGCTGGTTAAAAAGAGTCGTCTTACCACTATTCTGGTTACCTACAAGCGCAAATGTAAGAGTTGTCCTGTCAGGAAGAGGATTTCCGCTTCCTTTGGGATGATAAATACCGGTTTCACCAAGGCCCGGATGGACTGTTTTCTTTTTAACAGGGTCGTTTTTATCTAATTCACTTTTATTAGTTGTTTCCTTACTAAGTTCTGCAATTTCTTCAATTTCTATCTGCTCTGCCTCAGCAAGGCGAAGGGTCAGCCTATAGCCCTGGATCTCAATCTCAAGCGGATCTCCCATAGGTGCATACTTGATCACAGTAAGTTCTGCTCCGGGGATCACGCCCATATCCAAAAAGTGCTGACGTAGAGCTCCCTCTCCTCCAACACTTATGATTTTTGCCGATTTGCCAATTTTTAATTCTCTTAAAGTCACAAAAAACTCCTCACTACTACACTATAGATTATTGTTTTCTCTCAGAAAAACAGGAATCTATATTTTTTACACACGTCATTATACATAACATTTTATCTTTCCTTAACTATATCACTTTTACTTCACTTTTTCGCCTCCGGATTACAGGGTTGCTCAAATATTATATATTTGTTAAAATAAAGATTATCTATGATTTAAAATTGCTTCACTATGCGATTTCGTAGGTAAATTATGTTTTAACTTTTTATAAGGAGATTACAAGTAATGCATATTAGAACATATGGCAAAAAAGTTGTAGCTTCCCTGCTCTGCTCAGCTATGGTACTTTCCATGGTAGCCTGCGGTGCGGAAGATACTGCAGATGGCACATCTTCAGGTGTTTCATTTGAACCAATCAACTCAGAAACAACAAATACCGATACAGCTTCAGAAGCTGCTACAGAGGAAGTAGCAAGTGGTGAACCTTACGTGCTTCCTGAGGGAATGTATTTCAGCGAACTTACAGGTGAGCCAATCAGCGAATCCATCAAGGATCAGCGTCCTATAGCTGCTATGGTTGACAATGAACTTACTGCTCTTCCTCACTATGGAACATCTGAGGCAGATGTTGTATATGAACTTATGAACAGCACCAAGAATGACAGGATCACTCGTCTCATGTGCGTAGTTAAGGATTGGGGCAGCATTGAGCAGCTCGGAAGTATCAGAAGTACTCGTCCTACCAACATCCTTCTCGCTTCAGAGTGGAACGCAATTCTTTGTCATGACGGTGGTCCTTACCACAATGACGCTTACTTTGCTAATCCTTGGGCTGCTGATCACCTCTCCGGTTATTTCTCAAGAGTTAACAATGGTAAGGCAAGAGAGTTTACAGAATATATCTTACCCGGTGATCTCGAGTCAGATATTGAGAAATTCAATATTTCTGCTACATATAACGAGTACGCTAACCCAGGAAGCCACTTCAACTTTGTTGAGTACGGCAAGGAGCTTGTTCTCTCAGAGAAATACTCCAATACATACCCTGGAACAGTAGTTACTCTTCCATTCAAACACAACTCATCACAGCTTGTTTACAATGCTGATACCAAAGAGTATGAGTACTATGAGTATGGTGAGAGACATGAAGATGCAGAGGATGGAGCACCACTTAGTTTCAAGAATGTAATTCTTCAGAACTGCAGCTTCACTCAGCTCGATGATAACGGCTACCTCATCTACAACTGCATCAGTGAAGGTCAGCTTGGATGGTATCTCACTAATGGCGAAGCCAAGATCATTGCATGGTCCAAGACAAGTGAGACAGGTGTTACCAAGTATTATGATGACAACGGTGATGAGCTCCAGATCAACACAGGTAAGACTTATATTTCACTCATCCCTTCTGATTCATGGGATAGCATAACACTTCAGTAATAAGCCATAATAAATAGTAAATTTTTTAAATTTAGTGTGAGAATAAAATGCAGGTATTAGACAGATTCAAGAAAATCAACGGAAACACTCTTAAGATTATAGCTTGTATAACTATGTTGATTGATCATTTAACAGCAGGCATTATGCTTCCTGTTGTTCGTAATGGTTTGTATTCCGGAGATCTCACTGCCAATGAACTCAACACTATATATATTATTCTCAGAGGAATCGGCAGAATAGCTTTTCCAATATTCTGTTTTCTCCTCGTAGAAGGCTTCATACATACCAGAAGCAGGCTAAGATATGCTCTTAGTCTGCTTCTTTTTGGTATAATCTCTGAAATACCTTTCGACCTCATCTTCTATGCTGAGGAAGAAATATTTAACATAAATATCATAGAGGCTCTTGAAGCCAACAGCTATCTCTTAAATTATCAGTGTAATGTGTTCTTCACTTTGCTTATTGGTCTTTTGGTCATCTGGGCAATTGATGCTACTGTCCGCTTGATAAAAGAAAAAAATATTCCACCGCTATTATCATTTCTTGCAGCAGCTGTTATAACCCTCATAGGGTGCGTTATTGCTTACAGGATCAACTCCGATTATGACTTTTACGGAGTCCTTCTGATCACTATTTTCTATGTTTTGCAGAAATATGAATATTTGCGTATTTTGGCCGGATATGTCTTTATTTCACAGTTAGGAATAGAATACCTGGCATTTCCCGGTTTTATCCTTATGGCTCTATACAATCATAAGAGAGGCAGGAAACTCGGCTGGCTTAAGTATTTCTTTTACCTCTTCTACCCTGTGCATCTGACACTGATATACATTATAAGGTGCATCATATGGGGCAAATATCAGATGGTTCTGTGAATACAAATTCATTTACCGATACTATGAAAAAAGAGCGGACTTTCAATGTTAAGTCCGCTCTTTTTCATAGTATTCTTATTCAATTCGCCATCACACTGGCCATAGCAGCCTGTGCACTAATAATATCCGTCTTGGATATCGTATAATCCTGAATAACACCGGTATCAAAAGTTACACAATTATCTTCATCAGCTGTAACCACTTCTACCTGTGTATATCCCTTATCCTTGTCTCCGGTTAAAATATATACCTGATCATCCTTGGCAACATCAATTCTGACCTTAACTGTAGCTTCTGAAGTCAATATTGCCTTATTGCTGAATCTTACTACATATGTCCCCGGATAAAAAGCATCCTGCATCTTAGTAACTGTACCACTTATCGGAAGAACATTTCCATCACTTACTATAGTAACTCTCTGAGTAAGTCTGCCTACGCCATCATCTATATTATGTTCGGCAACACTTGCCTCTCTTCCCCCGGCACTACTGTTATCTTCCATGCCGAGATAACCATTAAGCGTGTATACAGCATCCGAACGCACCTCGTCGTCCATATCCATACCATTGCCACTATAGTTACGAGAGTAGGCTGTTATGCCAAACGCAACACAGCATATAAAAAGTACAGAAACAAGGAATGCAAATAGCCACTTCCTCGTATTCTTCATAAAAATCACCTACTTATAAATTGTCTTTTCACAAAACCTACTAAATATTATCACAGTTTGGACACAATTAGCAATAATAAATTTAACTTTTGTTTATAAAAATTTTAGATTTATTGCAGTCTGATTTTTATCAATATTTCAACTTATCTTCTCCAGGTCTTAGGCTTGAGTATTACAAAAATAGGCAAAAGCTCCAATCTGCCCGCAAGCATGTCAAACATCAGAACCAGTTTGGACAGATATGAGAACTGAGAATAATTACCTGTCGGCCCTACCATACCAAGTCCGGGACCTATATTATTAAGCGTAGCAACTACTGAAGTCACAGTTGTCTGAAAATCAAAGTTATCAAGTGCAACTATCAGTGTTGATGCTATGAATGTAATTACATAAATTCCAAGATAAGCTGTAACTGACTTAACTGTTGTTCCTTCTACTGAATGTCCGTCCATGTAGACTCTTTTAACAGCCTTGGGATGAACAATGAAATTCAGCTCATTTCTGGCATTTCTGATAACTATAAGAGCTCTGGAAAATTTAAATCCACCGCCGGTAGATCCGGCGCAAGCTCCTATCAGAGAAAGGACCACTAACATAAGCTTGGATAGCATAGGCCATGTATCAAAATCCAGTGTACAGAAACCCGTCGTAGTCATAATAGAAGCCACAGAAAAAAGCGAATGATGAAAGGCAAGTCTCGGATCAGTCACACACCCGCTTCTGTATACATTAAAAGCTATGATTCCTGCAGAAATCAGCATTGTTCCCAGATAGAATTTGACTTCATCAATAGCAAATGCCTCTTTGGGCTTTCTATTGAGAAGAAAATAATAAACAGTAAAGTTGATTCCGCAAAGGGCCATAAACAAAATGATAATCGCCTGACTCACCAGGGAGTATCCCATCATTCCGGTATCGCGAACTGCAAAACCACCCGTTCCAACAGTAGAAAAAGAAATAGTTATAGCATCATATATTGGCATTCCGGAAATAATAAGACAAACTATCTCTGTAACTGTAATTCCAAAGTATATGATATATAAAATCTTAGCTGTGTCTTTTACTTTGGGAACAATCTTACCAACAACAGGTCCCGGAGACTCAGCTCTCATCAGATGCATACTATATCCATCTGCCATAGGCACAACAGCAAGAAGGAAGACCAAAACTCCCATTCCACCAATCCAGTGAGTAAATGTTCTCCAGAACTGAACACTCTTTTCAATGTTATCAACAGTTGTTAATATGCTGCCTCCGGTAGTAGTAAAACCGGAAACAGTCTCAAAAAGAGCATCTATATAATTTGGAATTGTTCCTGTTATTACAAAAGGAACCGCTCCCATCATACTGACTGCAATCCACGCAACAGCGGTTATAGCAAATCCCTCTTTTGCATAAATAACTCTATTTGCAGGCTTTTTAATAGTAAAAATCGTTCCGACAACAAAACATACAGCCGCAAGGATCAAGAAAGAAATTGCACTGTCATATTCCTTGTAAACAAGAGCAACAATCAGAGGCAATGTAAAAAGAGTTCCCATGATCCTCAACAGTCTAAACAGAATAAATCTGATCATTGAGTAATTCATTTATCAATTCTCCAAAATATCATTTATATCTTTTAATCCGGTTCTTGTAGTAACTACAATAACTGAATCTCTATCTCTTATAACACTGTCACCACTTGGAGAAGTGATTTCACCATAATGGTTTATGCACGCAATAAGGATACCTTTTTTTAGATGAAGCTGAGAAAGCGGAACTCCTACAACCTGGCTTCCTCCGCGTACTATGAACTCCAGCGCCTCAACTCTCTCATCATTAAGCTTATAAAGAGTCTCAATATTACTATCCTTGGACGCAGACATTCCTCTAACAAACTGAACAATTCTGTCAGCAGTAATATTCTTGGGATAAATGATACTTCCAATATTAAGTGAGCCTATGATATCACCATAGTCAACTCTGTGTACCTTGGTAATAAGCTTTGCCTTGGGATTGATGCTCTTCACATACATTGAGAGCATAATGTTCTCTTCATCAAGGTTAGTCAGTGAAACAAATGATTCCACACTTGTTACACCTTCTTCAAGGAGCATATCCTTGTCAGTTCCATCACCACATATGATCAGAGCCTGTGGTAAAAGATCTGACAATTCCTTGCATCTTGCAGGATCTCTTTCAAAAATAGTAACCTTTATTCCAAGAGAAAGAAGATTCTGAGCCAGATAAAAGCCCGTCTCTCCTCCTCCAATTATCATTGTAGAATGTACTTTGGCAGTAGGAAGTCCAAGCTTTCTAAAGAAGTTAATTGTATTTCTGCTGGACGCAAAAACTGTAGCCTCATCTCCTGCATGAAGAACTGTATTTCCATCAGGGATAAATACTTCATTTCCTCTGCTGACAATAGAAATAAGTACCTGCTTACGAAGATCCGCAGGAATATCTTTAAGAGCCTTATTGCAGAGTCTGGAATTCTCATCGATGATAAATTTAACCATCTCAGCTCTTCCTCTGGCAAAAGTCTCAATCTTAGTTGCTGAAGGGAATTTCAAAAGACGCTCAGCCTCGTTGGCTGCAGCTTCCTCTGGATTGATTACCATGGAAAGTCCCAATTCTTCCTTAATAAAGTTGATTTCCTTTTTATATATAGGATTGCGTACTCTCGCTATAGTATGGCAGTTACCTGCTTTCTTGGCAATCAGACAGCACAAAAGGTTAAGCTCGTCAGAATCAGTAACCGCAATCATAAGATCTGCAGTTTCTATACCTGCGTCCTTCATGATAGAATAGCTGGCACCATTGCCAACAATTCCCATAACATCGTAGTTATTAACTACATTTTGAAGAACACTACTCTTTTCCTCTATAACTGTTATATTATGTCCTTCTTTGCTAAGCTGCCTTGTCAGTGTCTGTCCTACATTGCCGCAGCCCACAATCAGAATATGCATATTCATCCTCCATTATAAACACATAAATCCACATTACATTATATCATCCCCACCCTTTAAATCAACTCACTGCGCAATCACTATTAGTTTATACTCTTTTGTATTTGTTCACAGGCTATTATTGATTTTTAAGATTAATCTAATCCCTTGTTTCTTGTATTTGCGGTGCTTTGAACATAAAATGAACTTGTTAAAAGTGGTTTTTCCGGTCCATGAAGGGTTTAGTATGCTCAAATATCTGGTTATTTATGCCAGTGAAACTGGCAACACCAAAAAACTAGCTGAAGAAATATATAAAGCTTTACCTTCCTCCAAAAAAGATAAGGCATTAGTTGACGTGCGGACCTGGAACGGAACTCTTGATGCAGAAACATACTTTATAGGCTTTTGGGCCAACAGAGGCTCATGTACACTTGAAATTATAGATATACTCTCCTCACTTAATCATCGCAATATTGCACTGTTCGGAACCTGCGGAACAGGAAATGCAAAAGGATACTACTCTTTGCTCGAGCAAAATGCAAGTGTGTGGATTTCTGATGATAATAACTATCTTGGCTCATACTTTTGTCAGGGTAAAATGACAGATGAACTACGAGCCAAGTATGAATCCTACAGAGGAAAGTGCGATGATGAGAAAATAGATCAGATTATTAAGATTTTCGATTCAGCCAAAAATCATCCTTCAAGAGAAGACCTGCAAAGAGCACATCAATTCGTCAATGAGTGCTATCTGCAGGCCAAAGAATCACTATTACATGTATAACAAATCACTTGTTTTATTTATGGCTTATGTAGCCATTTGAATCTATCAAAGCATTAGATGACATAGCATTCATATCACCGATTATACGTTGAGCTTCACTTCCAAAAGCTTCATTAACCCGGCAATCGCTCTGAATAGCCGGAACAAACTGTAAATTGACAGCTCCGTCATTATGCAAAGTTGCTATTACCATACAGGTATCGAGCGTTTTGGAATTAAAAATATAGTTTCCCAGACTGTAGACTACTGGAACATTTCCTACGTAGTCTATTTTTTGTAGTACATGAGGATGACCACCAATTATAAGATTGGCCCCCGCACTTGCAAATTCTGCTGCCTGATCTCTCTGAAGATAATCAATCTCTGTAGTACTCTCTGTTCCCCAATGCACAAAAACTATTACGTATGCATTTTTCTCCTTGGCTTCTCTTATTCTCTGAAGTAAAAGAGAATCATCCAGACATCTGAAGACTCCGGCAGAATCAGCTGTAGCCTCTTTAGTGTCCGGGTTTGTAATTCTTTCAATCTGAGTCGCACAAATAATGGCTATTTTCATACCACTTTCTGTGACATAGTACACAGTATGCGAAGCCTCATCAATATTATGGCCGGCACCCACATATTTAATCCCTGTAGAATCAAGAATATCAAAGGTATCCAAAAGAGCCTGATTTCCATAATCATATGCATGGTTATTGGCAAGCCCAACAATATCCACACCCATATCATTAAGAATATTAGCTGTTTCCGGCCTTGCCCTGAACGTATATGTCTTTCCTTCGTTGGAATTCCACGGAGGATATGGAACTCGTTATGACATCATGATATCAACAGTCTCATCCTATTGAGAGACTGTCTCCTACACACCTACTGCAGAATTGCCATGGTTTTTGAAGGCATTGCCAACAGCATAGTTATCATCAAATAGAATGTCTCCTGCAAAACCAATTGTGACACAACTGTCATCCAACGTGCTGATAACCTGCGTATAATCGACATCTTCATCAGGAATAACTATTTCCACCTTGTCATTCTCATCCAAAGTGATCACCGGTTCCTCTATTTTATCCGCCTCAGGTATTTTCTCCCATTTACCGGCAAAAGAATAATCAATTGGATTCTCAATTGGGCCATTTTGTCTGTTATTTGCAATTAATAAAATTGGAATTCCAATACAAAAAATGACAGCCAGTGTCAGTAAAAATACTACAAAAGCCTTTCTGACTACATATCCCCCTGAAGAATTCTTGTAATCGTCATAATCATCATAATCATTGTAATTATTTCTGTCTCTTTTCCCCATGTGAATAAGTATACCACACTTTGTCATATTAGCAGAAAAAAAAGCCGCCGCAAAATGCGACGGCTTTGATAGCTCTAGATATACTAATTAGTACTTGTTAGATACAACCTTAACACCAGGGCCCATTGTTGTAGCAAGAGTGATGCTCTTGAGATACTGACCCTTAACAGATGCTGGTCTAGCCTTTGTGATAGCATCCATAAGAGCGTTGAAGTTCTGCTCAAGCTGCTCTTCTGTGAAAGAAGCCTTACCAACTGGAACGTGGATGATGTTAGCCTTGTCAAGTCTGTACTCAATCTTACCAGCCTTGATATCAGCGATAGCCTTAGTAACATCCATTGTTACTGTACCAGCCTTAGGGTTTGGCATAAGACCCTTAGGTCCAAGTACCTTACCAAGACGTCCTACAACGCCCATCATATCAGGTGTTGCAACTACAACGTCGAAATCAAGCCATCCGTCGTTCTGGATCTTAGGAATAAGCTCCTCGCCACCTACATAATCAGCACCAGCTGCCTGAGCCTCGTCAAGCTTTGTTCCCTTAGCGAAAACAAGAACCTTAACAGTCTTACCTGTTCCGTTAGGAAGAACAACAGCGCCTCTGATCTGCTGATCAGCGTGACGTGAATCACAGCCTGTTCTGATGTGTAATTCTACAGTCTCATCAAATTTTGCAGTAGCTGACTTCTTAACAAGAGCGATAGCTTCTGCAGCTTCATACTGCTGAGTCTTATCAATAAGCTTAGCAGCTTCTACGTATTTCTTTCCGTGTTTCATCTCTCATCCTCCATCAGTCTTCTACTACGATACCCATACTACGTGCTGTACCAGCGATCATGCTCATAGCACCCTCGATGTCAACAGCGTTAAGGTCTGGCATCTTTGTCTCTGCAATCTTTCTAATTTCTTCCTTAGAAATAGTTGCAACCTTAGTCTTGTTAGGAACTCCTGATCCCTTCTGAATCTTAGCTGCCTTCTTAAGAAGAACTGCTGCAGGTGGAGTCTTTGTGATGAATGTGAAACTTCTGTCTGCATAAACAGTGATAACAACAGGGATGATAACGTCACCCTTATCTGCTGTCTGAGCGTTGAACTGCTTTGTGAATTCAACGATGTTTACACCATGCTGACCAAGTGCTGGTCCAACTGGTGGTGCTGGTGTTGCTTTACCAGCCTGGATCTGTAACTTAATATATCCTTCGACTTTCTTTGCCATTATGGCACCTCCTGAAAATATGTGGTCGGCGCAATCGCCCACGTTAGTCTTGCTCCAGTGGTTCAGTTAACCAGTCTCGATCATATCTCGACCAAAACTCATCACCGGAGGCAGCGCCAACTACATGTATAATATACATGCCGGGTCTTGCTCCCACTCAGCGGTTACGTGCCTGCAATGCAGGCTATATATCCAGATGCTCAAGCATCCAAATACCTTAATAATTATGAATCAATTTTTCTAACTTCAGCGAATGAAATCTCAACCGGTGTCTCACGGCCAAACAAATCTACATTGATAGTAGCTGTCTGCTTACCAAAATCCATTCTCTGTACAACACCTGCTGTATCCTTCCAAACACCAGCGATAACTGCAATCTCATCGCCAACGCCGAAGTCAACAGAAATTGTATCTGTCTTAATACCGAGAGGTTTGATCTCTGCATCAGTAAGAGGAACAGGTTTACTTCCCGGTCCTACGAAACCAGTTACACCACGTGTATTACGAACAACATACCAAGTCTCGTCATTCATATCCATGTTGACAAGAACATAGCCTGGGAACATTTTCCTCTGGACATTCTTGCGAGCACCATTCTTAACTTCGACTACATCCTGAAGCGGAACTCTTACCTCGAGAATCTGATTCTCAAGATGTCTGTTCTCGATGGTCTTCTCAAGGTTAGCTTTAACCTTGTTCTCATAGCCTGAATATGTGTGAACAACATACCAATGAGCATTCTCATTGGCTGATGCATTGCCAGCCTCTGTTGTAGCTTCCTGGTTCTCAGAAGCATCTGATAATACCTCTTCAGATACTGTGTTGGCAGAATCTAATTCAAGATCCTTTTCCATTTCTTCTGACATATTATCTCCTTTATAAAAGTGAATATGTGTCCTACTTAAAATATAGAAGTAATAAAGTTCACTCCATATTCAAACACAATGTCCAATACTGCGATCAGTGCGCAACAAATAGCAGAAACAACAACTACTGCAGTTGTCTGCTTAATAATATCGTCTTTTGTAGGCCATATAATCTTTCCAAACTCTGCCTTAACCCCTGAAAAGAAGTCTGCAATCTTAGAGAAAACTCCGTCCTTAGATTTAGCCTTCTTCTTGGCAGTAGTATTGGAACTGCTTGATACTGCTTTGGTCTCTTCCATACCCGTAGCAACCTCCTAATTAATATAGGGAAACGATTATTTTGTTTCCTTATGTAATGTATGCTTCTTGCAGAATGGGCAATACTTCTTCATCTCAACACGATCAGGATGTGTCTTCTTATCCTTAGTTGTGTCATAGTTACGATTCTTGCAATCTGTGCATGCCAGTGTAATTCTTGTACGCATTATCTCACCTCCGGGCGTTTTAATCTATACTATACTTCGCGCCACAAAACATATTTTTTTGCATAAAAAAAAGACGTAAATCTTATGTCGCTTGTCTAATATATCATAGTCTTTTGCATACGTCAACGGTTTTCCAATCATAATTATAACATTTTTATTAAATCGTTCATTTTTCATGATTATTTCATTGACATTTGCATTGTTTTTAGTAGAATAAAAGTAACTAAACGTGGCTAGATATGCCCTTAATGCGACAGATGCCAATGGAATGGCAGAATATATATTCGCATGTTATCAAGGAAGAAAGGAGGGGCATTATGGCAGGCATTTCTTTAAATGGCGCTTATAACCATTTCATACAAGATTATGTATCCAAAGATGTGGCACATGCTGATACTCATCGAAAAGATGAGCTTCGGGATGTGTATAAGTCTATTGCAAGAATCAATAAGAACTCCCCTCTTTATCTTTTAACAGATGACGATAAATCGCGCAATGACGCAATTGAAATAAAAGAAAGAGCAAGGCAGCTTCAAGGTAATATCATTGGGCTTAATAATCAGGAAGATAAGTTATCTCTTGATCACACTTCCGGTTACACCAGTGATGAAGAAAAAGTTGTTGCTTCTTATATAGGTAAGACTCCGGATGAAGACATTGGCAAGACAGGTTTTGTGATCGAAGTATCATCACTTGCATCAGCCCAGGTCAACACCGGTCGCTTCCTTCAAAAGGATTCCTTCGGTCTTCCGGCCAAGGATTACGCTTTTGATGTTCGTGTCGGCAAACAGGAATTTGAATTCCAGTTCAGTATTTATCAGACTGACAGAAACATAGACATCCAGGATAAGATATCTAAATTGATCAACAAGGCTAATATAGGTCTTGCATCTAATATTATAGAGGATTCACAGGGGCGAAGTGCTCTTCAGATCACTTCAACCAAGACAGGTCTTCGCGCCGGCGAATCAAGTCAGTTTGAAGTGTATGAATCATCCAGTGGACTTGCAGTCGGATCCGTTGCACACCTTGGTCTTGATCAGGTGTCCGCCCCCGCATCCAATGCGCACTTTACATTAAATGGCGAAGAGAAGTCCTCAATCTCCAACAGATTCACAGTTGGCGGTAAATTTGAATTAACCCTTCAGGGCCCCACAACTACCGAACCTGTTTTTGTAGGTGTCAAAAAAGATAACGAAGCGCTCAAGAAGCATATCAGTTCACTGATTGATAATTACAATGGCTTTGTAAAAGATGCAGCCGGTGATAAAGATGTCAAGTTTAAGAGTGACAAGCTCAAATCTGAAATAGTAGGAATAGCCAAACAGTACATGTCTACCATGACTGATACAGGAATCAACCTGGAAGCCGACGGAACGCTTTCTATAGATGATGAACTTCTGACACAGGCAATTTCAGGTGCAGAAAGTGATATTTCACTTGCTCCGGTCAAACAGTTTTCAAGTGCTCTGATTGATAAAGCCAAAGAAATATCTGTTGATCCTATGAAATATGTAGACAGACCGGTAGTTAATTACAAGAATCCGGATAATAAAGATACATCTTCTCCTTATATTACAAGCGAGTATTCCGGAATGATGTTCAACAATTATTGTTAAAAGAAAACCTGACCCACAGTATTTAAACCAATTGCTGTGCCTCAGGCTTCGATCATAGCACTGCAGGGCTATGATTTGAAATTATAAAGTTGTCTGAACCTTAGGCAACGAATAGCGGCGAGCTCATTGCTCGCCGCTATTGTCATTAATACCTGTTATTATTTGCATTCTCTTGCCATATCAAGAGCAGCTCTAATTACCTGATCCATGTTGTAGTACTTATACTGGCCAAGTCTTCCTCCAAAGAGGATATTCGGATACTCTTTGGACATCTCTGCATACTTGGAATAAAGCTCATTATTCTTATCATCGTTCATAGGATAATATGGTTCATCTCCATGTTTCCAGTTTGCAGGATACTCTCTGGTTATGATAGTTCCTGCTCCCTTGCCATATTCAAAATGCTTATGCTCAATTATCCTTGTGTAAGGAACTTCTCTTTCTGTGTAATTTACAACGGCATTTCCCTGGTAGTTATCCACATCAGGAAGTTCCTGTGTTTCAAATCTAAGTGATCTGTATTCAAGAGTTCCAAGTTTATATCCAAAGAACTCATCGATCATTCCAGTAAAGAGAATCTTATCAAAAGAATCTCCTGTCACAGACTCATAAGGAGTTGCCGGAACATTGCCACTCATCTTAATAAAGTCGTAATAGTCAACGCCCGTCTTAACTGTGATGCTTCCGGAAACAAAAGGAATCTCATTATCCTTTGCCATAAGAAGGAGCTTTTCTATTACAGCAGTATATCCGCCAATAGGTATACCCTGATATCTGTCGTTAAAGTAATTATTATCATAGGTAAATCTCATCGGAAGACGTTTAATAATAAAGGCCGGAAGATCTGTACAATCCCTTCCCCACTGTTTCTCAGTATAGCCTTTAACCAGCTTCTCATAGATATCTCTTCCTGCAAGTGAAAGAGCCTGCTCTTCAAGGTTAGTTGCCTCGAACTCGTCCGTTCCCTTTTCCTTATTAATACGGGAAATCTCTTCCTCAGCCTGCTTACTGATAATATCACTTGCTTCCTGCGGAGTCTTGATCCCCCACATTTTGCTGAAGGTGTTCATATTAAAAGGAAGATTATATAATTCATCCTTATATACCGCTACAGGAGAATTAATGTAGTTGTTAAACTCAGCAAACTCATTGATATAATCCCATACTTCCTTATCTGATGTGTGGAATATATGTGCGCCATACTGATGAACATTAATACCCATCTTATTATAGGTATAGATATTACCTGCCACATTATCTCTTTTATCTATTACCAGCACATTTTTCCCTTGTACTGCCATCTCATGTGCAAATACAGCTCCAAAAAGTCCGGCGCCAACAACTAAATAATCATACTTCATATTTCATGCTCCTCAAAAATAATCCTGTAAATATAACCAGCCAGATAATTATATCATAATCACAGTATAAAACGAAAAAGGGATGCAGAAAACTGCATCCCTTACTAATCTCGCTATAAACTGACTGCTACAGATCAGTCTGCCTGATACTTGTCAAGCTGAGAGAAGTCTCCCATCATGTCAAGGATTTTCTTACGTCCAGCCTTGTTAAGCTTAACATACTGCTGCATTACACGGTTCTCAACGATCTTCTTGCCAAGATCTGAGCCCTGCTCAAGTGTTGAGAAATCAACCGGGTTAAGGTTAAGACGATCACACATCTTAATAACTGTGCCGTAAGCCATTCCCTCGATTCCTCTATCAAGTGCTGTTACCAGTGTGCTGTATGGAATAGACATATCAATTGCGAACTGTCTGACACTCTTATACTGCTGCAAGATTTCCTTCTTTAAAATCTCTGCTTTTGTCATGCCATTACCTCCTAAATAATTCTTATATTTCTTTCCTTTTGCTACACTAGTCTACCACATAGACGTTTTTTCGTCATTCACTTTTTAAGGGAATTTTCCAATAAAAATTTATCAAGATTGCCGACTGTTTTTTGGCATTTTAACGAAAATGTAACCGATAACAAGAATTTGCGAAAGTGTTCACACTTTTTTCACAATTCATTGTTACAATAAAAGACATTTTACCGTTAATGACGTTTTTACGCTCATTAATTTTCGATACAATTCATATTCTTATATACGAAAAAACAAACAGTGCAATCGCACTGTCTGCTTCATCACTGTTCATCAGCCTTGTACATCAGCCACTCTATTGTTCAAAAATGCCAACGCTTCGTTGTAGATATCTTTCGGAATAATGTAGACTTTGTGGACATTTCCCGTACATTGAATATCTAAAGAACCCATTTTCTTATTTATAGCAACAACATCATTATATTGAATAATTTCTTTTTTAAAATCTTTTTCACTGCTAAATTCAAGGCGTTCAGCAAACAGTCTCAAAATTCCCTGCTTAAAACCTGATGTTGCACTTATCTCATACTCCGGATCATCCTCTCCAAGCATTACATCAAAGCTTCTCTGTCCATCAGGTGAAACCATAGACGGCTGGGCTATCTGAACATTTGCAAAGATCGATCCATACAGACTATCATCCGCCTCATTTACAATAGTCTCTATGAGGCTGCTCAGCGTATTGTAGTAAACACGGATTGTATAGTTGTGAGAAATAAGCAGCTGGATTGTTTTATTTCTGATCCTGTGTCTGAATTTAAATGTATGAAATCCTGATCTCAGCTTCAGATAAATTTTATCGCCGGGCTCTATCTCATAAAGCGAGGTATCATCCAAGAACAGCATAATCGTTCCGCCATCAAGACTTCTCTGCCCAGTACAGCAGATTTCTATCATGTACTCCTTGCCGTCTTCAAAAAGTTTCCCTCCGCAGATTGGACAGAAGTTCATTTTACTATTCATTTTATCAGGAAGTACGCTATTGCAGTTAGGGCAATTCATGTGCCATCTCCTCTACTAGTTCCAATTAATAATATCATAATTTCATTCACTCTTTTATTAAGAAAAAATGAAATACAAATGTATATTAAAATCGAATAGCTGTCAACACCTATATGTCAAAACGGATATTTATCTTCACAGATACTGATGCCGTCCGGAGAAAGAAATCTTCCAATCTGCCCCCTGCTGACATAAGCTTTCTCTGCAATGACGGCATCAAAAGAGTGATCATCCCAAGGAAGCCTTGTGGTATTAGCATCACCAAAAGCTGTTTCATCAGCTATATTTCCAGCCACTGCAGCCGCAAAAGAATTGGCACACACCCCCGCAATAAACACATTTGTTGTCCTGCTTTTAATATATGAGGCATTTGCTCCAAGGCCGCAGCTAAAGTCTAGAACTCTCAGCATGCCTTTTTTCTCTTTGGAAAGTCTTATAACTTCTTCACAAGCTGACTCCCACGGAAGGCTATAGCTCCATATATCAAACTCCCACTTGCTCTCAAATTTCTCACGGCCTTTTTCCATTGCATCCGCGTGCCCTTCAAAGCCACCTCCGCCATTGTGATATATGAAACTGTTCTTGCAAATATACTCCTGAAATCCTGCACTTGACAGCCTTATTCCCAGATCGTCATCCTCAAAATACCCAGGCGAAAAGAATTCATCAAACACCTGAAGGTCAGGTGCAACAGCAAATATAGCTTCCCTCGACAGTAAAAGCGCAAAACCCGTAAGCCTGAAACTTTTGACATATGGATTAATATAAACAGGCACCCTTTCAGATGCATAATCCTCAAAAGCCTTATATGCCCTGGCTGCTCCAAGCTTTTTATGCCATGCTCCTTCTGCCTCAAAAACTTTTTTATCATCTACAAAAGGTTTAAAAGAAAGGGCATCTATTTCCTGCAAAGATGCGCTGTTTGAAAAGGCGCTTGTAGCTCCTACGTTCCTATTATCGTAAAGCCCCATTCTGAGCCAGAAAAGTGATAAAGGCGTCACTATCGCATCATTATTCAAGAAAAAAATGTCGTTTCCCGGAGCACATTTTTTTGCTCCCAAATTACAACCTGCAGGGAAACCGAGATTTTCATCGTTTAACACCAGCGTAAAATTAAGCCGTGATGTTCTGCTTGCCTCTTTAAGATAATCTATAACCCCTTCTTCAGTTGAGGCATTATCCACAACAACTATTTCACTTCTTGCAGGAGCATATTGATTTATTGCATCTATACACATTTGAATAAGTTCGAGATCGTTATAAGACAGGATCATCACACTTGTGTTTCTGACCCTACAGTCCGGCCTGTTTCTGACATATCAAAGAGCTCTCATTATCTGCACATCTCCATCATCAGTGCAGTAATCAAGAGCCATTTCCAAGCATAGATATGCCCAGTTTACATTTATATTCATGTAATAGAGGCCGAGCATATAATAGATTTCATAATTAGTATGATCATAATGAAGGCCATTATAAAGTGCAGTAAGTTCAGCTGTACCATCGTTAAGTCCCTCCCAGATGGAAGCTTCCAATACGCATAGCCTTGCAGCCTCAGAAGGAGTTCTCTCATTAATGTGAAAATACTCATCCTGAAACTCATATAACGCATCCTGAAGTTCGCCCTGGGAAATAAGATCAGATAACTTGTCAAACACTTATAAGTCCTCAGCTTGTTGCTATCAGTTCCTAATGTATCAGTTGCCCATATATCAGTACTTATATCTCTGTTACTGATACCTCACTTACTTACAACTTTTTACTAATGCCTATATTCCTTACATTTCAGTTATATATAACATTATATCACATACATTTATTCGTATTATAGTTCACATAACATACTTCATTATCGTATTCTCAAACGCCACCTCAGGTGCCCATCCTGTGTCTCTTTTAATCTTCTCTGCCGAAGGTCTGAGTGAAATAAAAGGAGACGCCTTATCTCCAAAAGTAATAAGCTTATGAGTATCTTCTCTGCCTTTTTCATTAGCAATGATGTCTGCTACTTCCATGACATAATCCTTAAGAGGTCTGAAATCACCGTGGGCTATGTTGTAATCTTCTCCAGCCACTCCTCTGTTTCCCAGTGCCTCGATTGCAGCCGCAGCATCTTCAGCGTCAAGGTAATCCCAGTACTGTTCGCAGGATGAGAGTCTCACCTGTTCTCCTCTTGAAAGTTTGGCTATCAGATCCGGGATCATTCGCCCTGAAGGCTCATATTTTCCTATAAGGCTGAATATTCTGCCCCAGATAAAGTCTATCCCAAGCTGATCTGCTCTATTCCTCAAAAGATAAAAAGCTGCTGCCTTGCATGACCCATAAGCCGAAAAAGGTTCAAGTCTCATATCCTCAGTGATAAAATCATGATCTGACTTTATACCATATTCAGCCTGAGAACCGATTCCAACAAAGCGTATATCTTTAGAAATCTTTGCAGCTGCTTCTATAGCCTTTAAAGCACCATCCACATTTTTCATCTGGACTTCAAAGTCTTCTCTTCCCCCGCCCCAGGCCAGGTGGAAAAAGAAATCCGCCTTCTCCCCTATTTCTTCAGGGAGCTTATCATACTCTTCCATTTCCAGAAACACCTTGATAAGTCTATCAGCCGGTGCATCCTGAAATCTTTCGTTGTGAAAAGAATTTCTTCTGCCAACCGCATACACCTTATAATCTTTACTCAAAAGGTGCTCTACAAGGTTTGCTCCTGCAAACCCGTAAGCACCTGTAACTATCGCAATTTTCATGTGATTTCCATTCTTATGATCACTATTATCAACCACTAACTCATCGCAGGGCGTTTCTGATCACATTTGCTATAAAATCAATCTTAGTATCATTAAGTCCCGGATATACTCCAACCCAGAAGCTATTGTTCATGATAAAGTCTGTAGTCTTAAGGTCACCAACTACTCTGTAAGCATCCGTATCTCTATACTCATCAAAAGCCGGATGTCTTATGATATTGCCGCTAAACAGAAGTCTTGTTTGAATGTTGTTATCCTCAAGAGCTCTTGTTATCCTGTTTCTTGTAACAGGCTCTCCCTTAGAATCCACAGCACCTTCTCGCACGCTCATGATAAAGCCAAACCATGAAGGTTTGCTTCCCTTGGAAGCTTCCGGAAGGATAAGAACATCGCCAAGATCTGCAAGATCTTCATGAAGTCTCTCCCAGTTATGACGTCTGCTGTCAGCAAAGCCAACAAGCTTATCGAGCTGTGCACATCCAACTGCAGCCTGCATATCTGTTGCCTTAAGGTTATATCCCAGATGGCTATATACATACTTGTGGTCATAGCCAACAGGGAGCTGGCCAAACTGACCATCAAATCTTCTGCCACAGAAATTGTCTTTTCCGGGAGGACATACACAGTCTCTTCCCCAGTCTCTGTAACTCTTAATAAGCTTATTAAGAAGTGCATTATTGGTATATACGCAGCCGCCCTCACCCATTGTGATGTGGTGTGGAGGGTAGAAGCTTGAAGTTCCGATATCTCCCCAGGTTCCTGTATATCTGGTTTCACCATCAATCGTATATTCAGATCCAAGGCTATCGCAATTATCTTCCACAAGCCAGAGGTTGTGCTTATCACAAAATGCCTTGATCTCACCGAGGTTAAAAGGATTGCCCAGAGTGTGAGCAATCATAACTGCCTTGGTCTTCTCAGAAAGAGCTGCCTCTAGATCAGTAACATCGATGTTATACTCAGGAACTGTAACATCAAGAAACACAGGAATTGCACCATACTGCATAATAGGAGCAACTGTAGTGGGGAATCCGCAGGCAACTGTGATTACTTCATCGCCTCTTTTGATCTGTCTGTCGCCAAGCTCAGGAGCTGTAAGAGCCATAAACGCAATAAGATTAGCAGAAGATCCGCTGTTTACAAGATTGGCATACTTAACTCCAAGAAGCTGCGCAAATCTCTTCTCAAATTCATCTGTATATCTTCCGGCTGTAAGCCAGAAATCAAGAGAAGAATCAACAAGGTTTATTACTTCCTTCTCATCAAACACTCTTCCTGCATAGGGAATCCTGTCGCCTTCAGTAAAACTCTCTGTGTCTGCCTTGAGGAAATTCTTGTAATACTCTGCAACCTTATCAAATATTTCCTGTCTTGCTTTCTTCTCTTCAATTAAATCCTTACTCATATTTCTTCCTTACCATTAAATAATTATTCAAAATACTCTTTGATCTGTTTCTCCAAAGATTCGGTGCCATGGCCGTTTAAATAGCCATCTGTCCATTCCACAGTCTTCTTAACTGCCATATCAATATCCCACTTTGGAGCCCAATTAAGTCTACTCTTTATTTTGGAGCAGTCAAGTTTAAGATAGTTAGCTTCGTGAGGTCCGCCATCTGACTGAATATTTATCAGCAGCTCCTTC
This sequence comes from Butyrivibrio proteoclasticus B316, assembly GCF_000145035.1. Classification (NCBI taxonomy): domain Bacteria; kingdom Bacillati; phylum Bacillota; class Clostridia; order Lachnospirales; family Lachnospiraceae; genus Butyrivibrio; species Butyrivibrio proteoclasticus. Next base: position 2,823,053 of record NC_014387.1, read on the forward strand.
CTGTTACCATCAAGATGAGCATTCCACTCATCAGCAAATGCCGAAGCAATTCTATATGCAGTTACTGCATCACTCTCATTTGGTCCTACATTATAAAAGCCAGCCTTGGAATAGTCCTCATACTGAAGCTCAGCTATCAAAAGATATGCTGAAAGAGCTTCAAGTACATGCTGGAAAGGCCTTGTAGAATCAGGATTTCTAAGGACTATTTTTTCTCCTGCCCTGGCGGCTCTTACGCAGTCCGGAACAATCCTGTCCTTGGCAAAATCGCCTCCTCCAATTACATTGCCTGCTCTGGCGGTAGATACTGCTATCTTTCTGTCTCTGAAAAAAGAATTGATATATGAATGAGTCACAAGCTCAGAGCATGACTTACTGTTCGAATATGGATCATATCCGTCAAGCTTCTCATCTTCACGGTATCCCCATTCCCATTCATTATTCTGATAAACCTTATCTGTTGTGATGTTTAAAAAAGATCTGACAGTGTCAGATGTGCGAACGCACTCACAGATATTAACTGTACCCATGACATTAGTTTCATAAGTATATCTGGGACTCTGATAGCTGTCCCTTACTATAGGCTGGGCAGCTAAATGAAATACTATCTCAGGTCTTGCCTCGTCAAAAAACTCTTTTAACCTGGCAAAATCTCTGATATCAGCTATGCATGAATGTATCTGACTATCAACACCGGAAATGTCGTACAGATTCTCACTTACTTCTTTTTCCTGATAATCTTTGGAAAAAATATCTTCGTTAACTCCGGGTTTTAATGAATATCCATACACCTCTGCGCCAGCCATGACCAGCGCTTTGGTAAGCCATGTTCCTTTAAAGCCGGTATGGCCGGTAATAAATACTCTCTTTCCCTTATAAAAATCAAGCATTAAAAATCTCCTCATTATTCCTCATTTAAGACATCAGAGGCTTCTCTCTCGTAGTCAAGAGCCTTGTTCTTCATTGCCGAGTTCTCTATAGCACTTGGCAATAGCAAGTCTTGGAAGCTCTCTGCTCTTTCTAATATCCAGAATGCTGCTGCACTCATAAGCTGCGTTATAATACCACACAATCGCCTCATCAAGGTCCTTCTTGTTGTAGTAATAATTGCCTAGCTCATAGCACATCTCACTGGACATTTCAGTGATGGCATCCTTAAGTGAGTATTTTAACATCGCATCGGCATCTTTTTCAAGCACAGCAACATGGGCCAGTACGCAGCTGGCTTCCTTTATCTCATCAAGGCTTCTGTTATTATCAAGCGTTGCCTCTGTAAAAAACTCTTTTGCATTCAGGAAATCTTCATCAGATCCCGCAAGAAACAATTCTCTTGCATACATTCCAAGAAGTCTTCTGGAAATTCGTCTGCCTTCTCTTACGGCATTTCTAAAAGTCTCCAGGTCCCTTCCGGAATGGTTTTCTCTGGGATTGTGGATTATCTCGATATCGCTATCGCACACAACAGGTTCTAACAAAACCTGTTCATGAATAGGATCAACCCATACAAATTCACGGATTCTCTTAAACAGCTTGGGGCGCAGCTCTCTGTCATAATTATAGACCGTCCTGAATGCCAACTGATTACAATAGTACATCTGAACTATATCAACGTTGAGCTCGTCAATATCTTCTTTGAGCTTGATGAAACGTTCCCTGTTATCTTCATCTATCTCTTCATCAGCGTCAGCAGAGTATATATAGTCACATTTAGCAAGCGAAAAAGCATAATTTCTGGCTTCACTAAAATCCCCTGTCCAATTGAAATTGTAGACCTGGGCACCCTTATCCTTGGCAATCTGAATAGTATTATCCGTAGAGCCTGTGTCAACGACAATCATCTCATCAACAATTCCTTTTAGAGAATCAAGACATTTTCCAAGGCAAGCTTCTTCATTTTTAACGATCATACATAAAATGATAGTAATCACATCGCACCTCCTGCTAGGGACATCCAAACGCTGAATTTCAAACTGCTCATACGCACATGAATACATATTAATGTTATCGTTTTAATGATATTTTTTCAACTAGTAACTAAGTATTCACTTTTTGTCACAAACGTGCGAAAATGTCATAGACTATTGAATTTCCGAGGGCATTCAATATTCTATAGAAATTAAGATTTCTTTTTGATTTCGGGCAAGTAATATAAGTATGATCCCATAAGGTGGTTAATATATGAGCAGAATTATCAGATATGGATTAGTTATATCCTCAATAATAATTTGTATATGTGCAGCTTGTGGCTGCAGTTTTCAGTCAGATAATGCGGTTGCGTCAGTTCCTCCCTTTGACGGGAAGGATTATCTTGTCATATCTTCAATGACAGCTGCAGGAGAAAATCCCAAAGAGTATGCAAGAAACTATGAACCAATCAAAAATTTTGATACCAAGCTGAGCGTTCCAACATATATTTCAAAGTTTGGGGACTACTGGTTTATCGTTGACTGCTACCACAACAGGATCATCTACTCTGATAACCTTGGGGCTCCGCTCACAGACTGGTACATCATGACATCAGATGTCACACAGCCGCACACTATAGCCAGCAACGGAAAAGTTTATATGTGTGATGATACAGAAAATAACAGAGTCGTTATCTTTGAGATGGTAGATGGCAAGTTCATTAACACACAGACAATCTACAACATCGGAAACCGCCCTCATTACACAGTATATGATAAGGCAACCGATACCTTTTATGTATGGAGTTCTACAACAGGTGAGCTTTACTGCATCAGGCAGGAAGCGGATTCCAGCAGAATGTATATAACAGATATCAGAAAGATTTCTATTCTTGATGGCATTTACGTTAGATCTTTTTCCATAATAGATGGTGATATTTACTTTGTATCAGGTGTTTCAGATGAGGGTCTTCCAGCCAAGATCTACTGCTGCGACCTGGATACTCTGGAAGTTAAAAAGAGCTATGACGTTCCTGATAATCTGGCCGGAATGGTTCAGATCACAAAGATAGACGATTACTACTACTTCTCAACATCAACTGATCTCAGCGGAAACCAGAACGTAGCTACGATCGTAAGAGCACATGACATAGATGACCTCAAATCAGGAAACTATGAAGATATCTACAGTAAATACTTTGTGGGTGGTGGAACTCCTTACTACATTTCAAACGTAGACGACACCTACTTCCTCACAGAGCACAGACTCACAGGACCACCAGATCTGGAGCTTCAAGGTAAAGGACAACAAAATCGTAGATGTCCAGACCATCTACTAACTTATCGCCCACCATCCGCAATGATGGTCTGGAGGCTACGAGGCGGTGGTCATGACTACCTGCAGATTTTCTTCATGGTCTGGAGGTCTGCCTGTGTAATCTCGTTGGAGCTGTATCTGGCCTTTTCATAGAGCTTGTAGGCTGATGCTTCTCTTTCGGAAATTATTTTCTCTTCCATTTCAAGAGGTGTATCGGAGCCATTTATATCATTAAGGCCACGATTTTTTTCTATATAGCGGGTAAAGAGCAGTCTGATCCTGCCGGAAGGTGACAACCTGTCCCTTATTCTCATGCGGCTACTGTCACTACCTGAAATGACTTTTGAAGGTACGGACCAGGGGCTTAAATACTCTATCTTATCTCTTGCCAGTCTGTCTTTTATATTATTCCTCGAAGAATTAAACAGTTTATAAAACTCTTTTATCATCATTACGAACAGGATGATCACTCCGATTGTCACTACTATCGCAACAATCCAGAACAGTATCTGCCATAGGGTATGCCAGATTGAATTATCCACATACTCTTCAGGGGTAAACATTCCGCCACCGCTGCTCATTGCAGTTTCCGGAACATCATATTCTTCCTGAGACTCGAATTTAAGAAAAGAGAAAACAAAACGAAGCAGCGCAGATATGCCGGCTTTGAGCACTGCCATAACTTCTCTTCCGTAATCAATTAAAGTGCATGTAAGCATAAGCACAAATGCCACAGCAAGAGACAGCTTCAGCATTAGGCCGTTAGTTCTTTTAATAGAATCATAGGGAATAAAATCTCTGTCCTTGAAGGTTACAAGAGCGCCAATAGTCTGCCTTGCATTGTAAAAGATAATACAAAGTATCCCCCAGATCACCTCAGAAAAAAGAACAAAAACAGTTGCCGTTTTCTCACCGGTGATAAGGCATAAAAGGTACAAGCCGATAAATAAAAAGCCCTCAAAAATAGTCGGATAAAAACGTCCCTTTCCATCAAGTCTTGCATAAATAGCAATTATCGTAATAATGATTATCGCCATAATGTGCATAACTTGTATTACACTGGTCAAATAAACCCCGGCAAAGAAATCCCCTGCAAGTAATCTGTGATTTCCGGAAAAAGAAATATAGCTGCAAAGAGCCATTGCCAGTCCGTGCGCAGCAAGAAAGGCCACAAGATTGTTTACAAATGCAGAAATAGCTTCGGAAAAAAGCACAAAAAGTGCAAGTGTAACATTAACTACGGCTATTGCGGGAACTTTTTTGAGCTGCATAGTCATAAGTGCCACAGTCGCTATTACAGTAACTATCAGTATATTATTGATTATCCGCAGTATTTCTATTCTCTTATGCATATTTTCCTCAAACAAGAAAGCATGTTGCTTGCAACATGCTCGCGCCGAGCGCGGTTGCATTTATGCAACATTTACCTATCGCGCGAGTGCGCATCCATAGCGGAGCGTTTTTTATGATATAGGAATTTCGGAGAAATTTCCTATATCATAAAAACTAATCTCACAGATAACTATCGTGCATTATCTTAACAAAGCTAATCCTTGAATCATCAGGTGCTCTCATATCCATACTCTTAGTCAAAGGACATATCCACACAAGTTTTCCCTTTTCATCGCACAACTCCCTGGAAGCCTTTACCACGCCATCTCTTCTGCTGGTTGATATCAGGCAGTAAACAACCTGTGCATTTCTTCCGCCATGAAGCTCATCCCTGACCAAAGCCTCTATATCTCCGGTCTCCTTAGTAAGATCAATCCTTGAAAGAGCTCTGCAAAAGTTCCTGTTATGGTCCATGGAAGATCCTGACTCCAGTCTGATCATTTCCCCCGTGACCTTATCCTTACCATTAGTCAAAAGAGATACCGGAATTCCCGACTGAATAAATTTAAGAGCAAGAGTTCTTGTTATTCTGATACAGTCCTCAATAAGCTCTATCTCAAACAGGATTCCCGGTTCTTCCACATTAAGAACAAGCACGATCTCCGGACTTGAAGTATAATCGTGGAGATTAACCTTCATCGCACCGGTTTTGGCACTTGCCTTCCAGTTAATATCAGACATCTGGTCTGTTGGAGCGTAATCACGAATTCCTCTGAAAGTAAAATTGTCCTCATACAGAAACCTTCTGGACTGAACTTCTCCCATCAGCTGCTGAAAAGGAACATCTATCTTATCCGTCGGCATAAGTCTGGGATACACATACATACTGGTACTCTGTTTTCTGTCAGCGTAGTGGATATCCGGGCTAAAAAGATCCGATGCCACAAGTGAAGTCTGCAAAATATTGTAGAAACCTCTTTTCCTGCAATCCATCAAAAGATTTCTGGTTATCTTCTCATAGAATCGCAAGCTGAATACATCTATTACATTAACTCTGTCAGTTACAGATGCATTAGTCGTATCCTTAAAAAACAGTCCCACATCAGTCTGAAAGTTCACCTGTAGTATATGAAGCGGTATGAAATTTCTATTGGTTATGACTTCTGTAAGTGAAGCCTCATCTCCCTCTGAAACTGCCTCCTGGTCAAAGCTAAGTTCTGCCATCAGCCCTCTCTGCCAGTACCTGTTAAAGATGCGGCGCTGCGCCATATACAAAAGAAATAACACTATGGGTATCAATATTATTGGCATTGTAATTTCCGTCCGTAATCAGTATTTATCGGGAAATAGTACTTTCTGTCGGCACAGGAACTTCTGCCAGAATTTCTTCAATTATGCTCTTAGCATTTCCCGAAGCGCCATAGCCTCCGTTTAGTATAAGGCGATGAGCCAGGACCGGAACAGCCAGAGTCTTGATATCCTCCGGTGTCACATAATCCCTGTCATTTGCATATGCTAAAACCTTGGCGCAATACAAGAGAGCCAGGCTTCCTCTTGGGCTTACACCGGAATTAACATCTGTTCTGTTTCTTGTCGCATCTATAATGTCAGTAATATATGCCATAAGATCAGGATGAACCTCAACCTTCATAGCCTTTTTTCTCATCACTGCAATATCTTCCGTTGTCACGACAGCTCCAAGTTCATCAAGTTTCTCAGACTTGTTTCCTTCCTGAAATCTCTTCAGTATTTCAAGCTCCTGTTCTTTGCCAGGAAATCCCATAGAAAGCTTCATGACAAATCTGTCCAGCTGAGCCTCCGGGAGAGGAAAGGTTCCACTGGTCTCAATCGGATTCTGGGTAGCTATTACAAAAAACGGCTCCTCCAGTTTTCTGGTCACACCATCAATAGTAACCTGTCTCTCCTCCATACACTCAAGGAGTCCTGCCTGAGTTCTGGGAGTTGCCCTGTTGATCTCATCTGCGAGAAGAATGTTACAAAAAACAGGTCCCGGATTAAAAACAAACTCCCCCTTGCCTGCCTGATAAACATTAAGACCTGTGATATCAGAAGGTAAAAGATCTGGTGTGAACTGTATTCTGTTATAAGTACCTGTGGTAGATTTCGAAAGTGCCTTGGCAAGCATAGTTTTTCCGGTTCCCGGAACGTCCTCTAAAAGGACATGTCCGCCGGCAACCATAGCACATATAGTTAAAAGAACTGTCTCATCCTTTCCGACAATGATTTTAGAAATGTTAGAACATACTTCTTTTATTTTATTCATTTTTTATCCCCGATTTTTTTGTATTCCCACAACTTTTTTGCAACCGTTTTCATGCCCTGTTTAAGGCACATGCTCCATCTTTTGAGCGGTGACTATATATAATCATACCCCAATTAATCTTTTTTTTACACTTCCTTTATTTCATTTTTATTAGTACAATATATAGTGAACGACGTCACTGTCAGATTTATGTCAGTGACTTGAGGGGTGGATAATGAGAATATTAACAAATGCCAGGACGTTAATCGACCTTTATAAAGATTACCGTTCTATGGATGATGAAGATCGCGCGGACTTTTATAAGTCCAAGTGTGATTATTATCAGAACTATGTAGGAATCAGCCTTGTGGCCGGAGTCCTCGCTTCGATTACTTATATAGTCTCTGACTATCTTTTAAACGGATCTTTTTTACCAACCTTAATTCCCAGATTATCTGCATTATTGGCTCTTGCAATCTTTTTTATCATAACTCATTTCTTCAAAAAACGGGAAATTGTTGTCTTCATGGACTTTTTACTTGCTCACTGCATAGTGCTTGCAACAATTTGGGCAATTTACCATTTGGATGACAGAATACATGCAAGTGAAGGTTTCATTATCATGAATGTAATGTTCATGACAGTGGGATTTGTCGCAAGACCAAGGGAAACTCTACTTTCTTCGGTTGTATTCATTTTAGAAATACTTATTTCAAATACCTTTAACCACTATTCAAATCTGGACATAATACTTGCACTCCAGCTTCCGCTGATGGTTGCCGTATTTGTATCCCATGCTCTACTAATGCTCTTTTATCTTGATCACTATCGTACGCGCCAGGAACTGGAGCTTGCCATGATCACCGATCCGCTAACTCAGGTTTACAACAGGCATCTCCTTGAAAAAATAATCACCAAGAATGCGCTGAAAGATATAGCAGGGCCTGTAGCTATTGCCATGCTTGATATTGATCATTTTAAGCAGGTAAATGATGAGCATGGTCACTACACCGGAGATCTTACTCTATTGTACATTGGTCAGAAGCTTGCAAAAGGTACTCACGAAGATGACTACGTAATCAGATATGGAGGAGAAGAATTTGTCATTATCCTCAAAAACTGTGATGTAAACAATGCCTGCGCCCGAATGGAACAGTTCAGACGCGACATTGAATCCGCAACCGACACACCTGTTCCATTTACAATTTCTGTTGGTGTATCCAGATACACCGGTGACTTTAGTAAATCTATACAGAACGTTGATCACGCGTTATATAAAGCCAAAAACACTGGCAGAAACAAAGTTGTAGTTGTTTAAAAAACAGTAAAAAAATCCTGCAGGAATTTACCCTGCAGGATTTTTTAATTCAGTTTATCTTTTCAACCCCATCACATTTCGGTATTGGATTTATTGTTCCATCCTCATTATATGTGAACTCTGCTACGCATACGCTTCTGTGGAAAAGGCTTCCTCCCGGAAGATCTCCTGTATGGTAAAAGAGATATGAATGTCCCTTAAAATCTGCAATTCCCGGATGGTTTGTAAATACTCCGCCTTCCTCAGTCATAAGTACTCCGCCATATTTCCATGGACCTGTTGGAGAATCTGATGTTGAATAAGCCAGATGTTCATTCTGTTTACCAACGCCAAACGCAGCATAAACCATGTAATAGAGGTCATTTCTCTTATAGAACCATGGTCCTTCGCCGTAAGATGTTCCTGTATCATGACTTCCCTTGGCAAAGGCTTCTTCTGTCATAGGAACCTTAACAATTCCAACTTCCTTGTCATAGGTGATCATATTTTCATTGAGAAGTACATATCTAAGTTCAGGATTTCCGAAGTATAGATAGGCCTGTCCATCATCATCTATAAACACTGTAGGATCAATATCGTTCCAGTCTCCTTCATCAACAAGAGGATATCCAAGATCCTTAAATGGGCCTGTAGGGCTGTCTGAAATGCCAACAGCTATTGCCATTCCGCCATTTCTCTTGTGAACAGGGCAGTATAAATAGAACTTACCATTTCTCTCTACAGCCTGTGGAGCCCAGGCTCTTGCATCTGCCCAGCCTATATCATCCAGTGAAAAAATAGCCCCATGATCTGTCCAGTTAACCATATCTTTAGTGGAAAAGCAACGCCAGTCATTCATAGTGTAGAAATCATTTACAAGCTCATCTTCATCATGAGTTGTGTATAAATACAGTGTATCTCCATACACCATAGGTGCAGGGTCTGCTGTGTAAATATCCTTGATGATCGGATTTTTGTGAAATGTCTTTTCTTCTGTCATAGTTTCTGTCATAGTTATCTCCTTAGTTGTCTCTTTTAATCCCTGTACTATCTCATCTGATCTGGTATCAGTATCATTTATCTGTTTGTCAGTTCCGCACCCCATTTGCATTACAATGAGGCAAACAATAATGCTCGTATAAATCCTATGCAAAGCTGAATCCCCTTTGATAAAGCAAATATTATAATAAGTGCAGCAATAGTCATTCCCCAGAACTGAGCAACATTATACTTAAAGCTTTTCCAGCATTTGGATATTCTAAATAATGCAACCAGATAAAATGCCATAAACGGCAACATTACAAAAGAAAAATACGAATAAGAGCAGACAAATAATATAAGCATTCCCACCATTGTTCCGCCCCATAGCTTCATAAGCGAATCCTTAGGATGGGTATCTGTAACTTCTGTAGTCCTCTCAGATATCTCATCTACATCCATGTATATCTTTTTGAAATTTATTGTAAATCTCCCTTCATAATCTTTGATTGCCTGTGCTTCATAGTCCAGGTCTTCTCCCCAGTTCCCCATATTTCAAGCTCCTTCGTTATATGATGTAGGTGTCAAAAGTTTATTTTCACACCATATGATTATACAAATAAAAAAAGCAGTGTACTCCCTAGATATTGGCAATACACTGCTCACTTCATGCGAATTATTTAATTTATGATCATTCTTCGGATGTATCTCCGACAGGCTTACCACCTGTTGCAAGCCACTTAAGGTATGCATTGATGAATGGATCAAGCTCACCATCAAGGACGCCATCTGCATTAGAAGCCTTAAATCCTGTACGAGTATCGTTAACCATAGTATATGGCTGAAGGACATAAGAACGGATCTGGCTGCCCCATGCGTTGTCCATAACCTCACCACGAATGCCGGCAAGTTTGGCAGCCTGCTCTTCCTGCTTCATGATAAAGAGTTTGGCTTTCAGCATCTGCATAGCCTTGTCCTTGTTCTGGAACTGTGAACGCTCATTCTGACAGGCAACAACAACACCTGTAGGAATATGAGTAATACGAACAGCTGATGAAGTCTTGTTGATATGCTGTCCACCGGCACCTGATGAACGATATGTATCAATTCTAAGATCATCAGGATTGATCTCGATATCCAAATCTTCCTCAATATCAGGCATAACATCGCAGGATACAAAGGATGTCTGTCTCTTGGCCTGTGCGTTGAAAGGACTGATACGGACAAGTCTGTGTACGCCGTGCTCTGACTTAAGAAGTCCATAAGCATTAGTTCCGGAAATCTGGAATGTTACTGACTTAATACCAGCTTCATCTCCATCAAGAAGGTCAAGGACTTCTGTAGTAAAGCCCTTTCTCTCAGCCCATCTTGTGTACATTCTGTACAGCATTGAAGCCCAGTCACAAGCCTCAGTTCCGCCTGCACCTGCATTTAGTCTGAGAATTACATCATATTTATCATAAGGCTGATTTAAAAGATTGCTGATACGGATATTTTCAAGCTTCTCTTCAAACTCATCAAGCTCAGATCTGATCTCTGCTGCCATATCATCATCGTCTACACCCTCTGCATTCTGCATATCAATGAGATCAATAATGTCTGTGTACTGGCTATTAAGTCTCTCAATATCAGCCACAAGATCCTGCATGTTCTTAAGATCCTTGGTCTTCTTGTTAGCCTTCTCAGCATTATCCCAGAATCCAGGCTCTTCCATCTCACGAGAAAGCTCTTCGATTATCTTCTTCTTGGTTCCAAGGTCAAGAGAAGCAGTAACCTCATCGAGAGTACCCTTCAGATTCTGAATTTCAACTTTCATTTGATCAAGTATTACCATTTATTTCTAACTCCATTCTATAAAACCTTAGACCCTGCCGTGGCAGTTCTTGTATTTCTTACCACTGCCGCATGGACATGGATCATTTGGATAAACCTTAGCTTCAACTCTCTTAACAGGAGCCTTTGCAACGCTGTCATCCTTATTAGTTCCTGTAACCTTGGCAACCTGCTCACGCTCAACTTTCTCCTCAATGTGAACATGGAAGAGAAGTCTTACTGTATCCTCTCTGATAGCCTTGGTCATATCATCGAACATCTCATATCCGGCAAGCTTATACTCAACTTTTGGATCTCTCTGGCCATAAGCCTGAAGTCCGATACCCTGACGGAGCTGATCCATATCGTCAATGTGATCCATCCACTTTCTGTCGATAACCTTCAGAAGAATAACTCGCTCAATCTCACGAATGGTCTCAGGCTCAGGGAACTCTGCCTCTTTAGCCTCATAGAGCTTAACAGCTTCTTCTTTGAGCTGCTGGGCAAGACCACTCTTAGTCAGATTATCAATACGTCCTCTGTTGATCTTCTTGAGAGGAATTGTAGGCAAAAGAAGCTCATTAAGTTCCTGAAGATTCCAATTATCAGGATCTGACTCCTCACCTACTACTGTCTGAACATCAGCCTCCACTATATCTGTGATCATCTTGTAGATAGAATCGCGAAGTGATTCTCCATCAAGAACCTTCTTACGCTCTGCATAGATGATTTCTCTCTGTTCGTTGTTAACCTGGTCATACTCAAGAAGATTCTTACGTATACCGTAGTTATTAGACTCAATCTTCTTCTGAGCTGATTCAATAGCCTTGGAAAGAGATGAATGCTCAATCTCCTGTCCATCCGGTATCTTGAGTGCGTTAAACATAGATATAAGTCTCTCAGAGCCAAACAAACGCATGAGATTATCCTCAAGTGAAAGATAGAACTTGGATTCACCCGGATCTCCCTGACGACCGGCACGACCACGGAGCTGATTATCAATACGTCTGCTCTCGTGTCTCTCTGTACCAATTATCTTAAGTCCACCGGCTGCTCTTGCTTCCTCATCAAGCTTGATATCAGTACCACGTCCTGCCATGTTGGTAGCTATTGTTACAGCGCCCTTTCTACCAGCCTCAGCAACGATCTCAGCCTCCATCTCATGGAACTTGGCATTAAGTACCTGATGCTGAATGCCACGCTTTTTGAGAAGCTTACTGATTTCCTCAGAAGACTCAATAGTGATAGTTCCGACAAGAACAGGCTGTCCCTTAGCATGAGCTTCTACTACTGCATCACAGATAGCATTAAGTTTCTCTTTTTTGGTCTTATATACAGCGTCCTGATGATCTATTCTGATAACAGGCTCGTTAGTAGGAATCTCGATAACATCAAGTCCGTAAATATCACGGAATTCTCTCTCCTCAGTAAGAGCTGTACCTGTCATACCACACTTCTTCTCAAACTTATTAAAGAAGTTCTGGAAAGTAATAGTAGCAAGAGTCTTGGACTCTCTCTTAACCTTAACATGCTCCTTGGCTTCAATAGCCTGGTGAAGACCGTCTGAATAGCGACGTCCCGGCATTACACGTCCTGTAAACTCATCAACAATGAGGACTTCGTCATCCTTAACAATATAGTCATGATCCTTCTGCATAAGGTTATTTGCACGAAGAGCAAGGATGATGTTGTGCTGGATCTCAAGGTTCTCAGGATCAGCAAGGTTTTCTATACGGAAGAATCTCTCAACCTTGGCAACACCCTGTGCTGTAAGGTTTACGATCTTATCCTTTTCATTAACGATGAAATCACCTGTCTCTTCTCTCTCGATACCCATGATGGCATCCATCTTGGTCAGGTCTTCCATATCCTCACCACGAGTCATCTGCTTGGCAAGAACATCACATGCCTCATAGAGCTTGGTAGACTTGTCGCTCTGACCGGAAATAATAAGAGGAGTTCTGGCTTCATCAATAAGAATAGAGTCGATCTCATCGATGATCGCATAGTTGAGTCCACGAAGAACACACTGTTCCTTGTAGATTGCCATGTTATCACGAAGATAATCAAATCCCAGCTCATTATTGGTTACATATGTAATATCGCAGTTGTATGCCGCTCTTCTCTCTTCAGAAGTCATACTGTTGAGAACTACACCAACTGTTAGACCAAGGAACTCATGAATCTTACCCATCCACTCAGCATCACGCTTAGCAAGGTAATCGTTAACTGTTACTACATGAACACCCTTGCCAGCAAGAGCATCAAGATAGGAAGGAAGTGTAGCTACAAGAGTCTTACCTTCACCGGTTCTCATCTCCGCAATTCGTCCCTGATGAAGAATAACACCACCAATAAGCTGTACTCTGAAGTGTTCCATTCCAAGAACTCTCTTACCTGCCTCACGAACTACTGCATATGCCTCAGGCATGATATCATCGAGGGTCTGGCCATCTGCAAGCCTCTTCTTGAACTCCTCGGTCTTGCCGCGAAGCTCCTCATCTGAAAGTGCATGCATCTGTGGCTGCATAGCCTCAATAGCATCAACAGTACTGCGGATGCGCTTAAGTTCTCTCTCACTGTGTGTTCCTATAATCTTGTCAATAATACTCATAATAATTCTCCCAATGCATAAGGATTTGGCCTGTTATTATATGCTGAAAAGGGCATAGTAATCCCCATATAATTGCAAAAGTCCATTGCACATTGTAGCAGATTTACGCCAACTATTCAACCATATCAAAACCCCCGATTTCAGCTAACATGAAATCGAGGGTTTTGTGATTTTTATTCTGTTATGAATTAGTACTGCTGAGCCTTCTCTTCACCGTTAAGTACGCGGATAGCTCCCTGAGCAAGAGCAAGAAGCTCATCTTCTCCAGGATAAACAGTAACAGGGCATATCCAGTCAACACGCTCCTTGATAGCGTCTGTAATAACCTGACCGTAAGCAATACCACCTGTAAGGATGATCTGATCAACCTTACCCTTAAGAACTGTAGCGCAAGCGCCTATATTCTTGCAGATCTGGTAAATGAAAGCGTCACGAACAAGGATAGCCTTCTCGTTGCCCTCATCACACATCTTGTTTACTTCTCTCATATCGTTGGTTCCAAGGTATGCATTAAGTCCGCCATAACCAACAATCTTCTTTTTCATCTCATCATATGTGTACTTGCCTGAGAAGCACATATCAACAAGAGCCTTGGCAGGAATACCATTTGCTCTCTCCGGTGAGAATGCGCCGTCACCATTAAGTGCTGCATATACATCAACCATCTTGCCGTTCTTGTGAACACCTGTTGAAGTACCACCGCCCATATGAACAACGATCACGCTGATCTCGTCATATTTTTTGCCGATTTCCTTGGCATATCTGCGGGCAACTGCCTTCTGGTTAAGAGGGTGGTCAATTGAAACTCTCTCAATCTCAGGAACACCTGAAATACGAGCTACCGGCTCCATCTCATCAACTACTACAGGATCTACGATGTATGAAGGAACTCCGATCTCATCACCGATCTCTCTTGCAAGAATACCACCAAGGTTAGATGCATGCTGTCCCTGAACGCCTTTTCTAAGATCTTCAAGAAGTGCGTCTGTACACTCGTAAGTGCCACCTGGAATAGGACGAAGAAGGCCGCCTCTTCCTACGATTACGTTAAAAGACTTAATGTCGATGTTCTCTTTTTTGAGGAAATCAAGAATGATGTTCTTGCGGAAATCCTTCTGATCAATGATTGATGCATAGGATTCTATCTCCTCTGTACTGTGTCTTAAAGTTTCCTCTTTAACAAGAGTCTCGTCCTCGAAGATACCAACCTTTGTAGATGTAGAACCTGGATTAATGATCAAACTCTTTATCATGACTAATCTCCTTTTCCTAATTACAGAATTCCCTTCTTCTTGTCCTCTGCAACAACTGCTGCAAGAGCGATAGAATTAACCTTAACCTCAACTGAGTCTGATCTTGATGTCAGAATAACCGGTGCCTTGGTTCCTGTAAGTATGTTACCATTCTTGACTGTAGCAAGTCTTACGATTGTCTTGTATGTAAGATTTCCTGCGTGGATGTCAGGGAACAGAAGAATATCTGCATCACCAACGATCTTACGATCAAGAGCGCCTGCCTTATGCTTGGCTGCCTCAGGATCAATTGCAAGGTCCATGGAAAGAGGTCCGTCAACGATACAATTCTTGATCTCGCCCTCTTCACACATTCTTGTAAGCTCTGCTGCCTCAACAGTAACAGGCATCTTAGGGTTAACAACTTCTACTGCAGCAAGAGGAGCTACCTTAGGGCACTCAACGCCACAAGCTCTTGCTACTTCTACTGTATATTCAATAATAACTTTCTTGTCCTCAAGTGTTGGGTATGGCATGAAAGCAACGTCTGTAAGGAATAAGAGACGATCAATGCCAGGAATCTCAAATACACAAACGTGTGAAAGCGGACGACCTGTACGAAGTCCAACCTCTTTATCAAGAACGCTCTTAAGGAAATCTTTGGATTCAAGAGCACCCTTCATGTAGATATCAGCCTTGCCATCATGTACAAGTGAAACTGCTGTACGTGCAGCCTCGATAGTATCCTTAACATCAATGATCTCGTAATCAGCAAGGTCCATTCCAACCTCTTTAGCCTTCTCCTCGATCTGCTCCTTGTCACCAACAAGGATAGAATCAACGATTCCTCTCTCCTTGGCAACCTTAACTGCCTCAAGTACGTGTGTATCCTGAGCTACAGCTACTGACATCTTCTTGGTATCAGCAGTCTTGAGCTTGGCCAGGATATCGTCAAAGTTCTTACTCATATTATAAAACCTCCATTTTGCGTTATTAGTCCAACGAACTCGCCATATGACAAAATTTTAACACTCGCCATTATTTATTTCAATGCCTTTGTACATCTTTAGGTAAATTTAATTTTTACTTCTGCCATGTAGCCATGCTATAATTCGTTTGGTTATAGCTTTTAATTAATTGCCGTTTTATCTTTGGGGAGAGGTTACACCGGCAATGCCACAACGCTATATATTCGGGGGGAAGGTATGAAAAAAAATGGTATTAATCTCGAGCTCGTCAAAAAAGAAAACCGTTCGCTTATTCTAAAATGCATAAACGAAAACGGTCCTATGTCTCGCAAGGATATCGCTGATCTGACGCATCTTACAGCAGCTTCAGTCACACAGATAACAACTAAACTGATTGACGAAAACATCTTAACAGAACTAGGTTCTGTTTCCGAAAGCACTGGACTTAAGGGGCGAAAAAAAGTTCTTCTTGATATAGACCATGACAAAAAGATAATCTGTGCGATCAACATAGATACGCAAAAAACCACAATCGCCATATGTAATCTCAATGGTGAGCTCGTCACTGATTCACACAATAATCCCAGTATCAGAGAATTTAAAACCCAGAGTAAATTAAAGCCACAGCTTTTTTTACATGATATCTGTCAGGAAACTCTCGGACTTTTCCAGAGCCTTTCATCAGCCTGCAGAAAAAAACTCAGCTGCATAAGCGTAAGTACGCCTGGAATCATAGACAAGAAAAGCGGCACAGCGCAGAATTCCTATGGTCTCTGGGATCAGCCTGTCCCGGTCAAGGACATTCTGTCTGATGAGCTCCATCTGAATGTTCCTATTCTGGTTTCCAACAGCGTAAATGCTTTTGCCACAGCAGAAATACTGTTTGGCGCAGGTAAACAGTACGATAGCCTTCTTGTTATAAAATGGGGCCCTGAGCTTGAAAGTACTATCGTCGTAGACTCTATTGTCTATGAAGGAAGACACGGCAAAACAGCAGAGCTCGGTCATTTTATAGTAGAAAAAGACGGTCCTCTCTGCAGCTGTGGAAGGAAGGGGTGCCTTAAATCTTATGTTTCTTCATCTTACCTTGCAGATATTTTGAAAATATCAGATTTCCGTTCGGAGGACTTTGGCGCCTGTTATAAAAAAGCTGATATCAGTTCCCAAAAGCGCCTTGATCAGATCATGGATTACTTTGCCGGAAGCATAGTAAATGCATGCACTATCATAGTCCCTGACAGGATCGTACTTGCAGGAAGTCTTTTTAAAGACCGATTTATCCGTGACAAACTGATAGATGCATGCAAGTCTTATGATCCTGCTTATGATAATAACAGACTGATCTATTCTGCTATCGCAGGCCGGGAGTCATACATCGGTCCTGCGGCAGTTTATATAGCATCTGCACTTTTTTGATCTTCTCCTGTATCACCCCTGTAAAAAAGAAACTTAACTAAAATATGTGAACTAAAATTCGTCTATTGCCTCCTTTAAACTAGATTTGTATTGTGGAGTATTCCTAAATTTAAAGGAGGTATTTAGGTATGAAAAAGAGAAATTTGAAGGGGCGTCTTGCCATAGCAGTGGCATTTGCCCTCTCGTTGTCGTCTGTCTCGGCAACAAGTCTGCAGGTTATGGCAGCCATGGGACCTGTCAACGAAAGCCTCTCTCTCCCTTTTGGGCAGGTAGCCGCTTACGACGAAAATCAGGGAATTGGTTTTGTCTGGGGCGCAGCAGGTTATGATAAGTACACTGTTACTATCTCCTGCGCATCTAACGGTTATGAAAAAGTCTATACCGATCAGGAACTTGGATATCATTGGTATCCCGACGAGTATGCGGACGGAGTCTATCTGATCGAGCTTCAGGGCCAGGTTGGTGACGAACTCACAGGTGCAGTTACTGCAACTGTTACTATTGGTGAACCGTCAGAAGAACCAAATCCGGAATATCCGGATCCCGAAACACCTACTCCCGAAAACCCTGGTCCCGACACTCCAGGCACAGAAACACCTGATACCCCTGGAAGCGGTGATGGTAACGAGACCCCAGACGATAATAACGAAAATGAGCAGGTACAGCTTAAAGAAGGCGCTATCAGCCTTGCTGATGCCGAAAGTGAACTGTACGTTGGAAGTGACTGGGCAGGAGTAAATGCAACTATCAAAGAAACAGGTACAAAAGCCCTTATCACTGCAGGCAGCTATGGCTGGAATGGCGAGTGGGGACTTCAGTATATCATCAAAAACCTTGGACTATCTGTAGGAGAAACCTACACTTTATCCGCTGATCTCACATCTTCAATCGACAAAAAAGCTCTTATTAAGCTTGATGATTCCGGACAGGTTTATGAATTTATCGATCTTAAAGCCGGAAAGACTTATGAATATTCAGCTACTGCAACAATGAACGAGCTTTCAAACAACACTCTTTATATTGCTCTTGGACAGATGCAGGGAGAGCCTGCAAATCTATCAGGTGATCTTACAATCGAAAACCTCAGAATCTGTGATTCAGGCGGCAATTACATAACATTATCAGGCGGTACTGCCAACGGCTCAAAAGGTCTTGAATATGACTTTGCAGCTGATGATAACGACCTTTATGACTATGCAGACCCAGGTGCATACAAGGAAGGCTATGACCTCATCTGGGCAGATGAATTTGATGGCAACTATGGCTCATCAAATGTAGATGGCAATACAGGTCTTAACCTTGATAACTGGGGATATCAGCTGGGCGACGGAACTACTGACTGCGGCAATTACGGCTGGGGTAACAACGAGCTTGAATGCTACACAAGTGATGCCAAAAATATCTCTGTAAACGAGGACCTTGACGGAGACGGAAATCCTGACGGACTTCTTCGTATTACTGCTTCCTATGAAGAAAACGGATATAATTACGCATCTGAGAGCAGAAAGAACTACACTTCTGCAAGAATCCGTACAACAACAGCGACTAAAGAGCTCTTTAACAGTACCTATGGCTACATAGAAGGAAGAATATCCCTTCCTCAGAGTAAGGGGGCATGGCCTGCTTTCTGGATGCTTCCTCAGAGCACATCTATATACGGAGGATGGCCTGTATCCGGAGAAATTGACATTCTCGAAACAACAGGTACAAAAACCAATGAGGCTTGTTCAACACTCCACTGGGGCGTTCCGAGCCATGTATACAAGGGAAGCGGATATACAGCCCTCGACTCAGACATCAGATATTTCCATACCTATGCTGTTGACTGGGAACCAGGCAAGATGACCTTCTACTATGATGGAAAAGAAATCTATTCATCCACCAACTGGTCAAGTGCTATTTCCGGTGCTTCTGATTCACTGGGCTTTGATGCTCCATTTGATGCACCATTTTACATGATACTAAACCTTGCTGTAGACAGCGGTCAGTTCGGTGGTTCTGCTAACAAGGCAGATTTCCAGGATGATATCAACATGTACGTTGACTATATCCGCTGCTTCCAGAAATCAGACGGATACCCTGACAGCGCATCAAGATCTGCTGATGGTGGTGTCCATGATGACTGGGCAAATTACCAGGGTATAAACCAGATAGCTGATATTTCATCTGAAAACCTTGATGTCACAGGTGGTGGTCACGATGACTCACAGGCAATCGGATCCGGAAAATGGTTCCTTTCAAATCAGTCAGATGCAAGCGCAAATGCAGAAACAGTTGTAGATGAAAACGGAACAACCTGGGCTAAAGTTAACGTAACCGGTCAGGGCAGCCAGGACTATGGCGTTCAGCTCATCGGCCATTACAATGCCAAGGCAGGCTATGTATACAAAGTATCCTATGACACTTATGCAGAGGGTTCTCTTGTAGGTAAACAGGTAAACTGCGATTCCAAAGAATATGCCGGCTGGAGCACCTACGGAATCCAGGCATTTAGCCTTACTGATGCACCTGCTCACAACTCTTTCCTTTTTGCACAGTCAGAAGATTTCGACAACTGCAGAATAGAGTTCAATATTGGTGGTCAGGGAACAGGAACTGTATATATTTCGAATGTCAAAGTCGAAATTGTTGATCCTTCCGCACTTGGAACAATTGATCAAAGTGGTGTTCACGGCGTTCTTGCAGACGGAAACATGATATTCAACGGAACTTTCGATCAGGGGAACGGCCATACCGGATATTGGTCAGCAGCAAACGGAACTACTCTCCTTGTTCCAAGATATACTCTCTCAGCTCTAAGAGACAATGACGTAAGAGTTAAAGACATTGCTTCCATGAGTAACTATGAGAACATTCCCGACGGAATCAAGTATTACGAGAGAAGAGGTCAGGTTTCCGCTGACGCATCAGCTTCAGCAACTATATACCAGAGCGGTATTAAAATGACTGCTGACACCTACAATCTCTCTTTTGACCTGTATTCAGATTCAGAATCAGCTGTAAGAGCTTCTCTCCACGAAGTTACTACAAATGAGAATGGAGATCAGGTATTAGGAAAAGAGCTTGGAAACGCCAAAGCTTCATACAAGGACCTTGGAAATGTAAAGAGATATACTCTTAGCATCACAACTACTGAAGACGTTGCAAACGGCGCTGTTGTCCTTTCTTTTGCCAAGGGTACAAGTGTACAGATTGATAATGTAACAATGCACGGCGACAATCAGGCATCCGTAGTTGATGAAAATCCTGTTGATGATGACACAACATGGACAGGTGACAGCGGTGCAGGTTCAGGTATTACAATAGACGTAGATGAGAACAATGTTCACAGCATGCACGGTATTGCAAGCGGCTCCACATGGTATTCACCTCAGATAGGAAGCAGCAACTTCTCTGTTCTTGCTGGTCTTAAATATAAGCTTTCTTTTGACTACAAGATAACAGGAAACAGCAATGGAACATTTAAGTACATTGTTCAGGAAAACGGTGGAAGCTGGACAGTTGTTCAGGATGTTGTTCAGGTTGATTCCAAGGAAATGACTGCAGGGGAAGATGGTTTCTACACCTACGAGACAGTCCTTACAGCAGGCGCATCCATGGATGACTGCCACATTGACTTTGGTTTTGGTGACAGTGCAGCTAGCGGTGATATGAGTTTCTACTTCAGAAACGTGTCCATGACACTTGTAAAAGAAACATCTGAGTCAGGCGGCTCCGATAACGAAGAAGATATCGATGACGGTATATTTAATCCTGCTCCAACAGAGCCTGATGCCCCAACCGAGCCAGAAACTCCGGAAACACCTGATACTCCTGATAAGCCGGAAGTACCTACAGGATGTTTTAAGACGAGATGGGGAATAACCTATTATATCCTTAGTGATGGCAGCAAATACAAGGGAATGCTCACTCTTGGTGATCACACCTACTACTTTGGATCAAGCGGAGCCATGGTAAGAGCATCCTTTGTAACTACCAAAAAGGGAACCTACTATTTTGATATAAACGGTCACATGGTTACAGGTTTTAAGTCACTTCTCCTGCTCGAGTATTACTTTAACGAAGATGGTATTCAGCAGTTCAACACTCTGATTGAAGATGGTGGATATACCTACTATGTAAATAAGCTTGGACTTGTTGTAAAGAGCAGCTTTGTAGAGCTTCCGGATGGAATTCACTATTTTAACATCCAGGGCCATATGCTCAAAAACACATCCATCAGATTGTTGTTCAAAAAGTATACTTTTAATAAAAACGGTGTTCTTATCAAATGATAAAAAGTAAAAGCTTACCTTGCTGTAAACGAATAAGCTGTTTCTGACAAAGAATAGCTCAAAAAAGGGCGTCGCCCTGATGAATGATAAATCATCAGGTGCGATGCCCTTTTTAATCTGGTTATAAATAATTAAAAGCCTTCCATTCTGCGCTGTTTACGAAGTTCTCTTCTCTTAATGGCGCCTTCCCACTCCGCCTTCTCACTCTCTGTACGAACATTAAGTCCGTAAGGAACTATTGCAGGTGTTCCGTCATCATCAATGCAAACTTCTGTGAGATATGCCCTGTTCAGAACGTGTCTCATACCTGTTCTGACATCCTCAACATAAGTATCTACTCTAACCTCCATAGAAGTTTTTCCAACATATGTAATTTTTCCGATCATGACAAGCACATCACCAAGGACTGCTCCCTGTTTGAACTGCATGTTATCGATTGCTGCAGTTGCAATAGGATTTCCGGAATGTCTGATGGCAACTGTTCCTGCCACCTCGTCTATCCATTCCATAAGCCTTCCGCCAAACAGTCTGTTCTCCGCGTTTATGTCATCATATTTGACAACCTTGGTCCATTCTGTGATGGAGTCCTCAACATTCTTTTTGGCAATCTGTTTATCTACATGAAATACCTTGCCCATCCCCATACCTCCTAAATAGTATTGGCACGATCACTATGTGATCCTGCCCTTTCGGTCGGAATAATTCAAAATCATGAATTATATACCATTATTTTACAGGATTTTGCCCTGTTTCCGCAATGGTTAGCTTGATCAAGATATGATATGATTATGTACGAAAAAACTATTGGATTATTGGAGTTAGTATGAATACACCCAAAATCAGCATTATCATTCCCGTTTACAATAAAGCCAAATATCTGGATGAATGCGTTCGTTCAGTTTTGGACCAGACCATGTCAGATATAGAGGTCATTCTCGTAGATGACGGCTCAACAGATAATATAAGCCCTCAGATGTGCGATGACTATGCGGCAAAAGATAGCCGTGTACGCGTTATCCACAAAGAAAACGGTGGTCTCATGTCCGCCTGGATATGCGGCACCAAAGAAGCCCAAGCTCCTTATGTCAGCTATGTAGACAGCGACGACTGGGTTGATACAGATATGTATGAAGCTCTGTATAAAAAGACAACCCTCTTCCGTTATGAAAAAGATGGCGATATGTCCGAGGCCGGCAAAGACTATTTTGTCATGTCAGAAATTATTTCAAGTAACTACATTGTGGAAAAAACAAATGAGCGCCGAAAGGAAACCCAGACACTTGCGCCAGGTGAATACACAGAAAAAGGGCTCGATATTATCAGATTTCGTCTTCTTGGAGAAGAAATCCGTCCTGTAACAATGTCCAGATGTATGAAGCTGATTTCAAGGCAGCTCGTCCTTGAAAATATTCAGTACTGTAACCCTAAAATAAGAATGTCAGAGGATGTTAACATCATGCTCCCCTGCCTGTGTGACTGTCATAGGCTTGTCATCATGGAGGGAAGTTATTTCTATCATTACAGATCTGTTGGAGAATCTATAGTCCACAGCTATGATACAGGGCTTATGGCAAACCTTGAGCTCACTGACAAAACATATAGAGAAATATTAAAAATAAAGGGCATATCCAACGGAGAAGCTCAGATGGACAGAGAATATGTACAAATGCTCTTTTTATCTCTTAAAAATGAGCTCCGTTGTCAGAATCCGGATACTGTAAAAAGAGTTCGAAATATCTTTATGCGAGAAGATATCAGGAAAAAAGTGTTGGAAACCAAAATTACTGTTAGTTCCAAAGCAAACAAGCTTCTATATTTCTGTATGAAGCATCCAAATGCAGCAGCTGTAAATATTTCCAAGGCTATAATAAATGCCTACGATAAAAAAACTAATTCGTAAATACTACTCATTTGCAGCACAGTTTTATAATTATCTTTGCATATCTATTGGAACTGTGATTATAGAGCAACTTTTGAAAAGAAATGGCTATCAAATGATAGGAAAAAATGGGGATTTAGAACTATCATAGCTACTAGATGATAACTAAATTGATATGAAAGCTGCGCTTATGCAGTTTGAAAGGAGAAGGGTATGAAAATATATAATGTTACAGATCCTGAATTTACAAATTACGGCAGGATCATTGAAGGTTACGAAGAGGAAAAGAAGGCTATCGCAGAGGCACTTAAGACTAGCACTCCTATTCCTGAGGGAACAGATTATGTAGCTGAGGAGCCTGCTCTTCAGTCTCTCGATGCTGCTACTTCCATTACAAACAGCCTCTTTGGCGGATCACCTATGCAGTTTGGATGGTGTAACGGACACAACACCAAGCTCAACTGTCTTGAGTATCATCGTTCATCAGAAATTAACCTTGGTTCAACAGACTTCATTCTGCTTCTTGCCAAGAGAGAAGAAATCGTTGATTACAAGCTTGATTCCAGCAAGGTTAAGGCTTTCTTCTGCCCTGCAGGAACAATGATCGAAGTTTACGCAACAGCTCTTCACTATGCTCCATGTCAGGCTCACAAGGACAGCGGCTTCCAGGTTCTCGTAGGACTTCCTAAGGGAACTAACGTAGGTAAGCCTGAATTCGAAGCTCGCAACCAGGAAGACCGCATGCTCACAGCAACCAACAAGTGGCTCCTTGCTCACGCAGAAGCAAACGAAGCCAAGGACGGTGCTTGGGTCGGCATCACAGGCAAAAACATCGACATCGCAGAAGACCTCGCATAAAACGAATGTCGCAAGCGACATTCTCGTGCCGAGCGCGGTTGCTTTTATGCAACATATTCCTATAATGATAACCCCCACGGCTTGCAATAACCGTGGGGGATTTTTATTATCTTTTTTTAAGCAATATGATGGAATAGATTACTGCACAAAGTG
The DNA here is from genome assembly GCF_000145035.1 of Butyrivibrio proteoclasticus B316. Taxonomy (NCBI): domain Bacteria; kingdom Bacillati; phylum Bacillota; class Clostridia; order Lachnospirales; family Lachnospiraceae; genus Butyrivibrio; species Butyrivibrio proteoclasticus. The sequence continues at coordinate 2,847,351 of NC_014387.1, forward strand.
CCGCCAAGGCGATACCTATCCAGTAGGCGATGTGAATGCTTATACCAAAGCCCTCTTTTGCGATCAGGATATATGTTACGCTGACCGCAGACATGAATACAGCGGGTACTGCTGTGATGAGGCTATGGTATTTATTCTTGGACTCTTTTAACAAATAAGCTGTAGCTACCCACAGACTGATCATTGCGAGGGTCTGATTACTCCAGGAAAAATATCTCCATAGAACATTAAAATCAAGTTGAGTTAGAAGCGCTCCTACGCCCAGAAGAGGAAGCGTTATAATAAGGCGGTTCGCTATGGGCTTTTGCTCAAGTCCCGTGATTTCACTAAGGATCAGTCTTGCACTTCTAAATGCCGTATCGCCAGATGTGATAGGACAGGCGATAACACCGACTATAGCCAGAACTCCTCCAACTCCCCCAAGCATACCTGTTGAAATATCATAGACAACTCCGGATTGTCCCATTGAACTTATTGCGTCATTTAGTACTTGCGAAGTTCCATAGAAAGCAACTCCACCCGCTGCCCAGATAAGGGCGATAACGGATTCTGTTAACATCGCTCCGTAGAAAACCCTTCTACCGTCATGCTCTGAAGATATGCACTTAGAGATCATAGGAGATTGAGTTGCATGAAAGCCCGAGATGGCACCACAGGCAACGGTAATAAACATATATGGCCATATTGGAAGTCCCTCGGGATGGAGGTTTTCAAGTCTTATTTCAGGAATCTGATATCCGCCTATGATTATTCCTGCCACGATTCCCACAGCCATCAGTATCAGGACCACACCAAATACTGGATATAGTTTACCAATTATCTTATCGATTGGCAGAAGCGTGGCAAGCACATAATACATCAGGATAACAACGATCCAAAAGGTCACTCCGAGGCTGTCAGGAGTAAGCCTTGCAATTAGAGCCGCAGGACTGGTTACAAATACTGTTCCGGTGAGTAGTAGCAAAAGGACAGAGAATACCCTCATCCCCCACTTAACTTTTTGTCCAAGGTAGATGCCGGATAATTCGGCTATCGATTTACCTTCATTTCTCTCAGATATCATGCCTACCATAAAATCATGTACGGCACCTGCGAGAATTGATCCAAATATTATCCACAAAAATACAACAGGTCCAAAGCACGCTCCCATTATCGCGCCAAAGATAGGGCCTGTACCTGCTATGTTAAGCAGCTGTATCAAAAATGCCTTACCCGTTTTAAGGGGAACATAGTCAACTCCATCATTAAACACATAAGCAGGAGTTTTCCTGTTATCCGGACAAAAAATCTTCTCGACTAATTTTCCATAGGTAAGATAACCGACAATAAGAACAATAAAAGATACAATTAACGATATCACTATTTAATCCCCCCATTTTCGCTTTTGGTTTTTAAATGAGCGTTCGCTATTTCGTTAATTATATTTTATAATTCTGCTTTTTTTATGTCAAAAAAATCCCTTTTCTATTCTCAGCATCAATAATTATATGTTACGTATTCTTTCAATTGCCTCAATTGTGTTTTCTCTGCTTCCAAAAGCCGTGAGTCTAAAATAGTGTTCACCATGAGGGCCAAAACCTGAACCGGGTGTTCCAACTACGTTTACCTTCTCAAGAAGCTGATCGAAGAATTCCCAGCTTGTCATGTTGCCAGGAGTACGGAGCCAGATATATGGTGCATTTACTCCGCCATACACTTCATAGCCTGCGCTCTTAAGGCCATCATAGATGTATTTGGCATTTTCAAGATAATATGCAACCTGCTCCTTGATCTGTGCTCTGCCTTCCTGTGAATAGCAGGCTTCTCCTGCCTTCTGAATGATGTAAGGTGCTCCGTTGTACTTGGTACCATGGCGCCTTGCCCACAGCGGCCAGAGCTTTTCTCCGCCAGCTGTAAGTTCTTTGGGAATTACTGTAAAGCCCAGGCGAAGTCCTGTAAATCCTGCGGTCTTGGAAAAAGACCTGAATTCAATTGCGCACTCTTTTGCCCCCTCACACTCATAAATGCTATGAGGAATACCTTCCTCAGTAATAAAGGACTCATAAGCTGCATCATATAGGATTATAGAGCCGTTCTTTCTGGCATAGTCAACCCACTCCTGAAGTCTCTCTTTGGTGATAACAGCACCTGTCGGATTATTCGGAAAGCAGAGATAGATAAGATCAGGCACCTGGCTTGGAAGGTCTGGTGCAAAACCATTTTCTCTGGTACATGGCATGTAGATAACGTCCTTGTAACCTTCTGTAATATCGTCATACTCTCCGGTTCTGCCGGCCATAACATTTGAATCAACATACACAGGGTAAACCGGATCGCAGACGGCAATCTTATTGTCACTTCCAAATATTTCCTGGATATTGCTGCAATCTCCCTTAGCTCCGTCAGAAACAAAGATTTCATCCGGAGATATGTCACAGCCTCTTGCCTTGAAATCATTCTCAGCAATGGCGTTTCTAAGAAACTCATAGCCAAGATCAGGCGCATAGCCTTTAAAGCTGCTCTCCTGTCCCATTTCGTCTACTGCACTATGAAGTGCTGTTATTATTGCAGGTGCAATAGGCCTTGTAACATCGCCAATGCCAAGCCTTATAACTTTTTTATCAGGATTCTCGCTCTGGAAGTTTCTAACCTTCTCTCCGATCCTGGAAAAAAGATAACTTCCCTGAAGCCTAAGGTAATTCTTATTTACAGTTGCCATTTTCTTTTGCTCCTTCCCAAACGCACAAAGGCGCCTTAGAGAATATTCTCTAAGACGCCCTTGTCTTAATCAAAATAGATTGTATTCCATGTATTTTTTGCTGTCAAGAAGATATAATAATATGATATAGGTGTCAAAAGTCATAAATGCGTACATGCTTGCATGTTAAGCATTTTGACTTTATGACCCGAACAAATATGAGGAATTAGCAATTTACGAAGTAAATTAGCGATTTCCGAATATTTTTAGAATTACGAAAATAACGAAGTTATGGAGTAATTCGTATATCATATGTGAAAAAATACTTTTTTATATCATTTAAGGGAGATTTACCTGTCAACTACCACACACCTAAAGGTACGTGGCTTGCGACTCCCCTGTAGTTCGTTTTAACAACTCCTACATTTTGTCGGTGGAACTTCCGTGGGGTCGCATCATGGGACGGTTGACACCGCCCCTTACGACAAAGATTTACTCTGCCGTAACTGTATCAGGTACTTGACTATCTTCAAGATAATTGATTCCCATACGGTACAGATTCATAGCTCCAATGCGGTCATCGTTAGACTTATAGCCACAGTTCTTACAGGTGAACAGATGTATCTTCTTGTCACGGTTAGCTTTTTCAATGTGCCCACATACAGGGCAGCACTGACTTGTATAGCGAGGATTAACCTTAATAACGATAGACTGATTCTGTTTAGCCTTGTAGGAGAGTTTCTGCTCAAGGTCATAGAAAGACCAAGAAACAGACACATAGCGGTCTTTGGCTCTGACACGCTCTGTAGCATTGCGAACGCCCGACAAATCTTCAAGGACAAAGAGTGTATGCTTCGGATTGTTCTCAACGAGTGCCTTTGATACTTGATGGTTTACATCCTGCATCCAACGGTTTTCTCGCTGACCGATAGCTTTGAGTCTACGTCTTGATGATGGTGTCTGACGCATTTGGAGTTCCTTACGAAGTTTGACATAGCTTGCACGTTTCTGCTTGATGGCTTTACCGCTTACAAAACCAGACTTGTGCTTACTATCATAAGTGGAAGCAACAAAGTTAATACCTCTGTCGATGCCAACAACATTACAGATATCGGAGATATTGCATTCCTCGATATCATAAGTAACGGGGATATGTAAAAAATACTTACCATGCTTGTTTACGAGTTTAGCCGTGCCAAACTTATAGATTGTATGGTCAAAATACTTAGACATACCTTCAGCAAAATAAGGAAGTTTCACACGACCATTCAGTGTATTAACCGAAAAACAGCTTTGTGTAAGGGAATAATCCCTGTTCCATACAAGGTCATACTGTGGCTTCTTGAAAGATGGCTGAATCCACTCTTTCTGATTTTCAAGAATGGTCTTATATCTTGCAATGACAGTCTTAAATACGGACTGAGCCATCTGAGATTTAAGTCCAAACTCTTCTCGGAGTGTAGAATACAAAGCCTTGTTAAGTGAGAACTGCTTTAGGTCGTGAGTACGGAACACATAGTCAGATACATAATTGCAGGCATCAGAATAAACATACATGGTTTCATCAAGTAAAACCTTACTTTCTGTATTAACGGATATCTGTATTTTAGCCGTAACTGTCATTTGTTCCATAAGTTAACCTCGTTTTTTCACTAAGCATATGATATAATAATTTTTAGTGAAAATCAATCATCTATAGGAGATTTTAGCATGGATAAATGGATTAAAGTATCAGATAAAATGCCAAATAGCTGAGAGTTGGTCTTGGCATATCATACCTATGATGACCCATTCCATAGTGACCAACATATCATCACTTCCCGCTTTGAATATCAAGATTACTGGATGAATGGAACAATCACACACTGGATGCCGTATCCTGCGCCTCCAGAGAAATAACGGTATGGATAACAGATACAATCGTCAAAATAGACGTAAGTACAGTCTAAAAGTACATATAGTTCTCGTTACAAAGTATCGTAAGCAACTGCTCAGAGGTACTATTGCCGACGATGTGAAACAGAAAATATACGATATCAGTAATTCCAAAAGGTACAGCATTATTGCTATGGAAACTGATAAAGACCATATACATTTTCTTATAAGCTATGATACTACGGACAGAGTTTGCGACATTGTAAAACTTATTAAACAGCAGACCACATACTATCTGTGGCAAAAATATCCAAACTTTCTGTCTAAGCAGTATTGGAAGAAGAGAATCTTTTGGTCTGACGGATACTTTGCTTGTAGCATAGGTGAAGTATCATCAGCCACCATACAGAAGTACATAGAAAGTCAAGGTCAATGGCTACGAATTTACACGGCTCCTCCCACCGCCCAAGGGCAGTGGGTTTCCGCCTACGACAACCGAAAGGATTATATTTATGAAAAATAACCTTGCTATTATCGCACTTGAATCTTTCCATGAACAGGGTAAAAAAGTAAATGAAATCCTGTGCAAATGGCGAAATGCCGACAATTTTATGATTTCCTGCAAATGTCCAAGATTTAGCAGCGGCGAAGCAAAGGGGATAATCTCAGAATCCATACGTGATAAAGATCTCTACATCATGGTGGATGTCTGCAACAGTTCTCTTCGCTACAAAATGGACGGCGAATATAATCGCATGTCTCCGGATGATCACTATCAGGATTTAAAGAGAATCATTGCGGCCTGCAATGGCAAGGCTTCAAGGATCACTGTTGTCATGCCGTTTCTGTATGAATCAAGACAGCATCGCAAAACCGGCAGGGAATCTCTTGACTGTGCAATCATGCTCAAAGAGCTTGAATTCATGGGTGTTAACAGTATAGTGACCTTCGATGCTCACGACCCGAGAATGTCCAATGTACTTCCGCTTATGGGGCTTGAGAATGTATCTCCTGCTCTTCAGTTCACTCAGGGGCTTCTGACGGAATATGAAGATATTCAGATTGACTCAGATCATCTTATGTTCATAGCTCCCGACGAAGGAGCCACAGAACGTGTAGTCTTTTTGGCTTCAGTATATGGCGTCAACATCGGTATGTTCTACAAGAGGCGTGATTACGCCAATATCATAGATGGTGTCAATCCTATCATTGCCCATGATTTCTGCGGTGGAGACCTGGATGGAATGGATGCGATCGTTGTGGATGACATGATTGCTTCCGGAGGCAGCATCGTAGATGTCTGCAGGCAGATAAAAGAACGCGGAGCCAGAAGGATCTTTATCTTCTCAACCTTTGGACTTTTCACTAACGGTTTTGCCAAGCTGGACAAAGCCTACGAAGAGGGCCTCTTTGACAGGATCTTCACCACCAACCTGGTTTACCAGAAAAAAGAGCTCCTCGAAAAAGAATACTATTACAGCATAAACATGAACCGCTACATCGCTGCCATCATCGACACCCTCAACAAACACGAACCAATGCAGCCCCTCGTCAAACCCGAAAAACGAATCCGCGAAACCATCCGCAACTATAAATCCGTATGAAATTGTTGACAATGGATTCGCGGATATAGTAAAGTGGATTTAATTAAATAGCACGTTAAACCAATGAAGGAGAGGAGTACCTTTTCATGATGCCTCAGAGAGAGCCGTGTTGCTGGGAAGCGGTAGGATAGTGATCTGGGAATGGACTCCTGAGGGCGCAGGGAAATGCAGTTTGTACTGCAGAGTATATGGCGACGTGAAGGCATACGTCAGTTGCCAGGGGTATGTTGGTATCCTGTGAGTATCGTACGATAATCATTGTGTGGTGTACTAGTACCCTGATAAGAGCATAGGTAATCCTATGAATTCAAGGTGGCACCGCGGAATATCTGATAATTTTCGTCCTTGATAGAAACTTATGTTTCTGTCAGGGACTTTTTTATATGATAAGGTAATTCCGTCCTGGATAGAAACGAACATTTTATTCTCAGGGAGGCAGACATGACATTTTATCCGGATTTAGACACGATCAAAACTTATGCAGCAAGCGGCAATTACGATATTGTTCCTGTAAGCTGCACTCTTCTCTCCGACTTCATAACACCAATTGAAGTCATGCGAAAGCTCAAAAAGGCATCCACTCACTGCTATATGCTCGAATCAGCCCAGGCAGATGAGAAATGGGGCAGGTATACCTTTCTTGGATATGACCCTAAGCTTGAAATCACATGCATTAACGGACATATGAAGATAGGTGACAGTTCTTTTGACACTAAAGACCCATCTGCTCATATCAGAGATATCATGCACAGTCACAGAAGTCCTAAGCTTTCCACTCTTCCAACCTTTACAGGAGGTCTTGTAGGTTATTTTTCCTATGATTATCTGACTTATTCAGAACCGACTGCCAAGGTAAGCGTCAACGACACAGAGGAATTCAAAGATGTGGATCTTATGCTATTCGACAAGGTCATTGTTTTTGACAATGTAACGCAAAGGATAATCCTCATCGCCAACATGAATTTGAATTCAAACGCTGCAGGTTCAGCTTCAGATGTAAGCTTCAGTACACTTGAAGATAACTATAATGAAGCTGTTTCAGAGCTTAATAAGATAAAAGATCTCCTCATATACGGAGAGAAACAAATAGAGCCCAAAGGGAAGTTACTCAGCCCTATAAAGCCTTTGTTTGACAAGGAAACCTACTCTGACATGGTTATCCGCGCTAAAAAGCATATCTTCGAGGGTGATATTTTCCAGATCGTACTCTCCAACTATCTGACAGCGGATTATGAAGGAAGTCTCTTTGAAACATACAGAAGGCTTCGCACTATCAACCCTTCGCCCTACATGTTTTATTTTTCAGGGACAGATGTTGAGATTGCAGGTGCATCTCCCGAAACGCTGGTAAAACTTGAAGATGGTGTCCTCCACACCTTTCCTCTTGCAGGAACACGAAAAAGAGGAACTACAGAAGCTGAAGATATAGCCTTGGAAAAAGAGCTTCTTGCCGATGAAAAGGAGCTGGCTGAGCACAACATGCTCGTTGACCTTGGAAGAAATGATCTTGGTAAGATCAGTAAATTTGGGACTGTAGAAGTTGAAAAGCTTCATTCTATCGAAAGGTTCTCCCACGTTATGCATATCGGCTCTACCGTTCGAGGGATCATCAGAGATGACAGGGATGCTCTTGATGCAATAGAAGCCGTGCTTCCAGCAGGAACTCTTTCAGGAGCTCCCAAAATCCGCGCCTGCCAGCTTATTGGGGCTCTCGAGGGCAATAAGCGCGGCGTCTACGGAGGTGCTATCGGATACATTGATTTTTCAGGAAACATGGATGCCTGCATAGCCATAAGGCTTCTCTACAAGAAAAACGGCAAAGTCTTTGTAAGAAGCGGCGCAGGAATAGTCGCAGATTCTAACCCGGAAAAAGAATATGAGGAATGCATAAATAAGGCAAAGGCAGCTCTTACTGCTCTTGAGAACACTATGGCAGATGAGAAAGGCAGGTAAACAGGCATGATACTACTAATAGATAACTACGACAGTTTTTCATATAACCTATACCAGATGGTAGGCGACATTGTTTATAATTCCAAGGACCCTGATCAGCAAAAAGACTCAGTATCCCGGAATAATTTGCCTGCAGAAGATATCCTCAAAGTGATCCGAAATGACGAACTTACAATCGAAGAAATCCGAAGGCTCTCACCGGATAAGATAATTATTTCTCCGGGCCCCGGTCGCCCTGAAGATGCCGGAATCATCATAGATGTGGTCAAAGAGCTGGGAAAAGAGATACCAATCCTGGGTGTATGTCTGGGGCATCAGGCAATCTGTGCTTCCTATGGGGGCGTAATAACCTATGCCAAGGAGCTAATGCACGGCAAGCAGTCTCATGTACACTTTGATTCCTCCTGCCCTATTTTTGCAGGACTTGGAAGCGAGGGAGATGTTGCAAGATATCACTCTCTTTCTCTTGACGCAGACACACTTCCTGAGTGCCTTAGTGTCACATCAACCACTGATGATGGAGAGATAATGGCAGTTCAACACCGGGAGTATTCCATTTTCGGCCTTCAGTTTCATCCTGAATCCATCCTTACTCCGGACGGTAAAACCATGCTCAAGAACTTCATTAAACTATGACTAAATGAATCTTTTTTTGTTGACACAAGCAGGCAAAAAAATTAACATTGTTTGTAGTAAGTTTAATTATGATTTTAGAAGGCAAGGGTGCCAAAGCAGCGACAACAGTGTTGTCCACTGTTTTGTGCACCTTTTTTCATTCATACAAACAGGAGGAAATCATGAGCAAATACACAAGAGAAGACATTTTCCGAATTGTAGAGGAAGAAGATGTTGCATTTATCAGACTGCAGTTCTGCGATCTGTTTGGTGTTCCCAAGAACATCGCCATTCCATCAAGCCAGCTTGAAAAAGCTCTGAGTAATGAGTGCATGTTTGACGGGATCTCAATTGATGGTTTTACCAGAGATGATGAAAGCGATATGTACCTCTACCCTGACCTTGACAGCTTTGAGATTTATCCCTGGAGACCTCAGGCAGGTAAGGTTGCCCGCATGTTCTGTAATGTCTACACTTCAGACAATAAGCCTTTTTCAGGTGACCCCAGATCAATCCTTGGCAATGTCATAAAAAGGGCTGCAGATATGGGTATCTCTTTTAAAGTTAACCCACGTCTTGAGTTCTTTTTATTCGACTACGATGACAATGGAAATCCAACTGCTACCACCAAGGAAAGAGCCGGCTATTTTGATGTAGCTCCGCTTGATCAGGGCGAAAATGTCAGAAGAGAGATCATTCTGAACTTAGAAGAAATGGGCTTTAACATCTCTTCATCCCATCACGAGATTGCCCCTGCCCAGCATGAGATCCAGTTTGAAGAGGAAGATGCTCTAAGGGCTGCTGACATGATCATGACATTCCGTATGGCAGTTAAGACGATTGCCAAAAAGCACGGTCTTTATGCCACCTTTATGCCCAAGCCCGTAGAAGGGATCAGCGGATCCGGAATGCATATGAGTTTTCTTGCTGAAAATTCAGATGGTGAGAATATTTTTGTTGATAAAGACGGGCAGCTTTCTGAGACTGCCGGAAGTTTCATCGCCGGAGTACTCTCTCATGCAAGAGGAATGACTCTTATCACAAATCCTATTGTTAACTCCTATAAGAGACTAGTTCCCGGCTATGATGCTCCTGTTAATATCTCCTGGTCCCAGTCATCAAACGGCAGAAGCGCTCTTATTCGTATTCCTTCAAGAAAAAGCTCTGCTACAAGAATTGAAGTTCGTAACCCTGATGCAACCTGCAACCCATATCTTGCTATTGCTCTTATTCTTGCAGCCGGCCTTGAAGGCATTGAAAAAAAGCTCACACCTCCTGCTGAGCTGACTGAGAATATCAGAAGTATCTCTTTTGACCAGACAAGTTCATCAAATGTGGATGTTCTTCCTATGACTCTTGGTGAAGCTATAACAGCCTTTAAAGCTGATGAGTTTGGCAAAGAGATTCTGAGCGAGTCTGTTTATCGCAAGATCATAGAAGCCAAGAAGGCTGAGTGGAAAGAGTTCCGCACCTGCGTGACAAAGTGGGAACTTGATAAATACCTCAATAATTTCTGATCAGGAAACCGTACCGGCTAATACTATTTATATAAAACAAGGATTGTTGAGGTTGGATTTGTGAATATTATCGTTGCTTTTGCCAAGGCAGAAGATGCCCATAAATTCAAAAGCATATTGCTCCGTGGCGGATTTGACAACATTACAGCTGTCACTTCCGGCATGCAGGCGCTTTCCGCCATGGAGGACCTTGGAAGCGGTGTCATTGTATGTGGCTACCGCTTAAGTGACATGCTCTATTCCGACCTTGTTGAAGATTTGCCCGGATACTTTCAAATGCTCATGATCGCTTCTGCTGACAAATCTCCTGCAGGCAACGATAATTCGCGCCTCATTTATCTTCCGACACCTGTAACCAAAGAAAATCTCTATTCCACCCTCAGTATGATGATGGAGGGAGTTTCCAGAGCCCGTCAGAAAGCAAAACAGCACCGCTTAAGTAGAAGCGATGCTGATAAACAGGTCATAAATAAAGCCAAGGAAATTCTTATGGATAAGCATCATATGACAGAGCCCGAAGCTCATAAGTATCTTCAGAAATGCTCCATGGAGTCCGGCTGCAACATGGTGGAAGCAGCCGAGATGGTATTATCCCTTGGCAATATGTGAGTATTGCACGATAATCATGTATTATTTGCTGTATTTCTGCGGTACTCAGTAGGTGATACTCCAACAAATTCCTTAAAGTTCTTCATAAAGTGTTTGTCATTGTCGTATCCAACCTTCTGTCCAATCTCATTAACTCTCATATCTGTTTCCTTGAGAAGGCGTTTAGCTTCGTCAATTCTGAGTTCCCTGATATAAGAGACAAAGTTTATTCCTGTATAATTCTTGAATGCTGTGGAAAACAGTGAATAATTCATCGATACATAATTAGATACCACGGCCATATTTATGTCTGTGTTGTAATTATTCCTGATATATTCAACTGCCTTTTGCATTTTTTTCTCAGCCTGGCCCTCCCCTGCCCTCTCCAGGAGCCTGCTGTTTTCCTCAAAAACAGTTTCAAAGAGAATCTCTTTATACTCAGACAGAGTTCCGTAAATATAGGGTCTTCCAACCCTTTCCCCGATATCTTTTTTATACACATTCGAGTATTCCTGCACAAAAAGACTCATAGCACTGTCAAAATCTTCCGGTTTTATCTGTCGTCTCCTGGCAGCTGTAAAAAAGGCGTTCCACTCTTTTTCAAGTGCTTCGGCTCTTTCTGTACCTGTAAGCTGAACTCTGGCACTGACTGCAGTTTTATCACACAGTTTTTTACCATTTTCATATAAAGGCTCCGGAACCTTAATGTCATCATCTGACAGAACTATCTCCTCGGAAAAGAAAGCTTTTTCCCTTCTCTCTTTGGCCTGAAGATAGGCTTTTTTGAGGTCTTTAGGGTCATTATATCCATCACTTATTCCGGCTGCTGAAACAATTTCTTCAGTTTCATCAGATAACCTGTTTCTGATTTCAGCCATTTTACTGTTACCTATAATAAAGACATCGGTTCCATCTATCTCTGCGATAGGAGTAAGCTCAGCCAGATCTTTTTGTATGTCGTCATTTCTGATAGCGGCAAGAATGTGATACTCCTCGCCAATATCAGCCCTTATCCTCCTGCCAATAATATCAAGGTCTTCATGGTCCTCGTTTCCATCAGTCAAAATGTACTTGAGAAATCTTTTCCCAAGCTTTTCGGTTTTCTGGGCAACATCATTCCTCTGGCTTATCTCTTTTTCCAGTTTCTCCATTACTTCTCTTAGCTTATCTCTCTCGACCGGCTTAAGAATATATTCCCTTACGCCCTGCCTCATCATTTCTACAGCATAGGAAAAGTCATCATAACCACTTACTGCGATTGTGATTGGAGTGTCCTCAAGGCTCTGCATTTCCTTAACAAGCTCTATTCCGTTCATTTTGGGCATCCTGATATCGGTAAACATGACATCTACATGCTTGTCCCTTAAAACCTCCATGGCCTTAAGCCCGTTGGCACATTCTATTACTTCATCAACAGGGACTCCGCATCTTTTTATCATGGTGGATATTCCCTGTCTGATCAACTTTTCATCTTCAACTACCAGTACTGTCTGCATGTATTTAACCTCTTTTCATCGGTATTTTCACGTAAACCTTGGTGTAGCAGCCTTCCATTGTTGCTACATCTATTCCGCATTTATCTCCATATTCCATGCGGATTCTGTCCTGAACATTCTTAAGTCCGATTCCGTTTCCTGAACCGCCCTCAGTCTTGATCTCTCCGGATATCTTTTTCCTGAGTATATCCAGTTCCTCATCATTCATTCCGCGCCCGTTATCAGTTATTTCTATAGTACAGAAGTCACCTTCAGGTATTCCCTTCATATAGATCGTGGTGTCATCTGCAAGTTCTTCAATGCCGTGGATAATGGCATTTTCTATTATCGGCTGCAGAGACATCTTGGGAATCCTCTGCTTCATGATCTCATCAGGCACATTCAGAGAAAGATATATCTCGTAGTCAAACCTTAAGTTAATAAGTGCCATGTAGTTCTTGATATACTCAATTTCCTCTGAGACCATAACTGTATCAGACGTCCATTTCATACTGTATCTAAGAAGTTTACCAAGGCTTGTTATGGCATCTGAAATATCGTAATCCTCTTTGATCTCAGCCATCATCTTGATGGATTCCAAAACATTGTAAATAAAATGTGCATTTATCTGATTCTGAAGAGCCCTGATCTGGGAATCTTTGACCAGAACCTCTCTGCTGATGTTCTCCTTCATGAGTTCCTGGATATTATCAAGCATCCTGTTGACCTGATGGGCAAGTTCTCCCATCTCATCATCTCTTCCGCTTTCTATGGTTCTGACATCAAGGTTTCCGCTTCTAACCTTTCTGATAGTCGCAAGAACCTCATAAAACTTCTTGAGCACATGGTTGACCACAACATCTATTACAAAGGCCATTCCTGCCAATATGATCAGCATTCCGATGATGTAGTTGGTCCTTAGCTTATAGACATCATTAAGGCTCTCTGAAATGTCATCTACAGATACAAGCGTTCCTTTAAGCTCAGGGATATACATACCTGATATGACGCTCTTCTTTTCTTTTTTATAGTTAGTTGCAATCCTTGATGTTTCACCTGTATCCTGAGCAGAGCGAAGAGTATTGGCAACCTCAATTGCAATCTCGGCAATGCTGTCATCTTCATTGCTTCCATAGATTATCCTGCCCTCATCTGTGACAAAGCAGCTGCTTTCCCCCTTCATATCCTCATACATAGAGGGAAACATAGTGCGCATAGTCATGTTGGCCTCTATCACACCTATTTTTCCGTGCTGTCTGTCAGTCACAGGAGTTATAAGGCCAATCATTGGAGAATCTTCATAACCTGCAAAAAGATTGTCCTGATAGTCAAAAAACCAACCGCCAATTGAAGCCATTCCAGCCCATTTCTGCCTGTTCATGCGACTATGCCCAAATAAAACAGGCATCATCTCCTGAACGTTATCATTGATGGCATAGTATCGCACTCCGTGAAGAACAGGGTTGTTATTGATAAGTCTCTCAAGAGCTGCCACGTCATTTCTGTAAATGTCAATTAGCTGTCTTGTACTGAACTGTCCGTTCTGCGCGGCGCATATTAGCACATTGTTCATGGTGTCATTGGTCAGAAAGAACTGTGTTGTCATGTTGATAGAATCGATGTTATTAGAGATGCTATCTCTTCGTCTCTCCATAGTTGCCTGCATGAAGCTGACATTTTCCCTTATAGAGGACTGTTCCATATTGTAAAAGACAATACCTCCAAGGATAGCTATCGGCAGCATTACAAAAATAAGGACAACGCCGGTCAGTCTGGTATTTAGTTTTAGGCCTTTACTCAATGCCAAGCTTTTCTTTTGCGCTTTCGACATACTTGTATCTCTTTTCCTGTAACTGCGAAAATCCCATAGCATTTCTGTCTGTTACAAATTTTTCAAGGATTTCATCAAACTCTTTTTCACTTTTGGCCAGGAGGAGGTTTTGAAGTGTCTCGCTCCATAATTTCTGAATTCTTGCGTTAGTGTAGGCATCCTCTGTATCAGCAGGAAGAATAATGTCATATACTCCTGTATATGTAGCATAAGGATAAGTCCATTTTTCAAGCTGGTCTATTGGTCCCGTAGTTTCCTGTTTCCACTTTAACTGCATTACATTATCCTGAAACATCCAGTAGGCATCATCTGCCCCATACAAAGCATCGTACTGGCCTCTGTCTGTATCAAGGAGCTTTTGAACTTCCGGTTTCACCACTTCTTTTCCGTCTATAACATCGTATGTAATGCCCTCAACACCAAGATAGATCGTCTTTTGCCCTTCTTCTGAGAGCATATAGTCTATAAATTCTATTGCCCTGTCAGGATTCTTACAGTTCTTACTGACCATGGTTATAGTCCATCCGCTTACCGTGTTGGTTGGGAGCACATAATCAGCACCATTCCTGTTTTTGGGACCATCCACTGCTATATATATGCTGTCCGGGTCCTTGGCATAAAGAGCTTTCTGCTGGGCTGACATATCGATATACTGATACAGCATGCAGAAATACCTTCCCTCTGCGATCTTCTCCTCCATCTGAACCCTCTGGTCTATGAAAAGATCTGTAGAAAGATATCCCTGTTCTCCCAACCTTCTGAACATCTTGAGCCATTTAATATACTCAGGATCGGTGTCTCTGTCATATAGCCTTCCGTCCTTCTCATAAGGAATAGCAAGGAAGTTCTGAAGATAGGCATCAAAAGAAACATTTCCCGTATCGTCAAAAATATGCGCACCAACAGGTATAAGGGGCTTACCATCTATTTCAGGAAACATCTCGTAAGCTTTTTTAACTGCAGCTTCAAACCCTTCTGTGGTAGTCATATCAGGGCTTCCTATGGCTTCATAGATGTCTTTTCTTACAAGAAAGGTCTGATTAGAGCCGATGTTGTCATTATTTGCCACGTCATCAGGTGTTACAGACGAACATGGATAGCCATAAACATTGCCATCCGGCTGGGTATACCAGGAAATTGCCTGGGGATCTGTAACCTCATAAAAATAAGGATCATACTCATCAGCCAGTGCATTCAGAGCATAAACCATATCTCCCTGTATCATCTCATTGACCTGAGGCTCCCACCAGCCCAGAGTAATCAGATCAGGAAGCGTTCCTGAAGCAATCAGCGAATTCAGTTTTTCTTCTTCATTGCCAAGTGGCGTTATGAAGTTTATATTGACGCCTGTCTTATTCGTTATTTCTTTGGACACAGCATTATCACCCCACTTGGTGTTAAACCAGGAGAAGTTGATATACCAGTCAAGCGTAACTTCATCACCCTGCATACTTGTAATATTAATTTCAGCGTTCTCAGAAGCCTGCTCATCATTTTCCATAGCGCCGCATCCACTAAGAGATAGAGCTAAGGCTCCTATGAGCAACAGGCTCTTATGAAACAGTTTATTCATCAAATAACCTCTTGTTGTATACTATTAAATTTGAAACTTCCAATTTATCAATATTACCATTTTACGTCAATAATAGAAAGTCATTCTGATAAAGTAATAAACTGTAAAATGAAA
Source organism: Butyrivibrio proteoclasticus B316 (assembly GCF_000145035.1). Taxonomy (NCBI): domain Bacteria; kingdom Bacillati; phylum Bacillota; class Clostridia; order Lachnospirales; family Lachnospiraceae; genus Butyrivibrio; species Butyrivibrio proteoclasticus. The sequence goes on from NC_014387.1 coordinate 2,863,173, forward strand.
AAGAAAACGAAAAATCTAAGATAGGCTCTTTATGTAAAAAACCTATCTTAGATTATATTTTATTTCTTAAGATTATTCTTTTACACTACCTGCGGAAATACTGCTGATAATGTACTTGGAGCAAAAGCTGAATACGATGATGATCGGTATTACGGAAATAGCAACTCCAAGGTAAATAGCTCCCTGATTCTTCTGAAGATCCGTAGCTGCATTAAGAGTAGAGATCATTACAGGAAGAGTCATCTTTTTAGGTGTATTTAACAGGATCAAAGGAACAAGGTATGAATTCCAGTTTCCAATAAATGCTCCGATCGACATTGTTGCAATACCAGGTGCCATGATAGGAAGCACAATTCTATGGAAGATGTGGATTTCAGATGCTCCGTCAATTCTTGCCGCCTCCATAAGCGCCTTGGAAAGTGTCGCCTTAACATACTGACGCAGGAAGAACACTATTCCCGGTGATGCCATAGCCGGAATAATAAGTGGTATATATGAATCGATAAGGTGCAGTTTCTGACAAAGGTTATAGAAACCAATGAGAGACAACTGTCCGGGAATCATCATGAATATTACAATTATTCTGAATAAAAGATTGTTGCCCTTCCACTCATACATAGCCATTCCAAATGCTGTTATGGCTGAAAAGTAAGCTGTAAGGAGAGTTGCCGGGAGAGCCACTTTAACACTGTTAAAGAGTCCTCTGAAAAGATTTACATAATCAAATAACACTACCCAGTTGTCCTTAAGGCTCTTGCCCGGCAGGAAGGAAAATGAATGTGTTATTTCAACACCTGATCTGGTTGCGTTCACTATCATGAGCCAGAATGGAAGAATACACATCAGGGCAAGTCCTATCAAGAGAACATATAATATAAACTTTTTAATCTTATTAGCCACTTGTTAATCCTCCTTTCCGCCAATGAACTTAAATTCCATTACAGAAATAAACAAGATTATAAAGAACAGGGTGTACGCTATTGCTGAAGCAAAGCCAACCTGACGAGTTTCAAATCCAAATTTGTACAGATACATTACTACAGTCTGAAGGGTTCCGCCCGGATCACCTGATGTAGATGGGCCACCTGCTCCATTCATAAGGAATGGCAGGTCAAATAACTGAAGACCTCCAATAAGTGATGTTACAGCTACATATAAAAGAATCGGACGAAGAAGTGGAAGTGTAATACTTCCGAATACTTTCCATCTGCCTGCTCCGTCGATAGCTGCTGCCTCAAAGTAATCATTAGGAATTCCCTGTACTCCGGCCATAAGGATAATGAATGAGTTACCAAACCACATCCAGGCCTGTATTACAGAAATTACTCCCCAAGCAGTAGTTCTTTGTCCAAGCCAGTTGATCTGCTCAGAAACAAGTCCGCTCGCAAGAAGGATCTGGTTAACTGTTCCATATTTCCAGTCAAGAAGTGTCTTGAACAGGAATGCAACAGAAGTTGCTGCAATTAAGTTTGGAAGATAATAAACTGCACGGAAAATAGCAAGTCCGCGAATCTTATATTTGATGTCACTAAATACTATGGTCAAAAGAAATGCCAGTCCAAGCTGCAGTACAATATTAAGAGACCACATTTTTACTGTATTAAACAGTGAACGCCAGAAAAACTTGTCTTTTACCACTCTAATATAATTGGCAAGTCCGGTAAATTCAGGTTCACCGTAACCTTTGTAGGTAGTAAAGCTAAGATATAAAGTCCTGAAAACAGGATAAACACTAAAGATCAGGAAAACTATGATGAATGGGAGCACAAACAGATATGCTGCGTTGTTCCTGTTCTTTTTTTTAGTTCTTGCTGCTGCCATATTTTCCTCCCAAATTGATTACCAGTTGCACGCTCGTCCATAGATATTTTTCGGGGCGCTGCCGCTTTCGTAGCAGTGCCCCGAATTTATATAGATTAAGTTTAAGGATTAGCGCTCTATCTGGATTTCCGGATATGTAGATTCAACTACATCGTAGAACTCATTTATAGCTGTTTCCTTGTCTGCCTCGCCTGTCTTAACTGCTGTGCAAGCCTGTCCCCAAGCATCGTTAACGATCTTGTCGTAACGAGTTACCTTAGAGTAGTCAATTCCTGCAGCCTGCTCCTGCCAGAAGCTGTAAAGGTGCTGTCCGCCATAAACTTCATTAGCATCATCTTTGTGCTTCTCAAGAACAGATACAAGTGAAACTGTGTCACCTTCTGATTTCTCAATCCACCACTCAGCTGTGTTCTCATCAAGTGTTACCCATTTAAGGAAGTCCCAAGCCAGGTCTTTGTGCTCTGACATTGCTGAAATGCCGATGAAAGTACCCCCTCCAAAACCGTAAGCTGGTCCTGAACATACGCCCCATTTGCCTGATGTTTCACCAACATTGTCTCTCAGAGTAAGTACGCCCCAGCTTGGAAGTCCAAATGCAAATACCTGTGTTGTGTCAAGATCCTTAGTAGCTTCTGCGAATGCCTCAGCATCCCATACGTTTACTGAATCATCAGCATAACTCTGAACAGCTGCTGTAAGGATAGGTACCTCGCCAGCCATAGCCTGATACCAAGGTGTTGACCACTGGTTAGCATAAGCTGTAAGGTCGTTCTGATAAAGATCTACAACAAGATCCATATAGTCAAGACGCGCCTGGTCAAGGTTAAGCTTGCCATCAACTACCCAAGCTGTGTCTCCTGAGAAGTATCCCATCTCTGCATCTGAAGCAAAGATACGATAGCCATTGTCTTTAAGTTTCTGTGCTGTATCAAGGATTGTTGGGTAATCTGCAAAGAGCTTACCTACTTCCTCTGGATCATCTGTGCCGAATACTGTTTCTGCGATATCTCTTCTGTAGTAGATACCTGCAGGAGTGATCTGATAAGAAATTGCTCTCTGAATGCCATCTGCATCCTGTCCAACTTCCCATACATAATCAACGATCTGATCTGCGTAATCCTGTGCATTGTATGGAGCCTGATTAAGGTCCTCAAAATATCCTGCATCGTAGAAATCTTCAAGCATCTGAGGCTCGCCTACGATGATATCAGGTGTTGTCTGTCCACCATTAAGTGCTGTCTGAACCTTTGTTACATAGTCAGCAGGCTCAATAACAACTGTCTCAATCTGTACATCATGATCTTCTACATACTTCTCAGCGAAGGTCTGAAGGTCTTTTGCCAAAGTCCAGATAACAAGCTTCTCTCCGCTTGTTCCTACAGACTCTGTATTTGTGTTTTCAGGAGCTGCAGCTGTCTCTTCTGCTGCCTGTGATCCTGAATCAGTAGTTGCTGCGCTTTCGCTTCCGCAAGCTACAAGTGACATTGCCATAGCTCCGGCAAGAACGCTTGCCATTACTCTTTTAAATCTCATAACTATTCCTCCCTCCAATTACAATTGGCTTCATTGGTTGTTTGTTATGAGCTTATTTTAGTTTTGGGGAGGACATAAAAAAATGACACCTTTTATATTTAGGTGTCATTTTTTCAGGTGTACATAATATGAACAGTCAGAAATGTTTGTTTTCGTCTGCGTCGTAATTCATGGAGATTCGACTGTAAGAACCTGCCTCCTTTCAACGTTGTTCAAAACAGTCAGCAGGTTCTTACATTCTCATCTCATGAATTATCTCCTCGTCCGAGAACTGCACATTTCTGCCTGCTTCATACGATTATGACATAACTGAAGCATACCCGTTTTATGGAGGAAACATCGCGGCTAAGTCATATTTTTAAAGGGACTTTGTTCGATAGATAATGATTAACAAATAATTGTGTCAGTACACATTTATAAAGAGTGTGCAAGTATGCTATTTTTTATGTACAATTTGATTTTGTTTGTGTATAATTCTGTGGGCAGGTAGTCCCGATGAGAATATTGCTTTTCCTCAGAAATTCAATATTCGAAGTCATAATCGTTGAAATGTATTTTATAAGAAGAGTTTTGGTATGATCAGTAGATTTAGGAGTTTAAGAGAAAACCGCACAGTTAGTGCGATCTTTGCAAATATGATACTTGCGGCTGTCAGCCTATTTGTTAATGGTTTTGGCGTATATATGACCATTCAGGCCAATATCGGTGCAGGTCCCTGGGATGTCTTAAATCTTGGGCTTGCAAAGAGTCTTGGAATATTGTATGGAACAGCCTCTGTAGCAGTATCTTACGCGATTCTTGGTATAGATATAGCCTTGAGAGAGCCGATTGGTATTGCAATGTTCATAGATGCGTTTGTCGTTGGAAAATCAGTAGACTTTTTTAACAGATTAAATGTAGTCCCTAAATGTGAGTCACTTTCCAGTGGAATACCCGTGATGCTGATAGGGCTTGTGATCATAGCATATACCCAGTACACATATATGAGTGCTTCTCTTGGCTGCGGTCCAAGAGATACTCTGCTGGTGGCACTTACCAAGCGCGCCAGAAAGGTTCCTATCGGCGCTGTCAGTATAACTCTTTTGAGCCTTGCAACACTGATTGGATGGCTCCTTGGAGGCCCTGTAGGTATAGGCACACTAATCTGCGCTTTCGCCACAGGACCAATAATGCAACTGGCATTTTCTTCAGTTAAGTTCGATGCTACAAGCGTTCATCACCAGCATCTGGCTGACTCCGTAAGAGTTTTTGCTCACAAAAAGGTTGCCTGAACAAAAATCGAGCGTTGCTCTGAGATCATCCCAGAGCAACGCTTTTTTCTATAAATTCCCAATCAGGGCATCTTGTATATCCGGAATTCGGGAACTGGACTTCCTGATTCCAAGGACGGTTAAATACCATTACCTTAAGGTCCGGCATGTGGTCAAAGAATTTGAAAGCTGCAGGTGAATCTTCTACAGCATAATCAAAGTGCATTTTGTAATAGTCTTCAAGCTCAAGTGTGAACTCACTATTCTTGATAAAGCTGTCGCGCCCGTACTTATTAAGGCAAAAAAGCTTAACTCTCTCAAGTCCATGCTGATCAAGCCACAAACGTGATGGTTCGTAGGCACTGCTGGGGCGGCCAGTAATTATTGACACATTCGCACCGCTATCAATCCAGTTATTAACTACTCTGGATGCTCCATTAGTTTCTTCAAAAGAAAGAAGCGCTTCCGGAGTATGAGCCTCGATCATCATATGCTCGTACTCTTCTTTTGTAAGATCAAATGACCTTTGAAGGTCAAAGAATTTAACATCCTCGTAGGGCACTTTTTTACCATATAAATTCTCAACAAGACCTGTAAAATACCTTGCTGTCTCGCAGAGACAATCATCAAAATCAATGTAAATATTCATAGTACTTCCTGATATATCCTTTTCTATATTTTTATCATTCCTTTTCAGGAAAATAAATAATACCACAGATTTTGAATCTGGTCATCTCCTACTGAGCAACTTGTTTTTCTGAGTCTCACCTTGCAAGAATTATTTCTTTTGCCATATCAAATAGCTCATCCTGCGTCATATCAAGGTCAAATCCTATCAAAACGTATGAAATACCATCCATTTCAAAGTCTATCGAGCTAAGATAATCGGTATATCGCTCATCACTTCCAACGCTAATAGAAAAATGCCTATCTTTTTCTTCTCTTTCAAGTTCTTCCTCACTAGGTTCTTCATCAACGGGAAGATTTAAGCACTCTGTGTAGTTATAGTATACGGTTATTCCCTCAATTTCCCTGACAGCTGTGTCTTCCTCATGCGGATCATCATACATTTCTGCAGGATCAGCATTGACACTGATCCAAGGGCATCCCTCTTTTTCATAGGTTATATCGATCCCTTTGAAATGCCTGAGGTCATTGCCATCTTCATCCTGGGTCTTGGCCTCTTCAACCTCCATATAATCAAATTTATATCCGTTACTAAATGATTCAATAGCTGCTATATCAAGATCAGCTTTTTCTTCAATTCTGGACAGATCTTCAAAGTTACCGGTTCTGGTATCTATTCTGTTCCAGCTGACTATTCCCGCTGCTTCTCCTGCCGCAAAGGCAGTTGCACTAAATATCGTCATACATGCTGCAACAACTATTCCCAGTTTTCTAATATCAAGTTTTCCCTTCATACGACCTCCATTCGCATTTCCGCCATTCATTATCCGGCGAACCATATGCTCTTTTTCATGATCAGAAAATTTGATATTCTCCATGGACTCTATATAGTTTTCTATTTTTTCTCTCTTCATAGGACCTGTTCACCTACCTTATATACGCTTATGTATTCCTCTGATAATGTATCCTTTAGAATCTTCCTGCCTCTTGATAGATATTTGGAAACTGCTGTCTTTCTTTTACCCATGATATCTGCAATTTCCTCCGTATTATATCCCTCGAAATAATACAGATAAATGGCGGTCCTGTAATTCACCGGAAGTTTCGAGATTTCTTCAAGTACCTCAGAACCTTGCTCCTGCTGGATTTCTTTTTCAAGTGCTTCATCCAGTGGTACAGTTTTCCTGAAAAATGCATTCTTCCTAAGATCATGGCAGGCATTTATCGTAGTTCGTATCATCCAAGCCTTTTCATGTGCTCTATCCTCAAAGAGTATGGTGCTTGTTAAATACTTTAAGAAAACTGTCTGGCATATATCTTCACAGTCGTAGGTCTGCTGAAGGTAGTTGTAACTTATTCTCTTTATCATGTCAGAGTAGGTATCTACAACGCGTCTGACTTCCTGTTCATCCATGTGCGAATATTCTCACTTTCTGTTTCTATTAGAAGGCCTTCTATTAGTAATACGATTCATGAAACAAAAACTGGACAAAATAATTAGAAAAAATATTTACTTCTCCCCAACATATTCAAAACTCAGTCCCTTATTATGTGAGACATAGAGTCCTGAGGGGTGTTTTCCCAGTTTCTCACTGTAATAATCCCCTGACCACTGACTCTGACCGGCTAGAAGGTATATATCTCCGTTATCAGCCCATACTTTTTCAGGAATCAGGAATGGATTGTAGATTGTTCCATCAGCAAGTTTGACTTTGGCTGATGGATAATTTATCTGGGTAAAAGACCTGCCTCCATCCTCAGTTCTATAAAGATATGCGTTGTCTCCTCCGTTGTAGGTAAGGCATGCAAAGCCAAGGTTTGTATCATCAATAAAGGTAATCCATGTTGCCTGCCCTCCGCTTCCGCCAAAGGGATACTCATTTATAACTTCGGGTGTATCTCCTGCCTTTTTGTATGCTGCAAGAATGTAGTAGCTGCTGCCTGCTGCCCTGTCAACAGGATACATGCCATAGGTAATGCCATCGTTAGTTGTATAGGTACAGTCGGGCTCTATATCTTTTAAATAGTCATCGCTCCCGTTATCCACAAACTCGAGCATTCCATAGTTTATATTCTGCTCAGGGTAATCCTCCGAAGTCAGCATAGTATCTATAAAGTCATATATTCCTTCATAAAGAGCATCTCTGTTATAGTTTCCCTCGATATATGGCGATGGATCAAATTCTCCTGTTACTGAAGGCATTATTACCCCAACGGCTTTATATATCCAAGGTGCCTCATCATAAGGAACCTCCTGAAGGCACTCTTCCAGCCAGTCGCAAAAATTCTCGCAAAACCAGGTCATATCCTGCATTCCGCCTTCTTCAAGAATCGCAACCTGTACTGTTCCTATAGCATTTTCACTGCACTCTTTTTCCTCCCAGTACAAACCTCTCTGAAACTTCTCGGGAAATGTATTTTCTGTTATCTCAATGTACTTGTTTAGAAGTTCATACTCGCGACTTTTCTGCTCACTCTTTTCATCTGTCATATCCTCTGCGGAATCACTAGGGGTAGCTCCAAGATTATCCTCAAAGCCACTGACATAGGCATAAAAAATGCCCTCAGCTACAGAGTCTGCTGAAGAACCTATTATTCTTTCAAGTCTTCTATAAAACAATCCATCTCTGGACCATATGGAATAGCTGTCATCCTCCAGTTTGCTGGTCTGCCTTATGAGCATCAGATTGTCTTTTTCAAGGGCAACATGCCCATAATTATAATCAAATATAAGATGCAGCCACCTTCCTGCCAGGAAAATTATCAGCACGAAAGATAGGACGAGACTTACGCCTCGCCCTATATATTGTAATGGTCCCTCTATGTGTTTGCTTCCCCTTATCCAGAACAGCGCACATCCGGCAACTATAACAATCTGCCATATGACTATCAGGTATAACCCCATGCTGTTATAGCCCTCATATAGCTTGCGCAAATGTGTCTCGCCAAGCTTGAGCCTGATAAATACTATTGTCACAAAACTAAGAATTGCCAGCAAAACTGACAGTATTATGCATATTTTCTTATTAGTTTTCATATGAAGCCTCTTTTGACTCACCTTTAATATAGACTGTTATAGTATTGCAAAAGCCATGTCATACATTTCTCTTGCATCATTGGTATTTCTTATGTAATTAGGTTCATCAGGCTCATATCTGACATATTTTTCAACTTCCTCAATAAGAGCCAGGTAACAGACTGCTAACGCATATCTAACTTCAGTCTCTTTAGAAAGAACTATCTTCTCTGTTGCTGTTTCATTATAAATATCCAGCTCTTTCTGTTTTGTTGACAACGGTGCTTTTTGCCCTGTACCAAGGGTAATGAAGTCAGCCACCGGGTCACCCCAAAATCCGCGCTCAGGATCAATCCAGCAAATCTTGCCATCGTTATATAAGACATTGCTGTCCCATAGGTCAAAGTTCACCATTCGGCAAGGCACACTCCGGAGGAGCTTAGCGTGTTTATCAATATATGAAATAAACTTCTCCCCATCAGGTGTCTCGTATCCAAGTGACTTGCAATCCTTAACGAGGTTACCTGCCATGGACTTTAGCGCATCATACCATGTATCATGAAGTCCGGACTGTCTGTAACCAAACTTGTCATTTTTGATCCTATGTATCTTTGTAAGCATTTCTATTTTCTGCTTTTGAACATTTTCATATTCACGATCAGAAAACTTTACAGCCCACAAGGGCTCTCCCTCCATCATCTGCATGATAAAGCAGTTGCTTTTAATAATATTCTGAGAAAAGTCGGACACGTATACTTCCGGGCAAAGAATATCTGTGTTCTCATGCATCATCTTATACCAGAAAACTTCTGATTCCATCATGTTTTTCTCATATGAAAGGACCATAGCTCCCTCTGGAGGTGCTATCTTAAGTGCATATTTCTGACCATCATCAAGTACCACCTTATACGCAGAATTAAACTCTCCATTGCCAAGTGGTGAAATATCTGTAGCACTCCCAAGTTTATGAAAAGAAAAAAGTTCCCTTATTTCTTCAAGTGAAGCTTCATATTTCGTTTTACTTTTGATCATAATTTAATCCTTTCCAATCACCAGCGCTTCATGTTCTTTTGAAACTTGTTTGTATATGTCTCCTTTAACTCCTCTGCAGTTATTCCACAGCAAAGAAGCACATCGTTATAGTACATTAAGACATCTGCAAGCTCTTCTATCAGGTGCTCACGCTCAGGGTTATCTGCATTAGAAGCTTCAGGACCATGCTTCTTCCCCTTAACACTTTCTTGTAAGTAAAATTACTTCTCCATTCCTATAGTTCACTCGCTCTTTATCCGCTTTGAAGCCCACATTCTTCATTATTCTGATCAAAGTATGCATAAAGAAGCCATGTGTGACTACGGCACAATCCTCATTATGCTTTATTATCATGTTCACAAACTGCTCTCTTAGAGGTCTGCTTCCTGCCTTCAGGTTGTCTTTTATTTCCGATTAGCCACTGTAGCCTTCCTAGAAAATTCCAAACACTAAGCGGCAAACGTATTGCTATATCAAATCCTGAATGAAGCGGAACCTCATTTAGCAGTGCTGTCCTATTGAAATCCTCTTCTCCAAATATCTTTTCTGCAGTTTGTAGAGTCCTGTCCAAATCGCTAATATAAACTATTTGAATATCATCGTTCACTGTATCTACAGATGCCTTATCAATCGGAGCTTTGTCATATAACGCACATTGCTCATCAAACTCAGCAGATGTGCACCACTTTTTCCAGTCATGAAGTACTTTGCCATGCCTAATTATCATTACTCTCATTTAACAGATACCATCCAGTTATCACCCTCAACAAGATATTGGAACTCTGTAAGTTCAGGATTATTTATAACTTCCAGTAGTTCTTCCAAGTCATCAACTGTTTCAAATTCTGACAGTTTACTTTTCTCTACCCACTCCATCTGGCCTTCATCTGAAGAGATAACATTTCCGACAAACTCGCATGTTTTGAAAAGAAATACTATATATCTTCCATTTTCGTATTTACCGTCCCTGACTGGAAACTGCTTAACTCCAGCAAGTCGTGGGTTCTTTATATCCAGGCCGGTTTCTTCTTTCATCTCACGAATTACCGCATCAACAAAAGACTCTCCCATTTCGACATGACCCCCTGGAAGAGTGTAGCCTTTCCAATCCTCTTTGACTCTATTTTGAAGCAGCACTTTGTCTCCATCTGAAATGAGGCAAAGGACTGTTATTTCTGATATTTCAGTTCTGCTCATGTTTTCCTCATCATGCTTTATAGTTTTAAAATATCCCAAACATTTTTACCATTTATCTTCTCAAGTCTTAACATATAATCTCTTCTTTCTTACTAATTTCCCAGTAGTATAGTTATAGCTTTTTCAACATCTTTTGTAGTAAGGCCAACCTCAGCATCTGTCTTTACCTGATGTTTTTCAATCTCACTATTATGAAGTTCAAGATCATCAAGTACTACCCAATTCGCAGAGGGATTATCTTTTAACCACAAAAGTATTTCATCAGCTTTTACCAGGCTAAACTTCCTGGTCTTTCTTATCTCTTCCGTAGTTAAGTCTGGTGTTACTCCTGCAATCGTAATGCCTGCTTCCTTCATTGTGTTAGCCAAAAAATCTGCTTCCGTCCTTAATGGTTTCATCGTTTCATCAAACCAAAATCTCCAGCCAGAATGAAGAATTATCTTAGCATTAGTTCTTTTCACAAGGCTTCCAAGTAACTTTACTGCCTCAGAATCAATATATTTGCCATTACTAATCTCACGTTGATGATCGTTGTCCCAAAACTTCGAATTAAGGACTCCATCCACATCAAGGAATATTACATTGCTCATAATACAACCCCTTACTAACGTTTTTATATAAAAAAATATCCTTGCATCTTTGGCAAGATTACTCTTGATCTTCTTCAGTTCATTTATGAGTTTTTCAGCCAATCCATAGAACAAAGGTAATCATAAAAAGTCTGATATTCCGGAACCTCCCACTTGCCTTCTACATATGCAAGCAAATCTGAATCGGCTCTGTAATCTTCGATTGCACATTTGCCATATGAGTATAAATGGTCACAATCTTTTCCCAGCCAGAAATTCCCAGACTCCACATCATAAACCATGGTTTGATATTTATTATCTGTCCCTGGAAACAGTTCTTCTTCACATAGATCTATCACAACATAGTGGAAATGATTTTTGTCCGCACCAGTAAGTTTCTCTATTCCAAAGTTGTAATCAGTTACTTCAAACAGAAAGCTGTTAGCTGAAGCGTTTCTGTAGAGTCTGAAAATAGCTTCGTAGCTGTCATTGTGCCTGTAGAAATCATTAAGATCATATCTCATCTTATGCCTAAAGGTATTTCTATGGCCATCTTCCTCAGATAATGATACAAATGAGTATCTGTACACCTGTGGGATATAGAAAGACGCCTCCTGAGACTCTTCAGCCTTTTTCCCGCAAGCGCATAGCTGAAAGGCCATCAATGCCAATAATAAGCCAATCGCAAATCTTGTTCCTGTTCCATTATGTGTCTTCTTCAAAAACATATAAAATATCCTCATCAGTATCATAGATAGCTATTTTTAGATAAATGTGTTTTTACAATTTGCCTTTTAAATATTTGTCAGCCTCCAGAAGATTACGCTTTGGTTCATCATATTCTAATACTGAAAGGGCTTCATCCAATCTCAAACTCTTGAGTGATATAACTTCCTCTGGCTGCAAAATATGAGGAACTTGATCTGAATACTCAGCCAAGAATAATACCACTTGTCTTTTAACATTTGGACGTTCAGCAGGATAGTATTCCTGAATTTCCCTAAATCCATGTAACAAGTTTAACTCCAATCCAGTTTCCTCTCTTATTTCTCGGATTGCCGTTTCTTCCTCTGTTTCTCCTATCTCAATGTGTCCTTTAGGGAAACTAATAAATCCGCTTGTTTCTTCTACAAGCAGATATTCTACTTCACCATTTACAATTTTATAAACAATTCCACCACATGATTTTTCCGGTATGATATGGCTTTCCTGCAGAAATTTAATGCACTTTTTGTCAAAAGAGCTTGCAAGAACTGAAAGCTCATCTAATGAGCAGTCATTAAAGTACTTGCCGTTGGCAGGACAAATCGTTACAACATCAAGTGGATTACCTCTATGTTGCCTGTTAACATTTGGTTCATTAGATATGTAAAAATCATCATCAGGTATTTCTGTAGTGTATTCTTTTCCATCTATAATAAGAACCAATCCTGTAATATAACTAGCCTTCAGCCTTCCTCCGTATCTTGCAGCCAGATTACTATAATGCTCAATCATTTCCTCTTCCGATAATGTCTTACCTTTTACCCTGCGCACAAATAATCCTGGCTGCGCATCTGCTGGAATATCATCTACATAGAGCCCTGAATCTGCTGCTAATGTCGGAAGTCCTGTTTTTTCATAATATGCCATTGCCTTTAATCTGGCATTCTCTATAGGAGTACTGCCTGATTCATCGACATCTATATGAATTCCCAGGTCTTTAGGAGTAATAATCTCTATATCATATCCCGTGAGCCTGTATCTCATATTGCATATTTTTGAGTCGTTACTTGTAGCATATAATAATTGCATATTTCAAATACCTTTCTCACAAGCTTATTCATCACCCTTGCATCCACTCAGCAAGCAATACGCTTTAATATTATTTCAACATTGGTAGCTACTTCGGCAGTTCCATTACCAGCTCCATTTAAACCACAAATAATGATACGCATAGTCTTTTTACTCCCCCAAATATACTCAATACGTTTCTTTATTGTACGAAAAAAGAGCCCCAAGCACAAGGCTTGAAGCTCTTTATAAGTTCAGTGTTTATGCAATCCGATAAGATTACTCAACGATTGTAGCAACCTTACCTGATCCAACTGTACATCCACCCTCACGGTTTAACGTTTATTATATCTATTTGAAAAGCCTTTATTTTGCGTGGCTTCTGTTCGCACATATCTCTTGTTTCGCTGTATTTTTGATGGTTTTTGAAATTTTTAGAGCCATTTTAGAGCCAATGACCATCACAACTGGCTATCTAATATTTTTTCCTCAACGCACTTTGCCCGTGACATCTTTTAGGTTAATGCCCATAAATCTAACTTTTTTGTCAAATCCATAATCATAAAGATTATATTTTTTAGAGTACACCCCGCTTCCCGATCCGGGGCTTATGCTAATTGTTGAATAGTCAGAATCTCCCTTGTTAACTCCGCTCGAATTCTTAACCGCATTTGCATTAAAAGTAACATTAAAATCCTGATACTCTGTTAGCTTTCCATCAATAGGCGTAATCTTTATTGTCACCGTCATATCTTTTGAATTGTAGTCATAATCATATGTGAAGTAGTCTTTGAAATTTTCCGTGCTTAGTTCAGTATAATAACTTTCATCATGGTCGTGATTTTCTTCTGAATAAGCATTATCCCCAACGGGAGCTTCAGCCATCTCTATTCCAAGAAGTTTAAAGCCAACACAGTTATTCCAGAAAGGTTTTACATGGAATACATAGATTCCATTCCCTGGCTCTTTTGCATCACGATGGTCTTCCCAAGGCTCTCCGCTGCCGGAAATATCATAAACCGGACCAAAGTGATAATCAAAGCAATCCAATTCTTCATTGTAATCCCAGTCATCAGGGCCATCAACACCGCCCTCTCCTGCGTACCCCCAGGCATAGACTATTTCGTCATAATCTTTGTTATAGATATAAAGTAACCTATCTCCGGGACAAAAATCATAACTATCCTGTAAAACAACATTAGTGTTTAATTCCATATTAAACACATCCCTATAGAATGTCCTTGCATAGTTTAGCAGGCCTTTTTCCAGGGATTTTTCACCACATGCCAATGAACTGTAATCTTCAAACGAATCCCCAAGTTCGTCCTTGTAATAAAAGTCGTAATCATCATCTTGATGCCATCCAATATATGCTATTCGTTCACTCTCAACAGTTCCCTCGCCGCCGTTATTACCAGCATAATAAAATAGCTGCAAAAGAGATTCTTCCGTAGAAAGCTTTTCTGCGATTTCTTCTATACTTCCAAGCGGCATCTCGTAGTCATAATCAGTCCCGTAAAAAGCAGCGGTTCTCTCAGTCCTTTCCATACAGTCAACATAATACCGGATTATCTCCTGCAAAATCTCTTTCTGCCAGTCAGCCAAATGGAAATTCGTGTATCTGCTATCAACAAAATCCGCATATTTATCCGGCGTACTTCTGCTTGTTCCGCTGAATGCACAGAGCCTATACATCACATCAGAAAAATATGCCTTATGTTGGTCATCTTCCTGTGTTGTAGGACGTGGATATGTAAATTTCATCTGATATACATATTCACTTTCAATTCTGCACAGATCATATATACAATCAGAATTTGCTATGCTCCCGACATATCCCCTCATAATAAGTGTGCCATGACCACCATCAGTTGATACACCATTTACTTCCACTCTTGGAGCAAAAAAGCTCTTTTTCTCATGGTCAAAAACATATTCCGTCATTGCTTCCATTGTCTTTTCATCAACATCAGTGATTTCATTCTGATATACTGTAAAAAGAGCTGTTGAACCATCCGAACCGGCCATTTTCACCTGATGAAGTATCCTGCCATATTCTCCACCTTCCATGTCACTTACTACTTCTACGTCATTGTAAATATCTGATGGATAACCAAAGCTAAAACTTCCTATTCCGGAATCATACTTTTTATACTGGGTATAATCCAAAATCTGAGCAATGCTATAATCTGCATCGTTATCAGATGAAATGCCAAAGTTTGCCAAAAGCTCCTCTTTAGTATTCTCTTCCGATAGTTCCTCTGCATTAGCATCCGTCACTTCATTAATTTCATTTTCTCCATTAGCAACAATTTCTTCATTACCAGCAGATTGACCTACTTTGTTAT
The DNA here is from genome assembly GCF_000145035.1 of Butyrivibrio proteoclasticus B316. Taxonomy (NCBI): domain Bacteria; kingdom Bacillati; phylum Bacillota; class Clostridia; order Lachnospirales; family Lachnospiraceae; genus Butyrivibrio; species Butyrivibrio proteoclasticus. The sequence continues at coordinate 2,878,339 of NC_014387.1, forward strand.
GATTTAAATTTAGAACTACCAGCACTATAATTACCAAAATCGCAGCACCAAGACCGCTTCCAATAACAATACTTTTATTGATAACTCTTTTCTCTGCAGGTACATCAAGCTTTGTTCCGCACTTAGGGCAGAACTGCGCTCCCTTTCTTAATTTTGCTCCACAATTTGGACAATTCATAACCAAAAACTCCTGTTATTTCTTTCTCTTTAAGTCAAAGCTCTGATTCAAAGCGCTTACAGTCAGAGTTTCACCGTTTACCTCATAGTCCATATCAATCGACAACATGCTAGCAATAAAACTGTCCGATGCAACCTTAAGGCGCACTGTATCATCATCAACCTCAGTATAGGTGAAAGCATCTGCCCCAAAAGTTCCTGTAGAATCAGCAATCTTAACAGTTCCGTCTTTCCCAATAGTTAACGTGAATGTTCCTGACTCATTGGTCCAAGTGCCGTAGAGACTGCTGAAAAGAACTTTGGCTGCATAATCCAGCTCATTTCCTATTTCATTTGCCTTTTCTTTTGCTACGTCAACTGCCTGATCTACTGCAGATTTTTCCTCTGCATCCTCAGTTTCATTTCCGTCATTTTGCCCCTGCGATACCACATCCGTTACAATCTGAGTAAAGTTCTTAGATTCTTCCGCATTTTCAGATTCTATGTTTTCATATCCTACTTTATCTGCTCTCTCCTCGTCTTTTGAAACGCCTTTTAAAGGATTGATAATGAGAATTATCAGCAAAAGAGCTGCTACATGCGCACCACCCCAGATAAGATGATGCTTAAGCTCTATTCCTTTCCACTTATGTTTAAAAAGCCTGTTCCAGTTATATCCGTACCAATCAAAGAAATTTCTTGTACCTTTCTTTGCTGCTTCAATTTTTTCTGAAGCATCGAAGTTTTCTATCTTCTCAGCAGTTTTATCCTTAACCTCTTTTGCCGCATCTGAAATATCCAAAAGAGTTTCGCCTGCTTTAGTTTTTATATTTTCAGCATTAATCTCAAAACTCTTTTCTATATTATTTCCAGCGCCTGCTTTCTCACTTCTTCCTTTCGAAACAATCCTTTCTCCACAGACAGGGCAGAACGCTGCACCTTCTCGTATTTTTTCTCCACAATTATTGCAATACATATCCCAACACTCCTTGTAACTAATAAATTATCATTTCAACATAAGATCAAACAACGATAATCCGCCGCGTCTGTTAGGAATCCGAGACACATACCTGATATTTTCACCTTTATCATCAATCTGTCTTTCATCACGCCCGCCATAAAAGTCATAATCAGTTGTAACGACATACCCTATACTTCTATAATTATCGTCTGAGTTATAATCAATACACTTTGTACAATTCCCATAATTATCATAAAACCGCTCCTCGATTAAAACCTGACGCTCTCCGGTTTCGTAATTATCCATGTACCTACAAGACTTGGTTAAAATATTGTTCTCATAGAACATTTCTTTTTTAACGTGCTTTTCACCATCCCATTCGCTGTATTCCTCATATTTAACAGCATTTCCGCTATCATCATAAATCAGCTCACCAATATCGCATCCACCGTCCGGATAAGTCTTTTTATATTTCTTCAAAATACCTCCTTCGGATAGATTGTAGTCATACTCATATTCCTCTATTGTCACTTTGGAATCGGAAGTATCTCTTTTAATCAAAAGATTTCCTTGCTTATCGTATTCGTAGTCAATTGTTTCTTCATTCTGAATGACATCTGTATCTGAATGCCAGATATGGTAGCTATGCTCCTTTATCTTATTTCCATTCTCATCATAGGAATATTCGCGAACATCATCACCAGCAAGGCACTTTATCTCCCTATCATTTTCATCGTAGAGTCTTTCTTCATTCCACTTGTCATCATAAGTATGTTTTATCCTCTTTCCCTGATCATCAAGCTCATATGAGTACGAAACATGCTCCTCGATATCTGAGTAATATGTATAAAAATTCGTAATGTCCCCACTTTCATTGTATTCGTACTCATAATGATAGTCGGGTTCAGCATCGTTCTTTGAATATTGGAACATATTAGTGATGTTTCCGTTTTCGTCATACTCATAGGCAATTTTCCCTATTTTGCTGCCATCTTCTCGGTAAAACACATCTATTTCAGTATTATTTTCACGATTATGTTCAACAATGTATCTGATTCCACCAACTGTTTTATACACTTCCTCTTTTTGAGCATTACCTTCATGATCAAAATAAATCATTTTCATAAGGCTGTTATCTTCAAAATACTCATAGCCATATGAATAATCAAAGGTCCCATCTTCGTTATATTGGGATTCTTTTATGAGATTTTCTCTTTCATCATATTCGTGGACAAATCTAAGAGCACCGTTCCTATTATATCTCGCTTCATATTTCAAATTTCCCTCATCATAGTATTCATTCAGGTATTCCGGCATCTCAGCCCCATAAAAGCCTGAGTCCTTAATAACCACTCCATCTGAGTTATACACCGTTTCCTGCTGAACATAACCGTCTTTGCTGTATAGCAGTTCTTTACTTACATACCCGTCTGTATAATAGACCTCCTTAACAATGCTCCCATCACTATTTGAAAATTGCTCCATCAAAAGTGTTCCGTCATCTGCATACTCTCTGTAAACATCATCTTTTTTCTCTTCATGCTCAGAAGCTGCCTCTATAGCTGTTTCCTGCTTCTCTATGACAGTTGCCTCAGACGCTAAAGTTTCCTGCTCTACAACAGTATTTTTTTTCACTAAAATAACTCCTATAGTTCCCACTATTATCGCTATAATAGCAATCATGATGATTACAACAATATTTTTACTTACTACCTTTTTCTGTTTATTTATCCTATTGCCGCAGACAGGACAAAATGCTGCTCCATTTCTTACCTCTGCCCCACAATTGTCACAATACATTCCAAAACCTCCTAAAAGCTCCAAAATACAGAAAATCAAATTATTACGCTATTTTTTATTCTAATCTCGTAAAGGTATACTCTTCTTCGTCAGACCACATTTTTAAGATTTTTCCATCGTACCGATAGTACATATTTCCATTTTGATAAAAATCACCTAATACGCCTGAATCCTCATTAATGGACGATAGATAAATCGTCTCCTCATCCTTTTCAGTATAGAAATAAGAATCAAATTGAAAAAGAGATTCTCTGTTAGTATCCTCCACTTCCATAATCCCATTATTCTTAATTGTAATCAAAAACGTCCCGCTACTGTTCGTCCAAGTACCAGCCAATTTATAGAAATGACTCTGGTTCATAATATATGAAGCTACTTCATTATCATCGTTACCACTCGAATTATATGTTTCCGGTAACAGTTCTTTTTCATAGTAGAAATAGCAATCTCCCCAACACTCAGAATCATAAGTGGCATTAAAATCATATTCTTGATCATTTATATAGTGAGATGAATACACTGTTGCCTCTGTATCTCCATATCCATCATCATCTATATAAAAGTAAAAATCTTTCATGTGACTTTTCATAGCATCTTTAACCTTAACTCGGCCAAAAAAATGCATATCCGTACGACTTGTTGGCTTTATGCTAAGCGGATATGATATTCCATACATCGTAACGCCCCAAAAATTATCCCAATATGAATCAAAACAACTTATCTGTTCCTTATCAAGTATAATTTTGAAATAATCTTTAATTTTTTCTTTGTCCCACTCTCCAATGGATTGAGCAATCTGTTTTCCGCATATATCACAGCGACCTACATTATCACTTCCTACGTATGTATTAAGCTGGTGAACAATGACACTTCCATCAGTTGCTCCACACCTCTGGCAAGTTTTAGGTTTCTCGCAGGTTGCTTCCGTCCATTCATGGCCAAGCGGGTTCCCCACAATAACTCCACATACGCTACATGTCTTTGGTTTATCGCATATAGCTTCATCCCACGTGTGTCCATCAACAGAGCATCTATACTCAGGGGATGTATTATATCTGCATATTTTGATTCCCTTGTTTATCAGTATTATCGCCATAGCAAAAACAATAGCAAGTATAGCTACTTTCCAATATTTCCCTCTAATAAGCCATCTACCAACAATCGTTTTCATTTTCATGAACAATATTTTTATATTGATCAGAATATCCTTTAATTTCCCACAAAAATTGCTGCCAAATTTACTTACTTCACTATTTTTTTTAATTCTTCCATCAACATAATTACGGGATACTACATTATTGTTTCTTGCATTGACCTTGTTCCCACATTTAGGGCAAAAAGCAACCCCATTTCTTATTTCTTCACCACATTTGTTGCAATACATGTTAACGTTTACCTCTATTTTTTTTATATTGAAATCTCACTTTTCTAACAATTTCCCTATCGTCAAAATCTGTAACACTAGACACATTACCGTTTTTGTCATATTCAATTTTTCTAACACCATCACTATTTTTATAAGAAATTTTAGCAGAAACTATTTTGCCTGATGAATCCTTCTCATATAATATTTTATTTACATCTTCTCCTAATTCATTCCCAAAAACATCAAAACATATGGTGTGTGCGATTGTACCTGATTCATATTTACGTTCCATTTCTATTTCAGAAAGATTATTATCCAAATATGCAAAATTAAAATTATAACTGCTGCTCTCTTTAACAGTTTGTAATCTTTCATTTTCTTTCCATGTTTCTGAACAATTCTCTTTTAATACTCTTCCTTCGTTATCATATAAATAACTATATATACATTCCAATACATTTTCTCCTGTATTGTCGGTGGCAATTATTTGAGTAAAAAAGCCATCTTCATTGTAGTCAAAATCATATTTCATAACTAAATTCATTAGTTCATCATAGCAATACAGTTCGCTTACCAACCCATCTTTTCTGCACTTTACATCAATAGTGTCGCCTCCTACAACATTATTTTGAGTTGAATGAATACATGCATACGAAGCCCACACACCATTAGTTGCCCAATTTACCATTGCATTTTTTTCATATGCTCTATTATCAAATACTATCGCCATTACTCTGCTTTCTGTATCTAAACTGTCTTCTAAAATATAACTCAGATGATCGCTTTTAGTATAAAAAAATGAATAATGTTCTATTTCATCATATTCATCCCATTCCAGCTCAGATATTCTTTTATTCTTATCTTTTTTATAGTTGACAACTACGTTATCATACTCAACCATTGCAGCTAGTCCACAGTCATACTCTTTCAATTCTTTGTATTCGTCTCCATCATAACTGTAGACTATTGCTTTTTGAGGCAATCCCATAGTATCCTCAAATAAGTCATTATTTCTTGCATAGTGAGATAAAATATCATCCGGAAAAATGCAAAACATCTTCTCTTCTGTGTTTCTAAGCGCTCCTTCAAGCCACATAGTTTCAACTTCATATTCATAAGTATTTATATAGATATAAAGTGCCAACACACAAACTGCTACAAATACTAAAGCTACTAAATATATGATTCCGCCTCGGTTATTCATTATCCTTTTTTTCTCACTGTCATTGCCATCATTCTTTATGTCTATAATTGAACCACAATACGGGCAAGATGATTCTTTGTCATTAATTTTTTCTCCACAGTTTTGGCAATACATAATACAATCTCCTGTACAAGTCTTCATAATTTGCAATTTAATTTGAGCATCAAGCATGATTGTGGGGTACCTAGCCTTAAACTAATAACAGTTGCATTTTGAAAACCACTTGGTTTTCTTTAATGTATTAGCGACCAAACAAAAAACAAAAAAGAGTATCCACAAGTGGTTTCAACTAATGCATCATGAAAGAAAAAACTCAATGTCAAGAATACTGTTATCGAGTGCTGTTATATATATGATGATGTAGACGGGGTTAAACGCATCAGCATAAAAGCTAGATTAACAAAGAAGCACGAGAACGACTGGCCATTCTGCCATAGGTCATGCACTGTATATGATAATCACTCTTCAGGGTCACGTTTTTGGCGCGACCTTGATTAGGGTGGGCATCCTTGTTGAGGTTGAAGTATCATACACATAGGATTTTTTCTCCTGAACATGAAGTTGTCGGTGCTGATGTTCCATGGGCATATCCATTTTCCATGCATCTCTAAATACCACCGTAATATTTTTACAATTTATACCCACAACTAATGCAAAATACATCCCCTTCTTCCAAAGTTGCTCCACACTTAGGGCAGATTCTACCAGCTGTTACAACTTCAGTTTCAAGTTCTCCCTGTTTGGCACCACACTTATTACAAAATGCACTGTTGATTGGAAGCTCTGCTCCGCAGCTTTCACACTTTCTAAGTCCCCTTGATGCAAGTTGGCGCTTTAATGTAAGATCAATCTCATCCTCGGTTCCTGACAGCTGTGCAAAGAGATCTGCATATGGAGTTGCTGCCATATCTTTTCCTGCGCTCTCCTCAATAAACTTCTCTCCGATTTGTCTTGTAATACGAATTTTCTGAGCCTTTAAGTCTCTTAGCTTCTCTTCGTAAGCATCTCCCTTTCTTTCATTTTCCTGTGGTCTGTCAAAAAGTCTCATAACCTGTTTTCTCCCATTCTTTTCCATTATTTTTTGCATACAAAAACGCCCATGAATGAACCTGTTAGCTTCAACAAGCTCATTTATGGACGTCACATACTATTTCTATATCAAAAGAAGACAGAATTATCTCATCTGTCTGTCTGTCTGTCTGTCTGTCTGTCTGTCTGTCTGTCTGTCTGTCTGTCTGTCAAAGTATATTTCTGAATCACTTAATCTGCAAGTCCTTTCTTATTCAGATGTGTAAACTATTTTATCATGTTTACTCTTTAAAAAATATATAGATATTTACGTTTTTTCGGTTTTTTGAATTATTATTTCTATCGACGGAAGATAATCAGTAAATATAATTTCCAAGTATCAAGAAAGCATGTTGCTTGCAACATGCTCGCGCCGAGCGCGGTTGCATTTATGCAACATTTACCTATCGCGCGAGTGCGCATCCATAGCGGAGCGTTTTTTATGATATAGGAATTTCGGAGAAATTTCCTATATCATAAAATAAAGAACTGCTGAACAATATCATTCAGCAGTTCTTTTATAATTATCCTTAATAGTCTAAAGCAAGGTACATTGGTGTACAATCGTCTTCATCGTCTTTTAGAAAGAAATGCAGGTCTTCGTTTCTCCTGATCCTTATCTTCAAAAGGAAAATGAACCATCCCCAATTTCATACTTTTCCACGCTTTAAAACCTCTTGTTCATAGATTTCATCCCATTCATCATCGAGAATCCAATCATCATCAGGAGGAAGATCTTCGATTCTTACAGCTTTTTTATGTAATAGTTCTCTGTTGTCTTTAAGAAATTCCTTAAAATCTTGAACAGATCTAATATCTGCCATAAAATCCTCCTTTCTGGATACTCACGAAGAATAAACAATGATTTTGGCAACCATTGTTATTTCTTTTAACACATAACAAAAACAAGTCGTATATATAATTATTTTCGACAAAACATAGCTAGAATTAGCACCATGACTCCACTTTTCAAAAGCGCATAAATACTGAATATAATCAGAGTCAAGACTCGGAAACGAAATCTTTTCCTCATTGGCGGATATCCGCCAAATGAAAGTATTCCAAAATACATTTGTTCGAGCGAGCTCGACATATGAATTTTGAAATACTTTCGCTTGACTCTGAATTTATCCAAATTTTTAGAGCCAAATTAGAGCCATAGACCAATTTTAGCAAGATTGTATACAAAAAAACAGCTTCCAGAGAAACTCTGGAAGCTGCATAAAATCTAGGTTTGTTAAGATTACTCAACGATTGTAGCAACCTTACCTGATCCAACTGTACGTCCACCCTCACGGATAGCGAACTTAAGACCCTGCTCCATAGCGATTGGGTGAATAAGCTCGATAGACATTGTTACGTGGTCACCAGGCATGCACATCTCAACACCATCTGGAAGGTTGCAGACACCTGTAACGTCAGTTGTTCTGAAATAGAACTGAGGTCTGTAGTTTGTGAAGAAAGGTGTATGACGGCCACCCTCGTCCTTAGTAAGAACGTAAACCTCAGCAGTGAACTTTGTGTGGCATGTAACTGTGCCAGGCTTTGTTACAACCTGACCTCTCTGGATGCCATCACGATCAACACCACGGAGAAGAAGTCCTACGTTATCACCAGCTTCGCAGTAGTCCATAGTCTTTCTGAACATCTCGATACCAGTACATACAGACTTAGAAGTCTCTTCCTTGATACCAACGATTTCGATTTCGTCGTTGAGGTTAAGGTGACCTCTCTCTACTCTACCAGTAGCAACTGTTCCACGTCCTGTGATTGTGAATACGTCCTCAACAGGCATAAGGAAAGGCTTATCTGTCTCACGAGTAGGTTCAGGAATGTAAGAATCAACTGTGTCCATGAGCTCGATGATCTTGTCACCCCACTCAGACTTAGGATCCTCAAGAGCCTTAAGAGCTGAACCACGGATGATAGGTGTGTCATCTCCAGGGAACTCATACTCTGTAAGAAGGTCTCTGATCTCCATCTCAACGAGGTCAAGAAGCTCAGGATCATCAACCATATCGCACTTGTTCATGAATACGATGATGTAAGGAACACCAACCTGACGAGCAAGAAGAACGTGCTCCTTAGTCTGAGCCATAACACCATCAGTAGCAGCAACAACAAGGATAGAACCATCCATCTGAGCTGCACCTGTGATCATGTTCTTAACGTAGTCAGCGTGACCTGGGCAGTCAACGTGAGCATAGTGTCTGTTAGCTGTCTCATACTCGATGTGAGCAGAGTTGATTGTGATTCCTCTTTCCTTCTCTTCAGGAGCCTTATCGATCTGATCGAATGCTACTGCAGGGCTGAATCCTCTATCAGCAAGTACTGCTGTGATAGCAGCTGTAAGAGTTGTTTTACCATGGTCAACGTGTCCGATTGTACCAATGTTAACATGTGGTTTGCTTCTGTCAAACTTAGCTTTTGCCATTTCTAAATATCCTCCTTAAGTGAAATGTTATCCAACATTTTCATACATAATTTAACCGACTATATCGATTATATTAAATGTTTGCCGCTAAATCAAGCATTTTGCTTGATTTAAACGGCGAAACATTCATATTTTATTAGTTGCCCTTATTTGAAAGGACTTTTTCCTGTACGTTCTTAGGAACTGGAGCGTACTTCTCAAAGAACATTGAGTAGTTACCACGTCCCTGTGTTCTAGAACGAAGGTCTGTAGCATATCCGAACATCTCAGCAAGCGGAACATGTGCTCTAACGATCTTACCGCCACCAAGGTCATCCATACCTTCAACCTGACCACGACGAGAGTTAACGTCACCGATAACATCTCCCATGTACTCCTCAGGCATTGTTACTTCAACCTTCATGATAGGCTCAAGAAGAACAGGAGCACCCTTCTGCATAGCATCCTTAAATGCCATAGATCCGGCAATATGGAATGCCATTTCTGAAGAGTCAACTTCATGGTATGATCCGTCGTAAACTGTTGCATGAACACCTACTACAGGATATCCACCAAGTGTACCAGCCTTCATAGCCTCTTCGATACCTTCGCTGATTGGCTGGATGAATTCCTTAGGAATAGCACCACCAACAACTTCGCTATCAAACTGGTAAAGATTGTCGCCGTTTGCATCCATAGGCTCGAAACGAACCTTACAGTGTCCGTACTGACCACGTCCACCGGACTGCTTAGCATACTTAGACTCAACGTCTACAGCCTTTGTAAGAGCTTCTCTATAAGCAACCTGAGGAGCACCTACGTTAGCCTCAACCTTGTACTCTCTAAGAAGTCTGTCAACGATGATATCAAGGTGAAGCTCACCCATACCAGCGATGATAGTCTGACCTGTCTCAGGGTTTGTATGAGCTCTGAATGTAGGATCTTCTTCAGCAAGCTTCATAAGAGCCTCATCAAGCTTCTGCTGACCAGCCTTAGTCTTAGGCTCGATAGCAAGCTCAATAACAGGATCAGGGAACTCCATAGACTCAAGAATAACAGGATTCTTCTCATCACAGAGTGTATCACCAGTTACTGTGTTCTTAAGACCAACAGCAGCTGCGATATCTCCTGAATATACTTTATCAAGGTCTGAACGCTTATTAGCGTGCATCTGAAGGATACGTCCAAGACGTTCCTTGTTGTCCTTAGTACTGTTAAGTACATAAGAACCTGAATTTGCAGTACCACGATATACACGGAAGAAAGCAAGCTTTCCTACGAATGGATCGCTGACAATCTTGAATGCAAGTGCTGCAAATGGGCCATCATCAGTTGACTCAACCTCAACTTCATTACCATCCATATCTGTACCCTTACAAGCAGGGATATCGATAGGTGAAGGCATGAACTCGATGATAGCGTCGATAAGCTTCTGAATACCTCTGTTTCTGTGAGCAGAACCACAGCAAACAGGGAAAGCCTTACATTCGCAAGTTGCCTTACGAAGTGCAGCCTTAAGCTCATCGATTGAAGGCTCTTCACCCTCAAGATACTTCATCATAAGATCTTCATCAAGATCACAGATCTTCTCAACAAGCTCCTGATGATAGAGTTCAGCATCATCCTTAAGATCAGCTGGGATTTCACCAATAGTAACATCCTCACCCTTATCATCATTGTAAATGTAAGCCTGCATCTCGAAAAGATCGATAATTCCCTGGAACTGATCCTCAGCACCGATAGGAATATAGATCATGATAGCATTCTTCTTAAGTCTATTACGAATCTGCTCAACAGCTCCATAATAGTTTGCTCCGATGATATCCATCTTGTTGATGAATGCCATACGAGGAACATTAAATCCATCAGCCTGACGCCAAACGTTCTCAGACTGTGGCTCAACGCCTTCCTTAGCGCTGAATACACCTACAGCACCATCAAGTACTCTAAGTGAACGCTCAACCTCAACGGTAAAGTCAACGTGTCCAGGTGTATCAATGATATTGATACGATGCTCAAGAGCACCTGGCTTAGGCTTACCATTCTGCTGAAGTGTCCAATGGCATGTTGTAGCTGCAGATGTGATTGTGATACCTCTTTCCTGCTCCTGTTCCATCCAGTCCATGGTAGCAGTACCTTCGTAAGTCTCACCAATCTTATAGTTTACACCGGTATAGTAAAGAATACGCTCTGTAAGTGTAGTCTTACCAGCATCAATATGAGCCATGATACCGATGTTTCTGGTTCTCTCCAATGGGTATTGTCTATCAGCCAAAGGTTCTTCCTCCTAATTAAATCTAAACACACATCTCTACGCTGCAGATTAGAATCTGTAGTGTGAGAACGCCTTGTTTGCTTCTGCCATCTTGTGCATATCTTCCTTACGCTTTACAGCTGCACCAGTGTTGTTGTATGCATCCATAATCTCTGAAGCGAGTCTATCAACCATAGTCTTCTCGCCTCTAGCGCGTGAAAAGTTTACAAGCCAGCGAAGTGCAAGAGCCTGACGTCTGTCTGGTCTAACCTCGATTGGAACCTGATATGTAGCACCACCGATACGTCTAGCCTTTACCTCGAGAGCAGGCATGATGTTATTCATGGCTCCTTCGAATACTTCAAGAGCAGGCTTACCAGCCTTCTCTTCTACCTGTGCGAATGCACCATATACGATCTTCTGAGCTACGCCCTTCTTACCATCAAGCATAACTGTGTTAACAAGCTTAGTAACAACCTTGTTATCGTATAAAGGATCCGCTAATACGTCACGTTTTACAATATGTCCTTTACGCGGCACGGTTCTTCCCTCCTTTAGAATTGCAATGATTATAATAAAGTCACTGCTTACTATAAATCATCGGTACTCACTAATCTTAGTGTACGTGCGGTTTTCTAACTTAGAAAAAATAATACTACCCATAAAATGGGGTGTTACTTATAACTATGTTAAAAGAATCCCAACACTATAAAATTAGATTTTTAGTTACTATCTTACTTGGACGCCTTTGGTCTCTTAGCGCCATACTTAGAACGAGCCTGTTTTCTGTCGGCTACACCTGCTGTATCAAGAGTACCTCTGATGATATGGTATCTTGTACCAGGTAAATCCTTAACTCTTCCGCCACGGATAAGAACAACGCTGTGCTCCTGAAGGTTGTGTCCCTCACCAGGAATGTAGCTTGTTACCTCAATACCGTTAGAAAGACGAACTCTGGCGATTTTTCTCAGAGCTGAGTTAGGCTTCTTAGGGGTAGCTGTCTTAACAGCTGTACATACACCACGCTTCTGAGGTGAAGCTGTTGCTGTAGCCTTCTTGTGAAGAGAGTTGAATCCCTTCTGAAGTGCAGGTGCTGTAGACTTCTTAACAGATGTCTGACGACCCTTTCTAACTAACTGGTTAAATGTTGGCATTCTTTTTACCTCCTATTTTGATATATGCATACGACAAAGGGGCAGAATTCACCCCTTTGTCGATACACGCAATTATGAATTATAAATACTATCATTTTGGTTGTCAACTAAATTTTTCAGTACAACCGTTTTAGTAAAAATTTATAAATTACTCTTCATCATCTGCTACAGTAAGCTCGTCATCTTCAACGTCATCTGCAACATCAATGAACTCATCATCGAAATCTCTTCTTCTCTTCTTGAGAATGAGTTTCTCAGGATCCTTGAAATTAACATCAGTATTAAGAGTTGTATTTCTATATCTCTTCATACCTGTTCCTGCAGGAATCAGCTTACCAATGATAACGTTCTCTTTAAGTCCGATAAGAGGATCAACCTTACCTTTGATTGCTGCATCTGTAAGAACCTTTGTTGTTTCCTGGAAGGAAGCAGCTGAGAGGAATGAGTTAGTAGCAAGAGCTGCCTTGGTAATACCAAGGATTACCTGCTTACCTTCAGCAGGCTTCTTGCCTTCTGAAACAAGTGCTTCATTACTATCCTCAAAATCAAGGAAGTCAACAAGAGTTCCTGGAAGGAATTCTGTATCACCACTCTCATCGATTCTTACCTTCTTGAGCATCTGACGTACGATAACCTCGATATGCTTATCGCAGATATCAACACCCTGCAGACGGTAAACTCTCTGAACTTCTCTAAGGAGATAATCCTGTACAGCACGGATTCCCTTAATCTTAAGAAGATCATGTGGGTTAACTGAACCTTCTGTAAGTTCATCACCGGCTTCAATTGTAACGCCGTCCTGAACTTTAATTCTTGATCCGTAAGGAATGAGATAAGCCTTAGACTCGCCAGTCTCATCGTTAGTAACGATAACTTCACGTTTCTTCTTGGTATCTCTGATTTCTACCTTACCATCAAGTTCTGAAATAATAGCAAGTCCCTTAGGTTTTCTTGCCTCGAAAAGCTCTTCTACTCTAGGAAGACCCTGTGTGATATCACCACCGGCAACACCACCAGTATGGAATGTTCTCATTGTAAGCTGTGTACCAGGCTCACCGATTGACTGAGCAGCGATGATACCAACAGCCTCACCAACCTGAACTGCTTCTCCTGTTGCCATGTTAGCTCCGTAGCACTTTGCACAAATACCATTGTGTGAACGGCATGTGAGGATTGTACGAATCTTAACTGCCTCAACAGGCTCTCCCTTAGCATTTACACCTACTGAAAGGATCTTAGCTGCACGAGATGGTGTAATCATGTGGTTCTTCTTAACAATTACATTTCCATCTTTATCCTTAATAGTCTCACAAGAATATCTTCCTGTAATTCTATCTTTTAATGGCTCGATAGTTTCCTTGCCATCCATGAATGCCTTAACTGTCATTCCAGGAATAACTTCCTTGTCTGCACAGCAATCAACATCACGAATGATAAGTTCCTGTGATACGTCAACCATTCGACGTGTCAGGTATCCTGAATCGGCTGTACGAAGAGCTGTATCAGACAGACCCTTACGAGCTCCATGAGCTGACATGAAGTACTCCAGAACGTCAAGACCTTCACGGAAGTTTGACTTGATAGGAAGTTCGATTGTACGACCTGTTGTATCAGCCATAAGTCCACGCATACCTGCAAGCTGTTTGATCTGCTGGTTACTACCACGGGCACCAGAGTCAGCCATCATATAAATATTGTTGTACTTATCAAGACCTGCAAGAAGCTCTTCTGTAAGCTTTTTATCTGTCTCCATCCAAGTATCAACAACTGCACGGTAACGCTCTTCATCTGTAATAAGACCACGACGGAAGTTCATAGCAATCTTATCAACTGTAGCCTGTGCTTCATCAAGCATAGCCTGCTTCTGCTTAGGCACTGTCATATCTGCAATTGAAACAGTCATGGCAGCACGTGTTGAATAGTGATAACCAGTATCCTTGATCTTATCAAGTACTTCTGCAGTTGCAAATGTACCATGTGTATTGATAATAGCAGTAATGATCTGCTTGAGCTGTTTCTTACCAACCATGAAGTCTACTTCAAGTTTGAAGAAATTCTCTGGATCTGATCTGTCTACAAATCCAAGATCCTGAGGAATAAGCTCGTTAAAGAGGAATCTTCCAAGTGTAGATTCAACAATACCTGTCTTAACTACACCATCAGCATCCTTCTTATCCATTCTGATCTTAACTCTTGACTGAAGAGTAATATAACCATTCTCATAAGCAAGAATAGCTTCGTCCACATTCTTGAAGCACTTACCTTCACCAAGAGCACCTGGTCTTTCCTGTGTAAGGTAGTAGATACCAAGTACCATATCCTGTGTAGGAACGTTAACAGGGCCACCATCTGAAGGCTTAAGAATATTATTAGGTGAGAGCATAAGGAATCTGCACTCTGCCTGAGCTTCAACAGAAAGTGGAAGATGTACAGCCATCTGATCACCGTCGAAGTCGGCGTTGAAAGGTGTACATACAAGTGGATGAAGCTTAATAGCTTTACCTTCTACAAGGATAGGCTCAAATGCCTGAATACCAAGTCTGTGAAGTGTGGGGGCACGGTTCAGCATAACAGGATGCTCTTTAATTACATCCTCAAGTACATCCCAAACCTGCTCGTCAAGACGCTCAACAAGCTTCTTGGCATTCTTGATATTCTGAGAAATTCCTCTTGAAACCAGTTCCTTCATAACGAAAGGCTTGAAAAGCTCAATAGCCATCTCCTTAGGAAGTCCGCACTGATAAATCTTAAGTTCAGGTCCTACTACGATAACTGAACGTCCTGAGTAGTCAACACGCTTACCCAGAAGGTTCTGACGGAAACGACCTGACTTACCTTTAAGCATGTCTGAAAGTGACTTAAGAGCTCTGTTACCAGGGCCTGTTACAGGTCTTCCTCTTCTACCGTTATCTATAAGAGCATCTACTGCTTCCTGAAGCATTCTCTTCTCGTTACGAACGATGATATCAGGAGCTCCAAGATCAAGAAGTCTCTTAAGACGATTATTTCTGTTGATAATTCTTCTATAAAGATCATTAAGATCTGATGTTGCAAAACGACCACCATCAAGCTGTACCATAGGACGAAGATCTGGTGGGATTACAGGAATGCAATCCATGATCATCCATGCTGGCTCATTTCCAGACTCTCTGAAAGCTTCAACAACCTCAAGTCTCTTGATGATTCTTGCTCTCTTCTGTCCGCTTGATGTATCAAGTCCTTCTTTTAATTCTGTATATTCTTTCTCAAGGTCAATATCAAGAAGAAGTTCCTTAATGGACTCAGCTCCCATTCCGGCACGGAATTTGCCGCCCCACTCTTCTCTTGCATCCTGATACTCTTTCTCAGAAAGAACCTGCTTGTACTCAAGTGTTGTCTCACCTGGATCAAGTACTATATATGAAGCAAAGTACAGAACCTTCTCAAGTACACGAGGTGAAAGATCAAGGATAAGTCCCATTCTGCTAGGGATTCCCTTGAAGTACCAAATATGTGATACAGGAGCTGCAAGCTCAATATATCCCATTCTCTCACGACGAACGCTGCTCTTTGTGATTTCTACGCCACAACGATCGCAGACAACGCCCTTATATCTAATCTTCTTGTACTTACCACAGTGACATTCCCAGTCCTTGGTAGGTCCAAATATTTTCTCACAGAACAGACCATCTCTCTCTGGCTTAAGTGTTCTGTAGTTAATTGTCTCTGGCTTGGTAACCTCACCACTATGTGGATCATTGTCGTTTCTATGTGCCCAACTTCTGATCTTTTCAGGTGATGCAAGTCCAATCTTGATTGAATCAAATGTCATTGGCTGGTAAACCTGCTGAAGAGTGCTGCCTCTGCCATTTGAAGCTTCATTTATTGCTTTATTCATTGTTGAATCAGACATTCGTAACCTCTTTTCTATATGTTAATGTGAGTTTAAGTTACAGCAATCTGCCTGACCGGGGATTCCCGGTCTGGCAGTTTATTTCTGATTACTCATCATCAGATGAATCAAAATCCTCAAATGAATCCTCTGACTCAAATTCATCTGCATCTTCAGCTTCTGCTACAAGCTCGCCGCTCTCATCGAAGTGCTGCTTGGAATAGCCGTTAGCCTCAAAAGATTCCTGGCTGTAATCACGTGCATTATCGCCTTCCATTTCAAAACGATAATCTGAATCTGTATAATCAACGCTCTCCATGATCTCAACTTCAGTGTTATCTTCACGAAGTACCTTGATATCAAGACCAAGGGACTGAAGCTCTTTGAGAAGAACCTTGAATGATTCTGGAACACCAGGTTCAGGAATATTATCACCCTTAATAATTGCCTCGTAGGTCTTAACACGTCCTACAACATCATCAGACTTAACTGTAAGTATTTCCTGAAGTGTGTAAGCTGCACCATAAGCCTCGAGAGCCCAAACTTCCATTTCTCCGAAACGCTGTCCACCGAACTGAGCTTTACCACCCAGAGGCTGCTGTGTTACGAGAGAGTAAGGACCAGTTGAACGAGCATGGATCTTATCATCTACCAGGTGATGGAGTTTGAGGTAATGCATGTGTCCGATAGTTGTTGGGCTATCAAACTTCTGTCCTGTTCTACCATCACGCAGCTGAACCTTACCGTCTGATCTGATTGGGACACCCTTCCAGAGTTCTCTGTGATCTCTGTTCTCATAGAGGTAATCCATAATCTCAGGATGTACAAGATCCTTGTACTTAGCCTGGAACTCATCCCATGTGCTATTTACATAGTCATTGGCAAGTTCAAGAGTATCCTGAATATCTATCTCGTTAGCACCATCAAAAATAGGTGTAGCGATGTTAAATCCAAGAGCCTTAGCTGCAAGAGAAAGGTGAATCTCAAGGACCTGTCCGATATTCATACGGGAAGGAACGCCCAGAGGATTAAGCACGATATCAAGTGGTCTACCATTTGGAAGATATGGCATATCCTCTATAGGAAGTACACGTGATACGACACCCTTGTTACCATGACGACCAGCCATCTTATCACCTACAGAAATCTTTCTCTTCTGAGCGATATAGATACGAACTGCCTGATTAACACCAGGTGAAAGCTCATCGCCATTATCTCTTGTAAATACCTTGGCATCTACAACAATACCATATTCACCGTGAGGAACCTTAAGAGATGTATCTCTTACCTCTCTTGCTTTCTCACCGAAGATTGCTCTAAGGAGTCTCTCTTCTGCAGTAAGCTCTGTCTCGCCTTTAGGTGTTACCTTACCAACAAGGATATCACCGGCACGAACCTCTGCACCAATACGGATGATTCCGCGATCATCAAGATCCTTGAGTGCATCATCACCTACGCCTGGAACGTCACGAGTGATCTCTTCAGGTCCGAGCTTGGTTTCACGAGCCTCTGCCTCATACTCCTCAATATGTACAGATGTATAAACATCATCACGTACAAGTCTCTCTGAAAGAAGAACAGCATCCTCGTAGTTATAACCTTCCCAAGTCATGAAACCGATAAGAGGGTTCTTACCAAGACCAAGTTCTCCCTGTGATGTAGAAGGACCATCTGCAATAACCTGTCCTGCCTCAACATGATCGCCCTTAAATACGATAGGTCTCTGGTTGTAGCAGTTACTCTGGTTAGATCTCTGGAACTTAATAAGATGGAATTCTTCCTTCTCGCCATCATCATATGTAATCTGGATAAGCTTACTATCAACAAAATCAATAGTACCAGCTTTTCTTGCAACTACACATACACCTGAGTCAACAGCTGCTTTTTTCTCCATACCTGTTCCAACTGCAGGAGCTTCTGTCATAAGAAGTGGCACCGCCTGACGCTGCATGTTTGATCCCATGAGGGCACGGTTAGCATCGTCGTTCTCAAGGAATGGGATAAGTGCTGTAGCAACTGAGAATACCATTCTAGGTGATACGTCCATGTACTCAACAGCTGTCTTAGGATATTCAGATGTTTCCTCTCTGAAACGTCCTGAAACAGTCTTCTTAACGAAGTGGCCTTCCTCATCAAGAGGAGTGTTAGCCTGAGCTACATGGTAATTATCTTCTTCATCAGCTGTAAGGTACTCAACCTCATCAGTAACTCTGGGATTCTCAGGGTCTGTTCTGTCTACTACACGATATGGTGCCTCAACGAAACCATAGTCGTTAACTCTTGCATAACTTGCAAGAGAGTTGATAAGACCGATGTTAGGACCTTCAGGTGTCTCGATAGGACACATACGTCCATAATGTGTATAGTGAACGTCTCGAACCTCGAATCCGGCTCTATCTCTTGAAAGACCGCCAGGACCAAGTGCTGAAAGACGTCTCTTATGTGTAATCTCACTCAGAGGGTTGTTCTGATCCATGAACTGAGACAGCTGTGATGATCCAAAGAACTCCTTAACAGCAGCCTGTACAGGCTTAATGTTAATAAGAGTCTGTGGAGAAACTTCCTCTGTATCATGAGTTGTCATTCTCTCACGAACAACTCTCTCAAGTCTTGAGAGACCAATTCTATACTGGTTCTGTAAAAGCTCACCTACGCAACGGATACGTCTGTTACCCAAGTGGTCGATATCATCATCATTACCAATACCGTACTCAAGATGGATATTGTAGTTAATAGAAGCAATGATATCTTCCTTGGTAATGTGCTTAGGAATAAGCTCATGTACGCGCTTCTTGATTGTTTCTGCAAGTCCCTCAGGATCATTCTTGGCAGTATACTCATCAAGAATTTCCTTAAGAACCGGATAATAAACATTCTCATTAATTCCAAGTTCAGCAGGATCACACTCGATGAAGTGTGTAATATCAACCATCATATTAGAAAGAACCTTAACGTTTCTCTCCTCTTCCTGTAAAAGAACATAAGGAATAGCCGCATTCTGAATCTCTGTAGCAAGAGCACGATCTACCTTGGTACCAGCAGAAGCGATCATCTCACCTGTTGTCTCATCAACAACATCCTCAGCGAGAACATGTCCATTAATACGGTTCTTGAAATGTAATTTCTTATTAAATTTGTATCTACCAACCTTAGCAAGATCATATCTTCTAGGGTCAAAGAACATAGCATTGATAAGGCTCTCAGCACTTTCAACACTAAGTGGTTCACCAGGACGAATCTTCCTGTACAGTTCAAGAAGACCACTCTGGTAATCTGTAGAAGAATCCTTAGAAAAACTTCCCTGAATCTTAGGCTCATCACCAAAGAGTTCGAGAATCTCCTCATTAGATCCAATACCAAGAGCTCTGATAAGAACAGTAACAGGAACTTTTCTTGTTCTGTCTACTCTTGCGTAGAATACATCATTAGGATCAGTCTCATACTCAAGCCATGCACCTCTGTTAGGGATAACAGTGCAAGCCATAAGCTCCTTACCGATCTTATCGTATGTAATATCATAATAAATACCGGGTGAACGAACTAACTGGCTGACGATAACTCTTTCTGCGCCATTGATAACAAAGGTACCTGTAGCTGTCATAAGAGGAAGATCGCCCATGAATATTTCATGTTCTGTGATCTCGTCTTTCTCCTTGTTATGAAGACGAACCTTTACTTTCAAAGGTGCAGCAAATGTTGCATCTCTCTCCTTGCATTTCTCAATCGTGTTCTTGTTCTTGTCAATCTCATCCTCGCAAAGTTTGAAATCAACAAATTCCAGACTGAGCTTGCCGCTGTAGTCCTCAATTGGAGAAATATCGTCAAAGACTTCCTTCAAGCCTTCGTCAAGAAACCACTGATATGAATTCTTCTGTACTTCAATCAGGTTTGGCATCTCCAGGACTTCCTTCTGACGCTGGAAACTCATACGAATGTTTTTACCAGAGCCGGTAGGATGTAATCTGTTTTTTTCCATTGACATTCACCCCGTTCTAAAATTTTTATTTTTTGCGGTAAAATAGGCATTTAGAAGCGCTCGTAAAAAAGTGCGCAAAAAGGCCTACCACACCACAATAGTGCACCCTAAATCATACTGCAAAGAAATTTGAATGTCAAGAACTTTTTTGAAAGACAAGCAGACTCGAAATTGTGCTTCTCACCACACGTAATTGATATACGAATTGCTCCGCACATGGTGCTCTCGCAATTCTACAGTTATGAAGAATCCGCACTACCGTGCTCCTTCTTCATAACTGTTCAGGTCAAAAATAAAAGGCGTATTACATGCAAGCATGTAATACGCCTTTTGCTTTTGACACTTATATCAATTACTTAAGAGTAACCTTTGCGCCTTCAGCCTCAAGCTTAGCCTTGATATCATCAGCCTCTGCCTTAGAAGCGTTCTCCTTAACCATCTTAGGAGCTCCATCAACGAGATCCTTTGCTTCCTTAAGTCCAAGACCTGTAAGCTCACGAACAACCTTGATAACCTTAACCTTGTTAGGACCAACTTCTGTAAGCTCTACATTGAACTCAGTCTTCTCTTCACCAGCTGCTGCTGCGCCAGCACCTGCTGCTGCAACTACAACGCCTGCTGCTGCAGATACGCCGAACTCTTCCTCACAAGCCTTTACAAGATCATTTAACTCGAGCACTGTAAGCTCTTTGATAGCATCGATAAATTCTGCTGTTGTTAACTTTGCCATTATTATATACCTCCATATAGTATAATTTCTGATTTTTGTTTGTTAATAAAACTTACTAAAATATACAGATTACTCTGCTGCAGGTGCTTCTGCAGGAGCTTCTTCTGTAGCTGGAGCCTCTGCTGTCTCAGCAGGTGCTTCCTCTGCAGCTGGAGCTGCCTCGCCACCCTTCTCTGCGATCTGATTAAGAACACGAGCGAAGTTTGTGATAGGTGACTGCATAGAACCAAGAAGTCTTGAAAGAAGGACTTCCTTTGAAGGGATAGAAGCAATATCTGTCATTGCTGCTGCGTCATAGAACTTACCTTCTATAACACCACCCTTAATCTCGAGAGCCTTAGCCTTCTTAGCAAACTCGTAAAGTACACGAGCTGGAGCTGCTGGATCTGTCTCAGATACAGCCATTGCGCTAGGACCGTTTAAGAGGTCTGAAAGCTGCTCGAAGTCTGTTCCCTTGAATGCGAAGTTCATCATCGTATTCTTGTAAACCTTGTATGTAACGCCTTCTTCACGAAGTTTCTTACGAAGCTCAGTATCCTGTGCTACTGTAAGTCCGCGGTGATCTACAAGTACGACTGCCTGAGCGTCTTTGATTTTCTCTGAAATCTCAGCTACTACAGGCTGTTTAAGTTCAACCTTTGCCATTTTTTTACCTCCTTATAGAATATACCGCCGAAAAAAAACCTCTCGAAGACATCGAGAGGTAAAAAAGTCTAATCAAACTTTTCCTCGGCAGGCGATAAATCATTATGTTCCTCATAAAGGAACACCTGCTGTCTTCGGCTGGCTGTCATATGGTTTTATCTGACAACCTTGTATAAATTAGCACATTATTTTTTTATTGTCAATATATTAATTATTTTTTCCAAATTAAAACGCCATTCTCGTCAAAGATATATTTGTGGAACCATCTGGTAAGTTCTCCTACATACATATTTCCGTCATTATCAAAATAGTATGTCTTATCATCTACTGTTACCATCATATCTTTGGCAAGCTTTCCATTGTCGCGGAAGAAATGCATATTTCCGTCAATAATCTGCAAACCATAAACCATAGCACCAGACTCATCATAGTAATATGTTGATCCATATCTCTCAAGCCAGCCAGTAACCATATCTCCATCACTGTTAAAGAAATACTTTTTCTCGTTTATAGTCTTATTGCCGTTTTTGAACATTACTCCATCTTCATCATAGTAATGATATATGCCATCAACATAGGCAAAGCCTGTTACCATATTACCATTTTCATCAAAATAATAGGTCTTAAAGTATCTTGTAAGCCAGCCGGTGACCATCTTACCATCTGCGCCAAAGAAATGCTTGGTATCACCATCTGTCACAAATACATTAGTTTTTCTCACACCATTTGCATCAAAATAGTAAGTATCACCATCAATTGTATAGATTCCAGTTACCTTAGTTCCATCAGTAAGGACATAGTATGTCTTGCCGTACTTGGTAAGCCATTCGCCATTACTTGATGATGGTTCATCCGGCTCAGGCTCAGCGATTTCTTCTGAAGATCCTGTTCCAGGCTCATCGCTTGATGCTTCTCCGGCTTCATCTGAACTTGCTTCAGATGCCGCTTCGCTTGATGCTTCGCCAGCTGCTTCTGAGCTTGACTCTGATGCTGCTTCGCTTGATGCCTCTCCAGCTGCTTCTGAGCTTGACTCTGATGCTGCTTCGCTTGATGCCTCTCCAGCTGCCTCTGAACTTGCTTCCGATGCCGCTTCGCTTGATGCCTCACTTGCAGGATCATCATTTCCAGGATCATCTCCTGATGGCTGATCATTGCTCACATATTCCATGTAGAAAAGATTTTCTGTATCCTTCTTGGTAAGCTCATGATCTCCCTTCCTGACATCCAGGTTCATTACGTTTGTTGCCTCTTTTACCGCTGTTCCATCAAGCTTAATCGAAGAATCTTTATCCCCAAATACAAGGATCAGCTGACCATCAGAAGGAGCTGCAAACTTGATACTGGTCTTACTCTCAATCTTAAGGCACTGTGTCAGTAATTTACCATTGTATGTTACAGTACCTTTTCCTGTAGAAAGATTACCCTCTATAGTAAAGAAATCACTGTCTTTTCCTGATGCCGTAAAGTTGTGAACATAACTTCCTACATTAACAGGAGTTTCTTCATGCTGCTCACTTGAACTATCAGATGATGCTTCGCCAGAGTTATCTGATGATGCCTCACCTGCACCTGAATCTTCTGATGATGCCTCTCCAGCTCCGGAGTTTTCTGAAGATGACTCTTCTCCTGAATTTCCGGCTTCACCTGCAGTAGAACCTCCTCCAACTGAGACAAGGTTTGTCTGATATGAATTCAGTGCTGCCTTGAGAGCACGGTTTACACCATAATCAGCATCGTCAACTTCGTTGTTAAATTCCCAGTTAAAGTCTCCTCCATTTTCTCTACCTGCAAAAGATACAACTTTTTCTTTTGCCTCCTGCGGAGAATCTGCAGAGTATGAATACATGATTGCTGAAGTATCGAAATTATTGTAGCTTGTGCCACCCTTGTAGGAAACAACTTCTGATGGAACCTGCTCATCAGCTGCCGAAACTTCATATGCGTCAAACTCAGTGCTGTTCTCCTGATATGTAACGTAGGACTGCTGGCCTTCCATATAGTTGTTAAAAGACTTGATGATACCGCCATTCTCGCTTGAGAAAGTGCCATAATCTTCATTTCTTGTAAGGGTCTCCCAATCAGCCATAACATCAGAGCCCTGCTCAGATATCAGCATTGGGAATTTGCAGTTTCTATAGTAATTAGCCTCTACAAAAGCTGATGCACCCATAGTAACGCCAACTCCATATTTGGCATTTCCGTCATAATAGTTATTGTAAATATGTACGCTACAGGTTCTGATACGTGGGTGTCTTGAGTCTGAATGATCATACCAGTTATGGTGATATGTAATGTAGTTTTCTGTAGATTCAGACTTCATCCCCTGAAGATTACTCTTTCCTGTATCATAGAAATGATTATAGGAATGAGTTACAAATGTTGACTTCTTGGTGTCAAGAGCGCCATCGCCCTTAGCCTGATCTGAATCTCCTCCTGCATATCCATAGAAGAAATCGCAGTTATGAACCCAGACATGATCATCGCTTTGCTGAAGTCCAAGATCATCACCTTCTGAACTGTCACAATTCATAAAACCAATATTTCTTACTTCTACATTTGAAGCATTCTTGATCCTAAGTCCCCAGCCATCAGCCGTAGCGTCTTCTCCAACTCCTTCAAATGTAATTCCGCAGGACACTCTTTTGTTATCTCCTGCTCCGCTTATAACAATATCGCCACCTTCCATGGTAGCAAAATCTGTGATCTGGCCTACAAATCTCACATCAAGTGGTCTAAGATCATAGCCCTTCTTGTACAGATTAAGGATATTCTGAAGTCCTGTCGCAGGTGTCGTTGCGCCCTTAGCGTTAGTAACAACATCCATTGCAACTGAATCCTTAGTTTCATTAGTAATATAAAGAACTACAGCATCGTTTCTAAGTGTTCCATCATAGTTATATGCTCCGTTGGAATCACCATTTACAAACGCAAATCCAGATCTGTCATGATTCTGTACATAAACTGAATCTGTACTCACAGCTGCGCTTGTATCTTCATCACCATCCTCTAAAGGAACCACGGTAAAAGAATAATTGCCTGCAGAAAGTCCAAGTGCATCTGCCCTGTAATATTTCTCACCGGAATCAGAAGAATAAAGACGGATAAGCTCATCATCAAGCTGCACCTGTCCACCGTCCCCATTCACATAAACATTGTAGCCCGAAGCCCCATCTACTGCTCTCCATGTAACATACGCTGACTCGAGCCATCCGCTGTCCTCCATAACAACCGGTGCTTCCACCGCTGCTGCCGCATCGACCTTGGAACCTGCAAATGCAGAAGTCGCAATAAGAACTCCTGCCATGGCAAGCCCAAGTCTGGTATTTAATTTTTTCCCCAACATATAGCCTCCCTTGAAATTATTAGTTTTCCCGAGGTGCTGGTATCCCCTTCGCAGCAACCCCCGCTATCTTTCTTAATCATAAGGTCACAGCAGGCTATAATCAATCATTTTATGTAAGCGTTTACAGAGAAAATATTCAGACATTTTTGTGTATTTTCGACAATTGATTTTTGGAAGCTATTACAATCGAATATTATAAAGTTTCTTAGCCACAATTTTATTCATTTCGGAGCCATTTTATAATATTAGATATTTCCTCATAACATACAAAAAAAGATAGCCTGCAAAAGGCTACCTTTTCGTATATCAAGCGGCGTCTAAATAATCTTGACGTCCACCTCTTATCATTATTATCTTACATGTATCGTTTCAGAGCTTGCCTCAAAAGCATCCTGGCAATCATCATCCTCAGCCCTCTGATAAGCTATTGTAAACAGTCTGTACTTGGATATGATCATATAAACGGTCTGATGGATCTGTTCTTCATCAGATTTCTGATATGTAGACTCGATTTTAAATCCGGGATACCCATCTACTTTTATCTTGGTAAAAGAGCTGACATTGAAATTAACATTCTCTCCATACACCTTATTATATGCATCAGATAGGCGGGATTGATAAATATCTTTAGTCAGATTAACTGATTCATCGATTACAGCCGCTGTTCCCGACTCCTCTAATTCCTTTCGTTCTCTGTTAGTCAGTACTTTATCAAGCCCATTATCATAAACACTATATTGGATAGTAGAGGATTCCATCGGGCTGTTAACATTTACAAATAATCCCTTTTGATTTCCCGGGACAAACTCAGTTGGAATAGAAAAAGAGCATTGAACTGCCGTTTCAAGATCATCAGCCGCCTTAACCTTAAGTGAGCCCAGGGCAGTTATTATGAAAACAACCGCCAATGCTGATGAAATAAGCATGTATTTACTTTTAGTCTTCAAAGACAAATCTCCCACCCAAACACCTCTATCTTTTAATAGGCACAATGCATATTGCATTGTGCCTATCATAAATAAGTAATGCTAAATAATTATATCATAGAAAAATACAGTTCACAGACTATAACAATCATGCCTCATAGCTGTCAATAAGCTCAAGGGAATGCTCTTCATTCATCTTCTTGCACATAGCAACAAGTGCATCGAGAGGAACATTCTGAACCTGCTTGTTGGAACCGCGAACATTGATAGATACTGTTCTCTCAGCAGCTTCTTTATCACCAACAACAAGAATGTATGGATCCTTGTAATTCTTAAATTTCTTGATTTTCTCCTTCATGTTGTTATCTGAGTAATCAGCCTCAACACGAATTCCGGCATTCATAAGAGCCTGCTCAACTTCCTTGGCGTACTCATTATGCTCAAGTCTGATAGGAACGATACCTACCTGATATGGGCTCAGCCAGAATGGGAATACACCCTTGAAGTTCTCGATGATAATACCGATAAATCTCTCAAGTGATCCATAAATAGCTCTGTGAATAACAACAGGCATCTGCATTGTTCCATCCTGAGCCTGATATGTAAGACCAAAGTTGTGAGGAAGCTGGAAGTCAAGCTGTACTGTACCACACTGCCATTCTCTTCCGAGAGCATCCTTGATCTGAAGGTCGATCTTAGGGCCATAGAAAGCACCATCTCCTTCATTGATCTCATATCCGCCTTCGCCATACTTCTCATCAAGAATTTCCTTAAGTGCAGCCTCAGCTCTGTTCCAGACTTCGATGTCACCCATGAAGTCTTCAGGTCTAGTAGAAAGCTCTGCTCTGTAAGTTACACCAAATGTAGAATAAATCTCATCTGCAATAGCAATTACATCTGCAATTTCTTCCTTGATCTGTGATTCCATTACAAATGTATGATCATCATCCTGACGGAACTCCTGAACACGGAAAAGACCATTCATCTGTCCTGATTTCTCCTTACGGTGAAGAACGTCATACTCACTGTAACGGATAGGAAGCTCTTTATAAGAATGATTTGTTCTCTTATATGTCATCATGGCATTAGGACAGTTCATAGGCTTAGCTGCCATTGTGTCGTTCTGCTCACGATTATAGATAACTGAACCAGCCTGGATCTTGATATTCTTAGGCTCTTCTGTAGGATCGTTATTGTTCTCTAAGATTCCGGGAATCTCAGCATCAGCCTTGAGCCATCCGGAAACTCCGGGTACCATGAACATGTTGTTCACATAGTGAGCCCAGTGTCCACTGATAAGCCAAAGCTTCTTGTTGTTAACAAGAGGAGCAGCAATTTCTGTATAGCCATGTCTCTCCTGAATCTCTCTTGAATACTTGAGGAGTGCCTGATACATCTTCCATCCTCTTGGAAGCCAGTAAGGCATACCTGGAGCTGTCTCATCAAACATGAAAAGATCAAGCTCTGCACCAATCTTCTTGTGGTCTCTCTCAAGTGCTTCCTGTATCATCTTGATGTGATGCTTGAGTTCATCCTTGCTTGGGAAAGCATAGAGATAAATTCTGGAAAGCTGATCTCTCTTCTCATCGCCTCTCCAATAAGCACCTGATACAGACTTGATCTGATATGAAACATTCATAAGTTCCTGAGAGTTGTCAACGTGAGGTCCACGGCAAAGATCAACATAATCATCGCCAGTGTAGTATACTGTGATAACCTCATCCTCTGGAAGGTCGTTAATAAGCTCTGTCTTAAACTTCTGGTCTTTGAACATTTCAAGTGCTTCCGACTTTGAAACCTCTTTGCGTGTCCAATCCTCTCTTCTCTTGATGATCTCGCGCATCTTATCCTCGATGGTCTTGAAATCATCCTGTGTTACAGCCTTAGGAAGAACAAAATCATAGTAGCAACCATCATCAATCTGTGGTCCGATCGCATACTGTACTTCCTTGCCGTAAAGCTCAATAACAGCCTTAGCCAGCACATGTGCCATTGAATGGCGGTAAACCTCTAGAAACTCTTCTTTATTCATTTCTTTGTCCTTTCTCTGCAATACCTACCGGGTAATGCATCTTATAAAATAATAGTTATCATAACAAATGGCATCACAGAATTCATGATGCCACTTAGTTACCTAATTAATTGATTATGCGTTTCTTCCGTGGCACTTTTTGTACTTCTTGCCGCTTCCGCATGGGCATGGATCATTAGGATAAACCTTGTTCTCTTTTCTAACAGTATGTGAAGACTTCTCCTCTTTGTAAAGAGCCTTAAGCTTGTCCTCATCAAAGATTGCCTTCCACTCCTCAAGACCATAGAGCCAATCAGCACCGGCTGCAACCATGTTCTTGTAAAGGAGTTCCTTGTCAAATCCAAGGTTAACCTCTGTATCCTCGGTCATATCGTCAATTGGATTCTGCTCCTTGAGGGAATCGTTGATACCATCAAGAAATCCAACCATATACATAAGATCAATGCCAAACTTCTCAGCAAGTCCCTTAACAGTACCTGTAACTACTTCATCAGGATTCTTGAGAAGCTGTGCGTAAATATCGCGCTCTTTCTGAAAATAATCTGTCCATAATCTCTGAAGATCGCCCTTATTAGCTGTCTCAGAATAGGCTTTGTCACGCCACTCTTGTAATAATGCCATAACCAATACTCCATTTCTTGTATAAAAAAATTTATTTCTTACATTTTTTGTAAATGCACGTAGTCATTATTTTAATATATTTGATTAT
Source organism: Butyrivibrio proteoclasticus B316 (assembly GCF_000145035.1). Taxonomy (NCBI): domain Bacteria; kingdom Bacillati; phylum Bacillota; class Clostridia; order Lachnospirales; family Lachnospiraceae; genus Butyrivibrio; species Butyrivibrio proteoclasticus. The sequence goes on from NC_014387.1 coordinate 2,906,947, forward strand.
TTCTGTAAACACAATTACGCTTTAGGGAGCTCAACATAAAAACAACTACCTTTTCCAAGTTTACTTTCGCACCAGATTCTTCCCCCGTGCTGCGTAACGATTCCTTTGACAATAGATAGCCCAAGGCCGCTGCTGCTCTCTCCATCAGGAGTCCTTGCCCCGCTTACTCTATAAGTTCTCTCAAATATATGGTCCAATGCCTCTTCAGGAATCCCTTTTCCGGTATCCTTTACATAAAATGTGGACAACTGCCCCTCATCCAATACTCCAAGAACTATATCAGCCCCATTCTCCGAGTACTTACGCGCATTGGTAAAAAGATTATCCAAAACTCTGCTCATCTTACCAACATCTACATTTACTTCCGCATCATAATCATCCGGTATTTCGCATATTAGATTTCTCGCCGAATACTTATCATCTATCTGAGCAGCAAAAAAATATTCCTCAAGAAACTGGGACAATGGCACTTTCTGAAGCTTAAGCTCATCGCTGCCATTTTCTATACATGTCAGATAGTACAAATCACTGATCAGAACTTCAAGTGTCCTTGTCCTGTTGTCTATCAGATGCAGCATCTGCGTCATCTCATCTCCGGAACTTTGAAGACCACAATCTGTATTTTTCTGATTAAGATAGTCTATAGCACTTCTGATTGCAGTAAGTGGAGCCCTCAGATCATGGGAAATATTCTCAAGCATAAGCTTTCTCTCCCGTTCAGCCTGCTGCAATCTGGCATTCGCCTCCAATAATTTTTGGGACAACTCTGCCACTGTATTACTATCAACCTCAGGTTGCCTAAACTTTTTCTTTTCAGCCATTGAAATTCCTTTCAGCCTGATCATCTGCCGGGATTAACAAGCTTGTATCCTTTAGACCACACTGTCTCGATCAGATTATCTACTCCTGTCTGATCCTGTATCTTTTTGCGCAATCTGGACACATTGACCATTACGCTTCGTCTGTCTGTTTCTATGTATGTTCCCCAGAGTTTGAGCCCTATTTCCTCAAAAGTGATTTCTTTTCCGGGATTCTGAGCCAGAAATAATATAAGATCATACTCTTTATTAGAAATAGGAATTTCAGTTTCTCTGTAGAACAATTTATGTTTCTCTCTATCAACAAAAAATGGATCAAGGTCAATGATCATATCGTCACGTTTCTGCACCTGTTTCTGAGAGTTTCTCTTAATATGCGCCATAATTCTGACATAAACTTCTCTGAGGCTGTACGGTTTTTCGATATAATCGTCTCCTCCAACTTCAAAACCTTCTATCTTATCATCCTCAGACACCTTGCCTGAAAGGAATAAAACAGGAACGTTTGTAACGCCTCTGATCTGCTTACAAAGGGCGTATCCATCAAGTTCCGGCATCATCACATCCAGCAAAATACAATCAGGCTTAAAGTTCCTGACAAGATCCATCGCCTGCGTTGATTTTGAACAAATTTCCACCTTGCAATTCTTTTCCTCAAAGAATTTCTTGTTAATCTCTAAAACTTCAATATCATCATCCACCATAAGAATCTTGTACATAACGCTTACCCCGCAATTGAAGCCATCTTCTTATCAACTATCTGGATTTCTCTGTCACAATACTGTAATACTGACCTTCTATGTGTTATCAAAAGACATGTAGGTGAAGGATTCCATTTCCTGATTCCCTCAAGTACGCTAAGTTCAGTACTCTCATCAAGAGAAGACGTGGCTTCGTCCAATATAAGGAAAGGAGCCTTTTTGACAAGTGCTCTGGCTATTGCAATTCTCTGAGCCTGACCTTCAGATATACCTACACCTTTTTCCCCAATAACCGTATCTATTCCACGCGGGAAATCCATAACAAAATCATAAGCCGCAGCACCCTTGAGAGCCTCTATGACTTCCTCGTCAGTGGCATCTTTTTTACCCATAAGTACGTTATCTTTAATGCTACCGCTAAACAAAGTATTTCCCTGAGGAACGTAAGCTATAAAGTTCCTGGCATCAGGACTTGCCTGCATTGTCTCACCTGCATCGTTGTAAAATTCAATATTGCCCTTCATCTTATTGGTAAAGGCCATGATAAGGCGGACTAATGTAGTCTTTCCAATTCCGGATTTACCTACGATTGCAGTGAATTCCCCGGGCTTAAAATCTATGCTGGCATCATCAAATACCAGTTCATCTGTATAGCCAAAAGAAATTTTGTCTACTTTAACTCCAATGTTCTTCTGCTTAATTGATGCCCCGCTATACTCTTCCCTTGGAAGGTTCTGAAGTTCAATAATACGGCCTGCAGAAGCGAGCATTGAAATAAGCCTTGGTACCAACTGGGCAAGACTCACGATAGGAGCCTGTATTCTGTTAACCAGCTGCAGGAAAACAGTCATTGTACCATATGTGATAGTCCTGTTGGCTATGCAGATTGCTCCCCAGGCAAACGCAACTATATATCCAAGTTGGAATGATAGTCCCATAGCCGCTGATGCAAACATATTTGTTCTGTTCTTCTTAAACACCCAGTAAATACGCTCATCACGCAGCTGTGTAAGCCTCTCTTCTGAATAGTCCTCAAGACAAAATGACTTCTCTATGAGTATGTTGGCAAGACTTTCCTGCATAAATGAACGATATTTGGACTCTGTTTCCTGCACCTTAACAGTAAGATATTTCAGTTTTCTGCCCAGTACAACACTCGCAAACAAAGCAATTGGTGCTACAAGAAGTGCAAAAAGAGCAAGTTTTAGATCATAATATGCTAGTGTGCAAAATGTAACTAAAAGTTCAACTACCAACCTTATAATAGTAGGAATAGTAGATGAAATACCATCTGAAACAGCTCCAACATCACTGGTAAGTCTCGTCATCAGATCTCCAGTATGATATTTGGACACATCAATCCAGCAGGTATCAAGAATTCTTCTATAAACTTTCTTTCTGATTCCAAAACCAAATTTCTCATAAACAATGACAGAGAACAAGGAACTGACGATTCCCAAAAACTGTGAACCCAAAATTACGACAACATATATAGCTATTATTTTCCATAAATCTGACAGATTACCCTCAGAAGCCCTATCAATCATCTTTTTACCGATAATAGCCATCCCGACAGACATAAGTGTTGCTGCCAGATCAAATAGCATCAGTAAAAGAAGCTGCGGAATATATGGCTTACTGTAGCTGAGACACCATTTTAAATATTCCTTAGCATCATCTCTTTTATTCCAGTATTTTTTCAGCTTATCAAATTTCCCCATTTTATCACTTCATCCTTGATTTAAATTTGGCCACAACTCCATAACCTTCAGCTGTGCCATTCCCGCCGGTTACATACATCCTCCCAACACGTATCCATGCATGAGCAACCATCTTACCATCCAACTCTTTGCATCCAAGATACATAGTCGATTCAATTCCCTTTTCTGCCATAAGTCTCTGTGCCGTAAGGGCTCTGACCAGGCATTTACTCTCCCACTTAGTCTTATTGCATACCTGATTGACCGCATAGGCAACTCTTTTACAGAAGCGGTATTCATCCAGAGTAGCCTCCTCTGGAGTCTCTTCTCCTTCAATTCCCCATTTCTTGTTCAATTTAGCAGTATCTTCATATAACATCTGAAATCTGAAACGGGCAGACAATACCCAGGCCTTTAAGGTCAATGCCTTATGCTCGTTATATCTGATAAATCTATATCCTCTTGCAATTATACCCATAAATCACCTTATATAGTTTGAATTGTTTCAAAAAATAGTTACAATTTTGTTAGAAATCTTTACATTGACGTTTTCCCGCGATATTCTTGAGCAAACAAGTAATTTTAATAGGAGGAAAACTTGTATGAAAAACTGGAACGCACCTGAAATCAAGGAGCTTTGTCTCAGCGGTACACAGCAGCATGGTACCCCAAATCCATACGTTGATGGAAAAATCTATGATGCTCAGAGAAACGAGAACTGGTTCACATTCAGCGGTAACAATGTAGACGATACTGCTACTCCAGGTGAAGTAATCATTGGCAATCCTTGATACATAAGCCTGAGCTATCAAAGCATAGAAGGAGTCATTTATGACTCCTTTTTTTGCGTTTCATCGAATCCCGCCGAGCTTACTATATATTTATTACTTCGGAAAACTCGTCAAAAAATCTGCCAAGAGCTAAAATTCTGACGACATTCAGGGCATTTTTCTCATTAATATCCTCTTTCATCAAGGCCTCTACACCATCCCGATTCATAAAGCCATAAACGGCTTCATTTATCTTGCTTTGGCGCTTATCTTCGCCGAAACTACTTAGTCTTTTTACCTTATCAGCCGCCTGTCTTCCCTTATACTTGTACTGCAGCCTTTCACGGTCAGGAAGATAGTCATCAAGGTATTCCCTGACTAATCGACGCTCCAATCCATTGAAAACATACTGATCCGGAGAAAATGATGCGCATAACTCAAGAAGTCTCTTATCCTTGGTAGGATCCCTAAAGAGAACTCCAAAGTACAGACTATACTTGGTATCATATAATCCCTGAGTCTGAAGAATATTTATATCCCCCAAGTTCCTATACATTTTCTTCGGGCTCAAAACACTTGTAAAGCCATAGAAATTGAAACGTTTTATTAGCACTTTATTGATTCTATATTTACTCAGCATAGCTGGTTTTATAAGCTCATCGTCTATAATCTTTTTATACGCATTATTGATTCCGAGCTTAAAAGTAACTTCTGATACTATTTCATCTAACATTCCCTGAAAAAGTGCCTTCCTAGGAATGCCACATTTGCCGCCATATATTCCCAGCTGTTTCTTAGCTTCCAGTACATGGCCGGATAAGAACTTCTGGAAGAAGTATTCCCTTATTTCTCCCCTTGAAATAGTAAAATTGCCAAATTCTCCAGTAAGCAGCACCTTACATCCTTTTTGAGATGCTGTTTTTATAATGTATTTCATCCATACCTGATTAACAAACGCTTTTCCGGGTATTTCAAACATATGGACAAGTTCATCCATTTCAGTAAAGGGACTCATGCCGTAACAATCACAAAATTCCTGTTCTATATTCGGATATCCGGCAATTATATTCTTTACACCACTACTCTCATCCGTTATTTCCCATTTAGAAGTACTTTTATCAAATCCCTTTATCGGAACAGATGTAAAACCATAAAGTTTTCTGCCTTTTTTTTGCAATGACTTTGCGGCAACAGTCGCAACAGATGATGAATCAAGTCCACTGCTGATTGTTGCAGCAACTTCACCATCTGTATCCATAGCATCCTCTACACATTTGAAAAAGACGTCTCGAAAAGCCTCTCTATATGCGCTGTCTTTGGGATTCTTTGGCCATACTCTATCCAATTTACGGGTTATTCCAGGGGTATAATATACTACAGAGCGGTATTTCCATTTGTCTTTTCCTGGTTCTGCCTTAACATAATTACCGCGAACAGAATGATATACATTTCTAAATGGAGTACGATCCGGAAATACATACATATATGGCGTGAGTGAAGCTTCACAACCAACTATAAACTGCTCGTCTATTCCCTTATACTCCTGTGGCATAACATTCAAAATAGGTTTTGAAAGAGTTGAGAAAAATAGCTCATTACCGCAAATACTATAATCCACGCATCTACTACCTGTATGATCTGTAAAGAGATAAAAGCTATTATCTTTTTTGTCATAAACAGCTATGGCAAATAAGCCTATAATATGATCAGTAAATTCATGTCCCCACTTTTTCCATGCATAAAAAGAAAGCTCCCCATCAGGAGTCTCTTCATTTAAACCGCCAACTCCAGCAACAGTTAGTTCTTCGATAAGTTTTTTCCTGTCATTTAATACCACATCAGCAGTGAAAACTATCTGACTTTCGCTGTCATAAATAGGTAGCCTTTCATTATGAGACCGCTTATTAAAGCATTGTAGCCCACATGCAAAAAAACCGTTTTCAAATTGTTCAATACCTATGCGTTCTATAACACACTCGTCATAAGGTTTTTTCATAAGCTCACTGAGCTTAGTATAGTCCTCTGAAGTATTATTCTTAAGATTGATATATCCCCATATTGCTGACATCTGATCATTCCCGCCTATATATTTTCAAGTATTCGATCAACAACCTCTTTTTTCGTCTCAACGCCTCTTACTCTTGTCACATCAATAATATTAATCTGACCGGCCAGATAAACACATTTGAGCATTTCATCAGGTTCAAGGCCAATTCCGTATCCATAGAGCCATTCAAGAAAAAATCTTGAAGTAATAGCATTTACCTTCTCTGCTCCATCGATAAATCTGAGCTTAACGCCATTTACATACTCCTCGTCATTGACAGCCCGTGGAATAATATGGAGGGATACCATAGCATCAACCTTTCGTTTTTCATTCACGAAAATATCACGTCTGTCCACCGAGAACTTGTCTCTGTCTTCGTCAATATATCTGAGTTTTTCAAGATCATATCCATTAGACTCAGCTGCATCCCTGCATAGCTTCTGTTCAGGGAAGCCTGGATATGAATAGACTAAACCATCTTTTCCAACATCAAGAACTGAAATGTCATCTGCAAGCAGCTTGCCACCTTCATCTATCAATGCCATTGAAGTCGTAGACTTACCGGTACCGCTGTCTCCACATACAAGTACTGTCTTATCCCCAATAGACACAGTACTTCCATGAAGCACTATTTTTTTTCTCTGTGTCATGGCAAGAGCAATACCGTTTCCCATCAAAAATGATCTTGCAATACCTACATCTGTATTTTCATTTTTTTCGCAGATCATTCTGGTCTTCTCATTTATTGTCTCAACCAGAAAATCTCCTGCCTGATTATGAAACCACACTCCATGTTCAGTAAAAAAATGAATATGCCCTTTTTCCAGAAGCGATCTGTACTTCTCTTTAAGTGTTTTTTCTTTAGAAATATCTATCGTTATATCAGCTTCGCCCTGCTTATTACATTCAAGAAGCTGCGGAAATTCTGTATTTGACTCTGCGATTAGTCCATATAAGCTATATCTGTACATGAAAATATCTTACCTTCTAAAATTAAGATTGAGTCTGTGATACATTTCTATCATCATAGCTGCATCTTTTTCTTCAGTATTTTCAAACAACTGCTTATGCTTTTTGGCCTCGTCGCTACAAGCAGCAGTACATCCTCTGACTACCCATGCTATAGGTAACAAAAAAGCCTTGTTCTCAAGCCATTTATACTTCTCAACCATAAATTTATATGAAGGAAAGTAATAATGGAGTCTTGCGTGATTCCCTTTTGGTGTTTCTTTGGCAAGCTGGCCCCAAATTCCGTTCTCACTCTTGCCATAGATTCCGCTATCTAACATATAAGTAAAAAGATTCTCATAGAATTCCGAACACTCAGTATTATCTAGCCAAATAAAGGCCAGCTCTCTCATGTTTATTTCAAAGTCTCTTATTCCACACTTGATAAGCTCTTTGTCCAGATATGCCCGATTCATACTACCAGCATACTTATTCCAGAAAATATAGATATCCATAAGATTTCTGATTCCACATCCGGTCTCAAAGAAATGCTTACTCATATGTGCGATCATATATACATAAAAGTCCTCATGAGAAAACTCGTACGTATACTTCTTTCCATCAGCAAGTTTCGCCCTAAAGTCTTTGAAATAAACGTGCTGATTATGATCCACCTTTTCATCAAAGAGGCACCAATGAATCTCAACATGAAGGTTCCCGCCTTTACTAAAGATCATATGGTGCTTGATAAGGCCATGGTTTGTATATCCCATTGCCTCCATAACTTTAGCAGCTTTATCAAGAGACTCATCATAGACAACCAGATCAATATCGCTCATCTCACGCATTTCCGGAGAGGGATAATCATTTTTAATAATTGCTCCCTTTAATAGCTGATGCCTGATTCCTTCTCTTTCAAAGGCTTCTGTAATTTCTCTGCTGCCAACTGTCTGCATCAAAGTCATAAACGTACTGACTTTTAAGTCATTTCGCATAATTTCAGCATGCTTCTCATCAATATCAAGTTTAATTAATGAACTGGCAATTGGATAATAGATATGTCCTTTCGCTGCGTAATTTATCAATTCCCCGATATCTATGCCATCCGGAATATCATCCGGTTTTCTTTTTTCAAAACAGGCCTTTACAAGCTCGCTGTAATATATTCTGATGTTGGCCTTACTAGCATCCATTTTCTGTTTTCCCCTAATACTTTTTTTCATCATCCAATCATCACCTTGGACAGGACATATGCATAAGGCGCACAATTCCATCTGGCGACTGATTTGATATACAGTCCAATCTTCCCTCTGAAATACTTGTTTTTATGATAATCCGGAAAAAATTTATTCACATAATCAAATGTTTTGTTAAATAACTCTTTTCTCAAATATCTGTTTGGGACTCTGCCTATTCTGCTAAAATTACTGCAAAAGGCTATCTTAACGCAGAAATACTCAAGTTCATCCTTGTATTTACTATAAATACCCTTTCTGTGATAAAAATCTGTTATGTCATAAAGTACCTTGAAAATGTCGCCGACTTTAGCTCCCAGATTCCTTGTCATAGTAGAACTCTGTCTGACACTGTAATATACAAGTTTCTCATCAAGATAAGCATGTTTTTTTATAAAAGGAAGTGCTTTTAGATAAAATGATGTATCCTCATAGATCATCCCTTCTGGGAAAAAAACATCATTATCTATCAAAATGCTCTTTTTATATAACTTATTCCACGGTGAAACCTGCGGATTCAAAAACAATTCTCTCACATCTTCATGCGCAGATATCGTTCCCCTGGTACCAATCTCTTTGTATGTCGGAAAAGAGCCATCTTCTGAAGCTATTTCAAACATGCTATGATAATGGCACTCTACAAGATCTGCCCCATCAGACCTTGCCAGATTCAATAATTTCTCATACATTGTGACATCAACGTAATCGTCAGAATCTGCAAATCCTATATACTCCCCCCTTGCCTTTTGGATTCCCATATTCCTGGCAGTAGCCTGTCCGCCATTTGTCTTATGGAACACTCTTATAAGCTCAGGGTATTTTTCCTCATACTCCTGCAATATATCAGGTGAACTGTCTGTAGATCCGTCATCGACCACAACAATCTCCAATTCCGAATGAGGAATTGTCTGTCCGACAAGGGCATCAAGACATCGCTTTAAATATTTCTCGGTATTATAAACCGGTACAACTACACTTACCATATTCCCCGCCATCACTTTATTCAAAGACTATAAGCAAGATTCCTCTGCTCAAATAAAGTCAAGCTCTTTAAGTTTGCCCAGAAATTCCTGTACTGATGCTGTACATTCTTCCCTTGAAACATCATACTCACCAAGAAGTCTGTTGATAATATCCTCTACAGTAATTTCCTCCTGAATAAGATCCCATATATCATTTCCGGCTCCTTTTATCATAAAATATTTGCCGGATTCAAAATCTATCATTACCTTCTCCCCTGACAGATCTGTTACATTGAGCTGTTTTTTCAGCTTGACTGACTCCTTCATATCCATTTTTTACATTCCTCCCTAAATTAATATGCCCCTTTTCTCGTAAGCAGTACCCCAACTGTCTTGATGAGAATTGCAATATCCGCACTTAAGGACCAGTTGTCTATATACCTTAAATCCAGTTCTACAACCTCATCAAAATCCGTTATACTATTTCTGCCACTTATCTGCCACAATCCGGTTACTCCAGGCTTAATACTGATCCTTCTCCACTGCCCACGCTCATACTTTGATACTTCATCAACTGTAGGAGGTCTTGTCCCCACAAGACTCATGTCTCCCTTGATAACGTTAAATAGCTGTGGAAGCTCATCAATACTTGTCTTCCTGATAAATTTACCCACTTTTGTGACACGGGGATCATCCTTGATCTTAAACATGAAGCCGTCCATTTCATTTTTCTGGAGCAGCTCCTCTTTTCTAGCCTCTGCATCCACACACATACTACGGAACTTGTACATATTGAAGGTGCGACCGTTCTGCCCTACTCTCTTCTGTTTAAAAATAACAGGTCCTTCTGAGTCAAACTTTATTGCAATAGCAGTTACAAGCATGACAGGTGACAGAACAACCGTCGCAAATACACTTAACATAATATCCAGAATTCTCTTAATTGCCTGTTCATAACTGTTAAGAGCTATAGTGTGATATGTAATAAGTGGAAATGTTCCGACAGAACTTACATAGCTGTTAGATCTAAGCATTCTATGAGAATAAGAGACATCCAGAACAACTCTGACTGTTACTCCCATCTCAAGACATATATCTATGTATTTCTGTATCTGAGCTATATTATCATCGCTATGCTGGATAAAATAGACCTGATCAATCTCCTTGTTTCTGATAATCTGCTCCAGATCTTCTATTTTCCCCAATGTGTTAAACACCTTTTTTTCAGGCATTTCACCGTCTAGGATATAACCAACTTCTTCAACCTTCATGCTGGTCTTATTAAGAAAATAATTAAACTTCTCATATTCCTCAAACATACCAACAAAAGCTGCTCTCGGAGCCTGAATGTTTGTAAACATCATCTGCAATAATCTGCTGAGAACCATATTTATGCATATAGCAACATAAGTCCAGGCAATATAATACAAATGAAATCTCCTGATATTATAATGCGGATTGTATACATACATGAGAACCATGGTTATACCTGCTGCCAGTATCCAGGACTTGGTAATAATCTTCCAAAATCTGTCCAGATAGAAAAATAGTGTGACGTTGTATATTCTTGCTTCCTTATTAGCCAAAATGTAAATCACTATAAAAGCAACAACAAGCGCAAGACATTTGAGATTGGAAGATGGTAAAATAACATTCTCAAACGCCTTGCGCTCAATTAAATATACTAATAAAAGGACTAAAATGTCCTCGATCATCTGTATAGTATTTGTATTGGCTCCTTTATTACTACGATTCATTTATCTGTCCTAATTCTCAGTCAAAAATATTGATAAATCGCATGATAGTCTCCTCAATGTTGCCGCCCTTAAGTTCGTATGGTTTAAAATCAAACGTCCTTGCCTTATCAATATAATCCTTTAATTCTGTTACTTCTTCACATTTTAAAACGCATCCCTTTGATGAGAATGCTTCTGCTATCTGACACTGGTGATCATCTACATGTTCCAGATATTTATTCTTACGTGGTACTACGATTATTGGTTTCTTGGAATTGATGCCTGATATGATGGTACCCACCCCCGCGTGGGTGATAAGCACGCTGCACTCAGCTATTTTCTTGTTATAATCCGCCACATCCATAAAATCTGTATATTGGCAATTCTTGGGGACATAATCCGACCACCCCTTTTGCACAAATATCCCCTCAGATATTTGCGTGGCCAATTCATCCGCAGCCTTTACCAGCCTATTCATCTGAAATTTCTGTGTCCCCAAAGTGACAAAAATCAAAATATTCCGCCTCCAAGCATCGATTTCGGATATTTCTCAAGCATATCTTCCCATTGCACCATAAAAAGATCTGACATGTTGTAAACAAGTTTTCCTGTAAGAGATGGCTCGTTGACTCTTGCAAAAGACTCAACGTAAACAACCTTAATTCCAAGAAGCTTACCGACAACGCAAAACGGATATGCTACCAAAGCACCTGTAGTTATTATAAAATCAGGCCTCTCTTTGAGAAGAATGCGTAAGGTTCTATAAAACAACCAAATAAATTTAGGCAAAAAATTAAGTTGCCTTCTATTCATCATTGGCACAATATATCTCTTGTCACAGAAATTCTTGATTTCAAAATCACTTTTCTCTGTAACCAGAAAACAGTCATATGCCTTCTCTATTCCCTTGAGTCTGGATATCTCTTCCAGGTGACCACCTGAAGATGCGACAAAACAAATCTTTTTAACCCCCTCTTTATTCATACAAACCTCCACTTACAAATACACGGGTTCCCCCAGTTAACAGCGTATATTCGTCCCCTTAAATGCAGACAAGTATAAAATATATCTTTTCACTAAATACTTTAAACTGTACTCAATCATAAAATCTATCATATTTGTTAGATTTTTTGAATAGGGATTTAATATAAATAATATTATTTTTATAATTTTTATTTATTTTTTTACTAATATCGTTGAATTTGATATGTAAAGGCCTTAAAATTAACTAACTTTACAACAATTGCAAAGGAGTACAGAATTATGTTTTTTACTAAAATGCATGGCTGTGGAAATGATTATGTCTACGTTGACGGTTCAAAAGAAATTATTGAGCAGTCTAAGAAATCTGAGATTGCCAGAATAGTTTCTGACAGACACTTTGGAATTGGTTCAGACGGACTTATATTTATAAATCCTGTGGATGATGATTCTATTGATTTTGAAATGGAAATGTATAATGCCGACGGCTCTCGCTCAGAAATGTGCGGAAACGGAATCAGATGCGTTGCAAAATATGTATACGACAACAGACTGACAGACAAGACTGATTTAGTCATAGTTAGCGCCGGCAAAAAGAAATACATAAATCTGGAAATCGGAACAGATAATCTTGTATTTTCAGTAAAAGTTGATATGGGAGCTCCGATACTGGCAGCTTCAGAAGTTCCTGTAGCAGTTAAATCTGATATATCCACAGATAGAAGCTCTTTGCCTTCTGCTACTCGTGAATTATTAAGCTCCATGCCGGATATTGTAATTGATACTCCTGTTATCATAGATGGAAAAGAGTGGAAGATCACCTGTGTTTCCATGGGGAACCCACACGCAGTTGTTTTTCTTCCCGAAGATGTAAACCTTGATTCATTTGAAATAGAAAAGATTGGTCCAAGGTTTGAGAATAACTCTATTTTCCCTAACCGCACCAATACAGAATTTGTCAAAGTTGATGACAGAGGCAACGTACATATGCGTGTATGGGAACGCGGAACAGGCGAGACTCTTGCCTGTGGCACCGGATGCTGCGCCACAACTGTTGCCTGTGTTTTAAACGGGCTGACAGACAATAGAGTAGCTGTTCATGTCCTAGGCGGAATCGTAACCTGCACATGGGACGGAAATGCAGAATCCTCAGTGATCATGGAAGGCCCTGCAACTACCGTTTTTACCGGTGAAATAGATCTTTAAGATTTTCCATGTTCTCTGGCAATGATGTATATTCTTTCGCTATCGTCTGTTGGCTCCTCATGGCTGTCAACATCGATAGCGGTAATATACTCAAGTCCTGCTGCCTCAACAAATCCTCTCATCTCATCAAGAGTATATCCCCTCTGATAATGTGTTTCAGAAAATCGCCTGAACAGCTCATCCTCTGCATTATCAGAAGTCTTAACAAAAATAGTCAGATCATATTCATTAATGTGCTCATCTTCATGATAGTAATTATCCCAGATAAAGCTGCATTCATCACGATTCTCCGCAATAGTCGCATCTCCTATCACATCTCTGTACTTATGAAGAGTATTAAAATCAAAGATAAAAACTCCTCCCGGAAACAGAAAATTATTAACCAGTTTGAAGGTTTCTATAACATCTTCATCCTCAAGAAGGTAGTTGACGCTATCGCACACGCTGATGATCGTTCCGGCAGTACAATACAGATCAAGTTCCCGCATATCCTGTTCCAGATACATAATATCAAACCCTGCGTCTGTAGCCTTATTCCTTGCAATATTCAACATTTCCGGAGACATATCTATCCCCATTATGTCGTAACCTTTTTGCTTCATGACCTGGGTAAAAGATCCTGTCCCACATCCAAGTTCTACGACAAGATTGCGTTCCTCATCAATAGCTTCTTCATAATCATGATTGCTACTATCTGTAGAGCCATCATCAATATTAGTCTTATCAGACAGAGTATCCTTTGTTTCATTGTTATCAATGTCATAAGCTTTGGATACCCCATATTTTCTGATAAGCTCATCAATAAAATCACCCCATACATCGTATGGGGTTTCATCCATGAAGGTATCATATACAGTTGCAAAATCAGAGTATGCTTCCATCCTGATCACCTCTCAAAAAACAATATTATCAGCTCTATTATGCGGCCAAAAAGATTCTCATACTACAACGCCAACAATAACAAAACTTACTATGCTCATTATAATCCCGGCTAAAGCAACACCACAAATTACAGCAAGAACACTCTGTTTAAAATCCATATCCAAAATGCTTGCAGCCAATGTTCCAGTCCAGGCACCTGTACCAGGAACAGGGATACCAACAAAAAGAAGAAGTGCTACAAACAAGCCTCTTCCTGCAGTTGCTTGAAGCTTTTTGCCTCCCTTTTCACCTTTTTCCAAGCAAAATGTAAAAAATTTACCTATTACAGGCTTATCTTTTCCCCACTCAAGAACCTTTCTGGCAAAGAAAAAAATAAATGGAACAGGAATCATATTTCCTAATGCTATAAGTACATAAGCAAGCTTAAGATTAAAACTCGGATCAACTGCATGTATTGTGTGTGCGATAGGAATAGCGCCTCTAAGCTCAACAAGTGGAACCATCGCCCACAAAAATACTGACAGATATTTTACTAACATGTATAACTTTCCTCCTATTATTCTAATTGCAACACGTAAAACGTATCATATCGGAATAACGAAGTCTAGTCAACATTTCTTTAATTCTTCTTTCAATGCTTTGATCAGCTGATCCATTTCCTCATCAGTTCCAATTGAAATTCTGAGGTACTCACTAATTCTCTCAATATCCCAGCGCCTGACAATAATATTGCGCTGTCTGAGAGCATCAAATATCTCTTTTCCGGACCTTTGTGGGTGCTTTACAAAAATAAAGTTTGTCTTGGAATCAGCAAATTCAAATCCGAGCTCTTTTAACTTAACCTTTGTCCTTTCTCTAGTTGCAATAATCTTGTTTCTGGTTTCCTCAAAGTATTCCTTATCGGCAATTGCAAGGGCGCCAAGTTCCAAAGATGGCATGTTCATGGTATAGGAGTTAAAAGAAAATTTTACATCGGACAGGTATTTAATGAGCTTTTCTGATCCGAATGCATATCCAATTCTCATGCCAGCCATTGATCTTGATTTGGAGAAAGTCTGTACAACGAGAAGATTATCATATTTATTGATAAGTGGAAGAGCACTCTCAGCTCCAAAGTCAACATATGCTTCGTCCACAATCACAACAACATCCCGGTTATCCGCGACAATTTTCTCAATAGCTGATAAACCAAGAAAGACACCTGTAGGTGCATTGGGATTTGCTATTACTATTCCGCCGCACCCTTCTTTCTTCTGTTCATCAGATGCTTTGCTGCCACCTGCGCCATATCCTGTATAGTCGTCTACGTCAATTGTGAAATCATCTTTAAGTGGAACCTGCCTGTAAGGAATCCTATAAAGCTGAGCCCATACATCATAAAAAGAGTATGTTATATCAGGGAAAAGAACCGGCTTCTCTGAATTAAAAAACGCCAGAAATGCCATGGCAAGTACATCATCAGATCCTACTCCCACAAAGACATTCTTTTTATCCACATTATAATAATCTGCAATTGCATCTACCAAAACAGAGCACGTAGGATCCGGATACTTCCTGTAATCAGAAACATCTGTCTCCTTAATCCTCTCAGCAACTGCCGGTGCAGGCGGATAAGGGTTTTCATTTGTATTAAGTTTAATTATATTCTTAATCTTTGGTTGTTCTCCCGGTGTATATGGAACAACCTTTCTAACGTTAGCTTCCCAATTCATTAGCGGTACTCCTTTATATTCAAATATCATGCGTCGTTTTGCGCACTTTTTATAAGCTTATGTAAGGCATGTTTTTACTTTATCACGCTACCATAGCATAGCATGTATAATAAATTCTTTCAACACATCTATTTTCCCCTTAATCTATGAGCAAAAAGAGCTTTGCCGGATCCAATTATCCACGCAAAGCTCTTATAACCATCAACCTATCTTAATTCTATCAATGAATAAACATTTCTCACACAAAGTCCAAATCATGTTCTTGCTAAAAAAGCAGCAAGTGCAGATTTTTGTTTACTATCTTAATATGATACAGATGCGAGCACCGGAACCCTGATAAATGCCAATGTTCCATATCTTGTCATATTAACAATGACATGATCCTGTCTGATCTCCGGAGTTGGAAGCTGTACCCACTTACCATTCTGCAATTGGTAAACAGCGATATTGTCAGCAGCAGTAACTCCTGAAACATAGAAGTTTACTCGTGCGTTTCTAAATGCAACTGTTGAAGTTACTGTTACGCAGTTTATCAATGATCCCTTAACATTTGCAGCCAAGCTTGCAGCCGATGTCATAGTCCCACCATCCGGAACGCCAACGATAAAAGTAACATTACTTTTACCGCCATTTATCTCTACATGGCCGCCCTGAGCAACAACGTTTCCTCCATAAGAAACAGCGTTGTTATTGATCATCATCTGATTACGAGTAGTATTTCCAGAAGAACTTCCTCTTCCAGCCATATTCCTGGCATCATTTGCAGCCATCTTAAGCTTGCTCTCGTAGTCACCAGCCTGCTTAGAAAGCTTTGCAATATCTGCGCTCTGTTTGGAAGCGAGAGCTGCATAATTATTGACCTGTTTCTGCAGATCCTGATTCTTGTTCGTAGCCTCTTTGTAATCCTCAGCAGCTTTACTCAAAGCCTGTGTAGCGGCATCAAGACTATCCATAGCCTTACTGAGTTCTGCATTTGCCGCATCTGCCTTGGAATTTGCCTCTGCAGCTGCTTCACTTGCACTTGCTGCTTCAGATCTTGCGGCTGCAGCGTCGTTTCTTGCCGCTTCAGCTTCAGATTTGGCAGCACTTGCGGCAGTCTGAGCTGCATTACGATCATTTATAGCCTTGGCATATTCCTGCCAGAATGCTGCCCAGGCACTTTGTGAGCCAGGTGCTGGAGGAATGTCTCCATTGGAGCCGCCATTCGTTGCAAGAGCGCTTACGCTAAATGCTATTACCATAACGCAAGATAACATGAGTGCCAGAATCTTCTTCATCTTTTTCGTCGCCTCCATACTTTCCTTAACAACATCTATTATTCAGGGTCTCCATAATCCACGTATCTGTCTATCGTCCCTGCCACGTCTCCTATTAAACTGCCAATCACTACTAGCTGTTTACCAGTCGCCGGATCAGTAGTAGTTAACGTAACCAAAAAGTTTTCCGGTACCACCTGATCTTCCCAGCCATTTCTGATAATCTTGGACATACTCCTGGAATCATATATTTCATCCAGAAAAGCCTGGCAGCCTGAAGCATATGAAAAATCATATTGTTCTAAAAGCCTTGTATCATCTCTCAAATACGCAGCAAAAATGTAATACACAAGTGCGTTTCCATCAAGATAAATATAAATAAACTGATTTTCATCAAAATAGGTTCTGTCTAAAAACTGGCTAAGCCCTGCAAACCTGCTGCCATCAGAAGGGGATGATCCGTGTATCACGGTATTAAAATCACACATATCATTCCCGTTAGCTGCTTCAATATAAAGTGCTCCATCAGGGTCATACCTCTTGACATAATCATGGCTTGCATAATAGCTGTCATCACCCTCAGAGCTTTGGAGAACCGGCGCTTCTATCGTCGTTCCAGGAATCTTTATCCAGGCAAATATATCGCTGTTGGCTTCATGTAGCTTTTGTACATCAATTACCTGTTCTTCTGCTTCTTCACCATCTAAAGTGGCATTATCTGCGGCACTTTCTTTTCCGCACCCAAACAAAAAAGCTGTCAAAAGAAGCATGACAATCAGTCCATTTCGGGTTTTCACACCTCTACTTTTCATTTATCGGCATCTTCTCCTCAAAACTTTAGTCCACATAATTAACTTTTTCATAAAAAACTTCAATTATAGTTTTAAACAGGTCATCCTCATCAACATAAAACTCCTCGAAAAATTCTCCTCTTGTAGTCTCGCCGTTGATCATCATAAAGTCAGTCGGGTCAAAAGAATAATTGATCATGTCCGGAGCCAGATATGAAACTTCATCGGCAGTAATATTGGTTACCATTGCATCTCTGATTTCTGTAAAAATCTGAATAGCAGCGTTATTATTTTCAGAACTTGCATTTCTGGCAGCCTTAATAAAAGCATTCAGATATTGTCTCTGCCTCTCAAGTCTTCTGTCGCTCGATCCGAAAACGGAAGTATCTCTGCATTTAACATATCTAAAAGCAGTCGCCCCCTCAAGGTGAATCTTCTCGCCTTCCACAAGCTTTTTATCAAACTTGGTCAGGTCCTCCAGTACAGTAACATCAACTCCGCCTACCATATCATTTATCTTTGGAATCGCACTCATATTAATAGCCGCATATCCATGAATCGGAAGCTGGTAAAATAGATTGGAAACAGCCTTGACCTGATATTCACAAGACTCCTCCATCCCATTTCCAAAGCCATGTTGCACAGCAATCTGCGCGATCATTGTGGTCATATACCTTCCATATTCGTCGTATATATCCACATCTGTCATAGTATTTCTGTTTATTCCGATTATCTTGATCGATTCATCATGTGGATTTAATACCAGGAGAAAAAGAGCATCCGCCTGCCCACCATCAGCTCCTTCTTTAACCTCTTTGACAACTTCATCCTCCTTATCTATACCCATTATCAAAAAGGTTATTATATCCTCATTATAATCATAGACCTCTCCGTTATATCTGACCCAGTCGCTCTGCCATTTTTCTGCAGTGTCTACAGAATATGCACCATTCGCCTGATCAAGCATAGGGGTACTGGTCGCTGATTTAGAATCCAGATTCGTTTTTCCAAAAAATCTCATAGCTTCAAAGCCGGCAAGTCCTCCTGCAATGATTGTCATCAGGACCGCCCATACTATGAGAAATACTTTGCCCACTCTTCCCATAGGCATATCTCCACTTATTCATTCTCACAAAACCGCGCTAGTGTGGTTATATATATGTTCATCAGGTAATTTATGTTTATTGTATAATCTCTTCTTCAGAACTACCTTCAGCACTGCTAAACTCCTCAGCACCGTCACTCATAAATAAATTAGGATATAGCTCATCCTCAACTATTTCGTCCATTTCTCCATCATTTTCTATATCTTTGATATCCGCCGGAAAAACTCTGGACTGCTTAGCCACATTTCCACTGTAATCAGCAACAGCATAATAAACTACGGCTGTCTCTGCTTCTCTATTTAGAACCACCTTTTCCACAACAATCCTGCTTGTAAGATCTCCATCCCGTGAATCATATGCATTTATGCCAGCTATCAGGTCAGAGTCCTCCGTTTTGGAATCATATATCAGGTTCAGCGCAGAAAATCTAAATTCAGGCTCCTGCCTGTCGCTTCTTCCGTATGCAATAACAATAAAGGCTATCAATACTCCACTTAGTATAGTAAAAAAAATTCCTAGAATATTTCCTTTCACTATGTGCCCCCATAATCAATTCTTTCTAACCCTGCAATAACATCAGTCTTTTCTCATTACTCCTGCAAGATAATTAAGTTCATCAAGATCATCTTCATCAGGTTCAGGGTCAGTAACGGTAGCATTTGGCTTGGTAGGAACATCGATATTGTCCTCACCATACTTGCCATAGTACTTTCCGTAGTACTTGCCGTAATACTTACCATAGTAGTTACCGTAGTGGCCATAATAGCCTTTTCCAGCTATATCAACCTTGTTAAGAACAACTCCAAGCATCTTGGCTCCCGCTTTATCAAGCTGATCTTTTACTCTCTGAGCAAATCTGTAACTGATAGCATTACTCTCAATCACCATAACTGTTCCGTCGCACTGTTTGGCTACAACTGCTGCATCAATAACGCTTCCAAGAGGAGGCGTATCAACAATAATATAGTCAAAGACCTGTTTCATGTTCTCCAACGCCTTACTAAAAATACGTCCCCCAAGCAGCTCACTTGGGTTTGGTGGAACCGGTCCACTGAATATAACATACAGATTAGGAGTGTCTGTCTCACAGATCACACTTGAGAGCCTTTCTCTTCCAACTAGGCAGTGGGTAAGCCCGAGCCTTACAGATCCCGTTTTATATCGTCCCACAAGAACAGACTTACGCATATCAGCATCCACCAGAACAGTCTTTTTGCCCGCTTCTGCAAAGGCTCTTGCAAGCGCCATTGCGACTGTTGTTTTACCCTCACCCGGAGTACAACTCGTAACTGATACCACTTTTACATTCTGTCCACTAAACTCTATATTACTTCGAAGAGTCTTGTAGGCCTCTTTTATCTGATAATTGTTCTCAGACTGGCTAAAATGTAGCTTCGCGTTTTGCATGAATCCCCCTGTAAAATACAGTCAAAATGTACGATTTATGGTTTATGATCACTTAACCTTCTTAGGTTTTTGTTTTTTCTTTTTCTTGTCCATCTCATCCGTCGTCAGAGGTATAAGTGCAAGTGTACTAAGCCCAAGATATCGCTCAACATCATCATTACTCTTGATCGAGTCATCAAGCAGATACCCAAGTATTGCAAAAAAGGCTACAACTACTGCACCTATAAAGCCTGCAATTATTGTCCATCTGGCTACTGAAGGACTTGCCTTGTCTGTCGGAACATTTGCAGTTTCAGCTATATTGATGGCGTCAATATCCATAACATTTGTGATATGTTCACTCGCAACCTCTCTGATACAGTTGGCAATCTTCATAGCCATCAGGGGATCTTTGTCCCTGACAGTAATTGCAACTATTCTCGTATCTGATGGTGTATCCACTTTGAGGACATCATAAAGGTCCTTATATTCCATATCTGTCAGATGGAGTCTTTGAATAACTTCTTCCAGAACACGCCTTGACTTGATAAGCTCCGCATAGTCCTGAGTGAGCTGCGTTGATATCTGCACATCCGAATAGGTTACAGTCTGGTTTTCTTCCTTGTTCAGAATATATATCTTGGTTGTGGACTCGTATTCCGGGCGAATCACAAACTTACTGAGAAAAAGGCCTGCCAGCGCAAAGAAAATACCTGCACTGATAATCAGGAATGCTCTTCCCATAAGTACCGCAAACAGTTCCCCAAGATTAATTTCCAGCACGTCATCTCTGTTATTCATTAATCTCCCTCACAACATTTCATTTCGAATAACCGACATAGGATTAGTGTAAAAAACCTTATCGCTATACCCTTGGCCATATTTCTTAGCCACGTAGTTCCTGCAGTCCAGAATTTCCGGAGCTCTTTTAAGGTTGTCGTGAGCATCCGTAGCTACAAAATGAACCAGTCTGTTCTTTAATAGTTTTTTAGTAAAATGGGAAATTCCGAAGCCATATTTTCCCATTACGCTAGAAGCATTTACCTGAACCAGGCATCCCATGCTGATAAGATCTTCTACATAAGAAGCATGAGATACTATATCGCTATATCTTTCTATATGAGCGATGATTGGGATGTATCCTGCTGCCTGAACCTGGTAGATTGCATTATGTATTGCTTTATATGGATTAGTCGGATGAAACTCCACAAGAACATAGTCAGAGCCCGCCAGAGTACATATCTTGCCTTTTTCAAGTTCTCTCTGAGTCTCATCACTGTAGTATATTTCGTTTCCTGAATATAGATGTATATGAATACCAGCCTTATCAGCATTTTCCTGCAGTCTCTCACAATAAAGCCTATTGTGCTCCGGGCTGACATTGTGGTGCATTGGTTTATGATGGGGAGTCAGAATTACCTGCTCAATTCCATTTCTTTCTGAAATCTGCAACATCCTGAGACTAGTCTCCATGTCAGGTGACCCGTCATCAACTCCCGGCATAATATGACAGTGAATATCGATAGATGAAAGCATCTCGTTCCCCCTGTCTGGTTATTATAATCAAACACACTATTACATATAAATGTGTATGATATTACAAATTTATTATACACCTAAAAAATGCACCGTTTCAACATGATGTGTTGAAACACGGTGCATTTCCAAGATGTAGAGTAACATATTTACAGATAATGATTCACAAAATATCATTATCTAGATTGTAATAGATCATGCAAACTTGTTAAGCTCAGCGTTGTAAGTATATCCTACGTCTTTAAGTTTTTGAACTATTGTCTCCAGTTCGGATGTGCTGATATCGAGTCCTTCTGCCAGGGCATCCAGATTTCCATATTCATCGCGAAGCTTCATATTTATAAAACTTAGTAGCATTATTGGATCATTTGGTATCATATTATCTCCTGTCCCTGACCGCCCTTGCTGTCAGTTCTCCGCTTTCGACATCAAATTCTATAGCATCATGTGGCTGTACCTGATCTTCAAGAATGAGCTTAGCAGATAAGGTTTCAACATACTTCTGAATGTATCTCTTAAGCGGGCGGGCACCATATATAGGATCATAAGCATTATCAATGACATAATCCTTGGCTGTATCGGTAAGTCTGACTGTTATCTCTCTGTCTGCAAGCCTCTTATTAAGGTCTGCAATTACAAGATCAACAATGCCACCAATATTATCCTTGGTCAGAGGCTTAAACATGATTATTTCATCAAGTCTGTTGAGAAACTCAGGTCTGAAATGAGCCCTCAGATCTTCCATGGTCTCTTTTTCCGCCTCTTCACTAATCGTGCCATCATCCCTAATACCATCAAGAAGATACTGAGCGCCGATGTTTGAAGTCATTATAAGGATCGTATTCTTGAAATCCACAGTTCTGCCCTGAGAATCTGTGATTCTTCCATCATCCAGTACCTGCAACAGGATATTGAAAACATCCGGGTGAGCCTTTTCCACCTCATCAAAAAGAACTACCGCATAAGGTTTTCTTCTGACAGCTTCTGTCAGCTGACCACCCTCATCATATCCTACATATCCTGGAGGTGCTCCAATGAGTCTTGATACACTATACTTCTCCATGTACTCACTCATGTCAATCCTGACCATATTATTCTCATCATCAAAAAGTGCTTGTGCAAGACTCTTTGCAAGTTCAGTCTTTCCTACACCTGTAGGTCCAAGGAACAGGAATGAGCCGATTGGTTTGGTAGGATCCTTGATTCCGGCCTTGGATCTCATGATTGCTTCTGAAACCTTAACTACAGCATCGTCCTGACCTATTACTCTCTGGTGGAGTTCATCAGGAAGGTGAAGTGTCTTATTTCTCTCACTCTCCGTAAGTTTGTTAACGGGAATACCTGTCCATCTGCTGATAATACCGGCAATTTCCTCATCTGATACTCTTTCATGTACGAGTGTTGTGTCAGACTCTTTTTCTCTTACCAGTGCCTCTGCCTCTTCAAGTTCCTTCTTAAGAGCAGGGAGTTTACCATACTGAAGTTCTCCAGCCTTTTCATAATCCCCATCTCTCTGGGCAATCGCAATTTCAGAATTAATTGTATCTATCTGCTCACGCATAGCCGCAAGCTTATCCACAGCCTCTTTTTCATTGGACCACTGGGTCTTGCGAAGATCAAACTCCTCTTGAAGTTCAGCAAGCTCTTTCTGCAAGTTTGCAAGTCGCTCTTTGCTAAGAGAATCATCCTCTTTCTTAAGAGCTGCCTCTTCAATCTGCATCTGCATGATCTTACGATTAAGCTCATCAAGTTCAGCAGGCATTGAATCCATTTCTGTCTTGATAAGTGCGCAAGCTTCATCTACAAGGTCGATAGCCTTATCCGGCAGAAATCTGTCAGAAATATATCTGTTAGACAGAACTGCTGCACTCACCAGAGCACTGTCCATGATCTTAACTCCGTGATATACCTCATATCTCTCCTTGAGTCCACGCAGAATACTGATAGTATCCTCTACTGTCGGCTCATCTACCATTACAGGCTGGAAACGTCTCTCAAGAGCGGCATCCTTCTCAATATACTGTCTGTACTCATTAAGTGTTGTGGCACCAATACAATGAAGTTCGCCTCTTGCAAGCATAGGCTTTAGCATATTACCTGCATCCATGGCTCCATCAGTCTTGCCTGCGCCAACGATAAGGTGCAGCTCGTCAATGAAAAGAATTATCTCTCCATCTGATCCTTTTACATCTTCCAAAACCGCCTTGAGTCTTTCCTCAAATTCTCCGCGATACTTGGCGCCTGCAACAAGGGCTCCCATATCAAGAGAGAAGATCTTCTTGTCCTTAAGAGCTGTCGGCACATCACCGCTTGCAATTCTCTGGGCAAGTGCCTCTACAACAGCAGTCTTACCTACACCGGGCTCGCCTATCAGAACAGGATTGTTCTTGGTCTTTCTGGACAAAATCCTGATAACATTTCTGATCTCAGTATCTCGTCCAATTACAGGGTCAAGTTTCTGTCTCCTGGCCTTCTCAACAAGCTCTGTACCATATTTGCTGAGAGTATCATAAGTAGCCTCAGGATTGTCTGTAGTAACATTTCTGTTACCCCTTACCTCTGAGAGCACCTGAAGAAATCTGTTCCTGTCAATTCCAAATTCCCTGAGTATCTCTTTGACCTCTCTATTAGGCTTCTTTATAACGGCCATGAACAAATGCTCTACAGATACATATTCATCACCAAGTGCTCTGGCCTCGTCCTCAGCAGATAAAAGAGCCTTATTAAGGTCTGATCCGATATAAGGATTACCTCCCTGTACCTTGGTCCTCTTACTCAGGGCCTGTTCAATCCTGTTAAGAAATGATGCAGTATCAATTCCCATTTTCTCAACAAGTCTGGCTATAAGGCTATCGTCTATTGTCATAAGCGCGTAGAGAAGATGTTCCTGTTCTATCTCCTGGTTGCCATAATCCATAGCAACCTTCTCACAGCGATTAACCGCTTCTATTGATTTCTGCGTAAATTTCTGTATATTCATAACTCCCTCCCTTCCAGAAAACTATAGCATAAAAAGGATTGTTATTGTTGTTCTATTACAACTATAACAATCCTTTTTTCATATGTCAACAATTTCCTTTTATGTCCGGATCAGAATTCAATTCCCTCTCTGGCATCAATCCCCTTATCATATGGGTGTTTTATCTTCTGCATATTGGTAATATAATCAGCACTCTCTGACATAAAATCAGGTGCATCGCGCCCTGTCAGAACGATCTCCATATCCTCAGGACCATCTTCAATTAGATTTTCCAGTCTTTCCTTGTCTATAATCCCGTAGTTATAAGGATATGTTACTTCATCCAGAATAAGCACGTCACACTGCCTGTTCATGATAAGTGTTTCTATTTCATCAAGAATCTCATTGTGAACCTTTGTGTATTCTTTAGTCTGCTCGGAGTCATCTTTCTTGTACCAGCCAAGATCTGTATTATTCCTGACAATCGTAATTCCCTCTATACAGCTAAGGCTATTAAGCTCAGAAGTATCTCTTCCCTTCATAAACTGAGCAAATACAACCTTCATTCCGGCGCCTGCTGCCCTGACAGCAAGTCCTATCGCCGCTGTAGTCTTGCCCTTTCCGTCACCTGTATACAAGTGGATAAAACCAAGTTTTTCTGACATATTCTCTCCTTCCTGTAATCTGCTGTCTACTACCTGCCATGCCAAGCCAGCAAAGTGTAAATCATTTTCTAAGATAATGCAGTAATAACTGCCCTTTTGCTTGCATCAGGCGGTATCTCTCATATTACAGTTAACATTATTGCAGCATGAACATCTATTAGATTTCTTTTGGCTCTCATCCAAAAGAGGCACTACAAACAAGACGCTCTTTTTAGGAATCATCGCATAAGCCTCATTGTAGGTTACAACTTTTTGTCCTAAAAAGCCCATAAGCCTTGGTACTTCCGACATAGGAAGAGTATTATCCCCTGTAAATATATAGTTTCCTGCATACTTACCTGTAATTTCATGGAGCTTTTTATCTATCTCGTCATAGGCGGCCCATAATAACTCAAGTCCAATACAATCTAGCATATAGCCCTTGTGGATATCACCCCTTGTCAAAAGGTTCTCCTGATATTCATCAAACGCCTGCCCTAACGTGGCTATGACTACAGCCTGCTCCTCTGAGCAATCTTCTTTTTCGTCATACTTATCATCAAACTCCAAAACACTTCCCGAGCTCTTTATTACATAGTGAAACTCAGCATGAATTCTTGGCATCACCTGTTTGTACAACCGAAATATGTCATTTTTATCTTTTTCTTCAAAATGATATCTCCTGATAAAATCTGATATGCAGCTTTCATCAAGTGATACGCTAAGCGGAATGAAATTCATGTTTAGATATCTTCCAATGTCTAATCTTTTATATTTCGTGTCGCTTTTTTATTATTAATCTCATAAGGCCCATCTTATAAAGAACCATGTGGATCACTGATTTAAAATAAATCTTTGAAGCGCACTCCTGCGTAAGAATATATTTTTTTATCCAATTTTCTATTACGTCATGGCTAATATATCTTTTAACATAGTCAAACCAGTATTCGCCTTTATAAACATATGGTGTATGCCATGGCTTCACCGGCTGAGCATAATGAATAATGACAGGATTATCAATAGCCTCATGTATTTCATCTACTGAAAAATACTTAGTAATAAAACCAGCATATCGATCTTCTTTATAATTTAAAAACCTATATTTTACAAGCGCATTATATTTAAGTTCAAGGAAAAGAATCTTATCCTTGCAAGCAATATTTAATATATCCTGATCAGCAAAGATAAGCTTTTCCTTTGATAGCTCTAAGAAATCCCGAATAAGATTATCTTCTCTTATCTTTCTAAGATTCATTAGCAGAACTCCGGCATTAATATATCCTGTAGTGTCCGGTCTGCGTGATCTATAGTCAAATCCTGTTATATATTTGGCAGCTTCAATATCACGCACTGCGCCAATATAATTATTATCCATATCAACCGTAAAAAGATTTGATAAATCCCTGCAAACTATGGTATCTCCATCCACATAAATGCACCTGTCATATTCAGGCAAAAGTTCTGCCAGTAATAGTCTGTACATAGTAGGTATAGAAGTATGTTTAAGTACTATAGTAGATTCACTAAAAGCACTTCCCATATCTATAATTCTTATCTCAAGGTTATCAAATATTGATTCAAGTGACTTGATCAGATCAATCTGTTCGATTGGTAAATTTGAAGGAGTCAATAAATATATAATGTAGTCAAATCTCTTATCCGCAAAATGCATAAGTGAATGCATTGCTACATATGTTGGAACAATAAAGTTTTCATCAGATGAAAACGCAAAACAAAGCCTATCCAAGTTTTCTCTCCAAGTTTCAAACAATTATTATGTCAAAAATAATATATTTTGCTATTTTTCCTGATGTTCTTCTACCACTACAGCTTCAACATCTATAGCCTCTTTTTCCTGCTGGACTCTCCCGGCTGCAGAGCCTACAAGTACCGCTGTTATCAGGTTAGTTACTCCGTCAATTATCAGAAAGACTCCAATCAGCGTAACTGCAATCTCCTTGGCATTGGTCGGATTAAAGAACAAAAATGCACCAAGGCCTACAGTTACAAATGCAATAATAAGCGAAATCCACCAGGTGGTTGATTTATACCTGATAAGTGATACAGTCTGGCCCAGATTACTTAGACCACTGATCAAAATAAAAATACCAAAAAGCTTGGGAATAAAATCTGTAAACTTTCCTGGGTTAGCAAAAATCCATGCGCCTACTGCTGCAATTATTATCCCTGCAACAAATCCTCCGGAAATCGTAAAACTCTTTTCCTTGTGAACAAGATAAGTAATTATAAGAACTGCACCAATGACAATAAGTAAAACAGCAAGCACTCTGGCCATCACATCAAGACTTGCAGCCGTCCATACAGCTAAAATAATACCAACAACTATAAGTACGATAGCTCTGATCAAATAATCCGGTCTTATATTTTTTAGTGTTTTCATATAAAATCCCCTTTAGATGACGTAATACCTTTATCAGCAATTATAAGACACCTGTTCGCCCTTTTGCAATCCTTGTCCACATCAAATATAATAGGGTAGAAACAAATAAATATCTAACGATGAATTTGTAAATAATGAATAAGAAAGAGATTAAAAATGGTAATTAAAAACGTAAATCTTGAAACAGTATGTGGAATAACCAGTACACTTCCGGATAACATTCATCCTGAATTTGCTTTTGCCGGAAAGAGTAATGTTGGCAAGAGTTCACTTATAAACGGTATTATGAATCGTAAGAATTACGCCAGAACATCCCAGGAACCCGGCAAAACTCAAACCATCAACTACTACAATATCAACGATGAGTTCTATCTTGTAGACCTTCCTGGATATGGTTTTGCGCGTGTCCCCGAGAAAGTCAAGGAGCAGTGGGGCAAGATGATTGAAAATTATCTTCATACATCAAGGCAGCTCCTTAGAGTATTCCTTCTTATAGATATCAGACACGAACCCTCAGCTAATGACGTTCAGATGTACAAGTGGATTGTTCATCAGGGTTTCCAGCCAGTCATCATTGCGACCAAGTCTGATAAGATCAAGAAATCCCAGCATGAGAAGCACCTCAATATGCTGCGCAACACACTAGGACTTCCGGATGAGATTAAGATATTCCCGTATTCAGCCCTTTCCAAAGAAGGCCGTCAGGAAATTTATGATTTCATGGATGAGCTTCTGGCCGAGGCCAACACGCAGAAGTAAAAAAGATATTGCCTATTCGCAGAAATACGCTGTTCTTGGGCGAAAATTATTGCCTATTCGCAAAAATACGCAGTTCTTGGACGAAAAATATTGCATATTCACAAAAATACGCAGTTCTCGGACGAAAAATATTGCAAATTCGTAGAAATACGCAGTTCTCGGACGAGGAGATAATTACCCAAATGAAAAAACAGATAAATGTCGATTTCTCTGAATAACATGAAATGAGACATTTATCTGTTTTTGAATTTAGGGTAATTACGACGCAGACGAAAACAAGTATTTCTACGAATCCCCTAGTTATTTAGCCTGCTTAAGCTTCTTTTGATCCTTGTGAACAATGAGTGGCTGGCTTGTTCCATCAACAGATGCGTCAGTGATAACACATTCGCTGATAGTATCATCTGATGGAATTTCATACATAACATCCATCATTGTCTTCTCCATGATAGAGCGAAGGCCTCTTGCTCCAGTCTCTCTCTCGTATGCCATCTGAGCTATCTTGTGTACAGCCTCATCCTCGAATGTAAGCTTAACATCATCAAAGTCAAAGAGCTTCTGATACTGCTTAACAAGAGCATTCTTGGGCTCTGTGAGGATTCTCATAAGAGCTTCCTTGGATAATCCCTCAAGAGTTACTGTAATAGGCACACGTCCTACAAACTCAGGGATAAGACCAAATTTAACAAGGTCCTGAGGTGTAACTTCCTTGAGCACTTCACCGATTTCTCTCTCAGACTTATCTGCTATCTCAGCATTAAATCCGATTGAGTTGCGGTCAAGTCTTGCCTCGACAATCTTATCAAGGCCATCAAATGCGCCACCACAGATAAAGAGAATGTTGCTGGTATCAATCTGTATAAGCTCCTGATGAGGATGCTTACGTCCACCTTGAGGTGGAACACTTGCAACAGTACCCTCTACAATCTTAAGAAGTGCCTGCTGAACACCTTCGCCTGAAACATCACGAGTAATTGAAACATTCTCACTCTTCTTGGTAATCTTGTCTATTTCATCGATATAAACGATACCATACTGGGCACGCTCAATATCATAATCTGCATTCTGGATGAGTTTGAGGAGGATGTTTTCTACGTCCTCACCTACATATCCAGCCTCTGTAAGAGTAGTTGCATCTGCTATAGCAAAAGGAACATTGATGATCTTGGCCAAGGTCTGAGCAAGATATGTCTTACCTGAACCTGTAGGTCCTATCATGATAATGTTACTCTTCTGAAGTTCTACATCGTTCTTGTCATCATTCTTGGGAGCAAGAACTCTCTTGTAATGATTGTAAACTGAAACAGCAAGTACCTTCTTGGCCTCATCCTGTCCGATTACGTACTCGTCAAGAAAGTTTCTGATTTCAGCAGGCTTCAAAAGATTGATCTGCTGTGTTTTACCTGATACAGGTTCATCCTCAAATTCTTCCTCAAT
This sequence comes from Butyrivibrio proteoclasticus B316, assembly GCF_000145035.1. NCBI lineage: Bacteria > Bacillati > Bacillota > Clostridia > Lachnospirales > Lachnospiraceae > Butyrivibrio > Butyrivibrio proteoclasticus. The sequence goes on from NC_014387.1 coordinate 2,936,920, forward strand.
GATATCTGCGCAGATATCTACGCATTCATCACAAATATATACTCCTGCAGGTCCTGCTATTAACTTTTTAACCTGATCCTGTGTCTTGTTACAAAAAGAGCACCTGATCTCTCCGGAATTCTTTCCTGCCATATTTCTCCTTAAATCGTGTCTAGGTAATAACCTCTCCGACACATAAAATATAATACTATATTACTCTATTACTTCTTGTCTTCCTTTTCTGAAGGACGATTCTCAATAATAGAATCAATAAGGCCATAATCAAGAGCTTCCTGGGCTGAGAGCCAGTTATCTCTCTCTGTATCAGCAGCTACCTGTTCATAGCTCTTGCCTGTATTAGCAGCAAGCATTCTGTTCATCTTCTCTTTAGTCTTCAGGATATGCTTAGCAGCGATTTCAATTTCTGTAGCCTGTCCCTGTGTTCCACCAAGTGGCTGATGGATCATAACTTCTGCATTAGGAAGAGCCATTCTCTTGCCCTTAGCACCGCCTGCAAGAAGGAATGCTCCCATGCTGGCTGCCATACCAATACAGATTGTGCTGACATCGCACTTGATATAGTTCATTGTGTCATAAATAGCCATACCGGAAGAAATCTCTCCTCCTGGGCTGTTGATGTACATATGGATATCCTTGTTTGGATCTTCTGCCTCGAGGAACAGGAGCTGTGCAACTATAGTACTAGCTGAAGCTGCATTAACCTCTTCTCCAAGGAATACAATTCTCTCTTTTAAAAGTCTGGAATAGATATCGTAAGATCTCTCTCCACGGCTTGTCTGTTCAATGACATAAGGTATTAAACTCATATTCTATCTTCCTTTCCAAGCATAAAAGCACATATCAAGAATATTATAATGCTTATTTCTTCTTTTTAAAAGCATTTTGCAATCAAAGGCATTATCAGTGGTTTCTCTTATATAAAACCAATTTGCCTTCGTTCTTATCTCTCACTATATTCTCATTTGCTATTACTCTATAACTCTCATTTATGATTTTTTCAATTATCATACCCTCAGAATAATTGCACACTATATATTCGGGCTTTTTATCTTCAACCTCTTCTACTACTTTTCCTGCAAAATCATTTGTAAATTTGCCCATCCACTCCTGAAGTACAAAATATTTACATGGCGGATCTATATTCAGATCAAAATATACACCAGGCATAAGGCCATAGCATAATACTGATGTTCTTTCTTCTTCCGGGATCTGCGAGGTAAAGCTGATCTCTTGGGCATATTGCTGAGCCTCAATACTGGATGGATATTCATCATACAATTTATTTATCTCCAATACTTCCTTGCCGGTTCTTGCTACAGTAATAAGAGAAAGTCCTATTAACACGACAAGAGCAAGCTTTCTTATAACATTACCAGCCTTATTTATAGATATATCTTTATCATCCATGATCTTCTTAAGTTCATAGAAAGCCACCGGAAGATAAGGGAATATTATCATGTAATAGTGCTTATAGTTTTTGATATTCAGCATCAATAGTTCTGTAACTATACCAATTGAGGAAAATAAAACGCCATCAAAGTATTTTTTCCTTGCTATATGCATTATCCCAATAGCCATAAGAGCATAACTGCCAATCTGGCCAATAGCACTTTTCAATAGCATGACAAGCCCTGTTTTCCCCTGAGTTGCATAATGCAAGTTAAATAGGATCGTGCCATACCAAAAATCATAGGTTGCACCCTTAACTGCAAAATATAGAGCAAATGGAGTGACTATGCAGAGTGCACCAAGTATGAAAGCTACAGCATTGTGAAATATGTTGATAAAACGTTTATTATATATTAAATATATTAAGATCAATAGAATTGCCATGCATACGCCTATGGCATTTGTAACCCTGGACATCAGGCAAAATCCGAAAGTAATGCCATAAACAAATGCATACCAGGGATTATGATCTATTTTGTCATTGTCTTTTTCATCAAGCCATTTAGTCAGACATAAAAAACTGGCTATTAAAAATGGATTGGCGTACTCTTCATTCATATTTCCATTTTCATAGTTCCATAGAAAAGTAAATATACCAAGAGAAGCCATAGCAAGTGCTATTTTGTCAGAGTATACCCTTCTAAACATGAAGTAAATCAAACATTCAGAAGCAAACATAAATAGAATCTGAAGTAAAAACACACCGTATTTATTCCCCGTTAACCAAAAACCTAGCATATTTATAAAAAATATAGCAGGTCCCTTTTGATCAAAAAGATCTACATAAGGAATGAGCCCTTTACTCCAACCTCTTCCCATGATCAAAAACATATATGAATCTATTCTTTTAAAATCGATAAAGGGGCTTGTGGTAGCTGATGCATAAAACACAAATATAAATGCCGTCAAAAGCATAATGCCATATTTGATCACAAATTTTATCGTGCTCTTTTGGGTATTCATTTTCACTCTCCTCCATCGTAAAACAGGGCCGGCATATGCCGACCCTGTTAATTATATATTAAGCCTCTTCTTCTGTCTTCTTCTTTCTTGTTGTTCTCTTAGGCTTCTCTTCAGCTGTTTCATCAGCTGCCTTCTTAGCTGTTGTCTTTCTTGTTGTTGTCTTCTTAGCTGGCTTCTCTTCAGCGTCATCAGCTGCCTTCTTAGTTGTCTTCTTGGCTGCTGCCTTCTTAGCGCCTTCCTTAACGTTCTCTACAAGGAAATCTGCTGCCTTCTGAACTGTGAGATCCTCACGCATTGTCTTAAGCTCAGCATCTCCCATAAGTCCCTTAAGCTTGTCAGCTTCCATCTTGTACTGCTCAGCCATCTTGTTGAGCTCAGCATCGAAATCTTCATCAGAAACTGTGATCTTCTCAGCCTCTGCAACTGCCTCAAGAACGAGTCTAGCCTGAATTCTCTCGATAGCCTGTGGTCTAACCTGCTCAAGCATCTTGTCAACAGTGTTGCCTGTGTACTGCATGTACTGATCAAAGTTCATGCCCTGCATCTGAAGTCTCTGAGCGAAATCGTTAACGATCTGTCTCTGCTGAGTCTCGATCATAGCCTCAGGAAGCTCCATCTCAGAATCCTCGATAACGGCCTTAACTACGAGATCTTCTCTCTTAGCCTTCTCATCAGCTGTCTTACGTTCTACGAGCTTATTCTTAACATCTTCCTTGTACTCAGCAAGTGTATCGAAATCAGATACATCGCTAGCGAACTCATCGTTGAGTTCAGGAAGCTCTTTAGCCTTGATAGCCTTAACTGTGCACTTGAATGTTGCAGCCTTACCTGCAAGATCCTCAGCCTGGTAATCCTCAGGGAATGTTACGTTAACATCGCCTTCCTTACCAATCTCAAATCCAACGAGCTGCTCTTCGAATCCAGGAATGAATGCACCTGAACCAATTGTAAGAGGATAATCTGTTCCCTTACCGCCCTGGAAAGCAACTCCATCAACAAATCCTTCGAAATCAAGAGTTACGATATCGCCATCCTTAACAGCTCTGTCTGTAACATCTACTGTTCTGGCGTTTGTGTTGCGCTGCTTGTCGATCTCAGCATCAACGTCCTCATCTGTAACTTCTACGTCCATCTTAGGAACTTCTACGCCCTTATATTTACCAAGCTTAACCGGTGGCTTAAGAGCAACTTCAGCTGTGAAGATGAAGTCCTTACCTGCCTCGATCTGCTCTACATCAATCTTAGGTGAAGATACAACGCTCTCGCCGCACTCTTCAACTGCCTTAGGATACTCTTCCTCGATGAGCTCGTTAGCTGCATCTTCGTAGAATACTCCCTTACCATACATCTGCTCGATCATCTTACGAGGAGCCTTACCCTTACGGAATCCAGGAAGCTGGATCTTATTCTTATTCTTCTCATATGCCTTCTGCATAGCCTTCTCAAGCTGATCTGCAGAAACTGTGATTTTAAGCTTAGCCATGCTCTTCTCGAGCTTTTCTACTGTTACGCTCATGTTACTATTGTTTCCTCCTAAAAAAGTCTTAGCCCCATCTGGGCACAATCGTTTAACATTTTAACATAGAGTTTTATAAATTTCCACACTTTTTTGTTATAAATACGCACAAAAAATCCATGCACTTATTCCTGTAAGTACATGGATTTACACGCTTAACAGTTATTTCTAAATTATTTTTTCTGTACTCATCTGTGAATTGGAATATCTTCTGTCTCCCGTCACATCTTCATAGAACCAATCAGCAGGTTTATAGTTTCTGGCCGCTTCCTCTGACGGAAATTCGACCTCAGCAAGAATCCTTCCATCAAAAGGAGCCTTGAACACATCAAGCTCGATCTTCATGTTACCGGATTCTAATGCCCTCTTAGTTGATGGATCTTTTTCGAGATAATCACTGGAATAAGCATCCTCATTGAGTGGAATAAGATATCTCCTCTTCCTGATCACATTCCCGTCAGCTTTCTTTGCAAGATTCTCATAGCTCTCTTTATCAAGTGGCATGTTGTACTCCGTCTGACCTATTCTATCATTCGCAGAATGAGCATCTGCATATCTGTTATTATTCCCGCTTGTATCTCCTGCCTCGAAACAATCAATGCCTTTTGGCGAAACATTCCCCTTATATGTCATATAGTAGATATCGTCCTCTCTTCTGACTCTAATTGCAGGATGCACATTTAGATAGCCCTGTTCTATATCATGAAACGGATATTTTTCCAAATCAAATGGTATTTCTTTTACTGTAAATTTCTTCTCGATTTCTACTCCCATTGTCTTAAACTCCTATTGGTCTGAGATAGTATTTTTTTTTGATAATAATATGATTTCAGTATATATAAATTATCCACTAATAATAAGATATTACAACTCATTAGGAGAAAAACTATGATACAATGTTTCCAACTATAAATTACTATGCTTTGGGAGGTTGGTTATCATGGCAAAAACAGCTATTTTTCTCGCAGACGGGTTTGAAGAAATCGAAGCTCTTACAGTAGTTGATCTGTTAAGGCGCGCAGGAATAGAAATAATTACATCATCAATCATGGGAAGAAAAGAGGTTACAGGATCTCACAACATCACTGTTATCGCAGATGAATTATTTGAAAATATCGACTTTAATGCGCTTGATATGCTGATTCTTCCAGGGGGACAGCCCGGAACAACTAATCTGTATAACTTCGAGCCACTTAAAGACAGAATTCTGGAATTTGATAAAGAAGGCAAAATGCTCTGTGCTATCTGCGCAGCTCCAACTGTCTATGGAAAAATGGGACTCCTTAATGGTAAAAAAGCCTGCTGCTATCCGGGATGTGAAATTGACCTCACAGGAGCTGATGTTCAGACAACACCAGTTACAGTTGATGGCCACTTTATAACAAGCCGTGGTATGGGAACTGCTATTGATTTTGGTCTTGCGATCATCTGCCATTTTATGGATGGTAATGCAGCAGAAAACATGGCATCAAAAATTGTATATAAGTGCTGATTCCTCTATTAACAAAAGACTTACTAAAGCAGCCATTTATTATGATAGGTTCTATTTGCCCTATCATAATAAATGACTTATAATTTAAACTTATATTCAAAATCATATTTTTTGTTAAGGGGATTTTATGAAATTAAACAGAACAAAAAATGCGGTAAGAAATTCTTTTTTTGGGGGAATAAATTTCGCATACACTACTATCGCACCTTTTATCATGCGAACTCTCATGCTCTATTATCTTGGTGTAGAGTACACAGGTCTTAATGGTCTATTTGCATCCATTTTACAAGTACTGAATCTGACAGAACTCGGCGTCGGAAGCGCCATGAACTACAGTATGTACAGAGCCATAGCAAATGATGACGAGGCACAGATTTGCGCTCTTATGAAGTTATACAGGAAATACTATAGGATCATCGGCTCTGTTATTGCAGTAATAGGTCTTATTATTCTTCCCTTCGTTCCAAAGCTTATAAAAGGAAGTGTTCCTGAAGATCTTAATGTATTTGTCCTTTATATTCTTAATCTTGCAACTACAGTATTTAGTTACTTTCTCTTTGCTTACAGAAATTGTCTGGTAGCCTCTTTTCAAAGAAATGATATAACCAGCAAGGTTACAATCAGCGTACATACAGTTACATATATTTTGCAGGCAATAGCGCTTGTTTTATTTAGAAACTATTATATTTACCTGATATTATCACTGGCTTCTCAGCTTCTGATAAATGTATGTACTGCATATATCACGACCAAAATGTTTCCTAAATATCATCCTGAAGGCGAATTATCAAAAGACACTATCACAGCTATCAATCGCAGAGTTAAGGATATCTTTACTGCCAAGTTTTCCACAGTAGTAATGAATTCTTCTGATCCAATTATCATTTCTTCGTTTTTAGGTCTTACCGCACTGGCTATGTACCAGAATTACTACTACATAGTACATGCTCTTGCTACACTTTTATCAGTTCTCCTCTCTTCAGTCATGGCTGGATTTGGAAATAGCCTTCTTACCGAAACTTCTGAGAAGAACATTAGAGACCTCAAGAAATTCACAATGATAATTATGTGGCTCTCATCTGTCTTTGTTGTTGGAATAATATCTTGTATTCAGCCTGTTATGGATATATGGGTAGGCCCTGATCTAAAGTTTAGTTTTGGCATCGTTATCTGTTTTTGCATTTATTATTTCACAAGTGCGACGCTTCGTCTTTTTAACATGTACAAAGATGCTGCTGGTATCTGGACTTATGATAAATACAGACCTATGGTGGCTGCAGGAGCAAATCTCACTCTTAATCTTTTAACCGTGCGCTTTTTAGGCATTTACGGTATTATCCTTTCAACTGTAGTAGCCCAGCTTGTTATATCTATCCCATGGATACTTAGAAACCTTTTCAAATATGTATTTGATCAGAAAGCTTTTTTCTCATATGTAAAGAGAATAATATTCTATTTTGTTGATGCCATTATAATATGTGTTATTTCACTTATTGTATGTAACCAGATAGTTCTATCTCCTTGGCTTACCTTTATAACAAGAGGCATTGTATGCGTTATCATATCAAACGTACTTATACTGGTAACATTCAAAATGCTGCCTGAATTTGATGATTGTAAAGAATTGCTCATCAAATTAATTAGTAAAGGCAGGAAGCGTCTTAGTAAAAAGTCATAAAAATAAAACTCATTAGTCAAAACTACCTGACTAATGAGTTTTTTATTATTTCTGAAAAATAGCTTTTACTCTTTCGTAGCTCTCTACGTCTCCGATGTCATATCTCTTCCCCGGCATAACAAAAGCATGCATTGTCTTCTGAGTGCTGAGCCATGCTGCGAAACTTCCCGGAGCGTCGTATCCGCAGCCCGCATCAAGAGCTGTCTGTATGAGCTGTAGATCCTCTGCCTTATAGAAATAAAATGGCGGAACAGCATGATTTCCCTTTGGATTAACAGGCTTTTCTTCATAAGAAGTAATCTTACAATTATCATCCATTGTAATAACTGCTGTTTTCCTAAGTGCCTCCAGTCTGTCTTCCGGATGACACATTACACAAGCTGTGCCCTTATCCCTTGCGAACTCCACGAACTTGCCAAGAGAGAAATCGAGAAGGTTGTCTCCCGCCATTACAATGCAATCATCCTTGATATCTGCTTTATTTACTGCAAGCTGTATATCCTTAACTGCTCCAAGTCTTGTTTCGTTGCTAGTAGTACCATCATCTATGATAGTGATATTCCCACTTCTACCTTTTGCCCAATCCTCGAAAATCTGAGCAAATTTATGATTGGATACTACAATAAATTCATCTATCACAGGCTCAATATCATCAATAAGCCAGTCCAGTATCGCCTTGTCTCCAACCTTTAACAAAGGTTTAGGAAAATTCTCTGTAAGAGGATATAGTCTTGTAGCATATCCCGCCGCTAAAATAATACACTTCATAAATTAACTCCATCTGAAATATTACAAATATATGATGAATACTTGCCTTCAAGGTTTGGATATTCCTTGAGGTACAACTCACCTACATGTCTTGTGATCTCTTCTGCCTTGTCCGGCTCAATAATAGCCATACAGCAACCCTTGAATCCGGCCCCGCTAAATCTTCCGCCATATATTCCGTCAGTACCTGTCATGATATTGTATAGAGAAATAAGCTCAGGACATCCGCATTCGTAGTTAACAACTGAGCTCTTTCCACTAGCAAATACAAGATTTCCATATTCATCAAGATTGCCATTTTTCCACGCCTTGGCACCTGCTTCTGCTCTCTCTATTTCGGTAAAGAAATGCTCTGCTCTCCTTGCAAATTTCTCAGGAAGCCTGTCCTTATATGCATCAAATACTTCTCTTGGAACATCTCTGAGCCTGGTATCAGCAAACTTTCCGTATGGAAGTCCTGCATAGGATAAAAGGCTATATGCTGCTGCCTTACATTCATCCTGACGAAGATTATAATCGCTGTTAGCAAGTGATCTCTCAAGACCACTAAAGAATATTGCTATCTTGAAAGGCTTCATGTTTTCACTCTTTGGAATGAGTTCATAGCTGTCATCTGCACAGTCAAGATACAAAAGATTATTCTTTTTGCAGAGTACTTCACATGACTGATCAAGCTTACCACAGTTTACTCCAACATATTTATTCTCAGCAGCTTTTGCCATCATGATGGCTTCCCACTGATCAAGGACAATATTATTAACCTTGGCAAGAGCTGACAAAAAGGCAATAATAACTGCTGCAGAAGAGCTAAGTCCACCTATTGGAAGTGATCCTTCAATTACAGCTGAAAGGCCAATTCTGAGAGGGTATTTCTCAGACAGCTCTTTGGCCGCTCCTCTAAGATGATCAGCCCAGTCGCCGACCTTTTCATCCGGTATGGACATTACATGAAACTGAGCTCTTTTCGGAAAATCCACAGACTGAACCTCAATAACGCCATTCATCTTTGCAGAGTAAGCAATATGAATCCCTTTATCTATAGCGAATCCATTGATCTTGCCATACTGGTGATCAATATGCGCTCCAAGCGGTGATATTCTGTAAGGGCAAAAAGAAATTCCTTCAGGCTCCTTGTGATAAAACTGATTATAAACTTCAATACATTTCATATTCTAATGTTCCCCATAATATTCTTATATTTTTCCTTTAACTATCCGTTTAATAGTCCCAAGGAATATTGAGAGTTTTCTCTTAAGGGGTACTCCTTCTGCCGCTCCTGACACTCTCATTAAAGAAGATATTTTGTATGCAGGCGCGGTTCTAAACATAACTTTAAGCGCCAGGCATTTCTGCATCATTGTAGCTTTTCTCTCATACTGAAATTTCTGTATTTTCTTAAAATCCACTAGTTCACTTCTGTAATCACTTGCAGTAATATAGCCGGCTTCAACTGCCTCTTCAAACAATTTCTCACCGATATCTGACCTGGTGAAAATGATATTTCTGCCATCACCCTCTGTAAAATCCGGAGTTCCATCCGCCTTGGAATACCAGGCATCTCCACAGGAAATATCAGCTGGTTCACCTGTTCCATTCATACAGAACTTGCAAGACTTCCTGATATCTCTGCCCAGGATCTTGCCCCATGAATCATTATAGGTCATTTGTGTTTTAATGCCGCTACGGTTAACAGCAGTAGCGTAGCCCGGCCATCCATCTCCTCTATACCTTAGCTCAATGCACTCCTCCGGTTTGCAATCTAGCTCTTTAAGAAGCCTCATCTGTGCATTTTCGCTAGGTGCTCCTGCACAGAAAAAAGATATTGTACATATGAACCTTGAAGCAAACTCCTTGTCCAATTTGAAATAATTGGTAAGGGCAAGGACATCACAAGGCTTCCCGATATAAATATATTTCTTGCCATATTCTGTCAGATTAAAAATATCTGCCAGTGGCATAGACTGAGTATATCTGGAGCCACATCTATCCACAACTTCTTTTGGCGTTGTACTGCAATAAGTCTTGGTTCTCCAGGGCTTATCTGTATCTTTTCCTGTATGGATAACTCCATCTATAAGCTTCTTATCAAGTAAATATGATGCAAGTGATGTGATAACGCCACCACTTGAAGCCATATGCCTGATATCCGGATCATTTGAGTAGCCCACATATACTTTCTCGAACTCTCCCCATTCAGGCTGTATTTCGTACACAGAACCTGTGATCGGACATACTGATTCGAAAAAATCGGTATTGTCCACATTCATATTTGGTTTAAGAAGTCCGTCGTTAAATTTAAGCTCAGCATATCCCTTTCCTTGGCAAAGACCACATGCTGAGCAATACTCACTAATTCTTTTATTATTCATAAATTAAATCGCCTTAAATATATCTAGCAGATTTCCTGAAAAATCATTTAATTTATCCTGAACACTAGCTCTGGAGCTTTCTGCCGCCATCTGAAGCTCTTTATAACCAGATATCCATTCCATCGTCTGTCTTACTGCCTTTTCTGTATCCAATTTCCTGGCATCAAGAACATATCCGTAGCCAATATTATCATACAATCCCATAAACTTTCTACTATAAGCCACGGGTATAGTTGCAACACCAGCAGATACGCCAGCCACAGTTGCATGCATCCTGGCAGCAATAAGAATATCCATAGCAGCAATATAACTCTTAATCTCTATTGGACTATTACTCTTTGCCACTACATGAGTATTTGGAAATAATTCATGTAGTTTTTGACATATCTCATAATCATTCTCTCCTCCATGATTACCGCCTCCAACGTGAGGTATGAGATATACATCATAATTAGCATTACTTGTAACTTCCGATAATATTTTTTTGCAATACTCCTGATAATCAATACTCAGATTAAACTGATTATTGCTGGTATAGCCGCCTTTCCACAGTAGTCCTGACGGATTTAATGCTACTTTTATCTTTCCGCTTTGCTCCAGCTCTTTGGCAGTATATGTAAGTCCAAACGCCACATCAGTAACTACCGTAGCCTCTCTGTCACACATCTGCTTAATAACATCAGCCGACTGTTTGTCCCTCGAATAAACTTTATATGCTTTTTTAATTATACGCTTAGCCCATCGCCTAGACCATGCACTATTATATGGTCCATATGTTTGTGGTCCAAGAATAAATCTGACATTATATTTTTCTGCAAAGTCTTTGAGCAGATTTGTCTTAATATATCTATCCGCTCCATAAATATCAGAAAAACTATCTCCCAAAGTAAAATCAAATACAAGATCCGCTTCTTTGAAGTTATGTTTGAGCTGACTCCAAAACGAAAAACTCTTTGGATGCACCCTTATTACATCAAATTTACGAATAATATCATTGCACTCATACTGTTTATCTGAATAACTGATAGCAGTAATATTTATACTTGCTCCTAATTCTTTGCCAATCTGCTCGAGAATATTTATAAAAGATAGCGTGAGAGCAACACAGCCCAAATTATCATTTTCTATCTCTAAACCAATGATTGACACATTGTATTCCTTTTTCATGAATTACCTCACTCCCCCAGTGATGCTTTAATTCTGTCCGAATAAATCAACATGCGCTCATCATGTACTTCGTTTCTGTCATATAGCACAAACTGATCCCATTTCCTCTTTTTATAATCAGGCCGGCTCACATTTCCCCTCTCAAATTTGGCCCTGCAATCTTCTTCAGATTTACCATAGTAGTGATTAACCCTGATGTAATCATAAGTATTATTAGGATAATCATTCCATGGCGAATCAATTTCTATGCCCTTTTCATTCAGCTGCTTAAGTTTATCATTTCTAAGATATGCAAAATGAGGACTTGTAAGGCAGCCCTTTATAAGCCTTGGATTACATATAAACTTAAGTAACCTGTTTGTTGAAGAGTTGTATTCTGCCCTGTTTGTATAATTATCTATAACTAGCCCCTCCGGTCTGTTTTTATGTCCGGAAGAACCAAACACAAGCCAGTTCATAGATAAAACTGCCATATTCGGAAAATGCTTAAATCTCTCATCAAGAACCTGAACCAGATTTTTGCTGCTGTCAGTAGGTACTACAAATTCATCAAGATCGATAAAGCCTACATATTTGGAAGTTCTTTTACTTTTGCGTAGGCCCGCATAATACATATCAAGCTGCTTACCCTTGCCAGGGAATAATTCGTACTCAACAATTCCCTTATCTATATATTTTTGCAATAACTGCCTTGTATTATCAGTACTTCCATTATCAAAAATATAGAATTTATCAACTCCAACAAGCCTGTGATACTCTATCCATTCCTCAATATACCTTGCCTCATTGTAAACACACGCCACAAAAGACAAGTTGTTTATATAATGCCTGTCATGAAAATTTGCCAGTTCTCTCTTAACCAAAAGCCTGTCAATGGTTTTCTCAAATATGAAATTATATACTCCGCATAATAACAAAAGTGGAGACAGTACTACATACAATACTTTCCTTGAACCTCGATCATCCACTTTTCTGAGTAGTCCAAAGTAAAGCCTATAGTCGTACTTTCTGATTAGCTCTGTCATTCCAACTAGTTTCCCCGTAATTAGTTTTCCTCTACCTGACTATTATCAGTTACCTGATTTTCACCTGGTATCATCTCCTCAAATTCAGAAGAAGCCCCTTCTGTTCCTTCATCAGTAGCATCTACTTTCCCGGAGACATTACCTTTTTGTCCAATATACTCTTTAGTATATATATCCAGATATCTCTCACGCGCTGAGAAAAAGCTCTTAATCTTTTTCTCAGCACTCTCATAATAGTTAATCTCATTAGAATAGAATCTTAGGTTAGTTGCATAAACAGCTCGTCCTATTGTCTGATTCAATTCTTCCAACACCACATCTGCATGCTCACGTGTAAATGCATTTTCAACCAACTCATTCATCGTCTGCTCAAATTCCTTTGCAAATGAATCATTTTGCAAAATAGAATTAAAGAAAGCATTATCCCTGATTCCTGGCGAAAGATATGTGTTCATCATAGGTGTAGAAAAATCACCTTTTTTATATGGAGTCAAAAAGCTTGATGTATTTCCCAAAGTATTATCTACACTATTTATAGCCCATCTCCATCTGCCATCATTAAAGCCTGAACCTGTATCTCCTTCAGTCCTGAAAACACAGGCACTAAAGCCCCTGTCCATAATGGTATTGCCGATAAATATATTGGCGCACATAAACTCAATATAATTACTGATATCCATCATGGATTTAAGGTTCTCATAGTTCTCAGGAACAGAAAAGTCTGTATTTACAACATAGTTATAGAATTCTCTGTACTCAGATGATCCTATATAGTCTGTTTCTACTTTTATGACCTTGTCTGTAACGCCATACTTTTCTCCAAGGTACTTTTCATCATAGTTGGTTGCAAGTGAATACATTCCCCAGAACTCACCATCTATAAATACCATGCACGGCTGAAAATCTCTTGTGATCACATTAGTTCCTTCAGTAATGCCTTTTACGAAATAATTCCTTATCTTGGAATTTACATCACCGCCGCCTGACAACAGCTGTAAATAGTTTGATGAACTATTAAGGAACTCATCAAGGCCTGTTCCTGATGGATAATCACTCTCAGCCTTGATAACCATAGACCTCTGTTCTGCTCCTCTTCTTTCATCTCTCATGATGGTAATAGAAACATCACCGGAATATGTCTTATCCTTGCACGGCTCAAAGTATTCTATCTTAGCTTTGGCAGAGTTACCATTTAGATAGTTTGCCAGAGACATATTTCCCTGAATATATCCGTCATAGTAGCTCTTTCCGGGTACATATATGCCTTTCTCAAATCCAAACATTTCATCAGGATCAACTTCAATAGAAAGAACCGGAAGTCCAACATAATCCGCATCATTATTATAACCAACATAATATGACGCTGTTTTCTGGCTCACTATTTCATTCTTATCATTGACCGCTATTACATTAATTACCGTTCCTCTGTTAACCTTCTTGGGAACAATTGAAGTATGTGTGTATCCCTTTCCATCGCTTACTGCATACACGTAACTTGTACTACTTGGCCTTGAAATAGATATCTTGGATTCGTAAACTTCAGAATCCGTGGTTGGAATCGTACCATCAGTAGTATAAAAAAGTTTGCAATCCTTAGGAGCAATGATTTCCAGATCAAAAGGCTCCTCATAGAATCCACTTGGAACAGAAAGCAGAATCTCATCAGACTCAGCTAAAGTGCTTCCTTCATTACTCTCACCAACAGATGAATTGATATACCCCACTTCGTAGCTGCCATCAGTTAAACATCCGTAGCTTGTTCCTGAAGATAACTTTCCAAAACTTATTGCTCTGACAAGTTCTTTTTTATCATTGAATATCTGAATAACATTACTGTCACTATCGGCATCAATACCGACTACCTGAACAACACACAGACCCTTAGCATCTATGGAAGTTCCTTCATCAATAATTGTCTCCTTTCCATTAGCAGAGACAATGTATCCCCCTATAGAGATTGGTTTAAAATCTCCATTTAATAATTCTATATTGCCCTTACCATCAACTTCATTTATTGTTATTTTGGCTGTATTACTGCCTGCTAATAATTCGCTTTCGGAATCCTCTGTATCATTTGAAGTTTCTGAAGCACCTGCACTATCCAATAATTCCTGCTGCGCCATACGGTCTCTGTTTCTTGTCATCCTTATTACCAAAAACAGAAGAACAATTGCAACGATAGTAATAACAACTACCACTACATCCCTTTTCCTAAAATTACTAAAAAAACTTTTTTTCATACATTACCCTCTTTCAAAATGTTTATTTTTGTATAAACACTTTTTATAACAATATATATAAGGCAGCCAATAAAGCCGCCGCAGGCATTTGTTACTAAATCAGTAGCTTCTGAAGCACCTGTCCTGGTGAAATACTGTGCAACCTCTATGATCAGACTTGTGATAAGACTATAAAAAACAGTCATGACAATTCTTCTATAGTTATTATCAAGTGCACTTGCTATGAGAAATCCCCAGGGAATAAAAAACACTACGTTCAAAAAGCTGTATACCACCTGCTTTTCATCCACAGTCCCATCCCATTTTCTAAATCCGAAATATATTCTCGTATGAATAGCCGACTTTTCCATCCCAAGTCTTCTATAAAAAGCTATCTGAAATATAAAACATGCATAGATTGCCATGAGCCAAAGGGCTCTTTTTTTGTTCGAGTTAATTATCCTGCCAGTTACTTTTTCATATACAAAAAACAATCCATAAAGTAGCAGAACAGATAAAACACTCGTTTCAATAAATAGCAATATAGATGCACCATCCATCTGCTGACTTGTTAAATATATAAAATAATCAAAATATATTTTTAACTGTCCCATATAAATTGCCTATCTAACTCATATCGTTAGTTTCATATACTTACTTGTCTTATTTTTAATCCTGGTCACAAACTGTTCTGGCGCATAACTAATAAATAAAGCAAAGAACAAATACAAATACTTAAGTGTTCCCAGTGAATCAACATAATACAAGGCGATCATGTAGGAAAGCGATCCTAAGAAAAAAGCCTTAGTATAAGCATCCCTATCCTTTATTATCTTTTTGAGCATCATAAAGAGCATTACAACAAAAAATAATAATATGGAAAACATTCCCGGATAAGCATATCTCACATATTCACCAATATAATGATTATCCAGAGACTTGAGTGTAACACCATTGATCACAGTAGAAAATGGCCTTGATCTGCCCAAACCAAGCAAAGGATTGAGCCAATTAACTTTAAAGACATACCACAAATAATCTCTGTAGTCAGAGCTTGTCTTTGTACCCAGCGTAGCACCATACTTTACAGATAAACTCGTATCAAACAGTTCGTCAATTACACCGGTGATCTGGAGCATAAAATAGCCTCCTACGCTTGTACCCGATAAAGCAATCAATAATACGCCAATAACAACAATCGCAATGGTACCTGTTATCAGTGTACGCTTTTTTTCCATTTTGGCAGAAAAAAGGAATATTCCTATAATTTCAACTCCCATAACCGCAAAAGATGAACGCGATCCTGTAAAAACGATATTGATGATCAGCATAAAAAACAGAAGCGGTCTTTGGAACATATAAAACTTATTGTTCTTAAGATCCAGGCATGTTAATGGTAATGCAACATTTAACATAAGCCCATATCCCAAAGCATGAGCCGCCGGACCTACTATTCGATAATGACCATTCCTGACAAATATTCCACTCGACAATGCTCCGTCTAGTGTTTTTAAATAATAGAATAAGGAATAGCCCAAAAAGTATTCTATAATACCTTCTATAGCGAGCAGGTAATAACATCCAAGTATAATTCTTACTGTTGTATCTACTCCAAGAGAACGCCTTATCACATATATAGCCAAAAACAATATCAAGAATTCAATAAACGGATTTAGAAAAGCTTTTAAGTCTGTTCTGAGGACCATTGTATATGTGATAACAAATATGTATGGTGCCGTAGCCAAAAAGACTCCATTATATTTGATCATCGGAAGAAAATCATATAATCTCTCACGTTTAGCGCATATCATAATCATCAGTGCTATTATCAGCATCCTGACTGCTGTCAGATCAAATCCCGGA
The DNA here is from genome assembly GCF_000145035.1 of Butyrivibrio proteoclasticus B316. Taxonomy (NCBI): domain Bacteria; kingdom Bacillati; phylum Bacillota; class Clostridia; order Lachnospirales; family Lachnospiraceae; genus Butyrivibrio; species Butyrivibrio proteoclasticus. The sequence continues at coordinate 2,953,429 of NC_014387.1, forward strand.
GCCGGTATTCCAAAATATGGAGGCATGACTATAGCTGATATGATAAAAATGACAGAAACAGCCTTGAATACCTTTTCTTCTATATTATTGATATATTTGCTATCTGATAAACCACTCATTTTATAACCTTCACTGCCTAATTGCCATATATAGCTCAACAGGAATTGCTCTCTTTTTGTGATAGCAATCACTGTATTTTATGATGAGAGGAAAGACATTAAAGAGCTTCCTCTTTTCCATTAAATCAATCCTGAGCTTTGTAGCTCTTATATTCTTATCCAGTATTTTTTTCTGTATTATTGGTCTGTTGTTATCCTCTGAAAACTTCAGTGTTGATTCGTGACTAGCCAATAACTTTTTAAAAAAGAGAATTCTTTTTTGAAGATCTCTCATCTTGCCCAGTGAAACATTGCCTTCATGCACTCTTCTCTTAAGTGATGTGTAGTGGTAAAAATATAATCCGTCATTAACAAGCGCAAGCTTCCACACAAATTCATCATGTGCCCAGTCTTTAAACCAATAGGGCTTGATAATATCCCAAAAAGCCCTTCTGACACACATTGTACATCCCTGGCATCCAATAAAAATATTCTTATTGTTAAACTCCAAGTGCTCTAAAGATTCATCATTTTTGAAAGTTGCCAGTTCCCACGAAGGAACGGACAAAGCATTTTCAGATACAGTAAATGGTTCAAATTCAGATCCAAGCAGTAATATGCTTGGATTATTCTCCATTTGAAAAAGCATCTTTTCTACTCTGTCACTCACCCATATATCGTCCTGATCACAGAAAAAGATATAATCTCCAGAAGCCTTACATGCTCCATAAAAAAAGTTAGAAGCATATCCCAGATTATGTTCATTAACATAGACTTTCCATTGTGAGAGCTTTTCTCTGTCTATATAATCTGAGACTACACTGACAGTATTATCCTGAGACCTGTCATCGCAGATAATAACCTCATCAACACTTCTTGTCTGGTTCTTTATTGAGTCAAGCTGTTCAATTATTGTTTCTGCACCGTTATATGTGCATACCACTACCGATGTTTTCACTGTTTAAGCCTTTTGCTGTTCCTCTTTGTAATTTCTAAATGCATAATCTTTGGACTTGGTTGAAATTCCATTGTAAATAATGCCAAATATATCGGCATTCAAACTCTCAAGCTTCTTAACTATAAGCTTGGTTCTGACAAACTTGGTCATTCCCTCTCTTATAACAATCAGATAGTATGCATCTGTTCTGGCAAGAGAAAGCGCATCGGCATATACTCTAAGAGGTGGCATGTCTATAACTATCTCATCGTACTTTTCCTTCATCTCATCGATCAATTCATACCATTTATCAGCAGCAAGAAGTTCGCTCTTATTCTTCATATTTTCACTGGAATAAATAATATCAAGAAGGTCACCTTTATTTACGATAACTGGTTTACCAATTTTACCAGCCAGATAATCAGCCAGGCCATTCTTGTCTTTATTGGGAATTATTTCGCGAAGTTTGCTGTTTCTCATATCTGCATCAATAAGAAGAACCTTCTTACCTGCTGCGGAAAGAGCTTTTGCGATATTATATGCATTTATTGTTCGTCCCTCAGAAGCATCTGCACTGGCAACAACAAATACAGAGCATTTCTTTTCTTCTCTGCTCCATAACATATTTGCACGGATGTCATTATATGCTTCATTGAGTATGAACTTGCTGTCTTCTTTGAGTGTAATGTTGGAATATGGATTGTCATCATTTTTATCTCCGGAAATACTTGGCACCTTACCAATTATCGGAATATTAAAGATGTCCTCTACCTCATAAACACGTCTGATCGTCGTATCTAAAAGAGCCTTGATCACAAAGAAAACAATGGTCAGAAAAACGCCAACTGCAAAGGCTAAAGCCACGATCATTGTAAGGCTAAGTGAAGCTGAAGGAGCTGTAGGCAGCTCTGCTGCATCAAATACTCTAAAACCTCCGGCTTTAACTACGGAAGGAATGATAACCGGTGCAAGGTCACTGATAGCATTAGCAATAGTCAGCGCATTTGCCGGATTAGGATCACTTACATAAACAATGAACATAGCTGTATCATTGACAGTTCTTGTTGAAATGCTTCTGTGAAGTTTCTCAACTGTATAACCATCCATATTGACTTCATCTGCCAGGGCTGAAAGGAAAGTTGAACTTCTCAAAACCTGTACATAAGATGTAATAAGTCTGTTGGCCTGTGATATTTCTGCTGTTGTCTGATTAACCCCCATATCATCCACGTTGTCAGGATTAGAATATACATAAAACGAAACATCCGCAGTGTATGTCCTGTAAGTAAATGACCTTCCTACTACTGCAGCTATGATTGCAGCTGCTACACCGACGATCACCATATAAACAATACTGTTTTTAAGGGTTGTCAGTATTTTTTCGATATGAAAATTCTCCAAAATTGTGTTAAACATATGAAACTCCCTTTTCAATACTTATTATTATATTTAAACCTGTTGCATACTTTCGTACGCAGGAGGTATTCAAGTGAACATATGCAAAGTGCAACCAGATCATAAAAAAGAAAATCAAATCCATTAGTACCTCGCAGTACCGGAAGTTCTGATAATCTCTCAATCTCCAGATGCCTTGTCATGATCAAAATAAAAGACACTAGTTTAAAGGCCAAAAAATGTAGACACATTATGTCAAGAGAAGCATTTCCCAGAAATTGAAGCATTTTACTATTAGCCACAAGCGGAACCATACTAAGAGCAAAGATGCCTACAATACCGCATATCTGCCCCGGAACATCTATAAGATGCTTTTCCTGACCTATAGCAGATTTCGAAACAATGGAAGTAATAAAAAGCATTACCATTCCAAGGATAAATACAACACTTTTATACTTATCTATCAGCTTATCCAGATCAAATTCCCTAATAACAACTCCTGCATAGAAAAAAATCATGTTAGAAAAAACTTTTCTCATGTTCATGACTGTTGGAACGATTTTTACTGAATACGCAATATACATAAGGATTACCACTATGGTAAGCACCACATACCGCGTCCTCTTATTATCGATTTTAAGAGCCAGGTAATCAATGCATATATACATACATGCCATTATCAGCAGTACTCTCAAAAACCACATAGGCCCATTTAATTCTGACTCAAGGTGAAGAGCAAATATTACAAAAAAATGCTTTATGTAATCTTTGATGTCATAGAGCGATTCTGTTGTCATGTGCAAAGAAACAAAAGCATTGTGAAAAAGCCAAAAAAACAAATTAAATCCGACAAACGGAATGTAATAAACTTTAAATTTTTTAATTATAGACTTAATGGGTGTTAATGAATGATTGTGATTATATAGGTATCCATTTATAAAGAAAAAAGATGGAACAGCAACGAAAGCATTAAAATTTATGATCGCTGCGTAATTAGAATCGATATTCTTATCCGCATTCATCAACGAATGCGTAACAACAACCAATAGAATAGCTATCCCCTTCATAGCATCTATGTATGTCATTCTTCCCCTAGAATTGTTCCCCATAAAAAAATACCCGCCCATATAATTTTACAGTTTTATACTATATCACATTCTCAATCATAAAAACAATCATATAATGGCAAACATAGTGTATATTTACCTTTTCCATTATTATGACTATAATAATATGGTTATATTTTCTTATGTGGAGGTTCTAATAATGCTTTCCTTTCAAGACTTTTGTAAACTGATTTACGATAAAGATTTTAGATGGATTTACCTTGGACGAAGAGAATTTTTTAATTATCTTTCAGATGAAGAGTTTATTCGCCGTAAATTCTGGCATCATCGCCATAGAAAATTGGATTTAGAAAACCCTCGTTCTTTTAGTGAGAAGCTACAATGGCTCAAGCTCTATAACCAGAAACCCGAATATGGTCAGATGGTAGATAAAGCTTCTGTCAAGGACTACGTTTCCTCTATTGTTCCTGATCTTAACATCATTCCTACATTAGGAATATATGAACGCTATGAGGATATAGACTTTAGTAAACTTCCGGATAAATTCGTTATGAAATGCACGCATGACAGTGCCAGCATCTTTATATGCACTGATAAAAAAACTTTTGATTTCAAGAATGCTCAAAAGAAAATCAATAAAAGTCTCAAAAAACACTATTATATGATAGGTAGGGAATGGCCATACAAATATGTTAAGCCGAGAATCATAATAGAGCAGTTTATGGTGGATGAAAGCGGCAAGGAACTCAAAGACTATAAATTTTTCTGCTTCAATGGTCAGGTAAAATGTTTCAGCGTAGACTTTAATCGTTTCACCAATCACAGAGCTAATTACTATACACCTGAATTTGAGCTGCTTACTCTTGGTAAAAAGACCTGCCCTCCTGATCCAAGTCAGAAGTTGGACAAGCCACAGCATCTTGACGAAATGATCGATATAGCAATGAAGCTGTCCAAAGATATACCTTTTGTAAGAGTTGATCTATACAATATTAATGGCTTGATATATTTTGGAGAATTAACATTTTTCCCGGCATCAGGTTTTAACGAATTTACGACCGAAGACTGGGATAATACCTTAGGAGATTGGATTACTCTTCCTCCTAAGACCACAGAACAATAACTTATTAATATGTACATGGGAGTACTACGACATGCAAAGAGCCAAGCTTATTTCATACAGCAAAGGTATAGCGATACTGGGGATCATGCTATATCACTTGATTTCATGTTATTTGGCACGGCATCCTATAATTGCAAAAGGCGTTTCTTTTGGTGGTGCAGGTGTACATGTCTTTATCCTCTGCTCAGGTTTTGGGCTGATGTATTCCAACATACGTAGACCTCTTAATTTTATTCCATTCATCAGGAAACGTTTTTTAAAGGTCTATGTTCCTTATATTGTCGTTGTTATTATTGCTTTTCTGCTTCCAAATGTATACTCGGGCTTTAACAAAACGATGGCTTTACTAAGTCACATATTCCTTTTTAAAATGTTTATTCCTGCCTATACAGCCACCTTTGGCTTCCAGTTTTGGTACATTTCAACCATTATACAGTTCTATTTATTCTTTACTGTTCTTGTTATGCTTTTTCAGAAAATTGGAGCCAGAAATTTTTTTATAATGTCATGTCTTATCAGCTTTAGCTGGGCAGTTCTCATTTCACTTCTTGGTCTTACCGAAGTTCGTGTATGGAACAGTTTCTTTTTACAATATCTGTGGGAATTTGCCTTAGGCATGGTACTCGCCGCTGAATATGCCAGAGAAGGAAAACTTCGATTAGAATCAATGTCTATGCCCAAGCTGATAATGGTTACATTGATTTCATTTGTCATTTATTCTGTTCTTAGCTTGATTGGCGGATTTCTAAAAGCCTTTAATGATCCTTTTAGTCTTATAGCTTTTGGCGGAATATGTCTTATTCTATACAGATGTAACTTTTTACCTGGATTTGTTCATTTCACATCTGGTATTTCGTATGAAATATACCTATTACATGTTTTGATTTTTAAATTGTATTTTGAAGTATTCAGTTTGCCGTTTCCTCTGCTTTTAACTGCACTTATCTCTGTATCAACTACCTATCTGTTATCCTGGTTATATCATCTTTTTATTTTAAAGATTTCCAGCGCAAAAAAAGCTCCTGAAAAAACTTGATTTTCAGGAGCTTTATATTATTTAATCTGTATTCTTTTTCCACTGTGCATAAAGCACATATTTTACACCTTTAGCCTCAGGCTTGAAAACCACTGTCGCATTATCTGCATAGTTTATTCCCGGATCATCCTCAGTAGGAACCTTGACCAAATTCCAGCCCGCAAAGCTATATCCCTTCTTTACAAAAGAATTACTATTCAAGACAATAGGTGTCCCATATTCTCCAGCCTGTGAAGCCATCTTTCCACTTGTACTTCCATTCCCATTATAGCTTATCGTGTAAGTAAATATTTCCCACTTAGCCACAAGATCAAAGTCCCCATAAGTTCTGGATTTTATAGAATATACCCTTGTCTGGTAAGTATCATCTGTATACCAACCAACAAATCTATAGCCCTCTTTCTCTGGTATTGGAAGCTCCTTGATAACTGCAAATTTATAGGTTTCATGATCACTTACTCCATCCGGAAGTTTTCCTCCCTTAGTGTCATAAGTAATATTAAACTCTGACCGCCATATAGCATACAGTGTTATTTCTGAATCTTTATTTTTTCGATACAAAGTTTCAAAATCTAAAATTTCCTTATCTTCATAAGTCGTATTATAAGCATCTGCATCCTCTTTACTAGCTGCCCATCCCATAAATACATAACCGGATCTTATATACTTATTTGTGCTAAGAGCTTTAGCCTCTTCTTCTCTATAATAAATCTGATTTGCCATTGTTCCTGCCTTGGCACCATTTGCGTCAAAAGAAACTGTTAATTCTGATGGCCTGCTATCTACCTTTGGTAGTATGTAGAAATATACACTAAAGGAACGAATGAAATTACCTTTACCGGTGATAGTTATCCTTGGAAGAACGCTGGTATCATCGCTTTCACATGGTTCAATGTTATTGTAGTATTTAACTATATAGTCCTTATCCTTTTCAAGGACCATGCTGGATGAACCACTATTAAATGTCAGTATTGGCTCCGGATAAACTCCGTCTTCATTATAATCAAATGAATATCTCCCATCAGCGCCTGGTTGTTTTACATTATCAAAAGAGACAGAAATACATGGATTATTTTTTTCTGCATCCTTCATCATATTAAAAGCCAATACTCTGTATGTTTTTTCTATTACACCTGTATAGTCACCAATTCCAGTGTATGTTACAGTTTTTGTTCCACCATTAATAAGATCTTCCGGTGAGTATTCCACCAGATAATCTATTCCTTCCTCCAAATACACCTTTTTCGAATCTTCAACCTTATATATCCTTGCCTTATCCTGTCTGCATTCCTGCCCTGAATATTCATAGGAGTTAACAAATCTTTCCAATGTCAGCTCACTTATATCTGTTTTTCTGGGTTCCTGATCAATTATTCCGGGAGTATATGCCTGATTTAGGGTATACGCCTTAATAGCAAAATTTCCTTTGGAATAAACACTTGAAAGATCTATCCAGTTATCACCCGAACAAATAAAACTCTGTCCCGGAGAATTAGTTGCAGTTCCATATTTTAAGCTATCTTCCAGTCCTATTGCACTATATGATCCATTTTTTTCCATTGTGACAACAACAGAAAACAACGTATCAGCCGCCATAGATACTGATTCTGCAAGCTCTATTGTATAGAATCCTGCATAGCTTGTAGTTCCCTTCGTAGTAGCTTCTGCAACGTGGGTTCCGCTTACAGGATCATTGGCATCAGTAAGGTCGGTGTAAATATCTATTGTATAATCAATATTTGACGATAATAAATATAGAGATACAGCTTTCAAAAGTTCTCCACTTTCTCCACCCTCTGCATGTGTGCAAAAGACATTTGCTGCTCTATTAAGACTTAATCCTCCATACGTAAGTCCCCCATCGTACTGATAATTATTGTCGTAATCGCCCGCCATCGCAAATTCCGCAGCATATGCGTAACTTCCAAGGCTTGCCTCATAATAGGACATCCAGAAATAACCTGAATAAGAATAATCCCCACTCGTTCCGGTTCCTACTCTCCAGGAATTTCTTACCAGAAAAGCCCCATCTCCGGGAGCTTCAGTCGCAAAGTTTGTCTTTGAAAAACTATCATCCCATCCCACAACTACAACTGCATGATTAGTCTTTTGGGGATTGCTGGGATTATAATATGCGTTAGTTTTTACATTGTATATCTCGTCAGTAGTTGCTGCACTCATCGAATTGTACGCATAATAGTTTATTCCTATAGCGCCATGATCCATTATCAATTGCTTTAAGCTTGCATGTTTATTTGTTTTGATACGAGTTGCGCTTTTTTCCACAGGCTCTTCGTATGAATTGACGATATGTACACTTCCTTCATAGGCAAGACTGTCATCAAGCCCTTCACTTTCTGCCTGTTCCCCCATCGAATACGGAACTAAGGTCTCATCAGCAACCCCGATCCATTTCCAAAAAGTACTAAGTCCCCACTCAATTCTGCCGCCAAAATCCAATATATTTGATGTATTAACATTCATTGAATCGCCTTCAGTTCCACCTAGCGGATCAGTAACTTTATTATAAGTAAAATAAGCTAGATGAAGCTCTGATAAATCAGGGTCAGACATATATCCCTTCTTCATAAGATTAATTTCAGCCAGTGCCACATCAGCAAAGGCCCAGCATGTCCCATAGGGGGTCTGGCGACGCAGCGGCGGCAAGTCAGGCGTAATATATTCTGAAGGAAGGATTGCTTGAGTTCTGAACACCTTTTTTTGTCCATCATAAACACTCTCACGTTCATCTATCGGTTCTTCGTCAATAATGCCGCCTACCGGATACTCAGTATAAAAATCATCCGGAAGACTCTCTTCATCTATATCCGGTATAATTTCTTTTATATCCGATGTGTTCTCGTTTATATCTGATTTATTTTCTTTTTTATCCGATATATCCTCATTTATATCTGATATATCTCCATCATCAGTTATTTCATCAATTGATTCGAAGTTTTCACCACCTGATGATATTTCTTCTTCATCCATAAAAAAAATCAGGTCATCTTCTACTGTATCAGTAGAATAGCAGCTTGATGATTCTGATGAATCATTCTCTGCGCTGACCTGAATGTTAAATGTTCCAACACATAAAGCAACAATCAACAAAAAAATAAATGTTCTCTCCGGCAGTTTCATCTGGTTATAGCCCCCTATTCAAAATAATAAGCTAATTATACATTTATTTTTTTGCTTAATTCAATTAAATTGTTATTAAATTTCAGTTAGTTCTTAGCATAATAAAGTATTTGTTTGAAAATTCTGTTTATTTACAAAACCATCCTGTAACCTTATAGCTGTACCTGGTACTTACAATTTTTGCTGCTCGCTTAAAGAAACGATATCTCTTCTGGCCTGACTCAGGGATAAGCCATTCCATATTTGCCTCCATTTTCTGCTGGCACGGACGACAATAACCACATGGCTTACCATCAATTGGTGTGTGACAAAACCAGATGTTTGTCATCAAATCATCACAATGCCATTCGTGTATAAGCTCTATCATTCTGTCTTCTGTTATCATCTTAATAGGAAATGAAAGATTACCCAGAACAAGGTTAACGTCATCTGTTGAGTTTTCCTTGTCTACGTAATAGCTATTGTCTCTAAACACAAGCTTTCCATACTTGGAAAGTGCGGTACTACATCCGCCATATTGGCCGGTAGGCATTTCAATACCAACCTCAATCCCAGGATACTGAACAGCGAGCCTTGCAATCCAGTCGTACTGAGAGCCAAGTCTGACAAGCTTATTGAGTCTGCCATAAGCTTCAGATATCTGCTCATTCTCAGGAATCTCAGATTTCTTAATTATCATCAGATCAAGAAAATCATTAGGCCCTATTTCCCTCAGCATAGGAAGCATCTTCTGCATTCTCTCGATTTCTATGTTCTCACTCTTACGGCCATTTTCAGAAATGTATACAGGTTGAACTACTATTGGCTTCTCCCCTGGTTCTTTCTGTATCTGTACCATCCTAAATGTTGAATCCCATCCACCTGTCCAAAGAACATAAATATCAGGTTTTCTGTTATCACTCATTATTAAATCTCCCCCTATTAACTATTTAACGAAAACATCCTAATTATATCAAAGCCGATCATATCTTTCTAGTAGACTCACCTTCGACAAGTTCCCCTGGAAAAATAAGATGTTTGTGTCCTCTTTTTTCCTCAATCAGGTCAAAAATAAGTCTCATGGTCTCTTCTGAAATATCAGCAAGTGGCTGGCGAATTGTTGTAAGTCTCGGAACACAGAACTGGGCAATTTCCTGGCCGTCAAAGCCTGCGACAGAAACGTCTTCAGGAACCCTGATACCTGCATCAGCAAGGGCTCTTAGCGCACCAACTGCAAGGACATCAGACACACAGAAAAGAGCTGTGAATTTAGCTCCGGACTCTATAAGAGCTTTAGTTGTCTCATATCCGTTCTGCATAGCATAGATACGACGATCAACGTATTTGACCAGTTTCTCGTCTAGCTTGATCCCATGCTTATTAAGAGCATCACAATAACCTTCATAACGAAGACTTACTATAGATGGCTGATCATTTCCTTCTGTCAGAATAGCTATTTTCCTATGCCCAAGGCCAATCAGGTATTCTACCATCTTGCGGCTCTCAACAGCATCATCGACAGAAACAGTGGAATATGCATTTCTTCCAAGGTTATCAGATATATCAGAGCCTATAGTTGCAAAGATTACAGGCACATTAAGCTGTCTTAGCTTATCCGCATCATGCTTGGAACTGCCGCCAAGGAAAATGATACCGCGAAGCCTTTTTTCTTTTTCCAGTTCCAGGGCAACGTTAACCTCATTCTCATATGCTTCAACATGTCTGAGGACAAGCGCATATCCTTTTTTCTCGGTCTCCTGTTCAATCTTTTCTATAATAGGAGTAAAAAATGGGTTGGTAATACCCTTGACCAAAACTCCTATGCACTTAGCATCTGTTCTCTTAAGATTTCTTGCGCTGTTATTAGGAATGTAACCTGTCTCTTTGATCACATCCATTATTCTCTGCTTGGTTTCAGGATTTATATCGGAATGATTATTGATTGCTCTTGAAACAGTACTAACGCCAACTCCGCAACGTTTTGCAATTTCTCTGATCGTTATTTCAGCCATTTTACTATTTCCTTATTATCCAAAATAAGTTCCCATGTATGCATATTAAACATACATGGAAACTTCTTTATCTTATCAAATATTATCTTAATCTGCCATAAATTCTGGCAAAATCATGCATCTTACCACACAATTCATCAGTAAGTGCATCCTTCTTCATTCTCCATACCCAGTTGCCGCCAAGGGTTGATGGAGTATTGACCCTTGCACTCATATCAAGCTCCAGATAATCCTGCATAGGAATAATTGCAGTATCTGAAACGCTTGCAAATGCAGCTCTTATAAGCTCCCAAACAGCATCCTTGGCATAGTGAATGCCAAGATACTCTTTACAGAACTTCTTATCAGCTCTTGGAAGATTGTCAAACCATCCTCTGGTAGTCTCATTATCATGTGTACCGGTATAAACGATGCAGTTCTTGGTATAGTTGTGAGGGAGATAATCACTCTCTTCTCTTGAATCAAAAGCAAACTGCAAAATCTTCATGCCCGGGAAGCCTGTCTTCTTAACAAGCTTTATTACTGAAGGTGTCAGGTATCCAAGGTCCTCAGCAATAACCTTCTTATCGCCAAGCTCTCTCTTCATAGTCTCAAAGAGCTCATAGCCGGGGCCCTTTCTCCACTCACCAATCTCGGCAGTAGGATTGCCATATGGTATTGCGTAATACTCATCAAAGCCTCTGAAATGATCGATCCTGACTACATCATAGAGCTTGTAGCAGTGTCCGATTCTCTTCATCCACCACTTGTAGCCTGTCTTCTTGTGGTAATCCCATTTATAAAGAGGATTTCCCCAGAGCTGACCAGTCGCAGAAAAAGCATCAGGAGGACATCCTGCCACATCAATAGGCGTATTCTCCTTATCAAGCTGAAAGAGTTCAGGATTAGCCCAGGTATCTGCACTGTCAAAAGCTACATAAATCGGGATATCTCCAATGATCTCAATTCCCTTACCGTTGGCATATGCCTTAAGCGCGCTCCACTGCTTGAGGAACAAGAACTGCAAAAATGAGTAAAACTCCACCTCATCAGCATATTTAACAAGCGCTTCCTTAATAGCCTCTTTCTTACGAAGTCTGATTCCCTCTTCCCAAGTATTCCAGGATCTTCCGCCATTAGCATTTTTAAGTGCCATGAAAAGAGAATAATCCTGTAACCAGTCATTATCAGAACTCTTCTTAAAATCCTCAAACTCTTTTCTGATAGTCTTAGCATTTGTAGCCTTATCCAAATTTTCAAATGCACTCATAAGGAGTCTGAATCTGGATTTGTACATCTTCTCATAGTCAATGTACTCATCGCTCTCGCCAAAATCATATTTGTCAGCCTCTTCCCTGGTCAAAAGACCTAATGAAATCAGCTCTGTTATATCTATAAAGTATGGATTTCCGGCAAAAGTTGAAAAAGACTGATATGGAGAATCCCCATAGCTTGTAGGGCCAAGCGGAAGAATCTGCCAATAGCGCTGTCCCGCTTTCTCAAGAAAATCCACAAAATCATATGCTTCCTTGGAAAATGCGCCTATACCATATTCTGATGCTAATGAAAAAATAGGTAGCAGAACGCCGCAAGCTCTTGTCTGTTTCTTATTACTCTTTGCCATCACTTTATCCTCGCCTTCTGATAAACAAACTACATAAATACAATTATAACTACCGGAAATGATCGTCCGTTCCCGGTAACGTTTCCATAATCTTACTCTACCACTCTTATCGCATCATCGCAACCAGATTTTTTACAGTGGTAAAAAATACATCTTGTGCAAGCGAAAGGCTCTGCAGGATTATCGACTGCAGGGCCTTTCTGTGAATAGTCACTTTGTATTATGAATTTGACTCAAACTCACTCTTTTTAATACCCCAGATCAGATTTCTCCACTGTTCAAGCTGATCTGTTGTCATGAAACCATTTGAGGTTCCCATATAACCTATCTTGTAGGAGGCAAACAAAAGTGCATTTTTTATTGCATTGACGCTGTCTCCTGTCTCCATGTAATAATGCAGGAAGCAGGCAAACAGGGCATTTCCTGCACCGATCGTGTTTACAACTTCATTAGTCTTAACTGTATTATAATGCACTCTGAGATTATGAGTCTTATCGAATAGTATAAGGCCCTCACTACCTTGTCCCAGGATTATTATTTCAGTTCCATAAGTTCCTGATATTCTGTCGATGAAATCATATGGATCTTCTGCAAGTGTGTCATCACTGAAATAAAGGACCTTGGCCGGTTCAAGGAAATCTGTATTATAAATCTCTTTTTCTGGCTTGTAGCTTCTGATATTAACTGCAATAGGTTTATTTCTGGCCGCTGCCTCTTTTGCAAAAGGCCTGCAGAAATTGGCATTAGCAAGAACCATCATATCACACGCCTCTGCTATTGGTGCCACCATGGACATATCGTAAACATTTTCTCTCAGATCTTTGATATCCTCAAAGATCTGCTGTTTGCGGTTTTTATCGTACAGAACAACCTCTGTTGGAGTTTCCTTCATCTGCGGAATAATATATTCCGTAGAAAGAGTAATCTTTCTGTCAGGAGGATTGATCATGCCAAGATCCTGATTTCTTCCAACAATAGACATGAAAGTCACATCATCTCCAAGCCATTCAAGAGCCAGGGATTCATTGTATGCATCGCCGCCCATTGCTGTAAAGATTGACTCATTAGCACTGGTAATCGGAGCATAGCTAACCGGGATTTTATCCACTCTGACTATAGTCTCAATCTGCGTAACTCCTGCTACTAAGAACTTGCTCATATTTAAGCCTCCTTGTACTTCATGCTTCAAAATATCCAAAAACTACTCTTTTATAGACATCTCTCTTATCATATCTATGTACTCTAATGCTTCCTGCATAAATATATCGGCTCTAAAGTTGTCGCTCTTTACATCTTTATCTATAAGTCCCTGAACAGTAAAATCCATCACATCCCAGGTTTTTCTGTAATCAGCTTTATCTGTCAGCCTTGTGACATCCGCCCTTTCCCGAAGAGCCTCCATTATCCTATGATACTTATCTCTTCTTTCACTGATCTCGTCTACCGCCTCTAAGTAGTCTTCCTCATCAGCCTTATTCAGGAAAAGAAATATATAGGGATACTGGGCCATGGATGCTACTTTTGCGGACAGTATCTGCTCATACAGCTCAAAATAACCATTTTCATTTTTTTCCACATGCCCCGTAAGCTCAAGTGTGACGAACCTTGTGGCGTAGTCATACAAAAAAGCGTATACACCTATTTTACTGCCAAAATAATGAAACAGAAGGCCCTTGCTGATTCCGGCAGTCTTTACAATCTCATCTGTGCTGGCATGGTAATAGCCATATTGTGAAAAGACTTTAAGTGCGGCATTTATCATCCTGTCCTGTTTTTCTTTTTTTAAGTCCCAAAATTTTTCATTCATCCCTGTGCCCGCCTATATTGATGCCAATTGACCATTTCAGTCTACATTTAATATAACATATAAGCCAAGGGGCATACAAACGATTTACCGTTATTTATCAATTTTTAATCAATAGTGCTTTTATTTGTGATTAAATTGTATTAAAATTAGTTTATCGCTTGATAGGAGGGGCTTTTTATGTCCAAAAATAACAGCTTTGGTAAATTTATTGTATTTTGTGCTGCTGTAGGTGCTGCTGCAGCTGGAGCATATTATTACTTATCCAAGAAAGACAAGGAACTTGCCGACAATCTTGACGATGACGATTATGAAGACTTCGATGATTTCGAGGAAGATGATGATTACTCTTCAGAGATCAAATTTGGTCGCAAGTATGTAGATATCAGTCCTGCTGATGAGTCCAAGGAAACTACTGAAAAGGATAATGAAGAGCTGGATGAAGCTGATTCATATGAAGAAGCACAGCCTGATTCTTCAGAAGAGTTTTTTAACGACGAGAAATAAACGATAGTGTACTGTCTCCATGACAGGTTAGCAGAAAGTCTCGGAAATAGCATCCGAGACTTTTTATTATATTAGTACATTATGTAGATCTTTATAGTAGGAGTAAGGAGTCATATATCAAATGCCTATAACAAATCTATCCATCATAATGCCCGTATATAACAGTGAAAAATTTCTGGCAGATGCTTTAAATAGTGTGATCAATCAGACTTATAAAGACTTTGAGCTAATCATTATAGATGATGGTTCTACTGACGGTAGTTCAGATATTTGCGAGGAATATGCCAAAAATGATAAGCGAATAAAGTATGTTCATCAGGAAAATAGTGGTGGACAGGTTGCAAGAAATAACGGACTAGATATTGCAACTGGTAAATATATAGCATTTGTAGATAGTGACGATGCACTCGATCCTCATATTTATGAAGTTCTCATTCAAAACCTGGAAACCTATGATGCTGATGTTTCAGTTTGCAGCTTTAGCATGAATAGGGATTCTTTAGGAGTTCGTACCAATAAAACAACAGCCGTTATAAACGGCAGCGAAAAAATTCTAGAAGCTTTAGTAGGACATACACCTACATTGCCCAAGTTGCAAGGATATTTATTTAATAAGGTATACAAAAGAGAAGTAATCGGCAACCTTCGCATGAATCAACTTATCAACATGGGTGAGGATGGACTCTTTAATATGTATGTGATGCAAAATTGCAATAAAGCTGTTTATGACAATAGCGTTTTGTATTATTACAGATGGAGCGAGACCAGTCTCACAAACACTCATAGCCGCGCTTATCTAAAATGGAAAAAAGATGTTGAAGGTTACAATAACGTTTTACAAAAAGAAAAAAACAGATTCATTACAGATTATAGCAAGCGCATGTTCATCTTCTGCGCCATGAAGAAAGCTGAAGCATTAGTAAGAGAAAAGGGGAACTTCAAAGAAGTTTATAATGATATCACTACTGTGAAGAGCTTTGGAAAAGTAGATCTGCGTAATAAAAAAGCCTCTATAATATTCATTCTCTACGCGTATGCCCCACTGCTCTTTTTCATATACAAGAAAATAGCTTTGAGAAATATAAAATAAATAGTTTTGTACAGCGGCTCTGCAAAAACAAAAGGTGTGGCATCAAGCCACACCTTTTCTAGTATAATCATACATTACTCAGCACTTTCGCCCTTCTTCTCGGCAATCAAGTCCTTAAGTGCTCTAGCCTTATCCTTGATACGGCTATTAGCAACTCTTGATGTCAGAAGCTCTGAAACCATCTTGCTTGCTGTATCAAAATCGTCTGTCTCTACAGCAAGAGCAGCAATCAGATAGTCAAGTGTCGAAGAATCCATTCCTGCAATAGGGAATTCCTCTGACTGTCTCGCCATTACAAATCCATTAAGGGCATTAGCAAGAAGCTCTTTTTCCTGAGCATCATTATCAGCCTTCTTCTGTTCGTAAGTATCCTCTGAAGGATCCAGTCTCTGGGTTTCACCTCTGATAACCCAGGCAGTCTTAAGACATATATAGGCTTTCTCACTGTTCTTGGCCTTCTTGACTACTGCATTTGCAAGAGCAAGCTGGTAAAGGTTTCTGGCATGTTCATAACTAAAGGTCGGCTCATGATAATCGAGCTTTCTGTAGTTCATGCAGACTTTGATCCTGATATCATCAATCTGACGTTTATTGAGCGTTGCAAAATATCTGCCAAGGGCTGCATATCCACAATCAGGACATGCTATGACATCATATTTATTCTGGTCAAGTTCATCGTAGTCGGGACGAAGATCTATATCAACATTCTTCATCCTGACCTTACCTGTTCTAACGGTTTTGGTCTCAAATTCTTTTTCACAAACAGGACATTTATACTTCTTATCAAAAAGATAGTCCTCTTCGTTTACAAGCTGAAGCTTAGGCTTAGGAGCCTCTTTTTTAACGGCAGCTTCCTTTTCTTTGGGATCTTCAAAAAGTTTACCGCCAATGTTTCCAAGTCCGAGTTTTTCAAGTCCAGAAAAAATACCAGCCATAACATAACCTCTCTTTAAGCGAAATATTGTTTTGGTGACATTACTTCCACTACTTATTACTTCTTGGGTAATACAAATGAGCTTTTGAGTGAAACTATTCTGTTAAATACAGGTGCACCAGGCTTGGAATCCTTGCTGTCAACGCTGAAGAATCCATTTCTGACAAACTGGAACTTGTCATATGCTACTGCATTTCCAAGTTCAGGTTCAAGCTTGGCATCCTTGATAACCTTGATGGAGTTAGGATTGAGGTTAAGTGAACCATCCTCGTTATAAACGCCCTTTTCTTCATCAATGATATTCTCATACAGACGAACCTCTGCTGTAACTGCATCCTTGGCTGCAACCCAGTGGATAGTTCCCTTGACTTTTCTGCCATCGGCACTGTCTCCGCCCTTGGTTTCAGGATCATATGTGCAGTGGATCTCTGTAATTAAACCATTTTCATCCTTAACAAAGCTTGTGCATGTAACAAAGTAAGCGTTCATAAGTCTTACTTCATTGCCGGGGAACAAACGGAAATACTTCTTGGGTGGTTCCTCCATGAAGTCTTCTCTCTCAATGAAAAGTTCTCTTCCAAATGGAACCTTACGTGTTCCCATTTCAGGAACTTCCTTGTTATTCTCAATCTCAAGGTATTCTGTCTGTCCCTCAGGATAGTTGTCGATAATGAGCTTGACAGGATCAAGAATAGCAAGCATTCTCTTAGCCTTGAGCTTAAGGTCTTCTCTGATGCAGTACTCGAGCATTGCATACTCAGCTGTTGAGTTAGCCTTACTGATACCGCACATATCAACGAACATCTTGATAGATTCAGGAGTAAAGCCTCTTCTGCGAAGAGAAGCAATAGTTACAAGTCGTGGATCATCCCATCCATCAACGATTCCCTCTTCTACAAGTCTCTTGATATATCTTTTACCTGTTACAACGTTGTTGAGATATAACTTGGCAAATTCTATCTGACGAGGAGGATTCTTGTACTCGCACTCTGTCTTGACCCAGTCATAAAGTGGTCTGTGATCCTCAAACTCAAGTGTGCAGAGTGAATGAGTGATTCCCTCGATAGCATCCTCAATAGGATGAGCAAAATCGTACATAGGGTAGATGCACCACTTGTCGCCTGTTCTGGCATGTGTCATGTGTGCAACTCTGTAAATGATAGGATCTCTCATGTTGATATTAGGAGATGCCATATCGATCTTGGCACGAAGAGTAACGCTTCCGTCCTCGAACTTGCCGTTCTTCATATCTTCAAAAAGTTTAAGGTTCTCTTCAACACTTCTGTTCCTGTTAGGATCTTCCTTACCAGGTTCAGTGAGTGTACCTCTGTACTCACGCATCTCATCAGCTGTAAGTTCAGAAACATAAGCCTTACCCTTCTTGATAAGCTTAACAGCATCTTCATACATCTCATCGAAATAATCTGATGCATGGAAAAGACGATCTTCATAATCAGCGCCAAGCCACTTAACATCAGCGATGATTGAGTCCATGAACTCTGCCTTCTCCTTGGTAGGATTGGTATCATCAAATCTCATGTTAAACTTGCCGCCATATTCCTTGGCCATACCGTAGTTGAGAAGAATACTCTTGGCATGTCCTATATGTAAAAATCCATTAGGCTCAGGAGGAAAACGAGTATGTACATGATCATAAACGCCCTCAGCCAGGTCCTTGTCAATTGCCTGTTCAATGAAATGTCTTGAAGGAGTGTTGTCATTCTCCTCTTTCTCATTCAAATTCTTAATTACTTCATCTGCCATTACTTACTAAAACCAACCTTCTAAAATATAGATTTTTGTTATTCGGACTTTCATCACGAATACTTATGATATCATACATTATAACATAATTCCACGCTCTTTATATATCATCAGATGACACATTGGAAAGCCGGTAAAAGAGCCTATTTGTTATAGACATACTTCTCTTCAAAGGCTGCTCTTCTGAGCGGTTTATCATAATAGTAGCCCTGAATATACTTAACTCCCATATTCTTAATTGCTTCCAACTGCTCCTTGGTTTCTATTCCCTCAACACATATGTCTGCACCTATTGTCTCGCCAAGCTGAGCCATCATCCTGACAAACGCCTGGGAATAGTCATCTGTAGCAATATCTTTGACGAAATCCTTATCAACCTTGATTATATCAAACGGAAGCGCTCTGATGCTGCTAAGTGCTGAATACCCGGTTCCAAAGTCGTCAAGCGCAAGTCTTACTCCAAGGTCCTTAATATCAAGGAGAGTCTGCTTGGTTCTTGCAAGATCATTTATCGCAAGTCTCTCTGTGAGCTCCAGGATCAGGTTCTCCGGCTTAAGATTATTCTCTTCTATACATTCTTTTATAATATCGACTATATCTGTCTGCATGATCTGAACAACAGACAGATTAACGCTTACAGAAAAATCGCCAACTCCGGACTCATTCCATTGTCTGCAGCACTCGCAAGCTTTTTTCAGGACATGATTTCCAATAGGATTTATGAGCCCTAAATATTCCGCAAGTGGAACGAACTCATCCGGATTTAAAAATCCAAGTTTGTCACTGTTCCATCTAACTAAAGCCTCAGCACCAATATGCTTGATTCCTTTGCCACTCCTTGCTTTCTTTTCATTAGTTATTACAGGCTGGAAATAAACCTCAAATTCCTCACAGCTCTTTCCAATAGCATCAAACATATTTTTCTCAAGATCAAGCCTGTGAATAGATGAAGAATCAATATTGTCAGAGTACTCAGCAATCCTGTTCTTACCTGATTTTTTGGCCTCGTACATGGCAACATCGGATTTTCTGATAAGTTCAGGGACATTGTCTCCATTCTCAGGGAAACGAACAAGTCCCATACTCATAGTGCAATAATAATCCGTATCCTTGAGATACCATGGAGTTGCAAAGGCATCCTTTATTTCTTCTATGATCTTGTCCATCAAATGGTAGTTGTCGGGAGGAACTATGATGACAAACTCATCTCCGCCCATTCTGTAACAGGAATTGCTGATTCCTTCAATCCTGCTCATTGCCTTGGAAATATCCTGCAAAAGAACGTCGCCATACTGATGTCCAAGACTATCATTAATATGCTTGAAGTCATCAAGATCAAGGTACATAAGGGCACCTGTTCTTCCTGAATTTCTGGCATCATCCACATATTTAGCCAGGTCTTTTTCGCAGCACATTCTGTTATAAAGACCTGTCAGGAAATCAGTATATGCCTGCTGCTCAATTCTCTTTTGGTACAATTTTTTCTCTGTAATATCGTAAATTGCGCAAAGAGAAACAGGTCTTCCGTCAACCCATTTTATCCTGGTGTAATACACGTCGTACCACTTGGATCTTGCCTTATGATTAACCTCATAGTTTCCGCTGTGGCTTCTTGGTGGAATATTAGATTCAAAGAGCTCCATAAGTTTATTCTCTGCAAGCTCTTTGCTGAAATTCTTTTTAAAGCTTCTGTTGGCAAACAACAGCACGCCTGTACCTATATCTCTTACATATATCGAGCTTCCCACATTATCCAGAACCGCTTCAAGTGAGGCAAAAGAGCTGGCAAGTGAGTTGGTTTGTATTCTCTTGGTAATGATACTCTGAAGGATCCTTATAGTATCATTTATAAATTTAACATCATCGATTGACCATATACGGCTTTCTCTGTTCTCTGTTATGCAGGCATAGAATCTGGGAGCTCCGTTTATTACTATAGGCATGGCAACAAGAGCTTTTATCCCCAGCATATCAAGCTGTTCACGCTCTCCGGCATTCATCTGTGTATCACTGGATATGACAATCGCCTTCTCTGTGCCTAGGAACCAGCATACTTCCTGGTCAGTAGTTTCAAGGAACATCTTACTGCACCCTTGCGCATTCCACTGCACCACAATATCCATCAGGGTATTATGATGTATCCTGCAGGTAAATCCATTGCTAATCTGCAAATAACCGCACAATTTGGACAATATCTGCACCATGATGTTTTCTATGCCATCATCGCTATCCAAGAGAGACACGATCTCTGTCATTGTCTCTGCTCTGTGGAAAGATGTCGTCATTTCAAGTTCCTGGGCTTTTGATTCCTCGCTCTTGGCAACCGCCTGTGTTCTTGATTTCTCAATAGAAATAAAGACATTGAGAGATGCCCTGAGGAGATCTAAAACTCTATAAAATTTATCTTCGGAAATCTGATAGCCAAAAGAATCTATTGGCGGGATATGGAAAAATTCCGGTTCATACTCTGCGTCAGTAAATACACCGCAGACAATCCACACTGCGGATGTCTGTTTTCCACTTTTTACAGCAACAGCAGCAAGCCGGAGGTTAGGAACTTCTGTTATTTCTACAGCCTGATCCTCCAGCTCACTCTCTGATACTCTTTTGTAGATATTGTGTATGCGAACATCTGTCACATACTTTTTAATGATCTCTATTTCGTGGGGATTACCTGAGAATTCGCTAAGTGGAGCGCCATTCTCATCCAGGCACATAGCATAAACTCCTGACATTTCACAGAATTTGTCCTGCCAGGATTGCATATTTGCCAGCTGTTTAGGCGCACGATTACCAGAGGCCCCTTTTTCTTCAACCAAAGAGCCTGCTTCTGTGGTATTTTCTAATTCCACTTTGGTAAATGTCTCCTGCATTGTCCCCCCTCAAGGAAAATGTAGTTAGATCATATATTGTTAGTTGTTATCAACACTATAGTTAGGTGCTTCCTTGGTGATCTGGATATCATGAGGATGAGATTCACGAAGAGCAGCTGAAGTCATCTTAATGAATCTGCCGTTCTCTTTGAGCTCATCGATAGTCTGACATCCACAATAACCCATACCGGATCTGAGACCGCCCATAAGCTGGAATACTGTATCTTCAACAGTACCCTTATAGGCAACACGTCCTTCTACGCCTTCAGGAACAAGCTTCTTGGCATCTTCCTGGAAGTAACGATCCTTGGAACCATTCTCCATAGCTGCAATTGAGCCCATTCCACGATATACCTTGTATTTTCTGCCCTGGAACAGTTCAAATTCACCGGGAGCCTCATCACATCCTGCAAACATTGAACCCATCATAACAAGATTACCGCCGGCAGCAATAGCCTTAGTGATATCTCCTGAGTACTTGATACCACCATCAGCAATGATCGGAACACCATACTCTTTAGCAACTTTATAGCAGTCCATGATAGCTGTGATCTGTGGAACACCGATACCTGCAACTACTCTTGTAGTACAGATAGAACCAGGACCGATACCAACCTTAACTGCATCTGCACCAGCCTCGATAAGAGCCTTGGTAGCTTCTCCTGTTGCAACATTACCTGCTACAACCTGAAGATCCGGGAATTTCTCCTTGATCATTCTAAGACACTTCAAAACGTTCTCTGAATGTCCATGTGCAGAATCAAGTACAATTACGTCAACCTTGGCATCTACAAGTGCTGCTACACGCTCAAGACAGTTAGCAGAGATACCAACACCTGCGCCACACAGAAGTCTTCCCTGATCATCCTTGGCAGCAAGCGGATACTTGATAGTCTTCTCAATATCCTTGATAGTAATAAGACCTACAAGATTATAGTCATCATCTACGATTGGGAGTTTTTCTTTTTTGGATTTGGCAAGAATGCTCTTAGCCTCTTCCAGAGTGATTCCAGCCTTAGCTGTGATAAGATTCTCACTTGTCATAACATCCTTGATCTTCTGTGAGAAATCCTTTTCAAACTTAAGATCACGGTTTGTGATGATACCAACAAGTTTCTTACCTTCAGTGATTGGCACGCCTGAAATACGGAACTTAGCCATAAGAGAATCAGCATCAGCAAGTGTATGCTCTGGTGAAAGTGAAAATGGGTCTGTGATGACGCCGTTCTCTGATCTTTTTACCTTGTCAACCTCTTCAGCCTGCGCCTCGATTGACATGTTCTTGTGAATAATACCAATACCGCCCTGTCTTGCCATGGCAATTGCCATTCTGTGCTCAGTAACGGTGTCCATTCCTGCACTCATCATTGGAATGTTAAGTCTGATCTTCTTGGTCAAATAAGTACCTACATCTACCTGATTAGGTATAACCTGTGAATAAGCAGGTACCAAAAGTACGTCATCAAAAGTAATTCCTTCGCCGATAATCTGTCCCATTTTCTACTCCCATTCTAATAAAAATAATGTTATATCAATGTATCCCCATACATTAGTAGTTTATTTCTATCTATTTATATAGTACTCAGTCTACAAAAACTTTTCTTGGAGCAACATTCTTAACAGCATCCACAAACTCTTTTGTGGGTTCAAGAATTATTTTCTCTTTGCCATCATAATAAATTGTATAAGTCGGATCTGGTTGAGGATCCTTTTCTCTTGCGGAGAAATCGAGAACTTTGTAGGTTCTGTTCTTGTACTCGTCGAGATGATATGAACGTGATGGAGCCATAGCTTCAATCTTACCCACATCATATTTACCGATATTCTTGCGTCTCTCCTTGTTGAGAACCTTGTCAACAGTAATTTCTCTGTCGCAATACTGATACTCAAACTCAATGCTGGCATTAAGTGAAGCAAAGTAATAACCTGCACCAAAGGCTATGGCAAGAATCATTCCCACAATACCAGTACCCATTAGAATTGATGATAAAAAGGAAATAACTGCGAGTGTAAGGGAAGCGCCTTTTAAGAAAACCATTACCGGCGACGCCTTACTAGAGACAAGACATTCTACATAACTGTTATCACTAACCATTTGTAACAATAGCCTCCTGTATTCTGGCCAAATAATAATAGCCATTTTATCGACTATCTTATATTACTTTGCCCAATCTTTCAAGGGATTTTTTATATATCACACTTTTTTCAAAAAATGATAATTGACACTTTTCTTCTTTATTTTTATTATTGATTTTATTATGATTTGGTCAAAAAATGCCTAATATCATTATATATGTTTTATTGATAAAATAGTATTATTTTTCTGTTAACTATTAATTAAGGAGATTAGTCAAATGTCCGTACATGAAGAAATAAGAGAGCAGCAAAAGAAGTTAAAAGGTCAGGGCGTTAAAGCTCATTTGGAATACTTTTGGGAATATTACAAGATCCACACTCTTATAGCCGTATTTGTTCTGGTCCTGATATCAATGCTCATCCACGATATCAGAAATAATAAACCTTATGGTTTTTATGCAATTATGCTCAATTCAGGAATGTCCAGTGCTCAGGATACCCTTGAGCAGGGATTTGTTCCTTACGCTCAGATAGATACCAGCAAGTACAGCTGCTTTATCGACACCTCAGCAAGCTTTGATCTGTCTATCATAACAGAAACTACTATTGCCACAAGCCAGAAGATCATGGCCAATATCGCTGGCGGAGACCTTGATGTTCTAACTGCTGACAGCGACATCTTCACATACTATGCCAATCAGCAGGTTTTTGCAGATTTAAGAGATGTTTTAAGTGCTGAGCAGATTGCCCAATATGAAGATTTATTTGTCTATGTGGACCAGTCCTACATTGACTATCTCAACTCAGAAGCTTATCAGGACTACATCAGCACCGGAGAGTTCGATCATTCCGACAAATATGCTGTTATGGCCGATGAATACAACAAGAATTTTACCACGCCTAACACCGATCCTTCTAAGATGGAAAACCCTGTTCCTGTCGGAATCAGATTAACATCTTCTGAGAAACTTGCAGAATCAGGAGCTTACAGCATGACCAATTCTATTCCCGTGGTCGGCGTTATGATCAACACCAAGCGTCCTGAAGTTGCACTGCAATTTCTCGAATATCTTCTTGGTTGATGAGAGAAGGGCCTCTCTATTACTTCAGAACTGTCTAAATACAATAATCTATACTGTAATATAAAAAGAGATATTTCTTTTGCCAAAATAAAGCAAAAAAGAAATATCTCTTTTATTGTTATTTCTTATCTCAAGATAAATATCACTTAAATCTGTGTAGTTACAAAAATATCATAGATTGCACGGATTGCTTTTTCAAAATCGCGGGTTTCAACACCGATGATGATGTTAAGCTCTGATGATCCCTGGTCGATCATGCGTACGTTTACGCTGGCATGAGCAAGTGCTGAGAAGATTCTTCCGGCTGTACCACGTGTTGATTTCATTCCACGTCCCACTACAGCAATTAGAGCAAGATCTGATTCAATCTCCAACATATCAGGATGTGCAAGTCTGTGGATTTCTGACACAACAGCCTGCTCTTTTTCTATGAATTCATCCTGCTGAACAAATACTGTCATAGTATCAATTCCTGAAGGAACATGCTCAATTGAGATATTCTGATCTTCAAAGGCCTGTAATACCTTGCGGACAAAGCCTACTTCAGAGTTCATCTGATCCTTAAGGACGTTTACGCAGCAAAAGCCCTTCTTACCTGCAATTCCTGTGATAACATACTTGGACTTTTTGGCAGTTGACTCAACAATCCATGTTCCAGGATCCTCAGGTTTGTTGGTATTTCTGATATTGATAGGAATTCCTTCCTTACGGACAGGGAAAATAGCATCCTCATGAAGAACTCCTGCGCCCATGTACGCAAGCTCTCGAAGTTCAGTATATGTGATTGTCTCGATGTGCGGTGGCTTGTCAATGATGCGGGGATCTGTTACAAGGAATCCTGAAACATCTGTCCAGTTCTCATAAACATCAGCCTTGATAGCCCTTGAAACGATTGATCCTGTTATATCAGAACCGCCTCTTGAAAAGGTCTTAACACTTCCATCAGGATAAGCTCCATAAAAACCGGGAATAACAGCTCTTTCATGTTTCTCAAGTTTTTTACCCATGAGTTTATTGGTCTTCTCGCCGTCAAATTCGCCGTTTTTATCAAAAGCCACTACTGTAGCTGCATCGATAAATTCATAGCCCAAATACGCAGCCATAATGATACCATTGAGGTATTCTCCTCGGCTGGCAGCGTAATCTTTTCCGGCCTTTTCCTTAAAGTTCTTCTCAATTGTCTTAAACTCATCTGAAAGACTAAGCTTAAGTCCGAGCCCCTTGATGATCTCATCATAGCGGGCTTTGATGTCAGAGAGCTGTTTCTTAAAATCTTTGCCATCCTCTGCAAGAGCATAAGTCTTGTAGAGCATATCTGTAACCTTAGTGTCCTTGGAATTTCTTTTACCTGGAGCAGAAGGCACAACATAAACTCTGTCAGGGTCTGCCTTTATTATCTCGCCAACTTTTTTGAACTGCTCTGCACTTGCAAGAGAACTTCCACCAAATTTAACTACCTTTTTCATAATATTCTTCTCTTTTCCTACCATTTTCTATTATGATGCAGGCATCAATATTTCCTTTTGACACCTGCCTGATCATATTCTTAGCATTAGTACAATCTGATATATCCCTTAACGCTGTCCATCTTCCAGAGCTTTTCCTCGAAATCCTTCTCGGAAATTGGCTCAGTTACAAAAGCAAATTCTCCATGAATACTGTTTCTCTTTACAACTTCTACGCCATTTCCAAAAACTTCTCTGGCCTGTTCTTCAAGATCATCTGATACTCTTACAAAGAAATTTCTTACAGCGTTGTCCTTGGGCGAAAGAACTGCCTTCTCGGCCTTCATATTTATTTCAATATGTTTACCCTTATGCTTAACAATGTCAATAACATCTGCTACTACTGCACTTGCTGTCGCATTCTTGCCGGCACCCTTACCGTAGAACATCACATCACCAAGCATATTTCCATGTATGCTTATAGCATTGAACACACCGTTTACACTTGCAAGGGGATTCTCATATGGAACAAGGAATGGAGCAACCATTGTAAAAAAGCCGTTCTCATTCTTTTTGCACATTGCAAGGAGCTTAATTGACATATTGAGCGCTCTTGCATACTCAAAATCATGAATATTAATCTTGGTAATTCCCTCAGTATAAATATCTTCATAGTGAACATGCTTGCCGCTCATGAGACTTGCAAGGATTGCAATCTTGCGGCACGCATCGTAGCCCTCTACATCAGCTTCAGGATTTCTCTCAGCGTATCCCTTTTCCTGTGCTTTCTTAAGGACTGTCTCAAAAGCAGCACCCTCTTTATCCATCTTGGTGAGAATATAATTAGTAGTTCCGTTTAGGATACCTGTAATAGAGTCAACTTTTTCATGCTTAAGAGAATCATTCAGTGAACGAAGAAGAGGAATACCGCCTCCTACACTGGCCTCGAAGAGATAGCTTACATTATTTTTCTCAGCAAGTTCTACAAGTTCAGGTCCATGAGCAGCTACAAGCTCTTTATTGGAGGTGCAGACGCTCTTTCCGGCTTCAAGTGCTCTCTTTTCAAAAGTGAGAGCAGGCTCAATACCTCCCATGGTCTCACAGATAACTTCCACTTCAGGATCGTTTAGAATAACATCTATGTCATGAACTACCTGTGCTTCATGCTTGTCACCGGGAAAATCACGAAGATCAAGAATATACTTAACTTCAAGTGCCTCTCCTGCGCTCTTAGAAACCTCAGCGGCATTAGTATCTAAAACCTCAACCACTCCGCTTCCAACTGTACCATATCCCAAAACTGCTACCTTTGCCATGTTGTCCTCCATTATCCTAAATATGGTCTAAGCCATAATATTCCGTATGTTACTCTTGCCTTATGAAAGTGTTGCACTACGTCCTGTAATATGAACCTTGTGAACTCCCTCAACATTCTCCATTTTGGAGATCATTTCCATAATATCTCTTGTTGTTGGTAATACCTGAATTGTAATTGAAAGTGAAGCTACACCGTTAAGCGGAATTGACTGATGTATCGTAAGAATATTAGCCCCAAATTCAGCAATAAGATTAAGTACGTAGGACAATAGTCCAACCTCATCATTCATCTGAAATGTAAGCGTCAGTGTAGTCCCCTGCAGACTGTCGTGAAATTCGTATATATCTTCCTTATACTTATAAAAAGAGCTGCGACTGATGCCAAGCCTGCTTGCTGCCTCAGCAGCTGTCTTGACCTTACCTGATTCAAGAAGCTTCTTGGCCTCCACAACCTTGAGAAGCACTTCCGGAACAGCCTGTCTTTTTATAACGTAATAACCTGTGTCCTGCTGCATTTTACAGAATAATCTCCCAACCATTCATAAGATTGCATTTAGCATATCTGTATATTTTCACATCAATATGTATAAAAAAATAACTCTTTGTATCGAGATATACATCTGTCCGTTTCTCGCAAACAACTGTATGTTATCTGCGTAATCTGTTTTTCACTCACGGACATCTGTGTGCGATACAAAGAGTTTAGCACAGTAAAGTTCTGAAGGCAATAATTATTATTACCAATATATATGCGACCTATACACATTTTTTGTATAAAATGACAATATCACAAAAGGTCCCGCCCCCGCAAGCCACCATCATTGGCTTAAGGGCCGGCCCTTAAACGTGCGAAAGCCATGGCATCGGGGAATGCCATGGCTTTCATAACGCTTATAAAAGGAAAGAGTAACCTTTATCCTGGAGGTATGGCCAAGGATAAAGAAAGGAGGATATCCAAATTACTTAGAAGCCTTCCATGCGTTGTACTGGTTCTGGAACTCAGCAAGAACGTCCTGATATCCAGCACCGTCAAGAGCTGCCTGATAAGCTTCGATTGTAGACTCAACGTCCTTAGAAGCTACACCACCGTTCTCAAGAGCGAATCCGTACTCACCAGCTATGTTAGCGCAAGCTGTGTACTGAGCCTCTACAGGAGACTTGTCGAATCTGAATCCAGCTGCTGATGATGTGTTAGCGCCACCGTTGAATGCATCATAGAGCTCTGCCTTGTTAGCTGGCTCGTTAGAAAGTGGTGTAACGATTGTAGCGTTAGCTGACTCCCACATTGAGTGGTTGTACTTGTCTGAGTTCTGCTCAACCTGATGGTTAGCATCGTATGTGAAGTCCTCACCCTCGATACCGAATGTATACATATCAGCGAGTGTTGAATCTGTGTAAAGGAGTCCAAGGAAATCTACACAAGCCTTAGCCTGCTCAGGTGTTGAGTTTGCTGTTACGCAGTAGCAAGAACCAAGAGCTGATGTTGAATGAGCCCATCTGCTTGTTGCAGGCTGCATTACAACTTCCTGACCATAACGAGCGTTAGCCTCGTCGTTAACTGGGATATCTGTCCACCATGTTACAGCCCAATCCTGTGTCTGAGTTGTCTGGTCGTTAGTTGTCTTTGTAGCGTCATCCTCTGAAATATAGCCTTTTTCAGCCCAATCAGCCATAAGCTTAGCGAACTCAAGGTATTCAGGTGTAAGGATTGTATCTACAACTTCATCTGTCTTACGATCAACTGCTACGAAGTTTGCACCAGCATCAGCTGTGAAGAAATCGAAGCTGTCGATGTACCATCTGTAGAACATAGCTGTCTTCTGTGTAAGGAAAGGATACTTAAGTCCATCAGCCTTAGCATCTGCGAGCATTGGCTCGAGGTCTGCAAGCTTCTTAACTGATGTGATGTCCCAACCATGAGCGTCAACAACGTCCTTACGGAACATGAAGTCATAGCCTTCTACATTGTCCTTGTATACAGGTACGAAGTAAATCTTGCCATCATACTTTGCTGCTTCCCACTGTCCTTCAGCCATTGAGCCATAAAGAGGTGTGCCTGGAAGAAGATCTGTAAGATCGTAAACAGCCTTAGCTGGATAAAGATCGTTTGTTCCAATTGTGCCTTCCCAAGAAGCTGTCCAAAGAAGGTTGATCTCGTTATTTGCAAGTGCAAGGTTAGCTTTTTCTGTGTACTCACCTGATCCGATATCTGTAAGCTTGATCTGTACAGGAATCTTGTCAGCGATGTAAGCGTTGATTGCATCCTGAACCTTCTGTACCTGAGCTGAATCAGGGTTAGCTACATTAAATGAGCATCTGTAAAGACTGATCTCTGTAACGTCTCCGCTTGCAGCAGGTGTCTCAGCAGCTGCTGTAGTGTCCTCTGTCTTTGTCTCTGCTGCAGGTGTCTCTGTAGCAGTTGTGTCTGCAGGAGTCTCTGTTGTTGCTGGAGTTGAGCTTCCGCAGCCTGCGAGCAATGAAAGTGACATTGCTGTTGCCATCATTACTGATAATACTTTTTTCTTCATATTGACCTCCCTTTATATTGGTTTGTGTTTTTATATTCTATCCCCATAGGGGTGAATATCGTTAACCTTTTACTGATCCAACAGTAAGACCCTTGATGAAGTATTTCTGGAAGAACGGATATACAACCATGATAGGTCCGATAACTACCAGAACTGTTGCCATTGTTGATGAATACTGTGGAATAGTACCACCCATGGCTGCTCTTGCTGATGCAGGAACGTTTGCGTTGTTAAGAAGGAACTCGATACTCTTCTGGATATTGATCAGAAGGAGCTGCAAAGGCTTCTTGGCATCTGAATCAATATAAAGAAGTGCATTCTGCCAGTCATTCCAGTATGCTGTAGCCATCATGAAACCTACGGCTGCAAGTGAAGGCTTAAGAAGTGGAAGTGTGATCTGGAAGAAGGTTCTGTACTCACCAGCTCCGTCGATCTTGGCAGCTTCCATAAGCTCTCCAGGAATACTGTTAGCTATATATGTTCTAAGAATAATTACGTTCATAGTAGATACGCAAAGTGGAAGAATCAGGAGCCACAAGCTATCCTTTAATCCATAGTAACTTGTGAATACGATATATCCTGAAAGTGTTCCACCATTGAACAGCATAGGAATCAGCAGATAGATTGATAAGAATCTTGCAAGTCTGAATTCCTTACGGCTGATTGAGTATGCAAACATACTCATGAACAAAAGTCCCATAAATGTTCCGGCTACTGTAACAAAAATAGTTACAAGGTAAGACTGAGCAAGCTGCTTACCATATTTCAGGACTGCTGACATACCAGCCAGTGACCAGTCCTTGGGCCAGAATCTAAATCCGTTTACTGCGATACTCTTTTCATCTGTAAACGCAGCTACAAAAGTAAGTTCTACAGGAAGGAAGGCAAACAATGTGCAAATGATAAGAATGATTGCAAGTATGACCTGTCCTACTGTTACTCTCTCCTCTCTTGAAGGAGCTATATCAAGTTTGTTATTTCTTTTTAACTGAGCCATCTCTTTCCCCTTTCTAGCCTTTTATCAGAACAATGCATTTTCCGGTGCTATTCTGCGGACTGTTGTGTTCGCAAAGAGCATCAGGAGCAGTCCAACAATCGACTGGAAGAAGGATGTTGCAGCTACAAATCCGAAGTTCGAACTACTGAAGATAGCGTTCAGAACATATGAGTCAATAACCTGTGTTGTTGAGTAAAGCATACCGTTGTTACGTGTTACCTGATAGAAAAGACCTGTATCAGAATGCATTACTGAACCAACTGAAAGAAGGAGCATTACTGTTATCATTGGAATAAGTGATGGAATAGTAATGTGGAAAATTTTCTGCCATGAGTTAGCACCATCGATATCTGCTGCCTCGTAGAGTTCGGAATCAATTCCGGCAAGTACTGACATATAAAGTACTGAGCCGTATCCTGTATCCTTCCAGATCTTAACTACAAGCAGGATGTATGGCCAAAGATTAGCAGCTGAGTAAAATCTTGTAGATGTACCAAGCATGTGGTTGATGATACCTGTGTCAGAACTGATGAATGCATATACTATGAACTGAACGGCTGCATAAGAAATGAATACCGGAATGATCATAAGTGTCTGCATTGTCTTGGCCATTTTCTTGAACACCAGCTTATCAATCATGATTGCCAATGTTACATTGAGGAATGTACCAACAATAGTAAACAAAAGATAATATAAAATTGTATTCTTTGTAATTGAAATGAATGTTGCCTTGGAAGCAAGCAGGAACTTGAAGTTGTCAAGTCCGTTCCATGGACTCTTCCAAATACCATCAACATAGTTGAAGTTCTTAAACGCCATTACCAAGCCGGCCATAGGCACGTACATGATAAAGAACAAGATGAGGAAAACAGGCAGTGCCATAACCACATGAGCTCTGTGTTTCCAGGTGTTTTTTAAAAATTCATTCATACCTCTACTCTCCCTTTTAATTACTAGCTAACCTAGCTACTGACTCTCCCCTCTCAATATTCCCTTTAACTACAACCTGTTCAACGATTGTCCCCTTAGGATTATTGATAAGATCAATCAGCTTAGAAGCAGCAACTGAACCGATCTGCTCTGTATCCTGTACCATTGTTGTCAAAATAGGACTTATCTTTCTGGCAAGTTCTATTCCGTCATAACCAACAACGGATACATCCTCAGGTATTCTGAGTCCTTTTTTCCTGATCGCATTTATTCCGCCAAATGCTGCAAAATCGTCCGGGTAAAAAATACATGTCGGCGGATCTTTTAAATCAAGAAGCTTATTGGTCGCTTCATAAGCTGCATCTGTATCTCTATAAGGAACTGCCGGAACATATTCATCCGGAATTTCTACCCCAAGATCCTGAAGTGTCTTGTAAAAGCTTGAAAGTCTGCTCTTGGTAACCGAAGATTCCATTCCTGACTCTTTACCATGGATATAAGCTATTTTCCTGTGGCCCTGTTCATATACATAAGTGGCAAGCTCATTTATTCCATTGACGTTGTCAGACATTATTGCAGTTCTGTTGTAAAACAAGTGGTCAATTGTAACCACCGGAATCTCACTCTTTATAAGTTCATCTACCTGAGGATCTGAAAAATCCACACAGGCGATCACGATCCCATCAAAACCTCTGTAAATCGCATGTGATAAATAGGACATGTTGTTCAGCCTCTTATTACCACTGTTGATGAAAGTTATGTCATAGCCGTTTTCCTCAGCTGTGCGTTTAAAGCTGTCCAGAACATGATTGAAATAGTCATGTGTAAGTCCGCTATTAGCTTCATCAACAAAGAGGACGCCAATATTTTTTGTTTTGTTCGTCTTAAGAGCCTGTGCTGCAGCGTTTGGTCTGTATCCAAGCTTCTCAGCCACCTCTCTGACATGTTTCTTGGTCTCCTGGCTGATATCACTATGATCGTTAAGTGCCTTGGATACTGTCGCAACGGATACTCCACAAGCCTTAGAAATATCTTTTAATGACACCATTCTATTTACCGTTTGCGCCTTGTTTGTTACTAAATCGTTTTCGTAGTTTCAGAGTACAACATTATTACCCCAAAAGCAATATGTTTTTATATTTTTTTGTGCAAGTTTTATACTTTTGGTACATTTTTATAAAATCATTGTCGTTTTTTCATACACTTTTATAAATTCATGTTTATAATTATAAAAAATTTATTAAACGTTTTCGATAGTGTTTCGTAAACTTATATTCATCGATATTTTGATACCGGTTTCACCGGAAACTATTGTCTCATCCCCAGTATTTATGCGACTTTAAACTTTATTTTTTTCTTGTTGCATTATATGGATTTAGCATATATAATGTCACTAGAAATTCCGAAAACGTTTAAGTTTATTTATATGTAATGGGAGGTTTTATATGAAATACGGCTTCTTTGATGATGCAGCCCTTGAGTATGTCATCACCACACCCAAGACTCCATTGCCATGGATCAACTACCTCGGCAACAAAGAGTTCTTTTCACTGATATCCAACACATGTGGTGGATACACATTTTACAAGGACGCCAAACTGCTGAGACTCACCAGATATCGTTATAACAACGTTCCGTACGATAATAATGGTAAGTACTTCTACATTAAGGACAACACAGATTCCGCCTGCAGCGTAGTATGGAATCCGGGTTGGCAGCCAGTCAAGACAACACTTGACCAGTATGAGTGTCGTCACGGACTTGGATACAGCACATTTACATCCAGCAAGAACAACGTGGAAGCTAAAGTTCTCACCTTTGTTCCTATGAATGATAACTGTGAGATTTCCAAGGTTACTATTACCAATAATAAAGAAACCGCAGCTAAGTTATCTCTTTTCTCATATGTTGAGTGGTGTCTCTGGAACGCAGATGACGACATGAAGAACTTCCAGAGAAATCTCAGCACAGGTGAAGTAGAAGTTACAGATGGTGGTTCTACTATCTACCACAAAACTGAGTACAGAGAGAGACGTAACCACTACGCTATTTACAGTGTCAACTCTGCAGTTGATGGTTTTGATACCAGCAGAGATGCTTTCCTTGGTGCATACAACGGGCCAGACAGCCCGGATGTAGTTGCTGAAGGCAAGTGCACTAATTCTGTAGCAAGCGGCTGGTCACCTATCGCTTCTCACCAGATCAACATTGATCTTGCAGCCGGCGAGTCCAAGACTTTCATCTTCGTTCTTGGTTATATCGAGAATCCCGAGGATGACAAGTGGGAAGCTCCGGGTGTAGTTAACAAGAAACCTGCTCTTAAGATGCTCGAAGCATACAAGACAGAGGCTGCTGTAGATGCTGCACTTGTAGAACTCAAGAACTATTGGAAAGAGCTTCTTTCCAATTATCACATTTCATCTTCTAATGAGAAGGTTGATCGTATGGTCAACATTTGGAACCAGTACCAGTGCATGGTTACATTCAACATGTCACGTTCTGCTTCCTACTATGAGTCCGGAATCGGCCGTGGAATGGGCTTTAGAGATTCTTGCCAGGATCTTCTTGGATTCGTTCATCTTATTCCTGACAGAGCAAGACAGCGTATCATCGATATCGCTTCTACTCAGTTCCAGGATGGTAGCGCATACCACCAGTATCAGCCACTTACCAAGAAAGGTAACTCTGATATCGGATCAGGCTTTAACGATGATCCTTTATGGCTCATAGCAGGTACAAGCGCATATGTAAGAGAGACAGGAGATCTTTCCATCTTAAAAGAGATGGTTCCTTTCGATAATGATATGAGCGTAGCCAAGACTCTTATGGGACACCTCAAGTGCTCATTTGATTTCACAGCTACTCACAAGGGTCCTCACGGACTTCCTCTTATCGGACGTGCTGACTGGAACGACTGCCTTAACCTCAACTGCTTCTCAGAGCACCCGGGTGAATCATTCCAGACTTTCGGACCTTCTGAGGGACCTGTTGCTGAATCAGTATTCATCGCCGGTATGTTTGTTAAGTATGGTGAGGAGTACGCTCAGCTTGCTGAACTTCTCGGAGATGATGCTGAAGCCAAGAGAGCACGTGAAGAAATTGCCAAAGTTTATCAGGCAGCTATCACAGCCGGATGGGACGGCGAATGGTTTGTTCGTGCTTATGATGCATATTCCAACAAGGTTGGATCAAAAGAGTGTGAAGAAGGCCAGATCTACATCGAGCCACAGGGCTTCTGCGTTCTTGCAGGAATCGGTGTAAAAGAAGGTCTTGCTGAGAAGGCTCTTAAGAGCGTTGAGGAAAGACTTGATACCAAGTATGGTGTTATGATCCTCCAGCCTGCTTACACCAAGTACCATCTTGAACTCGGCGAAGTTTCTTCATATCCACCGGGATACAAGGAAAACGCTGGTATTTTCTGTCACAACAACCCTTGGGTTTCTATCGCAGAAACAGTTCTTGGTCATGGAGACAGAGCTTTTGAAATATACAGAAAAACATGTCCTGCTTACATCGAAGATATAAGCGAAATCCACTGCACAGAGCCATACGTATATTCACAGATGGTTGCAGGAAGAGATGCCAAGTTCTTTGGACAGGGCAAGAACAGCTGGCTCACAGGTACAGCAGCTTGGACCTTTGTAAATATTTCCCAGTACATTCTGGGTGTATATCCTACACACAACGGTCTGTCAATCAATCCTTGTGTACCTGCTGATTTTGGTGATTTTGAGATCACAAGAAAATATCGTGATGCAGTTTACCACATCAGTGTTAAGCAGAATGGTGTCCAGAAAGGCATCAAGAAGCTCACTGTTAACGGAAAAGAAGTTTCAGGAAACGTTATTCCTTACGAGTCCGGTGTCAAGGAATATACTGTTGTCGCTGAAATGGGCTGATCAGGGTTAATATCGTAAATGCGCCACCTGGCGTAGCAAACCTGCGAATTAACATACTTATGAGGGGAAGAGCCAGAGGATTTCACAATCCTCTGGCTCTATTTCTGTAAGGTTGCATAAATCACACATGTTATGATAAAATTAGGCGTTGAGGGTAATACTTTTTATGAGAGGTTAATATGGGAAAAGTAGCAAAGCCTAAAAAGCACAGGCATAAACGGCATTATACTTTTATGATAATCTCGGGGGATTCTGACGGCAGTACAAAGCGCTTACACCTAAACCACTTCAAGACACAGCTTTTGGCGTATACCTGCTTTGCAATCGCTCTTGCAATTATCTGCTATATCATCTATACAGCAATTACCATAAATACTCTGAGAGAAATAGAACTTGAGCAGAAAGCCAGTATCGAAGCGCTTCTGTCTGAAAATGACGAGCTCTCTACTGCCAACGACAAGCTCCAGACAGAAAACGAGCAGCTCTCAGCCGCGATCAACAAGCGAATCGAGGATGAGCATGTTGTTGCAGAGGAGGCAGAGGCACTTGCAGTACCTTCCGGTTTTCCTCTTTCAGGAACAGCTTCTATGACAAGTGCTGTAGATGATACCAATTCTACTTCTATTACAGAAATCACTGACGAGAACAAGGATACCGCTACAGGAAATCCAATTGTAGTATTCAGTGCCGGTGAAGGCAGCAATGTCATCGCATCAGGTTCCGGTACAGTTACAACAGTTACAAGTGATGCCAAATTTGGCTACGTTATATCTATTGATCATGGAAACGGCTACGTTTCTATATATAGAAATTCAGGTAACCCCCTTGTTTCTGAGGGCGCTGTCATCGATAAAGGCGACATTTTGTTTGTAGTTGATGAGAACAACACTTCTCTTGGTTACCAAATCAAACAGGATGATAATTACATCGATCCTGTAACACTAATTGAGATTAACGGATAAACGGAGGATAAGTACATGTTTGGAAGCAAAAAAGATACCACCCTTGATCCATCTATGGAACAGGTTGGAACCATCATCGGCCCCGGTGCAATTATCGACGGACCTCTTTCTACCA
Organism: Butyrivibrio proteoclasticus B316; assembly: GCF_000145035.1. Classification (NCBI taxonomy): domain Bacteria; kingdom Bacillati; phylum Bacillota; class Clostridia; order Lachnospirales; family Lachnospiraceae; genus Butyrivibrio; species Butyrivibrio proteoclasticus. Next base: position 2,990,143 of record NC_014387.1, read on the forward strand.
AGGATTCAGCCAGAATTGATGGTACTGTAAATGGTAACGTAACTATTAACGGCGCTCTGATTGTCGGACAAGATGCCAAGATCACAGGTACTGTTTCCTGCCTGAACGCTTATATCGCCGGTGAGGTTAACGGAAATATTTCCTCTCCCAAGGGCAAGGTTGAGATCAGTGATACCGGTAAAGTTATCGGAGATGTTACCTGCAAGGGTATTATCATTGATGAAAATGCAGTCTTTCAGGGCAAGTGTGATATGACAAACATTGATAAGAGTTCTGCTACTGTTGCCAAGGAAAGAGCTGCAGCAGATAAAGCTTCTGATGACAGTAAGCCTGCAGAAGAAAAGACAAACGACAACTCACAAAAAGAAGCCAACAAATAATAATTATTTCTTACAATATTAAAGCCGAATGCTTATCACATGCATTCGGCTTTTTAATGCAAAAGTATTATATTACAAATATCTCAAATAATGATCAGTCCTGCATTCTCTCAAATACAAGCTCGTATCCGTCATCACCATAGTTAAGTGATCTGTTAACTCTACTGATTGTAGCTGTAGAAGCACCAGTCTTCTCTGCTATTTCCAGGTATGTCTTACGATCTCTCAGCATAGACGCAACTTCAAATCTCTGTGAAAGAGATAAGAGTTCATTAACAGTACATAAGTCTTCAAAAAAACTATAACACTCCTCTTTATTCTGGAGGCAAAGTATTGCATTAAACAGGTGATCAACAGCATCTGTTCTAATTTTCTTATTCATGTCAAAAGTCTCCTTATTTTATTTTTTCGCCATAACTAAACCATATTCCGTCAATAATACTTTCGTGCTTAAACATTTTATCACTCTGAACTAGTAAAGTAAAGTACTCAATATCGCAAATCGAAATATTACAGAAAAATATTTTCTCAAACGTAAAACTTATGCTCAACATCAATAAATTACCTTTACTTTTGTACCTTTATGTGTTAGCATTAATATGTTGTCGTGGACAACAGAACGATTATTTTTTTATTTTTAGTGGAGGTATTACAATGAACAAAGGTACTGTTAAGTGGTTCAACAACCAGAAGGGTTACGGCTTCATCTCAGACGAGGCTGGAAATGATGTATTCGTACATTATTCAGGACTCAACATGGAAGGTTTCAAGTCTCTCGAAGAGGGCGCTTCTGTAGAGTATGATGTAATCCAGGGCGAAAAGGGACCTCAGGCCGTAAACGTAAACAAGCTTTGATTCTTAGATGAGTTAAAGGCTAATTAATCAGACTACATAGTGCCTTATTCTAATATAGATATATATTTTGAATTCGCAAGATTGTAACAATGATTAATCAACAAAATCCATCTGGTTTTACCAGATGGATTTTTTGACCTAATCTTTATTTATTCGCAATATTATTTTGCACGTCTTTTTCTGCAGCAAGGCAGGATTCTTGCTGGTTATTTCCGCTTTTACCCACAAGAGGTAATTACATCATCCATCTCTAGATTTCCACCGAATATATCAAGTGCACTTCCCACGGTGACATCTATCTTTCCTTTTCCAGCTTTTCTGATCTTATCGATATCTTTAAGTGAATGTACTCCGCCTGCATAGGTTACAGGTATTTTCCCCCAGTTTCCCAGGATATTGGCCACTTTTTCTTCAATACCGCCTTGCTTTCCTTCAACATCAGCCGCATGAACCAGAAACTCATCACAGTACTCAGCCAAAGCATCCAATGTTTCCGCACATAGCTCAACATCAGTCATCTTCTGCCATCTGTCTGTCACAATCTTGTATCTGCCATTCTCATCAGCCTTACAGGATAGATCCAAAACTATCTTTTCTTTACCAACAGCCTTTACAAGCTTTTTGAGATTTGTATAGTTTATCTTGCCATTTTTAAACACATATGAGGTAACAATGACATGTGACGCTCCATAATCAAGAAACTCCTGCGCATTATCCGCCGTTATGCCTCCTCCTATCTGAAGAAGTCCCGGAGTCGCAGTAAGAGCAGCTATTGCCTGCCTCTTTGTTACTTCATAATAAGGGCTTTCAGCCGGATTTAACAAAATGATATGTCCTCCGCTTAAGCCCTTTTCTCTGTACATTCTTGCATAAAAATCAGCGCCCTTGGCGGATGCAAAATTCTCTTTTGCCTGATCACCTGTATCCACAAGGCTGCTGCCAACTATCTGTTTAACTTTTCCATTATGTATGTCAATACAAGGTCTGAACCTCATTCTTATCCCCTTTTACGCGAGAACATCAGCCATATCATACATTCCGGCACTCTTGCCGCCAAGGAATTTGGCTGCCTGAATAGCGCCCTTGCCAAAAATTGCCCTTGAATATGCCCTGTGAGAAAGTGTAACAACTTCATCAAGACCGGCAAATATTACATCATGATCACCAACAATTGTTCCACCTCTGACTGCAGAAATGCCAATTTCTTTCTGACGGCGTTTTTCTCTGCGCTGACTTCTGTCATAGGTATACTCATATTTATCCTCAAAAGAATCATTGATAGCATCAGCAAGTGCAATAGCTGTTCCACTTGGAGCATCAAGCTTCTGATTATGGTGCTTTTCAACTATCTCTATATCAAATCCGGCCTCGGCAAAAAGAGGAGCAACATCCTTAAGCACCTTGAGAAGCGCATTTATTCCAACTGACATGTTCGCAGATCTGAGGATTGCAATCTTGGAAGACGCCTCTTTTACCTTATTAAGCTGCTCTTCTGAAAGACCTGTTGAGCAGAGAACAACCGGTGTATTAACTGACACTGCGTAGTCAAGAAGGCCGTCTACAGCTGATGCATTAGAAAAATCCACAATAACATCTGCTGCCACATTACAATCAGACAGGCTCTTAAATACAGGAAAATCATAATTACTCTCGCCATAAGCGTCTACGCCTGCAACAACTTCGATATCAGCATCCTCTTTAACAAGGTCAACAATTACATGTCCCATACGGCCATTGCAGCCGTGCATTATCATTTTTGTCATAGTTTTTTTCACGCAGCCATCTCAACCGATGGCATGCTGTAGCTCCTTTCCAATTACTTTATAAGACCAAAGCTTCTCATTTCATCTTCAAGTACTTTTTTGTGGCCATCTTCCATCTCAGTAAGAGGAAGTCTGAGAGGACCTGCCTCTATACCAATCATCTTAAGTGCGCTCTTAACAGGAATAGGATTAACCTCTGAGAAAAGAGCCTTCACAAGCGGAATAGCTTTAAACTGAAGCTCTCTTGCTGCTGCAAAATCGCCATCTAGACACTTCTGGCATATTTCATGTGTCTGCTGTGGAGCAACGTTAGAAAGAACTGAAATTACTCCAAGTCCACCAAGAGACATGATAGGAACGATTTCATCATCATTTCCTGAATAAAGATCTATGCATCCCTCTGCAAGCTGCATCATTCTGGATGTCTGAGCAATATTTCCTGTTGCATCCTTGATGCCAACTATATTCTTTTTATCACGGCAAAGTCTGACTGCTGTCTCAGGGAGGATATTGCATCCTGTTCTGCTAGGCACATTATAGAGGATGATCGGTATGCTGATAGCATCAGCGATTGCGCTAAAGTGAGCATAAAGTCCGTCCTGTGTTGCCTTATTATAATATGGTGTTACACAAAGAACTCCATCAGCACCATATTCTTCTGCAAGCGCAGAGAGTTCAATAGCTGTCTGTGTACAATTTGATCCTGTTCCTGCAATTACAGGAATTCTCTTGTTTACTTTATCAATGCAGAACTTAACAACGTCCATGTGCTCTTTTTCTGACATTGTTGCTGCTTCGCCTGTTGTTCCGCAGACAATTATAGCATCCGTTCCGTTTGCAATCTGAAACTCGATAAGTCTTTCAAACTCGTCATAGTTAACAGATCCGTCCTGATTAAATGGTGTTGCAATTGCTACTCCTGCTCCCTTAAATATTGCCATGTTATCCTCCTTTGATATGATTCGACCATTGAATGAAGAGTCGCTTGCGACTCTTCTGCGCACGAGCGGATTGCGCAAGCAATAATTTCATTTCCGCGAGTTGCGCAATTCTTTTTTTATTCGACAGAATAAAAAGGCTCACCAGATAATCTGATGAGCCGTATACATTTCCATCCAAATACATATTAAAGAATGAACTGATAGCGCCCCATCTGCGATGACAGTCATATAGCTCTTAACTATATGCCCAAGCATCCGATCCTCAGGAGACCGAACCTTTCGGCATATTCACCTTCCATTCTGCTTCTCCTGTGCCTGACACATCCGCAGAATTACTCATTGAATACGCAACCTCTATCTAAAGTCTTATGTTTGTTTTTTAAATAGTACAACCTATGTCAAGTTGTTGTCAATACAATTGCATTTTTTCCCATAAAGTGAGCAATTTGTGTAATCACTCTGCTCCAAGCTCAAAATCACTTCGCTAGTTACTCTGCTCCTGCAATTGTAACATTTTCAAGCTTAACAACTGATGGAACAACGACATTGTTATACTGTTTTAGTTCTTTTGAAAATCTTACGTTCTTCATAAGTTCATTAAGATTTCCTGATACAGAACCGCCACTCACTGCTGTTACACTGTTTCCATCGTGAAGATATGCAAGACGGATTTCTCCGGCAATTTCTCCGGTTATAGGATTAACACTAAAGTCAGAGAACTCAACCGGTTCAAGATAACTGCCGCTTCTAAGCTCCTTTTCAGTAAGCTCGCCACCCTCTGCTGTAAAGTTACCTACGATGTAGGAATCTTTTACGCCAAGATAATAACGGAACTGTGCATCGCCCCAATAGCATTTTGGCACATTGTCTTTAACAAGATACATATCTTTGAAAGCAGCACCTTCTGCATCTATCGCATAGTTTTCGGAAGAGTTTGGAAGTTCTTTCACTGCCTTGATAGTAATTTTGTCTCCCTTTACGTCCTCCAAGACTTCCTTACCAAGTTCCCACTTTGAGTAACCCATATATTTGTATGCTGCGTGCAAATTCAGTGCAGCCCACTTAAAGATCTGCTCGACATCGTTTGTAGAAAAAATAACTGTTGCCTTTGAAAGATTTGGAGTAGGCTTTGTATCCAGTCTGTCTTTACCAAACTTAAGGGTATTTGAAATCTCTTTTACCAGATGATCCTTGTCACAGGTTCCAGCTTCGTACATGCGGTAAAGCTCAATCTCATGCTCCTTGTTTCTGGCATTTACAACTACTTCAACCATTGACTTAGGATAAGTAACCGTAACATCAATTCCCTCAGAGTTTACATATCTTTTCTTATTGCTCTCAGCAAATATCTCATAGGAGTTAATATCCTCACCTGATGTCTCAGGAACCTGCTGCAGGGCTTCAATGAAATCCTGTGCCATCTTAGGAACGTCGATAGACTTGTTTTCAACCTCTACCTTCTCTTTGTTCAGCTCATAATAAGGGTTTGGAGCAAAAGTAGCTCTTACGCACAGAGCATCAATAATCTTTTTAGCTTCCTCTACTGAAGCAGTTGGGGCAATTTCCTCAGAAGCTTTTCCGATAAACTTTCCATCCTCAAGTTTTTTGAAGACTTCTACTGTAATATGTTCTACATCACGAACTCTGTTCTGATCCAGCTGGTGCTTAATAAAATAAAACTCCCAGCCTTCTGTAATCTTATCTGTAACACTCCAGGCATCAGCACCGGACTGCTTTAATAATTCAATAATCTTATCTGTCATGTCATCCTCCCGCTTAGCCAAGTCTTACTCTACACTTAAGATATGGGCCACCATCTGCAGTTTTAACCCATTCCTTATGGCCTTTACCACACATTCCACTTCCAAATGATTCATAATCAGTACTTGCCATGGAAATAGAGTTAAGAAGATCCGGAACATAACCTGTAAGTACAAGTGGAGCAACAACCTTGCCTGTCAGCTTGCCATCAATAATTTCATAGCCTCTTGAAATGATACACTGAATTCCCCAGTGCTTAGGATCCTCCATTCCAGAATTAAATCCCTCCAAAAGATATCCCTTCTTGATAGAAGCAATCATCTCTTCCTTGGTGCTGTTTCCGCTGTCAAACATAGTGTTTGTCATTCTGGTATAAACTTTATGCTCAAAGTTCTCTCTCTTTCCATTTCCTGTTGGCTTTGTGCCAAGACGGAGGGCTGCAAGAGCATCACATACACCGGTCTTAAGGATACCCTTATCAATTTCCAATACGTCCCCGGCAGGAGTTCCCTCATCATCAAAGGCATAGCTTGAAGTATCCTTACATACGAGCGCTCCTTCGTGCATTGAAACAAGGTCAGATCCTACGCGCTTATCAATATATTCCTGGCCAAGCGCTCTGTTTTTAACAAACATATCCATCTCAACACCGTGTCCAAAGGCTTCGTGAGCAATAAGCCCTGAAACCTCAGGAGATGTGACAACGTCATACTCACCTGGAACAACGTGCTCTGCACCAAGACAATCATTAAGTTCCCTGTATGATTTATCAATCAGATCTTCAAGGCCATCAAAAATAGCAGGTCCTTCTCTGTCAGAGATTGCCTGATAACCGTTATCTGTCTTACCATTTCTGGATCCAAACATAACAACTGAGCCTGTAGACTGGACATAGCTCTGTCGAAGGTCCTTATTGGCTGTAAGGAACATCTTGCTAACGTGAGTTGATTCGCCTCTTACATTACAGTCTATGATTTCTTCTGAAATAGCAGCTCCCTTATCACTAATTTCCTTGAATCTCCTGATAAGTGCATCAAGATCTGCTTCCTCCGGAAGATCTGTGGTCTCCATCTCAACAAAGAGCTCCTGAGGCTCATCAGTGAGCTTCTCTGTGTTATAAACTTCTGTCTGTGTTGCCTTTAATACTGCAAGCTGCTTATCAAGAACTTCCTTGATCTTGCCAGCCTTTTCTGCCGCATTCTCAGAATCAAACAAGTTAAAAGAATATTCGCTGTAAAGACCATCTTTATAAACTCTTACAACGTTTCCCCTCTCCACCATAAGTGTTTTTGCGCTTATGCTCTTAACCCTCTGGGAGGCCGTCATGCTAAATCCTACAGAATCTGTAGAAAGAACACTGACATAATCATAGCTCTTTCCAAGCTCAGCAATCAGCTGCTTGATGCCTGGAGCAATAGAGCTTAAATACTCTGAAAACTTTGCTTTCATACCATTTCCCCTTTCCGATACTTTCCTCTTTCAGCCGCTTTACCGTTTTTATGTTTTATCTATTTAAACTGCCAAAGCCGCCGAATGAGTTCATTATATATGTTTGCACCTTATCACACAAGGAATTTGTAGCCAAAATCTGCAGTTATTATGTGTTTTTTTATCATTATTTTATTTGACGGTTATAAAAACATATTGAATAAGAAAAAATCGCGTGCTATAATGCCATAGTTTGAAATGTAATAGTGTTTTTTCTATATTAAGGAGACAAATAAATTTATGAAGCAGACTAGAAATGATGTAAGAAACGTTGCAATTATTGCCCACGTTGACCATGGTAAGACAACTCTTGTAGATGGACTTCTTCGTCAGAGTGGTGTATTCCGTGCAGGTCAGGAAGTTGTTGAGCGTGTAATGGATTCCGGTGATATTGAAAAAGAGCGTGGTATTACCATCATGTCTAAGAACACAGCTATCACATATAAGGATATCAAGATCAACGTCATTGATACTCCAGGCCACGCTGATTTCGGTGGTGAGGTTGAGCGAGTACTCAAGATGGTAAATGGCGTTATTCTTGTAGTAGACGCATTTGAAGGTCCAATGCCACAGACCAAGTTCGTTCTTGGTAAGGCTATGGATCTTGGTCTTCCTGTAATTGTTTGCGTTAACAAGATTGACAGACCTGAGGCAAGACCAAAGGAAGTTATCGATGAAGTTCTCGAACTCCTTATGGATCTTGGAGCAGATGACAATCAGCTTGATTGCCCATTTGTATTTGCATCAGCTAAGGCTGGCACATCTTCTCTTTCACTTGATGAGCAGGGAACAGATATGAAGCCTCTTCTTGATACGATCATCAACTATATTCCTGCTCCTGTTGGCGACCCTGATGCCAGCACACAGGTACTTATCAGCACAATCGACTACAACGAGTACGTTGGACGTATCGGTGTAGGTAAGGTAGATAACGGCGTTGTTAAAGTCAATCAGGAAGTTGTTGTTGTTAACCACCATGAGCCTGAAAGACGTATCAAGACCAAGATCAGCAAACTCTATGAGTATGACGGCCTTGGAAGAGTGGAAGTTCAGGAAGCCAAGATTGGTTCTATCGTTGCTATTTCCGGTATCGAAGACCTCAAGATCGGTGACACTATCTGCTCAGTTGATAATCAGGTAGCTATTCCTTTCCAGAAGATTTCTGAGCCTACTATTTCAATGAACTTCATTGTTAACGACTCTCCTCTTGCTGGTCAGGAAGGTAAATATGTAACCAGCCGTCACCTTCGTGACAGATTATACAGAGAGCTCAACACAGACGTATCTCTTCGTGTTGAGGATACAGATACAACAGAGACATTTAAGGTTTCAGGACGTGGTGAGCTTCACCTCTCAGTTCTTATCGAGACAATGCGTCGTGAAGGCTTTGAGTTTGCAGTCAGCAAGGCTGAGGTTATCTACCACACAGATGAAGCCGGCCACAAGCTTGAGCCAATGGAGAAGTGCTACATCGATGTTCCTGATGAATTCTCAGGTTCAGTTATCCAGAAGCTCGGTGAGAGAAAGGGTGAACTTGTAAACATGGGCGCAGGTAACGGTGGTTACACACGTCTTGAGTTCAACATTCCATCTCGTGGACTTATCGGTTACAGAGGTGAGTTCATGACAGATACTAAGGGTAACGGTATCATCAATACTATTTTCGACGGATATGCTCCATACAAGGGAGATATGAACTACCGTAAGACAGGTTCTGTTATCGCATTTGAGACAGGTGAAGCTACAGCTTATGGTCTTTTCAATGCTCAGGACCGTGGAACACTCTTTATCAAGACAGGTGACAAGGTTTACTCAGGAATGGTAATCGGAACCAGTGGTAAGAGTGAGGATGTAGAGGTTAACGTATGTAAGACCAAGCATCTCACAAACACAAGAACATCATCTTCAGATGAAGCTCTCAGACTTGTTCCACCTAGGATCATGTCACTTGAGCAGTGTATCGAATTCATTGATAACGACGAGCTCTTAGAGGTAACTCCTACAAGCCTTAGAATCCGTAAGAGAATTCTTGATCCTACACTTAGAAAGCGCGCAAGCTTCAAGAAATAATATAGTAAAAGAGAGCCTTGGATTTCAGGGGGCAAAACTCGATGCTACGCATCTCAAACATATTGCCCATTACCGAAATCCTCGGCTCTCTTTTTTCATTTAGTAATTTCAGCGCTCAACTATTACTATTATCATACGCATATTAAGTATTAGGCCATCCTCGGCTAATCTTCTTTTACTGATTTCATTTGGTTTTTAGCCGCAATCTTATTTTTCCTTTGATTGTGGCTACATCATTTATCACTGCTATTCCAAGTTCATTAGCCGCATAGCTTGAATCTTTCAAATGCGGCTAATTATGCATAAGATTCATGGCTTTTGTGTTTAGCCGAAAGGCTAAATATAAGCATCATTCGGCTAAAGCATCTGTAATATACTACCATTTTTCTTTAGCCGCAAAAAAGCATTTTCTACACCTTCGGCTAAAGTTTGCTCTTTACATTCAATAATCTCATTAGCCTAAATCATTAAACCTACTTACATGCGGCTAAAAATCAATTCTCACAATATATAATACCCCTTGTCGCCCTCGACGATTTCAATCTGTCCTTCACATTTCTGGATGAGGCCGTCACAGATGCGCTGTTTATCTGCATCGCGGACACAGATATCAAATTGAACATCTGCCTCGTAACGGGAATCCGCAATATTTATCTCATTCTGCGACAAGTAATACTGCACATTATTGATCATGTTATAGCCGACCTTGAGTGTCAGTTTCTGAGAAAAAACCATTTCTCCTATCTCACAATCAGATAGTCCTGCCTGAGCAGCCTGGGTATAAGCTCTGACAAGTCCTCCCGTTCCCAGAAGTACTCCTCCAAAGTACCTTGTCACAATAACCAGCACATTGGTAACCCCGCTTCCCTTTATTACTTCCAGAATAGGCTTACCTGCGGTACCTGAAGGTTCTCCATTATCACTACACCTTGTGATCTCACTATTTTCTCCTATCACAAAAGCATAGCAATTGTGGCGTGCATCCCAGTATTTCTTGGACACTTCCGCAATCTTTGCTTCCGCTTCCTCCACAGTTTCTACTTTATATACACCGGCAATAAATCTGGATTTCTTTTCCACAATCTCTCCGGTTCCATTTGAAATTAGTACTTTATAAGATTCTCGTTCACTCATAGAAGCATTATACCATAGGATTACAGATATCATTGGGCTGGATTTTTCATTTTTCCGCCTCCGTGCTATAATAAGATGTTATATTATGCGACTTAACTGTCTCCGGTCAGTCTGACTCATTACCGGTGACACAAATTACAGCGAGGAAATCATATGAATTATGGAAAAAGAGGTATCGTTGAGCAGGCAAGAGCCCTGAACTCCGGTACTAATAAATGGGGCAAAAAGATAAGTCTTTTTGGCTTCTACATCATTTTATCACTGATGATAGGTGGTGTGATCATTGGAGCAAGCGCCGGAATCGGTGTATTCAATGGGATCAGAGATACAGCTCCTGACATTGGTAATATCAGTGTTACTCCAAAGGGCTTTTCGACCTTTGTGTATGATACTGACGGCAATCAGATAGCCAAGCTTGTCTCAACTGATTCAAACCGTATCCCTGTAACCTGGGACATGATACCTGATCACCTTGGTAAAGCCTTTGTTGCCATTGAGGATGAGCGTTTCTACGAGCATAACGGAATTGATATTCAGGGTATCATAAGAGCCGGCTTTGTCGGTCTTACTTCCGGTCATTTCTCTCAGGGAGCCAGTACTATCACTCAGCAGCTTTTAAAGAATAACGTATTTTCCGGATGGACAGACGAGAGTAAGATTCAGCAGGTCAAGCGAAAAATTCAGGAACAGTACCTGGCAATTCAGCTTGAGAAGAGCATGAGCAAAGAGGATATCCTTCTTAACTACCTTAACACCATTAACCTCGGTTCTAATACTCTTGGTGTTCAGGCTGCGTCTCTACGTTACTTTAATAAATCCTGTAGTGAGCTAACTATTTCAGAGTCAGCTGTTATTGCGGCTATCACTCAGAACCCGAGTCGTTTCAACCCGATCACTCATCCTGACAAGAATGCAGAGAGACGTAATAAAGTTCTTGAGCATATGCTCAAACATGAGTTTATTACTCAGATTGAATATGATGCTGCTATGACAGATGACGTTTATTCCAGGATCCAGAATGTCAATCAGGAAACCGGTGGTGATTCTACAATCAACTCATACTTTGTAGATGCCCTTACCAACGATATTCTTGATGACCTTATTGCAGCCGGTTACAACGAGACACAGGCCTATACTCTTTTGTATAGTGGAGGTCTTAAGATTTATTCAACACAGGATCCCGAGATTCAGGCCATCTGTGACGATGTGTTCCAGAATGAAGAGAACTATCCTTCAGGTACCAAGTGGCTTCTGAGCTATGAACTTTCAGTACAGTCACCTGATGGAACTATCACCAATCACAGTAGTGAAATGTTCCAGTCATATTACAAGCAGAGTATCAATGGCTTTAATATGCTCTACTCCTCTCAGGAAGCAGCTGAGGAAGCTATTGAGAATTACAAGGCCGCTGTTATGAATGAAGGTGACACTGTTCTTGGTGAGAAGTACAATCTTACTCCTCAGCCTCAGGTTTCCATAACTGTTGAAGAGCAGAGCACAGGTTATGTAGTTGCTATGGTCGGCGGAAGAGGCCAGAAAACTGCCAGCCGAACCCTTAACAGAGCCACTGACTCATATCGTCAGCCAGGTTCTACCTTCAAGGTTCTCTCAACCTACGCTCCGGGTATTGACAGCGCAGGCCTCACACTTGCCACAGTGTTTAATGATGCTCCTTTTGCTTACGACAACGGAACTCTCGTCAAGAACTGGTGGGGGTCAGAATACAGAGGGCTTAACACAGTACGAACAGCTATCAAGGATTCAATGAATGTTATTGCCGTTGAGGCATTTACTCTCATCACTCCTCAGCTTGGTTATGATTACCTCAAGAATTTCGGCTTTACTACTATTACAGACGGTGTAACTATCAACGGTAAGGTATACTCAGATATCCAGCAGTCAACAGCCCTTGGAGGACTGACCTATGGTGTCAAGAACCTTGAGCTTAACGCAGCCTATGCATCCATCGCAAACGGCGGTGTCTATGTAGAGCCCAAGCTGTACACCAAGGTTGTTGATCATGACGGTAATGTTCTGCTCGATAACACAGAAGCCAAATCAAAGCGCGTGTTAAAAGAGACTACAGCATTTCTTCTGACAAGTGCAATGCAGGATGTTGTTACTTCAGGTACAGCTACATCTGTTAACTTTGGTACTACTGCTATTGCAGGTAAAACAGGTACTACTACAGATTATAAGGATGTATGGTTTGCCGGATACACCAATTACTATACAGCTACTACCTGGACAGGTTACGACAATAACGTCAGCATGAAGGATTCCGCAGAGAAGAACCTCTCCAAGACATTGTGGAGAAAGGTAATGGCAAGAGTACATGAAAATCTTCCCGCTTCATCCTTTGCACAGCCTGCAGGTATTGTTGCCGCCACAGTTTGCTCCAGATCAGGCAAACAGCCTATCGAAGGGCTATGTAACGGAACACTCAGGACAGAGTACTTTGAAGAAGGTACAGTTCCAACAGAGAGCTGTGATGTTCACTATGCCGGCACCATGTGCGGCATTGACGGATGCCCTGCTACAGAGCTTTGTCCATTTAAGACTGCAGGAGTATTTGAACTCACACCTGAAGTTCCTGCTGCTCTTCAATCAGGATTTGTAAACTATACACCTACCAATTCAGCTTATACCACAGTTACTGATGAGGAAGGCAATCAGACAAGAGTGCTTAATACCTGTCACCATACAGTTGAGTTTATGACTCAACCTGGAATAGAAGGTATTATCGCTGCCGAACAGGCTGCTGCAGTAGCTGCAGCACAGGCAGCCCAGGCCGCAGCAGAAGCTGCTGCAGCTGGTACACAGGAAGCTGCTCAGCCAGCTCCTGCACAGTCCGGCGATTCAGTAGTCAACGAAGTTCCCGCTGATGTTTCAGCCGGCAACTAAACCGCTTCACCTATAACATATACACAAACAGCCACTTTAGTGATAATCTTTCACCAAAGTGGCTGTTTTTTGATGGGTACTGTTAAGTTATACGCCCTCGCAGTCAAAGGAAGGGATAAAACTTTCCTGAGCGGTCTCTCCAACCTGCATAAAACCATTTACAAGCCCTATCCGGGCAGCATATTCAATCAGGCTGTCATAGTCTCTGCCTGAAACTTTCCTGTCAATTTCAGGGAAATTTTTAAGATTTCCACCGGGAGTGTATTGGTTCATCAGGCTAACATATATTTTATCGCCATATTTATCATATAGATACTTAACGATCAATTTGGCCTGTATCAGCATTCCCGGCATCAAAAGGTGCCTTACAACTACACCTTTTTTCATTATGGCTGCGTGGTCATATGCAGGGGACTGTTCCGACGGTCTGTCACAAACCCGTTCATCTTCAAATATGCATTCAGGACACTGTCTGACCATCTCATCTATAGCAGCCTTAGCGCTTTCCACATAGCCTTTTGCAGCGCTATACCTTACCGCATCCTCTTCTCTTATGTACTTCATATCCGGGAGATAAATATCAATAAGACCATCAAGACTTCTGACTGAATCAAGAGTAAGATACGACGAGGTATTAAATAAAAAAGGTATGCTAATTCCTCTGTTTCTTGCTCTTTCGATGGCGACCCTTATAGTTGGGATAAACATATCTCCAGTCACAAGGTTTATATTGTTAGCTCCCTTGTCCTCTAGTTCGAAAAATATATCCACAAGGCGGTCTGCAGAAATATATTTTCCCACCTGTCCTCTGCTGATCGCTCTGTTCTGGCAAAAGACACATCCCATGTTACAACCTGAAAAGAAAACTGTTCCAGAACCATTTGTTCCTGAAATGCATGGCTCTTCCCACATATGAAGAGCAGCTCTTGCTACATGCAGATCGCTTTTTTCCCTGCAATAGCCTGGAGCTTCATTTCGATTTACTCCGCATTTTCTGGGGCATAGCATGCAACTATTATATTCTGATAAGTAATTTTCCTCTATCATATAATCCAATTCCAACTCTGTTACTTTACAGAATCCGCGTCACCCTTGATCTTATTCTTTCTCACATAATATGTGTAATAGATCAGGAAAAGAAAAGAAGTGACTCCCCAAGTTATCGGATAGCTTGTCTCAACAGTTACAATCGTTCTGTTAAGCGGAAATACCACCATTATCCACACAACTCTGAGAAGACATATCCCGCTTAATGTGAGAAGCATAGGGATCAGCGCAGAGCCCATTCCTCTGAGGACACCTGAGAATATCTCAACTCCTATGTAAAGGCAATAAAAGGGTGCCAGGAATTTGATCATCTGAATTCCAATCTGTATAACCTGGCTTTCATTAACAAAGATATATAAAAATCCTTCTCCCCATAAGTACAAGACTGTACTAAGAGGAATTGTAATACAGGCAGCAATTATAAATGCCTGCCTTGTACTGCTGCGAACACGGTCATATTTGCCTGCGCCATAGTTCTGACCTGCAAAAGTCGTTACCGCAGTTCCAAGAGAGCCGATTGTCATCCAGAACAGTACATCAATTTTACCGTAGGCTGCCCAGGCCGCTGTTGCATCTTTTCCAAATTCATTTATCGAAGCCTGGATCAGGATATTGGAAAGAGTGTACATAGTAGTCTGAATTCCTGCTGGGAATCCGATTCTGACTATTCTAGATAGCATTTCTGCATCAATTCGTATTTCCCTGAGTATAAGCTTGTAGGAATCGCCTGTCATCATCAGCATAGCAACGATTATGACTGCACTTATGATCTGGCAAATAACTGTAGCCACTGCCACTCCCATTACGCCCTGATTGATGCCCATTTTGCCAAGTCCCATCCAGATGACAAATAGAACATCCAAAAAGATGTTAACAAAGCAGCTAATTATAAGAACATACAAGGGCCTTTTGGAATCACCAATTGCTCTTAAGATTCCGGCTCCCATGTTATAAACGAGATTAGCAATCATTCCAAGGAAGTATATCCTCAAATAAATCGTAGAGGCCTCTATAACCTCTGTTGGAGTTTTCATGGCATTTATTATCCATGGAGCTATAAAAAGTCCAATAAGGGTTATCAGAGCGCCTCCAGCGATGGACATGGCAATTGCAGTATGGACTGCCTTTTTAACCTCATCCCTTCTGCCAGCGCCGTAGAACTGGGCGATAACAACGGTCGCACCTGATGATAGCCCCATAAAAAAGCCAACGAAAAGATTTACAACCATAGCTGCAGATCCGCCAACAGCAGCGAGAGCGTCACTTCCAACCGCCTTACCCACAATAATGGCATCCACAGTATTGTAGAACTGCTGAAAAAAGGCTCCAAGAAGAAGAGCAGCAAAATACGCCAGCATGCTCTTCCAGATTGAGCCCTCAATTATATTGTTGTTTTTTGTTGTAGTTTTCTTATCCATAATTTCCTGACTTGTTAATAAACCTATATCTATATAGATTAATGATTGAACTTAAAAAGTCCCAAGTCAAGAATTATACCAAAAATATGTTAAAAAAGCATGTCGCCCCAAAATAGTTACACCCATTCACAAAAATCCTCGCGCCCATCACCGCCAGCAAGTGGCCAAGCGATTCGCAAAAAGGTATTTTGGCTCCTTTGTGAGTGACGGGATATTTCATGAGCCTCACAAATTCAGCTGAATATTCTTGCTCATGGTTCAACATGTCTGAGCATCCGACGGCCCTTTTACCCGCGCAGTGTTATTGCCTGCTCGTCACTGGCAAATGAAACATTTCTTAGATGTTCGAGCGCCCTTTAGTTTATTGCGCCACTCGTAGGCCAAAACTTGCAGGGCAGTATTATTTATTTGTGCTAAAGAGAATGCCATACAGGTGCGTAGCACCTTAATAACGAAAAGAAATCTGCTCTCCAAGCGAGCTTGAGAGACAGATTTCTTATTCGTTATATACGCTTGCTTTGCAAGCTATGGCATTCTCTTTTTGATAACTACGTTCTGCCCTGCTTCAAACAAGTCCTCCGAGGGCGCAGAAAAGGGCGCTTTTCGAACATTAGAAATGGCATTTGCCATCTCAGACTCGCATGCAACAACATCTGCTTGAAATCGGGCCGAGGATGTGAGTCCTTTGAGCCATAGAATAGAAGGCTGAATTTGTAAGGCCATGAAATCCCGGCAGGAGTGGTGAAAAATACCTTTTGCGAGAGCGAAGGCCACTGCTAGCGGGGAGGGCAAGGTATTTTTGTTGTAGTTACAATATGCTCACTCGTAATCTTCAAGGAAATGGTGTTTTTGCCCATCTGAAGTTTTGTAGCATATGATGGTGTTGAGGCTGACGTTTTCTACACTCTTAAAAATGTTTGATTCGATGTAGGGGTTGGTTTTCTTGAGCTCCGCAATGATGCTCTTTACCTCGGCGCGTTTGCTGCCTTTATCGGTTCCTCCGCAGCTTGCACAGCTCTCTGTGAGTCTGCATGCGCAGTTGATGAAGGTCAGATTATTATAATCTCTCCATCTCTTTATATCTTCTTCCCTTACAAGATAGAGCGGTCTTATAAGCTCCATACCTTCAAAATTCGTGCTGTGAAGCTTGGGCATCATAGTCTGAACCTGTCCGCCATAGGTCATTCCCATAAAGATAGTCTCAATGACATCATCATAGTGATGGCCAAGAGCTATCTTATTACAGCCAAGTTCCTTGGCCTTACTGTAGAGATACCCTCTTCTCATTCTTGCGCAGAGATAGCAGGGTGACCCCTTGGAAGTTGCATCAACTACATCAAATATGTCTGAATCAAATACCGTCACAGGAATCCCCATGAGCTTGGCATTACTAAGGATTGTCTCATAGTTTATCCTGTTGTATCCGGGATTCATGACCATATATACAACTTTAAAGTTCTTTTTTCCATGCTTTTCAAGCTCCTGAAAGAGCTTGGCCATAAGCATTGAGTCTTTTCCGTCGGAGATACAAACTGCTATTTTATCGCCATCCTTTATAAGGTCATAGACGTTTATCGCCTTGGTAAACTGGCTCCATAATTCTTTTCTGAATTTCTTAATGATACTATGCTCTATGCTTTTGCGCTTCTCTTCAAGAACTGCCAGATCAGTGTACTGATTGTCCATGAGATAAACGTAGTAGCTATATATACCGCCCTGGATGCTATAGGCCTCATACCCTTGGTAAGCCAGCTCTTCGCAGATTTCCATGGATTTTTTACCCGAATGACATATGAGATATATCGGACTGTCCTTACTGAGGTTATCAGAATATGAATCAAATTCCTTCCAGGGATAGTTGGCTGCGCCTGGATATGAGCCCTTTAAAAATTCTTCAGGCTCTCTGATATCTATTATCTGCTTATCCCTGCTGTCAGCGATCATGTCCTTTATATCTTTATTGTAAATTACACAACTACTCATTTTTCGGCCTCTATCTGCAAAGTAGCATTCATGCTTCCAAGCCTTTCTCCTTAATATACAAACTCATCATCCATGATCAGATTAGTCATAAGCAAATGTCTTCAAAAACTTTCTGGCCCTTTCAGTTGAAGGCTCATCAAAAAATGCCTTAACATTCCTTGTTTCTTCTACTATTTCACCCTGGTCAAAAAATACAATTCTGTCTGCCACAGCTTTGGCAAATGCCATCTCATGGGTGACTATCACCATGGTTGAGCCAGTCCTTGCAAGATCAAGCATAGTCTGCAATACCTCATGAACCATTTCAGGATCAAGAGCTGCTGTCACTTCATCAAACAGAAGTACCTCCGGATGCATGATCAGCGCCCTTACGATGGCAACTCTCTGTTTTTGTCCGCCTGATAACTGTCTTGGATAATAGTCTTTTTTATCAGCAAGTCCTACCTTATCAAGAAGAACCAAGGCTTCTCTCATGGCATCATCCTTGTTTCTCTTCTGAACCTTAACAGGTGAAAGAATAATATTCTCAAGGACAGTCTTGTGAGGAAAGAGCTCATAGGACTGAAAAACCATTCCAATTTTCTGCCTGATCTTATAGATATCTTTTTTATCTGGTTCTACGGGAAGTCCATCTATAACTACCACGCCGCCTTCTATACTCTCAAGTCCGTTAAGACATCTAAGAAAAGTACTCTTTCCACACCCGGATGGGCCGATGATGACTACTACCTCTCCTCTTTCCACAGAAAGACTGATGTCCTTTAGGACTACATTTTTTCCAAATTCTTTATGTAAATGTTTAACTTTAACTAAATCGCTCAATTTATGTCCACCTTTTTTCCAGAGAAGCTGCAAGTCGTGAAATAGGCCAGCAAACTACAAAATACAGAAGAAATACCACGGCAAAAACGCCAAATGCCGCATTTGGTGACGACCTTCTGTTGGCCTCGATTATCTGCTGCGCAACCTTCAGAACTTCTACTATTCCAATCATCATTACTAGCGAAGTTGTCTTGATCATTCTGGTAACAAGATTTATAGAAAGCGGTAGAAGCCTTCTAAGTGTCTGCGGAAAAATAATATAGAAATGAACCTGAGTTTTGTTAAAACCAAGTGCATACGCAGACTCATATTGTATCTTCGGTATGCTCTTAATAGAGCCCCTGACAAGATCTCCCATTTCTGCTGTTCCCCAGAATACGAAAACTATTATGGCAGAAATTTCCGCCGATATATCAAGTCCAAAAACTCTGGTACTTCCAAAATAAACAATAAATAAAAGAACCATCTGAGGCATGATTCGAACTGTCTCAAGATAGAGCCTAAGTACTGCTTTTAGTGCCCTATTCTTTGAAGTCATCAATACTCCAACAGCAAGTCCCAGAACAATACTGATCACTACTGATATAAGGCTGATTTCCACAGAAACCCATAGTCCCTTTAGAAGCCTTATCATATTTGTTCCTTTGAAAAGGACATCAATCCCCAAATTGTGCATATCTTGCCCTCCTTTCTACTACTGTTCCCAGTATTGACACAGGAAGAAGCATGATCAGATAATACACAACCAACAGGAAAAGACATTCTATAGTCTTGGCGTACATGCCTATCAGGTCTTTGGCCGTAAACATCAGATCCATAAGACTAATTGTGGAAAAAACAGATGTTTCTTTTAACAGGAAAATCACATTTGCCACAAATCCCGGAATACTAATGGAAAAAGCCTGTGGCAAAACAATGTGAAAGAACACCTGCCCCTTAGTCATTCCAAGAGACAATGCACTTTCACTCTGAATTCTGTCAACAGACTCTAGACCACTTCTTATAGTCTCAATCATATATGCTCCGCCTATCAGTCCCAATCCAAGGATTCCGCATATTTCAGCAGATATCCTGATCCCAATCTTGGGAAGTGCGAAATAAATAAAAAAGAGCTGAACCAGAAGCGGCGTATTTCTGAAAACTTCTATGTATGCAGCTATGATCTTTTTTAATACCGGCACTCTGAAATATAAGACAGCTGCTCCCAGCAGCCCTATTACAAAGGCTGCCAGGATTCCAAGCCATCCAATTCTGATAGTCAGAAGGATTGCCTCATTGTATAGAGGCAAATAGGTCTTAATAACCTCAATATCCATTACTTCTGTACCTTACCACCCTCTACTACAAGAGTATCCTCATAATCAGCTCCGTATGTATCAAGGAGGGTTGCTTCATAATCAGCGTGGAAGAAGTTCTCTTCGCCGATAGCCTTGATCTCATCGTTGAGCCAGTTTAAAAGTGTTTCGTTGCCTTTTGTTACTGCAGGTGCAATTGTGTCAGAATCTCCAAGTGATGGAACTCCAACAGTAAAGCCTTCATTCTCGATTGCAAAGGCTATAACCTCAGTGTTGTCGTTAGCCCAGCCTGCTGCATTACCATTCTCAATAGCTGTCTTGGCTTCTGCGTATGCATCATACTTCTGAAGCTTGATATCAGGATAGTTCTTTTCAAGATAAGTCTCTGCTGTGGTTCCTGAGATAACAATGATCTCATCGTCTGCACCAACATTGTCAAGGCTGTCGATAACTGCATCAGATGGAGAAACAACGCCAAGTGCTACATTCATGTAAGGAAGAGCAAAATCAACTTCCTGAGCTCTCTCCTCAGTTACTGTAAAGTTTGCAAGAATGATGTCTACCTTACCTGTCTGAAGATACTCAATTCTGTTTGCAGCTTCTGTTGATACGTAATTGATCTTAACTCCAAGATCCTGACCAATCCTCTCAGCGAAGTATACATCGTAACCGGCATACTCACCGTTCTCATCAACATATCCAAATGGGCTCTTATCAGAAAATACTCCGATGTTGATTGTTCCGCTTTCCTTGATCTCATCTAGAGTTCTGTAAACCTCTGAAGAAGCTGGAGCCTCTGCTGTCTCTGCCTGAGCCTGTGCGTCTGAAGCGCTTGCTGTGCTTACGCTGCTTCCGCATCCGGTTATTGAAGCTCCAACGAGTGTTGCTGCTGTGATCACGCCTGCTGACTTAGTAAAAAGATTCTTTTTCATAATTTTTTCCTCCGATAATTTCTGTTTATACTGCTGCAAAGCCCTTTTCAAGGTCTGCAATAATATCATCAATGTGCTCTGTACCGATTGATAGTCTGATGGTACTCTGTGTGATTCCCTGATCTGCAAGCTCATCATCATTAAGCTGTGAATGAGTTGTTGATGCAGGATGAATTACAAGACTCTTAACATCGGCTACATTTGCAAGAAGAGAGAAAATCTCAAGGTTATCAATAAACTTCCATGCTGCCTCTTTTCCGCCCTTGATCTCAAATGTAAAGATTGATGCTCCTCCATTAGGGAAGTACTTCTCATAAAGAGCATGATCAGGGTGATCCGAAAGAGATGGATGGTTAACCTTCTCAACCTTAGGATGGTTTTTGAGGAACTCTACAACCTTTTTGGTATTCTCAGCATGTCTGTCAAGTCTGAGTGACAGTGTCTCAACTCCCTGAAGGAGAAGGAATGCATTGAATGGAGAAATTGTAGCTCCTGTGTCTCTTAAGAGAATAGCTCTTATATATGTAACGAAAGCTGCCGGTCCTACAGCATCATAGAAAGATACTCCGTGATAGCTTGGGTTAGGAGCTGCTATCTGAGGATAGTTGCCGCTTTCCTTCCAGTTGAACTTACCTGACTCAACAATGATTCCGCCAAGTGTTGTTCCATGGCCGCCAATGAACTTGGTTGCTGAATGTACAACAATGTCTGCACCATGCTCGATTGGTCTTATAAGGTAAGGTGTTCCGAAAGTATTATCAATAACAAGTGGAAGTCCATGCTTGTGAGCAATCTCTGCGATAGCATCAATATCAGGAATATCACTATTAGGATTTCCAAGTGTCTCAAGGTAGATAGCTCTTGTGTTATCCTGAATAGCTCCCTCAACCTCTGCAAGGTTATGAGCATCTACAAAAGTTGTAGTAATTCCAAACTGTGGAAGTGTATGTGCAAGGAGGTTATAGCTTCCGCCGTAAATTGTCTTCTGAGCTACAATATGTCCGCCATTTGCTGCAAGTGCTTCTATAGTATATGTAATAGCTGCTGCTCCGGATGCAAGTGCAAGTGCTGCGCTTCCGCCTTCAAGAGCTGCAAGTCTCTTCTCAAGGACATCCTGAGTTGAGTTTGTAAGTCTTCCATAAATGTTTCCTGCATCAGCAAGACCAAATCTGTCAGCCGCATGCTGGCTGTTTCTGAATACATAAGATGTTGTCTGGTAAATAGGTACTGCCCTTGCGTCTGTTGCCGGATCCGGCTGTTCCTGGCCTACATGTAACTGAAGTGTCTCAAATTTGTAACTCATATCTTTCTCCTCCTGATTATGTTTTTTCTTTTTCCAAAATACTGTTTAATGCGTTAAAGCGTTTTAAGTGTTGTTGTTATGCTACTTCTATTTACCTACTATGTCAATATGTTTTATAATATGCTTTACTTATCACTACATATAATCAAAAGCTATCAGTACAACTGCACTAAACTCATTTAATTCTGATACAATATGATAAAGAGAAAGATTAGGAGATATATATGTTTTCTACAAAGAGTCGTTACGCACTTCGTATATTAATAGATCTGGCACAACAAAAAAGTGATGATTTCATTCCTCTTAAGGATATCGCCGAAAGACAGGACATATCCAAAAAATATCTTGAGATCATAGCCAAGGACCTGGTAAAGGGCGGCCTTATAAGAGGCGCCAGCGGCAAACATGGTGGTTATATGTTAACCCGCGCACCTGAGGATTATTCTGTAGGAGAAATTATTGATCATATGGAAGGTACCTTTGCTCCGGTTGTATGTCTTGAAGAAAATGCAGGTGAATGTCCTCGTTCCGGAGTATGCAAAACTATATCCATGTGGACAGAATTTTACGAACTTGAGAGGAATTTCTTTTACGGTAAAAAACTCAGTGACCTGCTATAAAAGAAATATTTACTCAAGAAAAAAGGTTGTCTACATTCACATGTAAACAACCTTAAATATTCGTGCGGATAACAGGAGTTGAACCTGCACGGTCGCCCACTGGAACCTAAATCCAGCGCGTCTGCCAATTCCGCCATATCCGCAAAAATAATGAAATCCCTAACCTTCATAAAGAAGCTAGGGATTATTACTGAGACACGGGGGATTCGAACCCCCGACAACTTGATTAAAAGTCAAGTGCTCTACCACCTGAGCTAGTATCCCATATGTAATTGTAAAACTGCGACGTAGTAAATCCATCGCTTCTAGCTGGGCTAGCCGGATTCGAACCGTCGTATGCAGCAGTCAAAGTGCTGTGCCTTACCGCTTGGCGATAGCCCAAGAATGTAAGAGCTTGAGCCACGTTTAGCTGGAGCTTCTACAATTATTATTCTATGCCTTTTATAGAGCATATTCAAGAAAAAACGCCGACTAACATCGGCACTTATTTCTCTAGGGTGGCTAGAGGGACTCGAACCCTCGATCTCCAGAACCACAATCTGGCGCGTTAACCAACTACGCTATAGCCACCATATTTTGGCTAAAAAATTAGTGTGCCCGAAGGGATTCGAACCCCCGACCCACGGCTTAGAAGGCCGTTGCTCTATCCAGCTGAGCTACGGACACACGTTCAAAGTGAGTAAAGCATTTTGCTCTACATTCTTCACTAAGCTCGACAAGTCTCGCTAAGTGAAAATGTATGGTTCGCACTAGGCTCGAAAGAACCTCGCCAAGTGCTCTACTCAAAGCGGGTGATGGGAATCGAACCCACGTATCCAGCTTGGAAGGCTGGTGTTCTACCATTGAACTACACCCGCAAGGTGTTGCGTTACGTTAGTCGGGGTGACAGGATTCGAACCTGCGACCCCCTGCTCCCAAAGCAGGTGCTCTAGCCAAACTGAGCCACACCCCGATTTCTTAATCGTTGTTGCCTTTTGCCGTAACGCAAGAAGTATTATATAACGATTTCAAAGGAAATGTCAACACTATTTTTACAAGTTTTTTTACGATTTTATAAATACTTAATTTCGTATTCAACCTGTCCTTCATCATCGATCAAAAGCACTAAATAACTGGGTCTTCGGCCTTCCTGTCTCGGATAGGATAAGCTTCCGGGATTGAACAGATAAACATCATCTATCTTTTTGGCAACAGGCTTATGACTGTGTCCAAAAATAATTATATCTGCTCCTCTGGCAATTCCTTCACTTCTGATACTCTCGTAATCCATGCTCACATAATAATGATGGCCATGAGTAACAAAAAAAGTATGCCCGTCAAGTTCAAACTCAAGCTCTCTGTTAAGATCAGAGAAAAAATCATTATTACCGGCCACAAAATAAACCGGACAATTTGCAGCCAGTGCAAATTTACCTTCAGAACCTTCAAAATCGCCGCAATGGATTATTCCATCCACTGGCTCTTCTATATCAAGTACATCATAGAAGTTCTGATCTCTTCCATGTGTATCGCTTACAACAAGATACTTATGCATATTACACCCCAAACATTACTTTCCAAGCTCTGCGCGCAGTACTTCTTCCATTTCTCTGAGCGCTTTACCTCTATGGCTGATCGCATTTTTCTCATCTTCAGTCAGCTCCGCGCTTGTCTTGCCATATTCAGGCAGGAAGAATATAGGGTCATATCCAAAGCCATTGCTACCGGCTATTTCATGTGCTATATGTCCCTCCATTTTGCCAAGAAATGCAAACTTACGTCCATCAGGGAAAACAGCTGAAATAGCGCACACAAACCTTGCTGTTCTCTCATCCTCAGGTACACCCTCAAGTTTATCTATTATGGCCTTGTTCTTAATGTCATAGGATGTATCTTTTCCCATATATCTGGCCGAATATATACCAGGTTCCCCACCAAGGTAGTCAACCTCAAGACCTGAATCATCTGCAAGAACTATACTCTCATCTGCAGGATCAAGCTTCTTAAGACTCTTTGAAACAGACTCGGCCTTTATCATGGAATTTTCTTCAAAAGTGGTTCCTGTCTCCTCTATATCATCCTGAACTCCAGCCTCAGCCATAGATAAAATATCCATGCCAAGATCCCCCAGAATTCTGTGTATTTCTTTTAACTTGCCTTTATTGCCAGTAGCAAAAACTATTCTCATCGCATCTCCTCAAAAGCATCCGAAATTCCCTGATAAATACCGGATGCAAGTTTAGTTTTATATGATTTATCCTGTAATTTCTTTTGACCCGATTCATCACCAGGTACTTGTATTATCAGTTTCGCGGAAGGAACTTCCGATGTTGTGAGTATTGCATCATCCTCATACTCCGGCTTGGTCCCAAGAACATTTATTCCACTTGAAGTGCATGAATTGACTAAAGTTCCCGCAAGAGAGGCGTTACTAAGCCTTCTAAGATAGTATTCGTCATTATAATAAGCTATGATTCCATCGGCTCCCGTCTGATCAGAATTAGCACCAATCCTGACTACCATATCTGCCTGCACATCTTCTATCAGCTGAAGTTTTCTTGCATCGTCCACATATGCGTCAGACAGCCTTGTATAGTAGAATTTAATGTTATTATTCTCATCCTTCTCAGCCTGAGTTCTCAGTAAAAGAGCTGTATCAAGCGCCAGGTCTTTATCTGAAGCTTCATCTGATATATCAGTATCCGGATCAACGTATCCGATTGGATCAACCACTACGATTTGATCGAATTCTTCGTGTGGTTTAAAAAATCTGACTTCTATAGTACTCGACTCTGTCAATGAGCTTTCGTTGGCATAAAGGCCATTTAACTTAAAATCAAGACATACGCTGCCTGTATCATTCTCAGTAATGCAAACCGCCTCATCTATTATATCCAGATCGGATAAAACAGCATTATCCAGATAATAGCCTTCTTCCCTGCTGTCAATGTAAATACGAAGTTCGTGATCTACATATCTGTCTTCCATGACAATATCATCTGAGCTTACACTCTTAGATAGAGGAATAGTAAGTTTCCCACTCTGATCCCCTGACACATTTCTATCTACCAAAAGATTATATGACTCACTGCTGAACTCTCTGTCAACACTTGTACCTGCAGCGTCAGTAATGAGAATATGCTTGGTAGCAGATCTGTGTAGCATCACTGCGATGCTGCAGACAGTAAAAACAGATGCCTTGATAAACATCTTTTTCATCTCTGCATTATTCATCTATTCTCATCCGTTTCTCTTAGGAGGCTTAGGTCCCATAAACTGGTAAAAATATGTCTTTATCATACCGTTATAAATTTTACGGTTCTTGTCAGCTTTTTTACCAATAAATTTCTCAGCCTGCTCAAATCCTGTTATCAGATACATTGACCAGGAATCAAGTTCCTTGTACCTTGCACCAATTGTCTTATAAAGGGCTGGTAGTTCATCCTGTTCACCGATTCTCTCTCCATATGGAGGGTTTGTAATAATAAAGCCATATTTCTTCCTGTGGCTAAGATCAGCTATATCCCTAGCCTGGAAATGTATCATATTCTCCACGCCTGCCTTTTTGGCATTAATACGTGCTATATCAACCATTTCCGGATCAAGGTCATATCCCTGAATATCTGTCTCTACGCTTGTATCTATATCATCTCTGGCCTCATCTCGTACGTCTGCCCAGTTCTGAGGAGTTATGATATGAGTCCAGCTCTCAGCTGTGAAATGTCTGTTCATTCCCGGAGCAATATTGGCAGCCATCATGGCAGCCTCGATTGGAATAGTTCCACTTCCGCAGAAAGGATCGACCAGAATTCTGTCAGCATGCCATGGAGTGAGCATGATAAGAGCAGCTGCAAGGTTCTCTGCAATAGGAGCCTTGGATTCAAGCTTTCTATAGCCTCTTTTATGAAGTGAATCTCCTGTTGTGTCAAGGGCAACAGTAACTTCATCCTTCATTATAAATACCCTGATAGGAAAGCTCTCTGCATCTTCCTTGAACCAGTCTGTATGATAGCTCTGCTTCATACGCTCAACTATAGCCTTTTTGACAATAGACTGAATGTCAGACGGGCTAAAGAGCTTACTCTTAACACTAGATGCCTTCTTAACCCAGAATTTACCGCGCTCAGGGATAAATTCTTCCCAGGGAAGGCTCTTTACTCCCTGAAACAATTCCTCAAAAGATTCAGCATGAAAGCTTCCTACTTTGATAAGGATTCTCTCTGCAGTTCTAAGGCATATATTAGCTCTGCATACGGCATCAGCATCACCGGCAAAAGTAATTCTGCCATCCACAGATTCAGTAATGTCATATCCAAGGTCAATGATTTCTTTTTTTAGTACGGCTTCCAGTCCAAAGTGGCATGGAGCAATTAATTCCATTTTTTTCATATATTAATCTCTGTTTCCTCATTCATCTGTCTACAACAACAGCAGATTTATTATAACAATGCTAAAGACATGTTGCAAACTTCAAGGATTTTCTACCCTCATGAATTAACCCATATATAAGGAAAAAAGGACCTGTTCACACTAGGTGACAGGCCCTCATTTCTTAAAACGTTATTTTCTTATTTTTTTACTTTTACTTTACCTGCAGAATTAGCGGAATATGTTACGCCATCTACTGTGAATACTGTGTTCTTGAGCATTGCTCCGTCTGATCCAAGGTAATAAGTTGAACCATACTGGGTTACAAATGTCTCTATGAGCATTGCGCCATCATCACCAAAGTAGTATTTATTATCATCTACTGTAGTGAATTTACCCTTAACCATCTTGCCCTGATCATTGAAGTAATATTTTTTGCCCTCAATATTTGCAAGGTAGTTCTTGACCATGACACCTTCTGCATTCACATAGTAGGTTGAACCATACTGTGTTATAAATGCTGATGTTACAATAACTCCATCATCGTTAATGTAATATTTATTCTCTCCAATAGTAGCGAACTTACCCTTAACCATCTTGCCGTTATCACCAAGATAATATTTGTTGCCGTCTACTTCTACAATTGCGTCATATACTTCATGGTATTCTTCATCGAAGAAATATGTAGCTCCATATCTTTCCATGAAGCCCTTAACAGCATGTCCTTCGTCATCAAAGAAATATCTGTTGCCATCAATAGTAATGTAGCTGTTTGTGAGCATTACACCAGTCTCATTGAAGTAGTAAAGCTCTCCGCCAATCTTGTTTAGACCAGTAAGCTTTTCGCCATCTTCTGTGACAAAGTATGTTCTCCAATACTTAGTAACAAATTCGCCCTTAATTTCTTCTTCTTCAGGCTCCTGAGGATCCTCTTCAACATCTTTCTGAGCATCATCTGATGATCCGCTGATCTCTCTCTCATCCCTGACAGCCTCATACTGTCCATCAACGCCTGCTACTATTTCAGAAGCATCAAGTCCTGCTGCCGCAAGAGCTGCGATACCAGTTTCGCTGAGCTTTAAGAAGTTTCCAAGATCAATTGAACCATCTGCTGCTCGTAGAGATGCTGCTACTGCGTATGGATCATTTGCATTTGCATAAGGAGCATCAAGAGATACGAACCAGTCATCAGAAGCTTTAAGTCCATCGCTATTTGCACTTGCTCCATCATTCCAGAAGAAGTTCTTCTTGCCATAGATGTTGTTTGTATCCTGTGTTCCCTTAGCTTTAATGTTCTCATTAGTACCAGTACCTGTTGTACGGTATGAAAGAACACCATCTACATAGTAATTAGTATTAGCTGTATCGTTTGTATAAAGAGCTACGTTGTTGCTGCCATTGTTAAATGACATTGAATGGTATACCTGGATATCAGGGCCAGAGTTTGAATCGATACCCTTAGCCTTGTTACCCCAAGCTACAGAGTTGATGAGCTTATGAGGACCTGACATGCTTGATCCGCCCATCTTAAATCCATTACCATTACCTTCGTTTGTTCCATCAACGCCATATCCGTTAGCAAATGCTACAGAGTTCTGGATTGTTACCTGTCCGATGCTTCCGGATTCAACCTTGGCAAAGAGATCCCATCCATCATCAGCGTTGTTATAGGAAATACATCCATCAAATACAATTCCGTCACCACATGTAAGCTTAGCTGCAAATCCGTCAGCATCCTCATATCCGGCATCAGCATTGCTGTATGATGTACCGTTGAGGATCAGATCGTAGCTTGGCCACATATCTCTTCCGTCTGTTGTGAGATATCTGCTGACCTGAATACCTGTGTTTCCATTCTCATATGTGCGGATATCCTCAAGAGTGATGTGACTACCGGATACCTGGATACCCTTAAGTGAATTTCCTGAATGTGTGCAGTCAATTCCGTTTATATACCAGTAGTTACCAGCAAGAACGAATCCTGCGCATTTTTTGTTAAAGTCGAAGATTGCTCTTCCGCCTTCTGTAACCATCTTGATAGGTTTTGAAGGTGTTCCGTCAATTCCTCTGGCAATTGTTACTGTACTTGTAAGGCTATAGGTTCCAGCTGCAACAACAATTGTCTGACCAGGCTGTACATACTTAACAGCTGTATAAATGTCTACAGGATCATTAGCTGTTCCTGTAGCATCGAATTTACCATCAGCTCTTACATAGATCTTCTCGTCATCATTTACAGTTGCATACTTAACAGTATGAACAAACTCAACTGTATCATAAGAAGAAAGTCTCTGATACTCATCACCACCTGGATTAAAGTCTGCATTAGGAGTAAATGTTACATTGTATGCATTATCTCCCTTGCTGAGTTTAACAGAAGTGCTTACAACTTCTCCTGCTACTACTGCCTTATTATCTACTACTGCATTTCCCTTAGCATCAGTAATAGTAAGAACACCGTCTGCATTTCCTGCATACTGAAGGTCATACTTTGCTGTATTTGAATATGTAGCTGAGATTATCTTGTAATCAGGTACTACATATGTTACAGGTCTCTCCTCTGCAGGAGCATCCTCTGAAGGATCGATCACTGTAAGTTCAATATCGCTGAATGTTGCCTTAAATGTTCTTGCAGCAAAGAATCCAACATAAACGTTCTCTGAATCAAGCTTATTAAGAGCTTCTGTGTCATAGAACTTCTTGGTTGTTATTACATTATCATTTCCATCAAGATAACTTACAAAGTATCCTGTATTGTTTTTCTGGATACGAAGTCTTACCTGAGCAAGAGGGTTAGCTATGGTACCTACTACTGTTCCAGATTTTTCTTTTCCAAAGAGGTTATATGTACCAACGCCGCTCTGACCACCACTTGTCTCAAGTGGATACATATTTGAAGAGAACTCGTTATTAACAGTCTCTGTGTCGTTAGCCTCAAGCCTTGCAAGGTTTTCATTTGTTACTCCAACCTTCTCCTGAGCCCCAAGACCAAGCTTCATTGTAATTTTGGCTGCTGAAGTATCAGTAGTAACTTCCTGATTAACAGTGTCATAGTAATATTCTACCTTGCTTCCGGATGCCATATAGGAGTTATTCCAGAATACTGCAGCGTTTCCGTTTACACCTACTCTATCGGCAGCCATAAGACCAAAGCCTTCCTGACCATTAGTAAATGTCCAGGTATCAATAGTTGCTGTAGCAGTAAGAGTGAAGTTCTTATTTGCAGGAACTGCTGTGTAATAGAATGAAAGTCCGTCAGTTGATGCAGGAACAAGCTTACCTTTATTTCCTATATTCCAAACTGTTACTGAACCATCATCATTAACAGTAGAACCTATGTTAGAGCCTTTGGATACACCCTGACCAAATGCAGAGAATACCCACTCACGCTCGCCTTCTTCTGTAACTTCGAAGTCCATTACAGACTTATCTGAAGTATCCTGTCCGCGATTAGCTACCAGTGCAAGTTCATATTTATGTCCTACATTGAGACCTACAAATGTATATGAATACTCAGTAGACTCATCAACATCTGGTGTCTTGGCAGTCACAACTGCTTTAGAAAGAGATGCTGCATCTGTTTTATCTGTAGCTGTAAGGCTATAGCTTTCAGCCTCAGGTACTGAATAGAACTTAACTACAACTGTACCCGCGCCCTTATTAACTGCGTTTTTGAATGAAGGAGCCTTAAGTGGAAGAACAAATGAAAATGCATCTGTTCTCACAACGCTCTTAACGTCTTCCTCATCATCTCTTGAAAGAGTAGCTCTAAAGTGATAATCACCACTCTTAGAAGGAGTAAACGCAAATGTAAACTCATTCTTCTCAGCAAGAGACTTAAGTGTCTCTACTACATTTTCATCGGCATCAAGCATTTCAACCACAAGGCTGTCTCCGCCATTTAAGCCAATTACTGCGTCAACACTAACATCAATCTTGCCTGAGTTGTCTTTATTAAGTGAAACAGAGCTAATTACTGGAGCCTTAACCTCTGACCACTCTGCTCTCTTAACTTCTACAGGAGCTCCATCAGTAACTTCTACTTTAAAGATGTAGTTATTACCAGTTGCGCCACCAAGATAATATGTTCCAGCAGCACCTGTCTTAAGTGTTGAAATATAAGGAGAATTCTTAACTGCTGCTTCTTCAGTTGTTGCTACTGCATTTCCTGTTGAATCAAGAATTGCCATCTGGCGTCCTGCGTCTCCGCATGCCCACCATACCTTAACTGTAGCTTCATCTGCTGAAGTTGTGAACTTAATAGCATTCTTCTCTGTAGATGCCGCACCGCCAAAATTAATTCTCTGATCTGATGTGTAGCCATCATCCCAAGTTTTGCTGGATGTATCAATCTTGGACTTTGCACTGTAAACAAGTGTAAAGTAGTCGTCAGTTCCAGCCTTCTCGCTTTCGCCATCAGCCTTGGCTCCTGCTGCAAATGCTGTAAGGTCTGCAGATTCAAGAGTTGATACTACAGGCTCAGCTGCCTTATCCTCTGTAACTACAATCTTAAAGATGTAGTTATTAGCTGTTCCGCCAAGATAATATGTTCCGGCTTCATCAAGCTTAATTGTTGAAAGATAAGGAGAATTCTTAACAGCTTCTTCTGCAGTTGTAGCTACTGTCTCTCCT
This sequence comes from Butyrivibrio proteoclasticus B316, assembly GCF_000145035.1. NCBI lineage: Bacteria > Bacillati > Bacillota > Clostridia > Lachnospirales > Lachnospiraceae > Butyrivibrio > Butyrivibrio proteoclasticus. The sequence continues at coordinate 3,021,838 of NC_014387.1, forward strand.
GAACCATTAAGGACTGTCATCTGGCGTCCTGCATCACCGCAAGCCCACCATACCTTTACAGTAGCTGCGTTGGAAGTTGTAAACTTAACTGAATTCTTCTCAGTTGCAGCTGCGCCGCCAAGATTAAGTCTTACTCCTGATGTATACTCATCAGCCCATGTCTTGCTTGATGTATCTACCTTGGACTTAACACTATAGATAATTGTAAAGTAGTCATCAGTTCCAACTTTTTCCATTTCGCCATCTGCCTTGGCTCCGGCTGCAAATGTCTCAAGAGTTGATGACTCAAATGTAAATTCATTATTCTCTGAAACCGGAGTCTCAGAAGAGCCTGGTGTAGGTGCAACCTCAGAGCTTCCGTCAGGGAATGTAATTGTCATGTCATTATTATGACCAGCAAATGGATCCCACTCACCAAGGAATGCTGCTACTGAAATTGCTGTTCCGTCTGCAAGCACCGCCTCTTTTGGCTGCTGAACCCATGACGCTCTTTCCTTGCTGTTATCCTCTCCGGATACCTCAAATGTTCCGAACTCGACATTTCTTGCAGACTGTCCGCCAAGAGATGTGTTCCAGCCTACAGGCTGAATAAGAGAGGTCTTCGCATTTTCATCATAAGCGCCATTTGCCCACTGTGTTGCCTCAACTACAGTGTCAAAGAATACAGCTTCAGAAGTATTGGCCTGCCATGGTCTTCCGAACTGACCAGGCTTGGATACATACTTAGATGCAGTATCAACTCCCGGAGTTGTGCTCTTAACTGTACAGTTATACATAAGATAACCACGCTCTGAAGCAGATTTCTGCTGAGGAGCTGTGATATAAGCAACATCATTCTTGTCTTCACTTGTGTTAAGAACAAGATCACACTTTGCAAATACAGCTGTCATTCCGCCAAAGATATAATCTGTTCCGCCATATACAGCGCAGTTATAGAAAGCAGCTGTTGTTCCGGTATGTCCATATAGTGTATCCTGACGACCTATAATACGGCAGTTTTCAAAATATGCTTCTGTAGCGCTGCCTGTAAGGGCAAGAGCTGCCGCTCTCTCAACATATTTTTTATCCTGTACTGTTGTGTCACTTGCTGACATGGATGCTCTTGCTATTGAACCTTCTTTAGCAGAGCTCTGAGGAACGATCACATCCTCTGCAGCCTTTGGTGAAACATACTGGTTAAAAGAGTTCTCGAAAATAATATCTTTTGCTTCAAAACCAGCTGCGTCAACAACTACTGAAGCATTCCAATATGTACCTGTTCCTGAACCCGGATTGATCACAGATGCATATCCGTTCTCTTTATTTGCAGCAAGTACATCTGCATCGTACTTGTAGTCACTACCCATACTGTAATATGTGTAGCCATGTCCATAGTACCAGGTAATACGAACTGCGTTGTCATCAATATCCACGCCGCTGTTCTTAAGAGTATTAGTTGGATTACTGCTTGCGTTGGCAAGAGTTACATCAGCCACATCGATAACAAGCATTTCTTCATAGTTGCCAGGCTCAATGCTGATTGTTACTCTCTGTCCGTCTTTTCTGTCCATACGACGAACAGCAGAAAGAGCATCATTAATACTTGCATAATCAGCCTTATCTGATGATCCTACAAGGATTTCTGACTTGTACTCTGTCTGATAAACAGTTGCAATCTTAGTGATATATGATGATCCCAAAACTGTTACATCAAAAGTTCCTGCGCCGCCCTTATAGTCATAAGTAAAGGTCTCATTAGTGCTGGTTGAACCTGTCTTAACATTTACCGAAGGTTCTGTATCATTCTCAAAGTAGTATGAATACTGATAATTTGCTGTCACCTGAATCTGGCAGTCTCCCTTTACAGGAACTGAGATTTTTCCTGCACCGGAGTAAAGGTATACATTATTGTGAGATCTTCCGTTTGTCCATGAAAGACCGTTGTATGTTCCCTCTGTAACGCCTGCAAATTTAGATGTAAAAGAAGGATCACTAAAATCCCACTCAGTAATATCTGATGAGAAGCTGATAGTCTTAGTTACGTCTGCACCATTAACAATAAGGTCACTTGTAAGTTTCTGTACAAGAGCTCCTGTGTTGCTTACTTCTACAGCGTACTGACCATCTCTAAGAGCAATATCTTCTGTTCCTGTAAATTCATATACATATCCATCTGCAGCAAATTCATTTTCTGCATCAAGTCTTGTAAATGTAAATACAGCATCCTTGAGATCTGAAAGTGTTGCTCCGTTTGGAACAATTGTTACCTTATATAAAGGCTTTGCCTCAAATTCAATGTCCACATTATCTGATGACTTATCAAGTGTCAGCTCATCAGTAACAAGCTCATAGTCCTCAACACCTGCAAACTTTTCTGTTGCTGTGCTCTTCTTGTCTGCTACTGAAACTGAATATGTAACATCCTTCTGAAGCTTTAATTCATACTCAATTGCTGAATCTGTAAGTGTAAGAGCAATTTCAGGTACATATACAGATTTCTCATCCTGAGCTGCAAACTCAAACTCAGCTGCAGATACGAATTTAGCCATGTCTTTATCTGCTATACCTGTGAGCTTACCTGATACCTCAACAAGATCTACGCCCTCAACAGTGATGTCCATCTCTGTATCTGAAGAGATATTAACATTCTTGTCTGATGTGATAGCGTAATCATCAGCTCCTGCAAGACTCATTGTATAGTCGAAGCCTTCTGCAAGCTGAGCTGTATACTTGCCGTCAGCTACAGTTGCCTTAACTACATTTCCGTTCTGAACATTTGTAAATACAATGTCAAAAGAGCCTGTTCCTTCATAGCCCTCAACAGAACCTGTAAGATATCCATACTGCGCGTGTTCACGATATACTCTGGCAAGAACAAGCTTCTCAGTTGCTGAAAAGAGCTTGTACTGTGCATCCTTGGCAGGATAGAAAGTCATCTTAGTTACTGTACTGCCACCAAGGGTATGAACCATAGATGCATCATCAGAAGCATCTGAAACATTCTGGAAATGAACTGTTGAATCAGTTCCATTACTTGCAACAAAGGCTGTTATAACATCATCAGCCTTGCACTCAAGCGCAACATATACTGCATCTGTAGATCCCTTATTGGAGTACAGATAACCTGAATAAACATTTCCATCACTATCCTTAAGTGATTTAGCATCATATCTTGTAAGTGATGTGTTAGTTGTTCTCAGTCTGTGAGTGGTAGAATATCCACCATCATTGAACACAAAATCCCCATCATCTACAGAAAAAGAGGCAATATTTACCCCCGTAGACCCTGCTTCAACAGAATAAAATCCATTGATCGTATCAGCGTCAAGTCTGTTGTTATAGGCATCGCCAAGATTCTCTGCGCCAAAGTCCCATACATCAACTTTGGATGAATCAAAGTTTCTGTCAGATGTCTTTTTTTCATCAAGCAATGTTATTGCTCCTTCACGCTCTGACTCTTCTGCATCCTGCCCCTTTGATGCAGAATCAGTATCTGTTTCTTCTGATTCCTTAGAAGATTCATCTGTTGATTCCAGTGATGCTGCGTCTGTTTCCTGTGAATCCTCCGTAGCTGAAGTCTCTTCTGTAGCAGAAACTGAAGCTTCATCGCTTCCAGCTTCGCTGTCCCCAGTCGATGTCTCTGCACTCGCTTCTGTGTCAGCATCTAATACATCACCATTTTCAGCATATACCACGCCACCAGGCAAGGCTGCAGAAAATGATGAAAGCCCCATAGCTGCTGACAGCATCAAAGCGCCAGCTTTGTGCCATCTCGTCTTTCTGATCATACTCTTCCTCCCAAATAAACCTGTAAGTTTATACATTTTTAATAATGTAAACGCTTACATTACCAGTTGAAATGTGCCTTTATATTAGCATAATCAGTTTGACGAAAACAAGGTATATTTGTAAGTTTCTTTCATATATTTCGCTCAAAACTAAACAAAATTTCACTGTATAGTTTTGTGCATTTTGCACCAATTATCTTTTTTCTGATTAATTGTTAAGCAAAGTCAAAAATCAATTTTATAAAATGTATGCGGTTTCATGGGAATGGAATATCGAAGACTTTTCGGAGAAATATCCTAATAAACGAAAAATAGCATCCAGATTTCTCTGAATGCTATCTTTATCTTAGTGTGCGTGACAGGATTCGAACCCACGACCTTCTGGTCCGTAGCCAGACGCTCTATCCAGCTGAGCTACACGCACAAGTCACTTTCGCAACAAAATATATTATATGCACGAGGGCGACTCTTGTCAACAATTTTTTTATACTTCTATAATGTATGGCTTCTTGTTGGCTATTTCCGCTTTTGCCCGTAAGAAGTCATATTACGTAGCATCTGCAGAGTACCCTTTTTCGGCTGCTTCTGCAGCTTTGGTCTGGGCAACCAGTTTCTCCATGTCAGGTCTTGCAAATTCAAAGCAAGCCAGAATCTTGGGTGAAAATACTCCGCACTCACCATTTTTGATCATCTCGTAAGCTTTATCCACAGGATAAGCAGATTTATAGACCCTATCACTTACAAGGGCATCATAAACATCCGATATTGCTGTCAGCTGCGCAGCTATTGAATTTTCTTCTCCCTTAAGGCCGTCCGGATATCCGCCGCCGTCATATCTCTCATGATGATGTCTGCAAATATCAAGACATATTTCATAATACTCTTTATCCTGAACATCCTTGAGCATCTCAATTACTTCGCTGCCTCTGGTAGTGTGGGATTTCATAACTTCAAACTCTTCGTTCGTAAGTCTTCCGGGCTTTAAAAGAACTGAATCCGGCACTGAAATCTTACCTATGTCATGCATAGCTGAAGCCTGAGTAATTACATCGACCATATGAGGATTAAGTCCGAGTTCAGGATAGTTATTCATCGCTGTCAGAGCAAGAATTCTCACAAAGCCCTTTATCCTCTTTAAATGATAAATGGACTCCATGCTCCTGAACTCGACTATAGTAGCAATAGTATCAATTACTCTCTCATTACTGCTTTTTATTCGCTCTTCCTGTTTCTTGAGATAAATAAACTGCTTTTTTAATACTCTTGTCTGATCATCAACCTGGATTTCCAAATTATTCTTGGAATCAAACAGTTCAACGGTCCTTGATACTCTTTTATCTACAATAACAGGGTCAAAGGGCTTGTGTATAACGTCCGCAGCCCCCTTCTGGTAACTTGTACGCTCAGCTTCAGTTGAAGTATCTGCCGTGATCATCAGAACAGGAACAGAATCGTTTAGGTTATCCTTCTTTTGCATGGCCTCAAGAACCTGATAACCGTCCATTTCAGGCATGACAATATCAAGAAGAATAGCCGCAAGCTTTTCCTCATTAGCCTCAATCATACTCATGGCTTCCTTACCATCGCCTGCCTCGAGTATGTTGTACTTGTCCTTGAAGATCTCACCAAGAATTCCTCTGTTGATCTCATTGTCATCAACTATTAGAATTGATCGATCTGCCATCTGTTCCTCCTGTAATCAGCGCCGATATAGTCTTATCTCTCAACTATAGCAGCACATCCCATTCCGCCACCTACGCACAGAGTAGCAAGTCCTTTATGCACATCTCTTCTCTGCATTTCATACAAAAGAGATACTAATATTCTGTTTCCTGAGCATCCTACAGGATGTCCGAGCGCAATAGCACCACCGTTAACATTAAGTACATCATTGCTAAAGCCAAGATCATGCTGTACAGCCACAGACTGAGCTGCAAAAGCTTCATTAGCTTCAATAAGATCAAAATCACCGATTGTATATCCGGCCTTCTTCATTACCTTCTGAGTAGCAGCTACAGGTCCGATACCCATAATACTTGGCTCTACACCTGCAAGTTCTCCTGCAATCCATGTTCCAAGTGGCTTAACCCCAAGTTCTTTGGCCTTTTCTTCACTCATAACTATGATAGCAGACGCTGCATCGTTAATTCCTGAAGAGTTAGCAGCTGTAACTACACCGCCGTCCTTCTTAAATGCAGGCTTAAGACCTGAAATTCCCTCTACAGTCACACCTTTTCTCGGGCCTTCATCTGTATCAAAAATAATAGTTTCTTTCTTTTTCTTGATTTCTACAGGAACGATTTCTTCCTTGAATTTGCCTTCAGCAATTGCCTTTTCAGCTTTGTTCTGTGACCATGCTGCAAACTCATCAAGCTGCTGCCTTGTAAGATGCCACTGCTCAGCAATATTCTCAGCAGTGATACCCATATGATAACCGCCGAAAGCATCTGTAAGAGCATCCTTGATCATAGCATCCTGAAGCTCACCCGAACCCATTCTGTAACCATAACGGCCCTGCTGCATAAGATAAGGAGCCATTGACATATTCTCCATACCGCCTGCTACGATAATATCAGCATCGCCCATTCCAATGAGCTTGGCAGCAAGGTTTACGCAATGAAGTCCTGAACCGCAGAGTACATTGATTGTTGTTGCCGGTACTTCTACAGGGATTCCTGCATTAATAGCTGACTGTCTAGCAGGATTCTGTCCAAGACCCGCCTGGATAACACATCCCATATATACTTCATCAACCTGCTCAGGCTTAACTCCTGCTCTTTTCAAAGCTTCCCTGATAACAATAGCACCAAGAGCCGGTGCCGGAGTTGTTGAAAGTGTTCCACCCATTGTTCCAATTGCTGTTCTGCATGCTCCTGCTAAAACTACTTTTCTTGCCATAACATCCTCCATAAACACAATCTATATTTTGTTCAAAAACACATTAAATAATGTTACACATACCTATAAAATATTTTATCACTTTAATCAATCTATCTCAACGAAACATTGATATACTTGTTTCTATTGAAAGATAATCTATTGCAGGCGAAGTGGTAATTCAAGTCCATGCTCCGTAAGCAGTTTTTCATCTGACAATACTTCCCTGGTACTTCCGTCAGCTATTATTAGGCCATCATCCAAGAGTACTGTTCTCTCGCATGTATCCATGATGAAGTCAAGATCATGAGATGTTACAAGTTTAAGAGAATTAATCTCATTTAGGATCTTGATAAGGTTCTTTCTGTTTCGTGGATCAAGCGCTATCGACGGCTCATCCATTATTATTATGTCAGGCTCCATAGCAAGGATTGTTGCAATTGAAGCCAGCTTCTTTTCTCCGCCCGAAAGTTTATAAGTCTGTTTCTTCCTCAGCTCTGTAATATGTACTTTTTCAAGTGCCTGACAAACTCTTTTCTCAACCTCTTCATCAGATAGCCCATAATTTTGCGGTCCAAACGCAACGTCATCTTCTATAGTTGATAAAAAAAGCTGGCTGTCCGAGTCCTGAAACACATATCCAATATGCTCTCTTACATGACTTAGATTCTTTTTATCCACAGGATGTCCTGCAACTTCAAGCTTTCCACTGTAATCCAGATACAGACCAACCAATAATTTCATGAGCGTAGATTTACCAATTCCGTTTGCACCAATTATTCCTATGCTCTCGCCATCGTGCGCAACCAGATTTATATCAGTCAGCACCTGCTCATCCTTCTCATAAGCAAAGCTCAAATGTTCAATTCGTAATAATTCTCCGCAAATACCTGTATGCATCTCATCCTCTTTCTAAAAAAGCTCTTTTCACAATACATATGACAACAAATCATTCAAGAATATATCATCCAAAAATTCCCGAATGCCGGATAAAGACAAAAGCTATGATCCAAATTACCGGATACAGCACATCTATTGCCCTTACTTTCTTCTTCCTGACTCTGAAATCGCCGGTAAATCCCCTTAAAAGCATACTCTCATAAACGTCCTCAGCCTTGTCCATGCTGCGAAGGAGCCACTGTCCAACTAAAGTTCCCCAGGCCTTATAATGGATTCCGTTCTGGTGCGGTGCTCTTAATTTGTATGCAGTCATGATCCTGTCAGCTTCAATAGCCATAATTCCAAAGTATCTGTATATAAGAAGTATTACAATCACCATTACTTTCGGTACGTGAAGGCATCTAAGCGCATAGCATATATCATCTATCGACGTGGTTGCTATGAGAATATATGCCGCAAGAACACTATAAAAGCCCTTTAGCATTACAGTTATCATTGACACCATTCCACCTGTTATCCTAATGGTAAAAGAGCTGTCTCCGGAAATACTATACAAAGTGTAAAGAGTCTTATCCAAAAAAGGATTAAATATACCTACAAAAAGGACCAGCGGAAGAATGAGTCTCATCCTGTACAGTCCCTCTTTAAAAGAAAGCTCACCCACAATAAAGCCAAATATAGGGTAAACAGCCATAACAAGAAGCGGCGCAATACTATATTTATCAAATGACACCACAGTAAATATGTATAAAACGCTAAGAAGCAGCTTCCCCAGCGGATGAAGGTCATTCATCCAGTGGGAACGCTGCTGCAAATTTTGTAATTTATTTAGTTCGTTTATATTTTTCTCAATTGAATTCATACATGTAGCTTAGCACATTTTTACCAACTTATATATTGGTATTTTTTCAGGCTGCTATATCCTTTTTCCTGAAAAATCTAAACGCATAGGAAGCACCGACACAAACGCCAACCACTACAAGTGCGCCGACAATTCCTGAAAAACTTGTACCTACAGGTGATTCACTATCTTTAAAAGCATAATCAGGTAAAAGAGATGTTGTCTCCTGAATGTTTGCCGCAGTTTCATAGGCACCACCATCTGCTTCAAGTTCTGTTGTTCCGGCAACCTGTTCCATAGACCACTCAAGTCCGTCAGGAAAAGCAGATGCGAATAAGGAAATAGCTCCTCCGCAGATAGCTGCTGCCACTGCGATTGCAATGATAGTTCCCTTAAATGAGAGCTTACCTTCATTTACCTTAACATCCTCAGATTTGCCAACCCCCCATAAAAGCTCTGGTCTGGCTTCATTTACAAACACAAGGACAGCTGCAGTGATCAGGCCTTCAACAAGACCAATTGCAAGATGTATAGGCTGCATTGTTCCCACAAATACTGAGAACGGGAGCTCTGTTATTCCAGACAATAAAGTCTCTATACTAACAGAGAAAGCTCCCATCTGAAGTGTCAGTACACATCCAAGAATTGATGCAACTATTATCTTGATCCTAGAAGCTCCCTTTCTCATAATTGGCTTCCAGATCAGCATGGCACCTACAAAGCACCCGTAAAAGGCCATATTCCATATATTACATCCAAGTGCCAAAAGGCCTCCATCAGCAAACAAAAGGCACTGAACCAGTAGAACTCCTATCATTGTGAGGAATCCTGCGTAAGGTCCAAGCATAGCAGATAACATCATGCCTCCGCAAAGATGTCCTGAAGAACCCGTTCCCGGAATGGTAAAGTTGAGCATCTGAGTTGCAAATACAAAAGCTCCCATTACGCCCATAACAGGAATCTTCTTAGGATCGTTCTCCTCTCTGACTTTTTTTACAGAAACTCCCGCTGCTCCTGTTGATAATACATACATTGTCCCAGCTACTGCCGGTGCCACAAGGGCATCTGCCATATGCATATTGCTTGCCTCCTCCATAGTAATTTAAAAGTATTAGCATTCATTGCGGATAGCTTTTATATCATAGGAAATCCGGAAGAATATCTATGATATAAAAATGGTGCGCCAGCATACTGAGTATCGGACAATTCTCAGCATGCTACACACCTTGGCAATATCATAAGTATAGATTGTACAAAATTTACTCGCAAGCCCCCTGGGGGGTTCTATTTTTGCATTTTTTAACTTTTTATTAAGGCAAAGATTATTTCTTTTGGATTTTATTGAACAAATCCGCGATAGCTTCTTTATATGGCGCCCCCAGAACTCCATATTCTGTTACAATGCCCGCTATCAGTTCGTTGTCTGTCACATCAAAAGCCGGGTTATATACTTTGATTCCCTCCGGAGCCATGCGCTCCTTGTACCACATCTCAGTTACTTCCTCAGGCTTTCGCTGCTCAATGTTGATTTCCTCACCTGTAGGTGTATTTATATCTATTGTTGACGTTGGAGCACAGACATAGAATGGAATATTGTAGCGCTTTGCTACTGTTGCAACAACGCTTGTTCCTATCTTATTGGCCGCATCACCATTTGCAGCTACTCTGTCACAGCCAACAAATATTGCATTGATAGCTCCGCTCTTCATAAGAGATGCAGACATATTGTCGCATAAAAGAGTTGTATCTATTCCTGCAGAATGAAGCTCGTAAGCTGTAAGTCTGGCTCCCTGTAAAAGAGGTCTTGTCTCGTCGCAGTAAACCTTGATGTTCATACCTTTTTCATGTGCAAGATACATTGGCGCTGTGGCTGTTCCATACTTGCAGGTTGCAAGCTGTCCCGCATTGCAATGTGTCAGAAGTCCATAGCCATCTTTTATGAGTGTGAGACCATACTCACCAATCCTGCGGCATACATCAATGTCTTCAGCCTTAATGCGCTCAGACTCATCTCTCATCTCACAGATCATGCCTTTTAAATCATATTCTTTTGCAGAATCCAGGCATACTGAGCCGTCCTCTAAAGCCTTGATATTACAGAATTCAAAAATATGATTCTGCATCCTCTTAAGTGCCCAGGAAAGATTTACAGCTGTAGGCCTTGATGAATTCAGATAATCACTCTTTTCCTTAAGTTCTCCAATAAACTCATTATAGTTTTCTGCCTTAGAGTGCTTCATTAAAAGATATATTCCAAAGCCTGCTGTAACGCCTATAGCAGGCGCACCTCTAACCTGCAAAAGATAAATAGCATCCCAGATTTCCTGTGCAGTGTGAAGTCTGATCATCTCAGTCTTCCCCGGTAAAAGAGTCTGGTCAATTATCTCTATGGCATCGTCATCATCAACAAGTGCCACTGTCTCATAGTCTAAAATATTGCTCATTTTGCGCTCCCTTTTAATCTTATTTATCTGCTTCTTACCAGTTAATTGTATATTTCCCGCCTGCATAGTCCTTAACTTCGCCTGTCGGAAGAATAAGAGTACATGTAGAATCAACAGGTACTGTGATCGATATTTCTTTAGCAGCCGCATTCCAGGAAACCTTTATAAGCCCACTTCTGGTCTTTAGTGACCCCTCTGCGCTCTCAAGAGCTTCCGTAACAGTAGGTTTTACATAAAAATGCTTGTATCCCGGTTCCTCTTCATCAGCCCTGATCCCCAGAATATCACTGTAACAAAATGCCAGAACGCTTGAGTATGCCGCATGGTTAAGCGATCCTGTTATTTCATAAATGCCATCAGGATAAGGATTTCCATCTCTGTCCTGATATCTGAATACTCCCATATCCTCAGGATTGGTAGTCATCCCCATGGAAAGAGGATGCGCCAGCCCTCCTGGACTGGTATTAGTCATGACCTTAACTGCTGTACTTCCATAGCCGTTTTGCGAAAGAGCAGGCAGATAATGTGCCATTCCTGCATACCCCGGGTAAAAGAGGTATGAACCATACTCACTTAAAATATTAAGTCTCTCTGCTGCCTCCAGCTTCATGTCCTCCGGGAAAAGATCAAATGCTATCCCCAAAGCATACGCAGTTTCTGATTCTGCGTCAGCCTCCAGTATGCCTGCAGCAACTGAAGGGTCCTCTCTTATAAACGTCTCCTGCCATTTTCCGGCAAACGCATCTGCATAACCACCATAAATTGCAGCCTTATCTTCATTGCCTAACACTTTATTCATCCTGGCAACAAGTCTTGCTGAATGCGCTGCCCAGGCAGTATCTGACAAAGCCTGCGGAGTCGTCTGGCCGGATAAATGATCTCCATAACCATCTGTTGTTAAAAGATAATCCTCAGACCTTCCAACCAAATAGTCAACCCACTTCTCGGAAGCTCCTATATTATCAGTAATTATCGACTCATCACCATAATGCAGATAAGCATTCCATGTAATCTGTGTAATACTGTCTCCCCAGCAACTATGGCCACCAAACGGATTATTGGTGGGAGCCACATCATTTATTGAGCCATCTCCCGCCTGCTGCGTTCTAAGCTCTTTTAAATAATTGCGATAAAACTTTTCCGTGTCATATGCATACATGGCAAATCCCGATACTGCCTGCGCATCACCTGACCATCCAAGTCGCTCATCTCTCTGGGCACAGTCAGTAGGATTATCCATCATATTCGCCCTAAGACTATAAATCGAATTCTGATAAAGCCTATTGATTGTTTCATCCGAACAGCTAAATTCTCCCGTCTGCTCCACATTAGAAGAAATAGCAATTGCTCTTATGGCATCAGAAGGTATCTGCCAATCAAGTCCAATTATTTCTACATATCTAAAGCCATGGTAAGTGTGAGAAAAGCAAAGTTTTCCACAAGATTGATTTCCACAAACATAATAGTCAGTACTTTTTGCAGACAAAAGCCCTTTTGTCCAGACAGAGCCTTTTTCTCCATCCCTGCCTGCCGGGATCATATTATCATCGTTTAATATCTCGCCGTATCTAAAAGTAATCACCTGGCCATTCTTTAATTCAATGCCAGCTTCATCTGCATTTCCGGTATCATTACCGGTTTCTGTCTGACTTCCTGTAAGCCTATCCAGATCTATCTCAATAGTTCCTGCAATATTCTGTCCAAAGTCATATACAAAATGCCCGCTTTCAGTCTTGCTGACACCGGTGTACTCAAGGCTACCCCACTCCGAAATAGACTCATTTTCCTTATGACATATCTGCGCTTTTATAAACTTATCATCGACAGCATCAAGCAAAGGCTGACTCCAGTTCCCCGTAGAATATATATTCAGTCTGTCATCAATGATCTCTCCCTGATAGATGTCATCAAATCTATATCTACTGTCTCTGCTGACCCAAAAGCTGTCATCAGTTGGAATTACCTCTTTGGTCCCGTCCTTGTAATTTATTACAAGTTCACCCTTCACCGCCAGGTCATCTCCCCAGGGCGCAGCCACTTCAGGGTATCCAACCGCCCTGTCATAGAACCCATGGAAAAGATATATATACAGATCATTAGTATCTTCAAGCATGTCAGTCACATTGTAAGTAACATAATTAAGATACTTATCAAACACCATTTTCCCGGGGTCAAAAAAGTTTTCTGAAACCTTCTGTCCATTTAACTCTATATCAAAAGAGCCAAGAGCCGTCATATACAAATACGCGCTATCCAGCTTCTTTTTATCAATATCAATTTCACGCTTAAAAACTCCGGCCGGATCTTTATCTGTTTCTGATAGTGTAAATCCGGACGTAATGATCATGCTCTTTCCCTTGGTATCATAAGCATACTTATAATACATTGGGTCAAAGGCACTCTCCTGCACTCCTTCATAATCGTAGCTATGAAGCTTATTCTCAAAAATCCCGTCAAAACAATCGCTAAAAATCTCCTGGCCAGCAGAAGTCACTTCAATATCATCAATATAAGCTTTGTCTGTGCCTCTTGATTTGTAGGTTCCAACGCAGGCAAGCTCAAACTCAGGTACAGTTATCTCTCCAAGCTCCTGATCATTTACTGATACGCTGGCTTTATCGCCGCTCACAGCTATCCTCACATTATAGACACCTGCAATTTCACTCTTTTGCCCGTCATCCAAATTATCAGACTCTGAATCTTCACTTACTGGCTCAAGCGGAATCTCTGCTTTATAGCTGTTATCCTCAACGCCTCCATTAAAGCTTCTAAAAGTGAAACATTCATTTCCTTCAACAGCTCTGATTCCGTATAATGAAACTCTTCCGTACTCTCCATTGGAATCTCCAAGAGCAAAACTTGCTTCAGTTCCGCTTACAGCCATGACAAAAGATGCTTCATATTCTTTAGGATGCACATTCCCAGAAAACGTGCCTTGGTCAGCTTCATTTTCCTTTGGAGCACTTAAAAAATGCGCTCTGCTCATGCCAGGATCATATTCATCTATAAGAGGAATCTCTTTTTCTTTTGAAACAGTTTTATCGCCGCCAATGTCACAGCCTGATAGCCCCGGCAATAACATCGCAATTGCAATAAGCGTCGCAATTATTTTCGTTCCTCTTAGCCTCTCATTTTTTCCTGCAAACAACCTTTTATCCACCTATCGCATTTAAATACATTACAGTTTCCCCAATAGCTCCTGAGCAACTTCACTTCCGTGTTTTGCAGCATAAGAAGCCCACTTTTTTGCTTTAGCAGGATTCTTATCGCCAAAACTGCCTTTATAATATCCAACAGCTATCTCTTCAGCAGCCTCAATACTTCCCTTGCCTGCCTTATCAATTAAATCTAATAATTTTTGTTTCTTGTCCATTTACTATAATTCTCCATTACCTAAATCTTTTCAAATATTCCTTGTGCTCATCAGACACCCTAAAGCTCTCTACAGCCTTTTGTATTGCCTTCTTATGTACCCAGTCATCAAGCCTGTGCTCCTCTATATACTTGACGCTTTCGTCATATCTTTTGGCCAGAGCAGTTGCAAAGTACCAGGCCACCATCATCTTAAGGTAGTAGTCATCTCCCCTTTTGGATGCCACAAGTTCAAGATATTCCTCTTTGAAATCATCTCCAAGGTACTCATTCATCAGCATACGAATGCCAAATCTAGCGGTATAAACTTCGTCTGAGGCTATCCACTTTTTCACATAAGGAAGGAGCTTTTCATGGTTCCTTTTAAAAGACTTGGGAGTTGCCTGGTCAGACACCGGCCAGCAATCAACAAAAGGAAGAAACTCCTCAACCCTTTGAACTGTCTCATCAAAATCCTTTATCATTGAAATAACAAAAAAGTGCACAAGATTCTCCTCATAATATTTATGCGGAAGATCATTTAAGAATTCATCCCTGTCCTTATTGGCAAACACCTCTTTAGCTATAGTACGCATTTGTGGAGTTCTGACGCCAATAATTATAGAGGGGTCAATATTAGGTACAAGTTTAGCCTGAAACTCCTTGTACTCATCATCTTTTTCCTTAATTAGTCTTTCGTAAACATCCATGGGATTCTCCTTATACAACCTAATCTTGGTGCATGAAAATTATACTTGAAATAGACCAAAATGTAAAAAAATGGTAACCACAAAAATGTGGTTACCATCTCTTTTCTAAATAAATTAGTTCTTAGCTGCAAGAGCTTCCTTGATTTTCTTTGTAAGAGCAGGAACGATCTTGTTAAGATCTCCAACTACACCATAATCAGCTACATCAAAGATAGGAGCATTCTCATCTTTGTTGATAGCGATGATGATATCAGACTCTTCCATACCTGCTACGTGCTGGATAGCACCTGAAATACCAATAGCAAAGTAGAGCTGAGGTCTAACTGTCTTACCTGTCTGACCTACCTGAAGGTCCTTAGGCTTCCAGCCTGAATCTACAACGGCACGTGAGCAGGAAACTGTTCCGTTAAGTGCCTCTGCAAGATCTTCAAGAATCTTGAAGTTCTCAGGTGAACCAACTCCACGACCACCTGAAACAAGAATCTTAGCAGCCTGAATATCAGCTACTGAAGATGCTTCTTTAACGATCTTAACGATCTCTGTATAGCAGTCGTTCTCTTCGAATCCAGGATTGAATTCTACTACTTCTGCCTTAGCACCCTTGATAGGGTCGATTTTCTGCATAACGCCTGGACGAACTGTAGCCATCTGAGGACGGAAGTCAGGGCAAGCGATTGTAGCGATTGTATTACCGCCGAATGCAGGTCTTGTCATAAGGAGCTGTTTGTGCTTAGTCTCTCTTGCTGGTGATGGCTCAAGAGGGAAATCACCGATATCAAGACTTGTACAGTCAGCTGTAAGACCTGTGTGTACTCTTGATGAAACTCTAGGACCAAGATCTCTACCGATTGCTGTAGCACCAACAAGGAGGATCTCAGGCTTGAACTCATTGATTACTGATGCAAGAGCGTGTGTGTAAGGCTCTGTTCTGTAATCCTTAAGTGCAGGATCATCAACTACGATTACTCTATCAGCACCATACTCTGCAAGCTTGTCAACAAGACCCTTAACGTCGCTTCCAAGAAGTACAGCTGTTACTTTTTTCTCATCAAGATCTTCTGCAAGATTCTTGGCTTTGCCCAGAAGCTCAAGAGCAATGCTTGAAAGCTCATTGTCTACCTGCTGAGCAAATATAAATACACCCTTATATTCTTCTAAAGACATGACTTTTCTCCTTTATCATTTAAATATTTTCTGTAGTATGTGATATACGCATAACTCCGCAGCGCTCTCGTTATGCTACAGCCATTCGGAAAACGATATGTTCATTTCATTCGCATATCTTTTTTCCTCATGTCTGTTCGGTCATTTTATAAACACGCTGCACAGTGCAAGCACTGCACCGTGTTTACTCATTCCCTATATCACTTAAATCACATGCTTCTCTGTAAGCTTAGCAACAATGTAATCTACTGCTTCATCAGCTGAATCAGGAGCAACCTTTTCACCCTGACCCTTCTTAACCTTATCAGAAGCCTTTGCGATCTGTGTAGGTGATCCCTTAAGACCAAGGTTAGAATCGTCAACATCCTTAAGATCTGCTCTGCCCCAAACAGTAACTTCTTTTTCGAAAGCATCGAAGATTCCGCCAGGAGTCATATATCTAGGCTCGTTGAGCTCTGAAAGAGCTGTAACAAGGCAAGGCATCTTAGCCTTAACAATATGATATCTGTCTTCAAACTGTCTCTTAACTTCTACTGTCTTAGCCTTCTCATCAACCTTGATTTCCTCAGCGTAGGAAATTACAGGAATATGAAGGTGCTCAGAAATCTGAGGACCAACCTGAGCTGTATCACCATCGATAGCCTGACGACCTGTGATGATGATATCATACTCAAGATTTCTAAGTGCGCCAGCGATTGTAGAAGATGTTGCCCATGTATCAGCGCCGCCGAGTACTCTGTCTGTTACAAGAACAGCCTTATCTGCGCCCATAGCAAGAGCTTCTCTAAGTACAGCGTCAGCCTTAGGAAGTCCCATAGTAAGAACTGTAACCTCTGCGCCATACTGATCTTTTAATCTAAGTGCTGCCTCAAGTCCTGCTTTGTCATCAGGGTTCATGATTGCAAGCATTGCACCTCTATCCAATGTTCCATCGGGTTTGAACTTTACGCCGCCCTTTGTGTCAGGGACCTGCTTAATGCAAACTACAACTTTCATTTTTATTCTCCTTCTATCAGATTATATTATTCAGATGATCACTATTACTTAAGTAATGCTCCAGAGATAACCATTCTCTGAACCTCAGATGTACCCTCGTAAATCTCAGTGATCTTAGCATCACGCATCATTCTCTCTACTTCGTACTCTCTGATGTAACCATAACCACCATGGAGCTGTACAGCCTTAGTTGTAACATCCATAGCAACCTCAGCAGCAAAAAGCTTAGCCTTAGCAGCTTCTACTGAGTAAACGTCCTTATTCTTCTTAGCATCTGCAGCCTGATATACAAGGAGTCTTGCAGCTTCACACTGTGTAGCCATGTTTGCAAGCTGGAACTGTGTATTCTGGAAAGCACCGATTGCTCTTCCGAACTGCTTTCTCTCTTTTACATATTCAACTGTTCTGTCAAGAGCGCCCTCTGCAATACCAAGAGCCTGAGCAGCGATACCAATACGTCCGCCGTCAAGAGTATGCATAGCGATAGGGAATCCCTTTCCTCTTGCACCAAGAAGGTTCTCTGCAGGAATATGGCAATCCTGGAAAATGAGCTCGTATGTTGATGAACCACGGATACCCATCTTGTTCTCTTTTGTACCGAATGTGAATCCAGGTGTTCCCTTCTCAACGATAAATGCTGAGAACTTCTTCTGCTTTCTGCCCTTCTTATCTTCTACGATATCTGTGTAAGCAATGATAATGTAAATATCAGCTACCTCACCGTTTGTGATGAAGCACTTTGATCCGTTAAGGATCCATTCCTTACCATCTTCTGAAAGAACAGCCTTTGTCTGAACGCCCTGAGCATCTGTACCAGCCATTGGCTCTGTAAGACCAAATGCGCCGAGCTTCTCGCCCTTTGCAAGAGGTACAAGGTACTTCTGCTTCTGCTCTTCTGTTCCGTATGTCATGATAGGATCGCAGCAAAGTGATGTGTGAGCAGATACGATAACTGCTGTTGTACCACATACCTTAGCAAGCCCCTCTACGCACATAATGTATGTAAGAGGGTCACATCCCTGTCCGCCGTACTCCTTAGGAATCGGAATACCCATGAAACCGTATTTCTGCATCTTCTTAACGGTTTCCATAGGGAAAACCTCTGTCTCATCAACCTCTATAGCGTTTGGCTTTACTTCTTTTTCTGCGAAATCTCTGAAAAGAGCTCTAGCCATTTCATGTTGCTGATCAAGC
Organism: Butyrivibrio proteoclasticus B316; assembly: GCF_000145035.1. Taxonomy (NCBI): domain Bacteria; kingdom Bacillati; phylum Bacillota; class Clostridia; order Lachnospirales; family Lachnospiraceae; genus Butyrivibrio; species Butyrivibrio proteoclasticus. The sequence goes on from NC_014387.1 coordinate 3,040,082, forward strand.
TGAAAATCCATTATAATTTCCTCCGTATTTCATTGAAATTTTTAATTATCTTATAATGTAACACTTGTTATACGGGGCAAAAAGCACGCCCCGTATTTAAGTGAATTAAACCACTAAGTTCGTTTATTCTCTCATCGAGCAATCAACGATCTGTTGGAACCTTGTTTCCATCAGCGTAGTTGTAGAAACCGATACCAGTCTTAACACCAAGCTTCTTACCACGAACCATCTTACGAAGAAGTGGGCATGCGCGATACTTGGAATCGCCAGTCTCTGAATAGAGAACATCCATGATAGCAAGAACGATATCAAGTCCGATATAATCGCCGAGCTCAAGTGGTCCCATAGGATGGTTACATCCAAGCTTCATAGCTGTATCGATACCCTGAATATCTGAAACGCCTTCTGAATATACGAAGATACCTTCGTTGATCATAGGAACAAGGATTCTGTTTACTACGAATCCTGCAGCTTCGTTAACCTGAACAGGAGTCTTTCCAAGATCTTCAGAAATCTTCTTGATCTTCTCAACATAATCATCAGGAGTGTTAGCGCCCTGGATGACCTCAACAAGCTTCATAACAGGAGCTGGGTTGAAGAAATGCATACCAATGATAGGCTTAGCAAGACCTGAACCAATCTCTGTGATTGAAAGTGATGATGTATTTGAAGCAAAAATGCAATCAGGATTCTTAACGATGTTTTCCTGAAGCTCCTTGAAAAGATTCTTCTTAATATCCATAACTTCAAGAGCAGCCTCAACTACGAGATCAGCATCTGCACAAATGTCATTAAGACCTGTCTGGATCTTAGCTGTGATAGCATCAGCCTCTTCCTGAGTCTTCTTTCCCTTAGCAACCTGCTTATCAAGGCCTTTCTTGATCTTGGCAAATCCGCCCTCTGCGAACTCTGTCTTGATATCGCAAAGATATACTTTTTCAACGCTCTGTGCCTGAGCAAATGTCTGTGCAATACCAGATCCCATTGTACCTGCGCCAATAACTGCAACCTTCATTTTAAATTCCTCCTATATAAATAAATATAATTTAATAATCACGCATTTTTAAAAGCAACAACTTTAACCTTGGCAGGATCATCTTTCTTTCTGAGGAAGTTAGCCATTCCCTCTCTCTGATCCTCTGTCTCGAAGCATGAACCAAAAAGCTTTTCTTCAATAACAAGTGCATTATCTATATCTGTCTGAAGACCATCATTGATTGCCTTCTTGCAAGCACGAACTGCGATAGGTGCATTAGCTGCGATCTGTGAAGCCATCTTCTCTGCAGCTGCAAGGAGCTCTTCCTGTGGATAAACAGCATTAACAAGACCAATTCTGTAAGCCTCGTCAGCCTTGATATTGCGAGCTGTGTAAATGAGCTGCTTAGCCATTCCGGCACCGATAAGTCTTGCAAGTCTCTGTGTTCCGCCAAATCCAGGTGTGATTCCAAGGCCTACTTCAGGCTGTCCAAACATAGCGTTTTCTGAGCAGATACGGATATCACAGCTCATAGAGATCTCACATCCACCACCAAGTGCAAAGCCGTTGATAGCTGCGATTACAGGAACAGGGAACTGCTCGATCTTACGGAAAATATCATTACCTTTTTTACCAAAAGCCTCACCCTCAGCCTTTGTAAGAGTTGACATCTCACCGATGTCTGCGCCGGCAACAAATGACTTCTCACCAGCACCTGTAAGAACTACCGCTCTTACAACGTTTGTATCAATGCCGTCAAAAGCAGCAGCAAGATCATCAAGTACCTGTGAATTAAGTGCATTAAGCGCTTCCGGTCTGTTGATAGTAACAACAGCGATGTTCTCTTTTACTTCGCAATTAACAAAACCCATTTTATATTCCTCCTAATATATTGTGATAATAGCCTGCCGCCAATCAGCAGCAGGCTACCTGAAAAATCTTAAGCCTCGTAACGCTCAACGATAGTTGCGCAGCCCATTCCGCCACCGATGCAAAGAGTAGCAAGACCCTTCTTGGCATCTTCTCTCTTAGCCATCTCATGAAGAAGAGTAACAAGGATACGGCATCCTGATGCTCCAACAGGGTGACCAAGTGCGATAGCACCACCATTTACGTTAACCTTGCTCATATCAAAGCCAAGGTCCTTAGCAACTGCAACTGACTGTGCTGCAAAAGCCTCGTTAGCTTCGATAAGATCGATATTATCAAGTGAAAGACCAGTTTTCTTGAGTACTTTCTTAGTAGCAGCTACAGGACCGATACCCATAATTTCAGGTTCAACACCTGCAAGAGCGCCGCCAACCCATGTAGCCATAGGCTTAACACCAAGTTCTTTAGCCTTCTCTTCGCTCATAACAACAACTGCAGCAGCACCATCATTGATACCTGATGCATTACCAGCTGTTACAAGACCACCCTCTTTACCAGAGCAGCATTTAAGCTTAGAAAGAGTCTCAACAGTTGTTCCGGCACGAGGGCCCTCATCTGTCTTGAACTCAACCATTTCCTTCTTAACCTTAACTGGAACAGGAACGATCTCGTCGTTGAATCTGCCTTCAGCCATAGCCTTCTCGCACTTCTGCTGAGAATTAGCTGAGAACTCATCGAGTTCCTCTCTTGTAAGGTTCCATCTGTCACAGATGTTCTCTGCTGTGATCATCATGTGATAGTGATTAAAAGCGTCTGTAAGAGCATCGTTAACCATTGTATCTACAACAGTTCCGTTGTTCATACGATATCCAAAACGTGCATTAGGAAGTGCGTAAGGAGCCATTGACATGTTCTCCATACCACCGGCAACTACGATGTCAGCCTCTCCAGCTTTGATGAGGTCAGCTGCCATGTTGACACAGTTAAGACCAGATCCACAAACTACGTTAAGTGTTACTGCAGGAATCTCAATAGGAAGACCAGCCTTGATGGAAGCCTGTCTTGCTACGTTCTGTCCAAGTCCAGCCTGGATAACGCATCCCATAAGTACCTCGTCTACCATCTCAGGTTTAACACCTGCTCTGTTAAGTGCCTCCTTGATTACGATTGAACCAAGTTCTGCTGCAGGAGTATTGCTGAGAGCTCCGCCCATCTTACCGATAGCTGTTCTACATGCACCTGCTATAACTACCTTCTGTGCCATAAAGTTTTCCTCCATATAACTCGTTAAATTTTTATCAGAACAGAATAATTGTAGCACACACATTAGGCAAATGCAACAAAAACTATCAGTCTTACGTTTGAATTTTATTAAAATGCTATAAAATTGATATTTATTTATCAATATGTTGTTAAAAAAATAACAGTGCCGTATTCCTACAGCACTGTTATCGCTATTATCTGTTCATATCAGCATTCAACGGTATTACATCTCCGGTTCAATCAGTCCGTATGTATTTCCTTTTCTCTTGTATACCACGTTGACCTGATCTGTATCCGCATTTACAAATACAAAGAAATTATGTCCTAAAAGTTCCATCTGAACACATGCATCCTCAGCATACATTGGCTTAGGATCGAACTTCTTCATACGTTCGATACGGATATCTTCTTCATCCATATAATCAGTTTCAATATATTCTTTTTTGAAATTGCTGGCTTCTGCCTGCTGTTTGTCTACAAGTTTGCTCTTATACTTTTTGAGCTGTCTCTCAATAACCTCCTCTACCAGATCAATTGATACATACATATCATTGCTGATCTGCTCTGCACGGATTATTTTTCCTTTGACGGGAATGGTAACTTCGATCTTGTGTCTCTCTTTATCCACATTAAGAGTCACATTTGCGTTTGTATCGGGAGTGAAATACTTCTCCAGCTTGCCTATCTTGTCCTCTACTGCGGAGCGAAGGCCGGGTGTTACCTCAATGTTCTTTCCTACGATTGTAAATTTCATGCAATCATCCCCTTTTCGATAGCTGCTTAATTTCTGACAAAAGAGAAACCACCAGCCATTATTTAAGACAATTCTGCTCTTTCTACAGTTTTTGTCTATACGCTATTATACCATTAGATAAAGCCCTTGTGCAATTTATAAGAGCAACGCAAAGATAATCTTTTTATTAACAATGTCATTTTGTTCAACATGCACAAAAAATATCTCTTGCTTTCAATTGCGAAAAACTCACTTGTGATTGACTCATTTTTGTGGGTAATGTGGATAACTTCGTGTATAAGTTGGTAAAATAGGCATTCTTATTTTGTGGATTGTGGATAACTTGTAAAAAAAATGTTAAAAAAAAATATTAATTTCATGTTGACTTTTAATTTTATGTGCAAAAGTGAGAAATGGAAACTCCCGTATTTTCGCAGTTTTCTTATCTTATGACGTTATAATCTAACTGTTATAGCGGAAAAAAGGGCTTCGCACCGATTTGTGCGAAGCCCTGTAAATACATTTATCTAATTTTGAAACTTAGAAGATTCTTCTTACTGCAAGAACTGTTCTGTAGTCTGCGTTTGAAACCTTGATACCGGTCTTGGCTGTACTAGCATGAACAATCTGACCATTACCAATATAAATAGCAACGTGACCTGAGTAACATACGATATCACCAGGCTGTGCATTAGCAAGTCCGTCAACAGCAGCTCCGACTGATCTGTCACCACCGGAACTATGAGGAAGGCTAACACCAAAGTTGTTGTAGACACTCATTACGAAGCCTGAACAGTCAGCACCGTTTGTCAAACTTGTTCCACCATATACATATGGATTACCAACAAACTGAAGTGCGAACTGAGCAACAGCTGAACCAATAGAACTTGTAGCTGTTGTAAATGAACTAGCTGAGCTGTAGTTACTTGAGCCTGACTCCTTGGATGTACTGCTCTTAGCTGCCTTATTAGCTGCTGCTCTTGCTGCAGCTTCCTTGGCAAGACGAGCTTCCTCTTCAGCCTTGGACTCAGCCTTAACAAACTCTGTGGAAAGTGTTACGTAATCAGTAGATACGTATCCGTCACCTTCCTCTATGCTAACCTTAACCCAACCGTCAAGTTCTTCCTCAACAACAAGTTCGTCCTCGATAGGAACAAGACCAATAACCTCTGCATCGAGGCCTGCACCATTTCTAACCTTAAGAGTAGTTGTAGTTACAGTTGCAATTCTGGTTCCTACTTCCTTGGCAAGTTCTACTGCATCTTCACCTGTGACGCAGAACTCTGCCTTGACAAAGCCTTCGACAGATCCTGACTGGATCTTGTACCAGCCATCCTGTTCCTCTATATAAGTACCAACAGACTTATCATAGAGTTTACCTACAATCTCGCCTTCTTCGCTAGGGATATCCCTTACATTAACGTAGTTAGTAACCTTAGCAATAACAAGAGATTTAAAGAGTTCTTCTTCAGAGTCCTCTGAAGACTCTGCTGTTGCTTCAGCTGCTACATTCTTGGTGTTCTTGATCACCGCACCTGTAGCATTCTGAATATCTGAAAGAACACTGTCTCTTACTGTAGAAGCAAGAGGAGTAATATCTGTTACTGCATCTGATAAATCTACCTTGTCACTTGAAGTGCTGCTGGTAGAAGAATTTTCTGTTTGAGTTTTTTCGGCTTCAACCGATTGCTGCAAAGATGAAAGTGACACCTGATTATCACCAAGTGCATAAGTAAAACCTGCCTGAGGCATTACATCTGACACCTTATTATTTGATGCAGCAAAAGCGTTTATATCTGAACCAAAAAAAGTAAGAGCAGCTGTAACTGAAAGTGCAACAAGCTGCATTTTCGCTTTTATCAAAACCAACCTCCAAATTGTTACGAATTTTGTTACATCTTTTTAGAATATAAACTAATTATAAATTTTTGTCAACCCTAAAATAATTTAAGAAGTGACGAAAATCCGATATTTTCGCCACTTCTTGGATGTTGGTTTTGCATTATTTGGTTTCTATCTATAATATAATAACGTTTTACTTTTCTTTTCCAACAAGGAAATCCTGAACTGATGTTACAGCATTTGCGCCGTCTGCGACAGCTGTGACGATCTGACGAAGTCTCTTTTTCCTGGAATCACCTGCAACAAAAATACCAGGTGCAGATGTTGCTCCATCTTCATTCGCAATTACGTAACCTTCTTCGTCACACTCTATCATATTTTCGAATAAATCTGTGGAAGGAACTATAGCGATAGCAACAAAAATTCCATAGACGTTAACGTCATTTGTTTCTTCGTTCTTAACGTTTTCCACAACAAGGTGAGTTACCTTATCTTCGCCCTTGATCTCTTTGACAACGCTGTCCCAGATAACCTCAACGTTATCAAGGCCGAACAGCTCTTCCTGTAATACCTTGGTAGCTCTGAGCTCATCTCTTCTGTGGATCAGGTATACCTTGCTACAGAATCTTGAAAGGAAGATAGCATCTTCAACAGCTACATCTCCGCCACCATTAACAGCTGTAACCTTTCCTCTATAGAAGGCTCCATCGCAGGTAGCGCAATATGATACGCCCTTGCCAATGAACTCTTCCTCTCCTGGAATCTGAAGCTTGGAATGATGAGCGCCTGTTGCAAGAATTACAGTATGTGTCTCAAACTCTCCATTATCTGTTATAACCTTATAAACAGGAGCCTTTGTGTCAGACCCTTTTTCAACACACTCAACGGCTGTTACAGTTGCATTAACAAACTCTGCACCCTGTTTGTCAGCGTGCTCTCTGAATTTCATACCAAGATCAAATCCATTAACACCTGGAATTCCAAGATAATTATCTACCTCGTAAGTGTCGATGATCTGTCCGCCACTTACCGGATTCTTTTCGATAATGATCATATTAAGTCCTGCTCTCTTAGCGTAAACAGCTGCTGAAAGGCCTGCAGGGCCTGAACCTATAATAACAAGATCGTACATATTGTCCTCCTTTAGAAACGCATTTAATATAATAACAATTTAGATTGCATACAATTTAATTTTATGATAGCACTTTCCGTTGTTTTGTAAATACCTAAATTATAAAAAGATAATTAATTATGTTAAATCCAGCCACCATCAATGGTTATCACCTGTCCCGTCATATAAACCGGAGCATGTGCGACCTTTAGGACCAGCTCAGCTACTTCATCTGTACTTCCGAGTCTGTCCATAGGAATATCTTCTCTTAGTTCTTCCAAATCCTCTTCACTTAAATGCTGCCTGTTCATATCTGTATCGATCACTCCACAGGCTATTGCATTAACACTGATATTACTGGGCGCAAGTTCTTTGGCAAGAGCTCTGGTAAAAGAATTAACGCCTCCCTTGGAAGCAGAATAGGCAACCTCACAGGATGCTCCTACGTTTCCCCACACAGAAGAAATGTTTATGATTCTTCCGCTCTGTTTCTGTACCATACGGGGAACAGCAAGCTTACATATGTAAAAAAGCGAGTCAAGATTAGTGGACATTATATTCTTCCAATCAGATACATCCATATCCGTAAGGAGTCCAATCCACGCAACTCCGGCATTATTTATTACAATATCAATATCATCAATCTGTGAAAATACCTCTCGAAGTGAATCATAATCACCAACATCGCATTTAAAAGTCTTAACCTTTATCCCGTTATCTTTTTCAAGGACACCGGCAAAAGCCTCTAAATCTTCTATATTATTCCTGCATAACAAAAACAAGTCATCGCCTTCTCTTGCAAAGGCGCCTGCTATAGCTTTCCCAATTCCTCTTGATGCGCCTGTTATCAGCACTTTTCTGTTCATATATCTGACCTCTCTATAACCTAAAGCGGAGCAACTTCTTGTTTAATCAAACATCAAAAGCCGGGGAGCGTCACTCCCCGGCTTCTATTGTCGCAAATATTTCCCTTATAAGCAATGCTGAAGTGCAGAAACTACACTTTCTTCCATAAATGGCTTTGTTATAAACTCCACTGCACCAAATTTAACTGCTTCTACCATTTTTTCTTTTTGCCCCGCCGCAGTTATCATTATGACCTTGGCATCAGGATCATATTTTCTTATAAGTTTAAGGGATTCTATCCCGTCAATTACAGGCATTGTTATATCCATTGTAACAATATCAGGCTGAAGCTTAATATACTGATCATACCCTTCCTGACCATTGATTGCTTCGCCTACTACTTCGTACCCTGCTCTATCCAATATATCTTTTAACACTCTGCGAGATGTTCTGGAATCATCTACTATAAGTACCTTCTTCATGTTTTCCCTCCGGCCTGAGATATAAAACACTAATCAGATTTACCCTATACTGATATTATCTTCAAGTGCGCTCAATAAAAGAATCTCTCCACCACCTAAATGAACAGGCACAGCAACAATCAGTCCTCCCTTTGCCTCTGTGTATGTAACAGAAAACTCCGGCGGCTCAAGTTCAACTACTTTGCCATCTTTACTTCTCTCTGTAGCATAAAGGCCATTGATACAGTTGATAAATTCACAGGTTGCATCAAGAGCATCCTCTTCAGTTTCAATAAACTCTTCTTTAGTATATGAAACCGCCAGCTTTTCGACATCCTGGTACTTACCGCATATAGCCACAAAGGCCTTCTCATCACCGTGAAACTTCTGATAACCTATAACTTCACTTCTAAAGGATTCTGACTTATAAGCATTACCTATATACACATGGTTATCTATCAGTCTGTACATGGTCTTAACTGCCATAGAAACAATATCCCCATACTTAGAGAACTCCTCTCCCAGGAAAATAGGTACGATTCTGTCAATATCATTGGATTTAAGCTCTACAAGGTCAGTCCCTGTATATCCAAAGTCTCTCTGATACTGGAGTTCTGTATCCCCCACCTGTTCCATGGTAAGAAAATTCTCATCTACAAGTGCCTGAACGAATGCAAGATAATCATTTCCCTGAAGCTCCAAAAGCCTTCCAAGCTGATTCTGAGTTAGATATCCCTTCTCAATAGCAATATCTCCAAACTTCATATCCATAGAAGCCTGAAGCGCATTTACCTGTTCTGCCTGAGCTATGGTCATAAGCTTTTCGGAAACAGCTATAACACCAAGCTTAGCCCTGTTGTTTTCCTGGACCTTATAAGCCTGTACGAGCTGCTGCTTGGTCAAAAGACCTTTCTCAAGCATATAATTGCCTAGTAATCTATCCAGCATTAAATTTCCCTCGAGAGAAAAATAGCTTCTCAACAAAATGAAAACGGATATTAGTCTACATTATATATTTTAGACTAATATCCGTTTATAAACAAGCTAATTATAGTTTAGCTTTCTTTGTTCTCGTTCATGCGGGCCATTGCCTGATTAAGTGCCTTCTGCACAGCAACTTCCTGTGAATCTGAGGCACTGCTTCCTGTAGTTCTGTTAACAGCTCCTGCCTGTGCCTTCATCTTGTCAGCCTGCTGTCCGGCAACCTCCAGCATCATCATCCTGTCCTTGGGAAGAACAACACTCTGTCCTTCAGGATTGATGGTGATTCCGTCCTTATCACCCATGAATTTCAGAATATCCTGATATTTGAATACAGCGGCATTCCACTCAGATCCTCTAAGCTTCTTGCCAAATTCTATAGCATCTGTAAACACCGGAAGGAAATGCTTATCATCCTTGGTGTTGAGAACAAGAAATTTAAACTTGGTATCTTTATTAAACTGCATTCTTCCGTCTTCAAGAACCTCTACAGGGCCTTCATGCTGCATAGGGATGATAAAGTTACTTGATCTTATAAGAGCAAGCATTCTCATCTCTTTGGCTCTTACAACATCATCTCTCTTCTCATATTTAACCGGCCACCTGAGTTCTTCCATAAAATCAAGCATTGCAAAATTAAGTGCCGGATTAACAGGATTCTTACCAAGGTCCTCGCTATTCCACTCGCCCGGAGCAGCTACAATCTCATTTCTCTTAAATCTAGCCCTGTATGCACCGTTATCCACAATAATATTTTCAATACCGATGTAATAAAGATAATCAAAGAAGCCTCTCTTAACAGCAGATGTATCATCCGGATTCTCTACTTTGATCTCTCTTACCATAAGCCTTCTGAACTGCCTGGCAAAAATCTCTGCTGCCTTTTGGGCAAGCTCTTTTTCAAAATAGACATTTCCAAAACCGTGATCAATAAAAGGATATCCGGTAGTAGCATCATACAAAACATAGAGTATTTCTGCATCTCTTACCCTTGAAAGAAGCTCATTGTAAACCTTCCTGTGATTATTCTCAAATCCCGGAAGTGGAGCCTTTTTGTGGAATACCTCAAGTGCTGTCAACAGAAATAGAAGTTCCTGTCCTGATAAAAATCTCAGAGAATCCGGTGATAAATCCGCATCATAGATCATCTCACCAATCTCATTTTTTCTCTCCTCAGATACTGTTTCAGGCATCTGTGGCGCCTCAAGCTCCGGTGCGTTTACCGGATTGAGCTTGGGAAATCCCGGCCATTCAAGATCTGCATGCGCATCCATTGCTGCCTGCATCTCTTTTTCCTTCTGAGCTGCTGCGCTGAGCTGTTCCTGTTCCTTGGCGCTCTCAGAAGCTTTTTTCCCTCCGAACAAATCAAATATACCCATTAAAATCCTCCTTGATTGTACATTTCAGCCTTCGCCCCGACGAATAGAAACTCTGAAATGAACATTATTTTATATATCAGCTCTCGTAAAAAACCTGCGATACAGCTGCAAGATACTCAGGGTCCTTACTTCCTGCTGTCTCATATGGAGAGTGCATGGCAAGCTGTGCAAGGCCAATATCTACAGTATTGACAGCTACCTGAGTTGTTGAAATATTACCGAGTGTAGATCCTCCAGGCATATCCGAACGATTTGTAAAGCTCTGGTAAGGAACACCTGCTTTTTCACACATAATCTTAAAAGTAGCGGCTGAAACAGCATCTGTAGTATATCTCTGATTAGCATTGTACTTGATAACTATTCCCTTATTCATAACCGGTCTGTTGACAGGGTCTGCCTTATCAAGGTTATTAGGATGAATAGCATGTGCATTATCAGCTGAAATCATAAAGCTCTGGGCAACAGCAGTGTAATACTGCTCATTGGTCCTTCCAAGACATTCATTGATCCTTGTGAGCGTATCCTTTAAAAATGTAGAAGCCGCACCCTGCTTGGTTCCGCTTCCAACCTCTTCATTATCAAACACGCAGTGAACTGCAACGTTTTCAGAATCAGCAGCATTAAGGAAGCCTTCGAAGGTAGTGTATACACACTCCTGATCATCAAGTCGTGAGCTTGCTATATATTCATCAGAAGCTCCCCATACTGTAGGTTTAACCCTGTTATATAAAAAGAGATCGTGACTATAGATATCGTCTTTTTTAACGCCTGCTGCCTTGGCAACTACATCAAAGAACTTATCCTTGGCACTGTCGTCACCGAAAATAGGAAGCATATCCTTCTGGGCGTTATACTTGTATCCGTCATTAGCTTCTCTGTTCATATGAATAGCAAGAGCAGGAAGCATCAAAAGATCCTTATCCACATTTACTAGCTTTGTTTCAGCCTTGCCGTTTTTGCCCTTAACAATCAGTCTTCCGGCTACGGATAGAGGTCTGTCAAACCATTCAGCACAGAGCATTCCGCCGTATTTCTCAACATTAAGCTTAATGTATGCCCCAGGAACCTCCATCTCAGGATTCTCTTTGATCTTAAAAGAAGGTGAATCACTGTGGCTGGCAATCATGTAAAAGCCTTTGAAATCCTTTTTAGGTACCCTGAAAGAGATGATTGAGGAATCGTTTCTGGTAACAAAATACTTGCCACCCTTGCCTTTACCTGCAGGAGCTATTTTCCACTCTTTAGCTTCATCAAGCTCTTCATAGCCTTCTGCAACAAGTCTCTTTTTGAGGTTGTCGATCACCTGAAAACATGTTGGGCTCTCATCAATGAAATTCAGCATTCTGGCTGTAATATCTTTATATGTATTATTAACTTTTGAACTTGTTTTCTTTGCCATAATATACCTCTCAATCTGTACTCACCTATATTAATATTTACACCCTTTTAAGTCAATAAAATCCATTAAAACGCAAGTGTCAACCAAGTGTTGATTGATAAAGCACATATGCAGCTATTAAAGCGCATACAATGGCAAATAAAATTGAGCCTGAATTAAGCAGGGCTACCTTAGTCAGCTCTTTTGACGAAACCTCATTCTCAGCGTGCTCAATTCTGACATCTCTCTTGATCAAAGTATAAATGATCGACATAACTCCAAGAACACACATTACAATACAGAAAACTTTGTAGGCTTCCGGTGCCAACGGATAAAATATTGACGATGTCCCGTTTATAGCCATATGCATTATAATAGTAAGAACTACATTACCTGTCTTGATATATACATAGCCAAATATCAGTCCCAGAGCAAAAGCATAGAATATCTGGTAAAGATTGCAGTGGAATATTCCAAAGGCAAGTGCTGAATAAACTATAGCCACCACCTCACCATATTTACGTGTCCTGTCGATGATGATCTTTCTAAAAATCAGTTCTTCAAATATTGGTGCAAGGACAGCAACCATGATGATGGTCAAAATACTCTCGCCTGTTAAAAGGCCCTCGATCAAATCGTTATTTGCTTGTCCCCCTGAAATGACAGATGCAAGCATATTGCTAAGATATCCAAGGCCTATATCTACAGGAAATATAATACATAAAGCTCTTAAATACTGCCCCTTTGTTATATTCCCTTTAATTTTGGAAACAGAATCATTGGCAAATCTTGATACAAGCACGAACAAAGGAAATGCAATCAGGTATGATCCAACAATATTGGTTATAGTCAGGAAAGTTATACTCTCATAAATATCTAAAATGTCCTTGTGACCATTTGCCGCAACAATATTGGCAATAACATTTCCTATACTTCCCCCAAGTGAATTTGCTGCAAGTATAAATATCAGCAGGCCAAATCCAATAACAGTATATGCCTTTTTAGCCTTGTCATAGTTAGCAAAATCATTGACAGACAGCGCCTTCTCTTTTACCGATGTGCCCTCCTGTCTATTTGTCTGGTCCTCTGCAGGTGATTCTTTACCTGTAATTGCTGAAACTATCTCTGCAAAAATACCCTTGGTTCCTTTTTTAAAGAGCCTGTTCTTGTACACTCTTCCTATGAGAATTGCCAGCATTACTGTAAAGAATATCAAAAGTGCAAGATACAATACATATTCAACAATTCCTATCCTTGCGCTGATAACATCACCCGGCAGGCAGAAAGCCGCTGTAAAAGGAATGATCCTGATAATTGTCATTCCCACCTTGGAATTATCAGTGAAAAGGGGTACATACATTGATACCAGAAATCCTGCAAGCATTGTCATAAGTGACATTGAATTTGTCTGAGACAGTTCTTCTGCTGTTGCCGCAAAAGAAGCGAACATGGCAGAAACAAAGCAGTAGAAAAGAAATGCCACCAAAAGTGCAATGACTGCGAGGATAACAAGCACAATGAAGTTTCCTGATACGCCTCCTTCAGGCATAGCTTCCATGAAAAGAGCTATGATATTCTTATCGTTTTCTCCAATAATTCCTTTTATGGCAATGTCACTTATCACCAGACCACATGCGCCACAAATAATCCACACGCATAACTGTATCAGTGCCTCCAAAAAGGCGGCTGTGACCTTACCGAATATGATCCCCGAAGGTCCTGTCAGTGTGAGGATATATTCCATGAGCTTAGATGTTTTCTCAATGCTCACAACCTGGCCTATACTCTGACCATAGAATATTACAAGGAAATACAGGATCATCATTACAGCAAGCGGAGCCATATAAGCAAAAAGAGATAAATCCTGCTCATCTTCTGAGTTCTCAGCCTCAAGCTCTGTGATATTAAGATCACTTACAGCCATATCAAACTCATCCTCAGATATTCCGATACTGCTTATCTTGGCATCACTGATAGATTTAGAGAAGGCTTCTGCAAAATCATCGGCATCTCCATTTCCCAAAGAACTCTCTTTTGGAATATAGACTACGAGCCTTGTGCCATCCTCATCTTCCGCAATTTTCATAACAAGAGTAGCATCTGAATCTGACGCAATTTCTTCTGCACTCTTATCACTAGTCACAGTAATATCAAGATTGGGATACTTGCTCTGATGATTGCTTACAAAGCTATCTGTATCAATATCCAGTTTAGTTTCATTAACAATATATACTTTTTCAAGTTCTTCCATGGGAGAGTCATTATCAATCGCCCCGGAAAGAAGAAAATTAGAAACAATTACAGCAACAAAGATAACTAATCCGACAATGATTGTAGAAGGAATAAATTTAGCTCCTCTGATTGCCTGCTTTAAAGTAAATTTACATATCTTAAGCCAGTTTTTCATGCGATCACCTGCTTTTTCATAAGTGCTATTATGTCTTTAGCCTTAATACGTTTTCCCTGGAACAGAAGCATAGATTCATAAACTGCCCCCGCCAGTACAAAGGCTACAACTGCTGTGATTATAAGAACTACAAGAGCTATTATTCCTGTAGTCATTCCCACTTTTCCGGTAAGAATAAGCGCCGGAGTCAGAAAAGCTCCGGTCAGAGGGAAAATGGTACAGAAATTCTTAAAAGCTTCCAAGCCACTTGCATTAAGCATCATTATTATCAGGAACATATCTGCATAAAGGCAGATTACCATGATAAAGCTATAGAACTTTAAAGCCTCCTGAAGCTCCTCAAGTTTGGAAACACTTGCTCCTGTCAAAGCTCCGATGATCGTATAAAGAGCTATCCCTGCCACAAAATATAATACAACAATAACAAGCTTTGAAAACGTGATTGACTCCCACATTGATGAGATCACAACCACATTATCTGATACGCTCTCAGAAGCTTTCTCGCCCGCTATCAGGAAAATACAAACAAACTGTGACAAAAAGTAACTTGAATAGGCTGCAAATGCCATTATCACGCTCTCTAAAAGCCTTGCTGCAATTTTACCGGAGAGTAATGAAAGCGGCCTTGTTCCTGTCAAAAGATATTCAATAACTCTTGATGATTTCTCAGTTGCTATGGAAGTTGCAACATTACCAACTGACATGTTTATAAACATGAAAACAATCATAAGGCCTGCGATCAATATGAAATAATCATCATAACTGATCCTGCTTCCGCCTTCAGAAAAAGAGCCATCCTCATTGGCCTTCATGACAGTAATGCTTACTTCCTCAGAAAGATACTCATACTCCTCTTTACTGACATTCAGGTTCTTGAGCACCTCCTGTCTGTAGAATTCCTGATAATCTTCCTCGAAATATTCAAGCTCCTTATCACTTATCCCTGATTTAGATGAGTGAACAATCGTGATATCAAACCCATCCTCACTGTCATATTCTGACTTTACAACAAGGTTATAGTGATCGTTTTCGTTTTTAAGCTTGTCGACAGCATCTGAATAAGAAATCTCACTATCTGTAACAAAAGTAACATCTTTATATTTCTCTTTATCGCCAAAAAGATCATAATTCACGGATAAACCTGTCTCATCATAGACATATACAGTTTCTATGGCTGATCTTATTGCTTCATTATCGGCATTATCATCGCCTTTTATTTTTCCTATTATCAGAATTATTGGCATTGTAAAAAATGCCATTGCACATAGTATTGCAACGAAGACCTTAAAGCCTGTCTTTTGAATGCCTGTAATAAATTCAAACATAAAGACCTGCTTAAAGCCTCTGAATTCACTTTTATTCACTTATGGTGCCCTCCGCCTTATCACTTTCTGTATCTTCAGTATCTGCATCCTGACCTGCACCAACACTTTCAACAAATATCTCGTGAAGGGAAGGCTCGCGTAATTCAAATCTTACGACGTTTTTGTTTTCATCACATAACTGCTTCAACAGATTTCTGGCTTCAGACTCATTTTTTACCTTGAGCTGAACTCCGGCAGGAGTATCGTTGATAACCTTGATTCCAAGAGTTCTGATATCATCAGATATATCTTCATCGCACTTAACAAAGAGGTTTACTCTGCCGTATGACTTCTTGATCTCATTGAGATTGCCGGAAACTACTGCTTTTCCTCTTGTGAGTATTGTGATATCCTCACAGAATTCCTCAATTACCGGCATCTGGTGAGAAGACATAATGATATATTTCTTTTTATCAATTTCTTCATGGATAACACTCTTGAAAAGATCTGTATTGACAGGGTCCAGACCTGAAAGAGGCTCATCAAGGATAAGGAATTCCGGATCAGATATAAGAGCAGCCATCAGCTGGATCTTCTGCTGGTTACCTTTAGACATCTGCTCAGCGAGAGTTGGCTTAAACTTTTTACCAAGTTTTCTCTCAGGGAAAAGATATTCTGTTACCTTAAGTCTGTCTCCCCAGTACTTGATCCTGTCCATTGCTACATCTGCAGAGAGTCCCTTAAGAGCAGCAAAATACATGAGCTGATCCATAATAGGATATTTAGGATAAAGACCTCTCTCCTCTGCAAGATATCCCACATTAACCTTGCGGGTATCAAAATTCTCTCCGTTTAACAGAACCTCTCCGTGATCCTTGGCAAGAATTCCCAGCATCATACGGATTGAAGTTGACTTGCCTGCTCCATTTGTACCAAGGAGGGCATATACACCCGGCTGCCTTAGTTCAAATGAAAGGTCTTCAACCGCCTGTTTTTCTCCGAATTTCTTTTGTAAATGTTTTACTTCAAATGACATTTATTAATCTCCCTAACAAAACTTTAAAACACCACGTTACAAGATTTGATTCTATCAGACAGTGCCCGTATTTCCTAGCTTTATTAGCTATTCAATGCTCAAAAAAATACATATTGGATAAAAATGCTATATATGCTAAAATGTAAGCACTTACATTTGAGCATTTTTTTGTAAATATACAACCCAAAGTATAAAACAACTATCACGAATGGAGTTATTATGACAAGAGAAGAAACCTTCAAGATGCTGAGCGAATATGTGGATTTCCTGCTTGAGAAATCTGATGCTGAGCACCCCTACTGGAACATCGAGAACGTCCTTAGCGGCAAACCTAACAAGTGGAATTACATTGATGGCTGCATGATCACTGCTGTTCTTTCTCTCTATGAGATGACAGAAGATCAGAAATACCTTGATTTTGCTGATAAATTTGTTGGATGGTTTGTTCAGGACGATGGTTCTATCAAGACCTACAGTACAGAAGAATACAATCTTGATAATATTAATCCATCCAAGAACCTGTTCAAATTATATGATCTTACAGGCAAAGAGAAATACAGAAAAGCCATGGATACAGTAAGAGCCCAGCTCGATACAATGCCTCGTACAAATGCAGGCAATTTCTGGCACAAGAACATTTATCCATATCAGGTATGGCTTGATGGCATGTACATGGCACAGCCATTCTACATGGAATATGAGAGACGTTACAACAAAATGCAGGGCTGCCTTGATTCCTTCAAGCAGTTCAAAAATGTTGAAGCTCTTATGAAGGATGAAAAGACCGGTCTGTACTACCACGGCTATGACGAGAGCCGTGAAATGTACTGGGCTGACAAGGAAACCGGCTGCAGCCCCAATTTCTGGCTCCGTGCTCTTGGCTGGTTTACAGTAGCTTTAGTAGACACAGCTGAAGCAATGGATGAATCTATGTACTATGAATACAGATACCTCCAGACAATGCTTGAAAACCTGGCAAACTCACTTATTCCTTTCCAGGATGAAAGTGGTATGTTCTATCAGGTTGTTGATAAAAAAGATGATTCCCGCAACTACCTTGAGACTTCCGGCACTGCACTTATCGCTTATGGTCTGTTGAAGGGTGTGCGCCTTGGATATCTTCCTAAGCGTTTCGAAGAAGTAGCCATGAAAGCCTTCGATGGAATCACAGAAAAATACTTATCCCGTAACGAAGACGGCTCACCAAAGCTTGGTGGTATCTGCCTCGTAGCAGGTCTTGGCGGTGCTCAGCACCGTGACGGTTCTCTCGAGTACTACTTCTCAGAGCCCGTCGTAGAGAACGAAGCCAAGGGTGTTGCACCCCTTATCCTCGCCTACACAGAGATCCTCCGCAGACAATAAATCAATCGCCATCTGCCCTGCTCAGTAACTCCCCCCGCGGAGACCTCTTGCTTGTTCAAGAAGGTTTTTTCGCCACTCAAATCCGGGATTACATGGCCTTTTATAAGCGCCATAAGAATTCTTCGTTTCAAAACTCGCACCCATGAAGCGCTTCTGATGCAGCCGGCTTTCCCATGCGAGTCTGAGATGGCAAATGCGATTTTCTAATGTTTCCATAGCATTTTTTCACGATGCATGCGAAGCTTTGTCTGAAGCAGGACGGAGCGTTTTGTTTTGTAGTATGAAAATGACATACGATGCGTAGCATCTATAAAAAGAGAAGAACTCAACTTCTTCAAGTTTACTTGAAAGATTGAGTTCTTCTCTTTTTAATACGCTCGCTTTTGCGAGCTTTGTCATTTTCATTTAGTAGATTTCTTGTCCGTCCTGCAAGTTTAGCTGAGCATGCATCAATAAAAGAAAAAATACGGAAACATCTGAGAAAATCTGCATTTGTCAGTGACGAGCAGGGGAAAGTGGTGCGAGGAAAAAGCTTCCAGGGTGCTCACACATGTTGAAACGAAGCAGAATTCTCATAGGCGCTTATAAAAAGCTCATGAAATCTTCCGAATTTTCACAAGGACGAAAAAATCCTTTCTTGAACGACGCATATATTCCCGCGGGGCGCTTATCTGGTCTGCAGATGGCGCATTACTTCAAGGTGTAGGCGATGGTGAATTTGTTGTCCTTGAAGGATACTGAAGCGAGGGCACCGCAGAGCATTGGGATCATTGGAGGGTGATGGCCGATATCTAGATCCATCAGGATTGGTACTCCATATTGACCTAACATGTCTGTTACGGCGTTGTACTGGTCAAGTCCGAACATTTCCTGTCCAAAGGCCGCTCCCGGTCTTCCAATGAGAAAACCCTTAACGTGTGAAAACCAGCCGGACTCCCTCAGGTTCCATATTGAACGTCTTATGCTGTATACGTTAAGATCACAAGCTTCAAGGAACCATATAATTCCATCATCTGCATATCTCTCCGAAAAGCCCTTGGCATCTTCGTAGGGTGTTCCAGAAAGGTTTACAAGGCAATCAAGGCAGCCACCAATTAGTCTGCCTGAAAAGCTTATTTCTTCATCCTCCGAATTGTCCTTCCCAATGTAAGCCTTCATCCTGTTAGGTTCAGTCACATAATAACTGCAGAGATCATCGGGATTCTCAGGAAGTTCCATCTCCCATTTATCATAGCTTTCAAAGGAAAGTTTTTTACCGGTAATAAGATCAAAAGCATCTGCAACAGCAGGATGCCACTTTATCATTCCAAAGTCTCCGGCGCAGGGAGCATAGATGGCAGCTGTATCGGAGAGTGTCACAGATGGAAAAATAAAATTAGTATTATCAGAGTATCCCATGTACCATTTAGGCTTGGCTGCTGCAACTGCCTTAAAATCTATATAAGGCACAACCTCGTCCATAAGCTCTCCACCGCCTACAGACATCAGTACATCATTCTTGTCACTCTTATAATACTCATTAAGTTCAGCGCCGCACTTATCGGGAGAATTACTGATACCGATTCCCTCAGCCTTATCACAGTTTGGGCCAATATCCAGTCCATAGCCCATTTCCGAAAATGTCTTTCTCGCGTTTTCAAATCTGCTTATGTAGGGCTCAAAGGTACATCCAAAAGATGGTGCAACAAATCCAATAGTTCCACCCGGTTTCAAAAACTCAGGATATCTCATATTTTTCCTCCTGTGATTATTATGATCCAAACAAATACGAGGAATCAGCAGCTTAAGTACCTATTGTACTTATGGATAGAATCTTATCTTAAGTCCCTGCATATCCTCGCAGGCTTCATCACAAAGCCTTTCAAGAGCATCAAAATATTTGCCCAGTCTGTATCTGGCAAATTTAGAATTATAGAAGATAACATTCCACTCACTTCCCAATTCTCTCAGCACATCATTAAATGCATCAAGGTTTTTACCATAGTAATCAGGAAGCGGAAGTTCTCTCACAAGTAAGTCCTGCAGGTCTTCCTTACTGTATACTTCAAATAGATCAATATAAAAAACCTGTTCCATCATGGCTCTCCATATAATAGTTCAAATGATTCGTAGTGATCGTCAGTGTAATAAATAAGTCCGTCATTGGAATATATTATTCTCTTGGCTCCGCGCTTACTCTTACCAAGCGTATCAATATCGCATTCGTAATACTTCCTACCCTTTTGGGCTGGTAAAAGACCTTCATAGTTGCCAAAGTAATCTCCGCCTATACACATACCCGGTGCATACTCTTCAAGGCTTCCTCCGGGCCAGCCAAGCTTCTGCGCTTCCTTTTTGGTAATAAAGTTAGCCGGAAGCTTTCCAAATGTGATAATATAATCTGCCACATCATCCTTGCTGGTGTATGTCCCGTTTTCATCAATTCCAAGGCTCTTCTGACCTAAATCAGTTTCCGCGCTGTCATCACCGGAATCGCCTATTTCATTGCTGATGCTAAAAGCTTCATTCGCTGTATAGGCCTCCTCTGTAAACTCTCCAGTTTTGGTGCAGCCTGCAGTCAGAAATACAAATGCCAGGATCAGCCACAGTGATATTCCTCTAAATATCTTTTTCCAAACCTTCATCAGTCTAATCTCCCAGATAACTATCCTATATCTCGAGTTTTATTACACACAAATAAGCTAATAAGCTTTTCCATCCTGATCAGGCAGACAGATTGTAAAACATGAAGTAAATAACAGATCCTGCCAAGGCAAGAACTACACTAAAAACTGCCACAAGAGAAATAACTCTCATAAACAAATTCTTTTTGTTGTCACAAACCGAAACAAGTCCAAGTGATGTAAATACCAGTGACGCAGTCATATATCTAAAGTCACTGCTACAAGTATATGGATACTTAAACACATACAGACAGAAACTGATCAGCATAAATACATAAGTAAACAGAAGGAATGTTGTTCTGAGACAATCGTCCTTTCCCTTGATCTCTCCAATCAACCGGCCTGTATAGTATGCAATAAATGCTATTGTCAAAAGAACCCCTGCTATTATAGAAGCCACATACGCTATCTGACACACAGCCAATAATCCTCTTCCAATATCTGCCGGATAACTCTCTGAGAATAGCCCTGTCTGGAACAAAATAACCCAGGTATTATGGATAGATGCGGCACTTATTACATGGAAAGGAAATTCAGCATGCCAGTCTGCAAGGCCTGGTATTCCAATTATTGACCACACAGAATACGGTCCTGTATACATTACAGACTCATTTGGAATAAGAGCCGGTGAAGGAATTCCGGGCTTTTCTCCAAACAGGATAAGATTCCTGACAATATATGATAATCCAATTGGAATACATATCACACCGAACACTACGTACTCAAGTAATGTTCTTCCAATTGCAACCCTGTTGCCTTCTTTTATCACCTGAACAAAGTAAATAAAGAAAACAAGCGCAATAGAGAATGCGCAGATTGCAGTATTTAGTTTGCTGATCATTCCAAAGCCAAGAGAAAGCGCGATCAAAATGATATTAAGATATGTCCTGTCCTCAACCCATTCCAATGTTCTCCATATTGTAACCAGCAAAAGAAGAAGAGCTAAAATATCATTATTGATAGAACCGCCTAGGACAATCAGCTTTGGATGGAAAGCAAAAAGACACATACCAAGACTAAGAAGTTCCTCTTTTATCCCGCTCTTTTCAAGAATGTGCAGCATAACAACAATACAAAGACCGGAGTAGATAAGTGTCGGAACCTGAAGATTTTCAAATGCCAGTTTCTCAGGAACTCCAATGAGCCTCTGTATTGTCATCCAAACCGCTTCAATCGTGTGGTGAAGCGGTGGATGATAGTATCCAAAATGCTCATATGGATCCATATCCGGCAAATGGAAGAATTTATAAATATATTCAATGTAACCTATATGACCGTTATTGATAGCATCCGTTCCAAAACCTGTATATGTTCCTTCATCATTCTGAAGAGTATAAATGTCATAAAACAAAACATAGCCTGCTCTAAACAGCATTCCAAGCCAAACTGTCCAGAGTATTCCCTTTTGCGCATCAAGCTCTCCCTTAAGTTTCTGCTCAGCTATCAAAAACAGGCTTACAAATCCAATAAGAAACAGAAGCGCCAGCTGAATCTGACCATTTGCTCCACTTGCAATAGAAGTCGCGTAGTTTCCCTGCAAAATAGCTACGCATAAGGCAACTAATAGGACAATCAGATTAGCTTTTACATATACTGATTTTTTCAAGGTTGTCATATAAATCTCCACGTAATCACATATTATCTTTAATTGTATTTAACATTTTCAAAAGTTGCATGTTCAACGCCTATAAGCTCAGGCTCACTGTCTACGCTTCCTGTTATATTGACATTTGAAACAACAAGTTCTTTGACATTCTTGGCATAAATGCTTCTGCCACTCATCTCATCGAAATTATCCATCATGACAGGTCTCTCAGGAACACGCTCGTTTTCAGGAAGGAAGCTCGCGTTAATGTTCTCAAATACAAGCTTCTCAATAGGTCTCTCAGGAAGGCCAACAGCACATACTATGCTGGCGCTTGCGCCCTTACATTCAATATTTCTGCCGGTAATAGAGCCAATCGCAGGTGTCATCTCGTCAACAGGCGCCGGCTCCTGATTCTGAACATAATCAGTATGTCCATCCGGGTCACAGAAATAGAACATGTTAACTGTAAATGGCATATGAACGCCATTCATATCAATATTTTCAAAAAGAATATCATCAAGAACAGATCTTTCGCCTCTTCCGCGCCTTGTCTTTATTCTGAGTCCTCTGTCTGTTCCATCAAAAATACACTGAGTAACCCTTACATTCTTAACTCCGCCTGCAACTTCACTTCCAACTGTCACACTGCCGTGGCCTCTTTCAAACCTGCAGTTACGGATAATAATGTTCTCAGTAACTTTATGATGTTCCATACTCATATAAAACTTGCCGCTCTTGATTGCCATGCAGTCATCGCCCACAGAAATCGTTGTTCCTGCCACAAGGACATTTTTACAGCTCTCAGGATCAAGGCCATCTGTATTAGGTGAATCAGATGGATTATGAATATACAGATTCAGGAATGCAAGATCATCACTGTAGTACGGATGAACTGTCCAGCACGGAGAATTCTGGACGCGTACATTCTGAACTCTGACCTTCTGACATCTTACAAGATACATCGCAAAAGGTCTCCATGCTCCTCTCTTAACCTTGGCATTCACCCACCAGTCACTGTTTCCGGCATTGCCATCAATTGTTCCAGGTCCGATTATATCGAGATTCTGTGCATCAATAGCTGTAATTAGTGATGCATAACAATTAAGCGGATTGCCTTCCCAGGTTCCAAGATTGTACTCACTCTTTTCATCGGTAGCTCTTGTCATTCCCGGAAGAACAGGATAGTGGTTTCTATCTGTATCTCCAAGGATCACAGCGCCCTTATCAAGCCACAAAGTCATATCGCTCTTAAGAAACAGTGGTGTTACCAGATACTCTCCCTTTGGAAGATAAACAGTTCCATCCTTTGGGCATGCACAAATAGCAGCCTGTATTGCTGCTGTATCCATAGTTACTCCATCGCCCTTTGCACCAAAAGCTGTAACGTCAAGAAGATAGGATTCATGCCCTGTAGTAAAGTTCCTGGTCTCTACAGTGTCGCCCATCTTAACAGAAATACTGTAATCCTTATCAGGTAAAAGATCAGGAATAGACACTACGTTCTGCTTACCTGCATAAACCACTTTCCCGTCAATCTCTATAGTATATTTTTCATCCTGCTGATAAATAGAATCTGTCTCCAATTCTATAGTTACGCTTCTGTTAAAGATCTCTAAAATATTAAATTTCATCAACTACTCCTTATTACAACCAAACTTCATGGCACTATTCACCAAATTCAATGATCACACACCAAGTGCTCTATACCAAAAAGTGCCATCATGTAAACATATTCCCTTACATGATAGCACATTTCCCTACAAAATAATTGTCACTCATTGAACAAAATAAGGTTATCCTCTGCTGATAAAGGCATCAATGGCATCAGCTGCTTCTATAAGCTGATCAGTATTGCTGATAGTTGGAACTCCATCTCCGTCCTGAATTCCGTAGTTTCCAAAAAAAGAGTGAATTCCGCCCTGAATTACATATTCTTCTGAATCTGAAGGCCATTTAGTTTTACTCTCTTCATAGCTTTGAGTATTGATAACCCCATCCTCGGAAGCAAAAATAGATAACAATCTTATGTCTTTGTTACTGAAATCAGAAGTGGTATATGATGCACAAAGAAGTATTCCCTTGTACATTCCATCCTCCTGCCCTGCCAGATACTGGGTTGCAGCAACTCCTCCAAGTGAATGGCCCGCCAGATACCAGTCAAGATCCTGGTATTTCTGAACCTCAAACGGATATTTGTTTTTGATATCATCTGCTGTACCAACCCGCAGAAATGCGAGGTTTTCCGGCATTCTGGGAAGAAGACACGTATATCCCCTGTCTGCAAGCTCATACATAAGGCCGCTATAAGCTGTGTACTGAACCTTACCTCCCGGATAAAAAACTATGATAGCCTTTGGCTCACTGTTTTTAGGGGCAAAAACAATCAGATCATCGCCTTTGATTGTCTGCACATTTTCAATGACGCTCTGTTCTATTTCAGAAATAGCTTTCATATCAGCCCTATAGTAATTTGAGGCATAATACTTAAATCCAACTGCCATTAACATGATAATGACAAGGATCACCCCCAATACTCTGCTGACTTTTTTGTTGATTTTTTTTATTTCTTTCATATTCTTTTTCCTCTCAAGCAAAAATGCGCAGCAATGTGCGCATTTTGCTATATTTTTATTCTATTGGTAAGCTCTTATCCATAATCCTTAGAAGCTCCATAGCACTGGAAAAAGATATTTTCTCATTCGTTGAAGCTACTACAACCTGCCCCTGCCAGGTAGCATTCTGCCTATAAGCAACATGCACTATGAATGTATCAAGTTTTCCTCTTTTGCCCTGGATATTTCTGGTTCCATGCCGTTTCTGGACTTTATCAATTACAAGCTCATCATCCTTGACTTCATTACGTCTGTGAATACGATGTTCTTTGGGAGAAAACTCCCTCTGATCCAGTCCTTTCTGTGGGAAATCCCAGTCATCCATCAGATTATCCATAGTCGTTATCATGCCCGTAGCACTTTCAAAATGTATCGGATCATCCGAATACTGATGCCACAAACAGCCCTGATAATCTGCGTTCTCGATACCGTCAACACAAATGCTTATTAAGTTCCTGGCAAATAACATTTGCTTGGCTTCACTCATTAGTCTTACTCTTCCTTCTGTTCATCATCCTTTTTCCTGGATGTAATCAAAAGACCTGCTGCCACAGCCCCAGCTGCAACTATTGCCAGCACTCTAAGTGCCAAATTGGTCGTATCTTCTGTCCTTCCTCTTCTGGCTCCAAGAACTGCCTGACCATTTCCTGTTTCTCTCCTTGCGCCAAGGACCTGTCCGGCTGGTGCAGGAGTAACTGTTGTTACTGTTGTTACTGTTGTTGGTGGATCTGGTGGTGTAGGAATAACAACTGGCTGATCTGGTTCATCTGGTGGCGGTGGATTATCACCTGATGTCACCCATATAGCATAGAGGTCATTAGGTATTCCATCATTATCTGCCGCTATCTTCTGTCCAGGATCAACAAACTTGGCGTTTCTGTTATCTCCCGGTACCTTACTCCAACCAAGGAATACATACCCAGGTCTTTCGAAGCCCGCTTCACTAAGAGTAAGTGAATTAACAGCTTCATTAACCTTAAGCTTATCTACACCGTTTGGTCCAAGAATTACATCCTTGGACAAGTTTCTTGGATCATTGGAATGATATGTGATCGTTGTATAAACAGGATCGATACCGCTTCCTTCTCTGGTATTATAGTTAGCTCTGAGGACCACATATTTAACAGTATCAGCTCCTCTTGTAACCTTATCTACAAGATACTCTTCTTTTATACCAAAGTAGTTATTAGGATAATACAAAATATTATTCTTATCGTTATCAATTGTCCAGCCTATAAATACATAATCCTTCTCGACGTTCTTTGGAGGAGCCCCGACAACTGCCGATGAATCCACAGCATAAATATACTTATCTTCAGGTTCTCCACTTCCATGATCACCGGCTACATATACAATCTTAACATTACCCGGTCTTCTCCACATAGCTGTAAGTTTGATATCAGTGAGAACCTCTCCATATCCATATGGGCTATTTCCTGCTGTATCCTCGAACCAACCTACAAACTCATAGCCATCTCTTACTATATTTTTATTAAGAGAGATCTTAGAAAGCGTGTCCCTGTAAGGAACATCAAATTCAGCCTTTTGCTGATTGATAAGCTGGCCTCCATTTGGATCAAGGATCACATGGCATGTAACCTTCTCATATTTAGCATAGAGAATCTTATTGGCCAGTGGCATCTTATCATTCCATTTATACTCTTTCTGGCCGCTTTCATCCACATACCAGCCCACAAATTTGTATCCAGGCTTATCATATGCATGATCTTTACTAAGATCAGGAGCAAGTCCCTTATAATCTATGTTGTTGTAACTTCCATCAAGTGGCATTTCATAGAGAATACTATCAAATACAGGATCAGCCGCTACCACTGAAGTGTTCCCCATGAAATTGTCTTTGAATTCTATTTTGCTTGACAATCTCTTGAAATACAGATGTATATCGTCGCTATTATCTATTGTATAATTTCCGGTAATCTTCTCTCCGGAAACCATATCATGTTTTACGCCATTCTGAATATAATACTCCGGTTTAAATCCATTATAGTAATCATCACAGAAGAACTCGAACCTATAACCTTCATGACCATAATGAGATATTTTATGGTCAAGTGTATAGGTAGTTCCGTCAAGTTCCTGGTAATAATAATAGTAGTCTGTGTTTACCTCTCCTTTTTTGTACTGGTAAACTTTAAGCACTGTTCCCTTACAATATGTAGTAAAGATAAATGAATCTACAAAATCCAGATGCAAATATTTAAGTTCTGTCTCAAGAAGCTTTGGTTCAAATACCCATGGTCCAGCATCCTCAGGCCATACATACCCATATTTGGATAATTTCTGTTCATAAAGGCCGGTAAAGACAAGGTCGTTATATGTAGTACCATGTTTGTCTACATAAAACTTAATACTCATCAGATCTCGGTCATAATAAACATTTATGATAGTGTCTTCTTCTGTTCTAACCTTCTCTTCCTTGACAGGTGTTCCATTTTCAAGCCTTACGCCCTCTATCCAGCTATAATGGAATCCTTCTTCCTTAATTTTTGCATAATCACCTGCAAGAGCTTTTGAAACTTTTGTTCCAACCTTTGCTGTCGCAGTATATGTTCCACTATAATCATAAGTCTTTTGACTATTATCAGTTATCGCTTTGTCATCTTCTATATTCTGCTTCCAAACAACAATTGTGTACTGAGCATATTTATTAGGACTCCACTTCGCATAAAGAGTGATATCTTCGTCATCGTCAGTAAACACTTTGCTCCAGTCAAATTTAGATGACTCGTCTACTTTTCCTGCCTCAGCCCCCTTCTTTGTATACCATCCTCCAAAAATGTATCCATGCCTTGTTGGCTCTGCAGGTTCTGAAGCTGTTTCTCCAGTCTTTACATGAATAGGTCCGGTGTAAGAAGCTCCACCGCCCTTCACTCCATCATTTTCATCGAAATGAATCCAGTGTACATCTGTTGCTACAGCATAAACTTCATGAACTTTGGATATATCTACCTGACCCGTAATAATATCTTTGCTGTCCTTTTTAAGTGACCAGCCGTAAAACGCCTGTGTATCCTTCTTGGGATTGGTAGTTATATCATTAACATCTACCATGGTAGATTCGCCTGTAACAACTACTTTCTTTTTAACATGAACTACTTCACCGTCAACACCAATAAAAGTCAGATAATATGTTGTCTGTATCTTGGCATAGGCATCAACCTTGCTATTAGCTGTAACATGCTCGACTTTTCCAAACTTAACTTCCTGGCCATCAGATGTAAACCATCCAAGGAATTCCTCATCAGAGCCAAGTCCTGAAGGGATACCCGGATGAGCAAGAGTATCACCCTCTTTTACAAGCTGAGTGTTAAACTCTGTAGTATCAACATAGAAGGTATAAGTACAAATTGCTCTTTTATCATCCGTATCGTGGGAAGAATCGCCTTCTCCTGCAACAATATATACAGAGAATGCATTCGCGTTAAAAGATGCACCGTCAGCATTTGCATTTGCTACCTTTTCTGTATTTCCGGCGTCATCCTTATGAAGTACACTAAATGTTTCTCCACTAAGTTCGCTGCTAAGTGAAATTGATACATGAACATACTTGGAATCTGATGGTTCTATTTCCTGACCCTCAGCGTTATAGAAAGAAATATCCACGCCCTTAGCCTGCTGAACAGTCTCGCCAAGAGCTTCCTTGGCTGTATCAATGGCAAGACGATCTGATATAGCATTGACTACCATTGTTGTTCCTGCAGGGAATACGCCTTCTTGGGCCTCTACCTCTACATGGATCCCAACAGATTCACCTGTAAAGCCCTGTGCCGGACTGGATATTTTTTTATTAGAAGCTTCTGTTGAAGCTGCATCTGAAGAAGCAGATGTTGCTGCCTCTTCTGAACTTGAAAGGCTGGCACTATCTGATGAAGCAATAGTTGAAGCGTTGTCAGAAGAATTTTCTGTAACAGCAACTTCCAAAGTATTCTCAGAAATGCTCTCTTCAACTATTTGTCCCTCATTATTAACGTCAGGGTTAGCTTCAGGGACTACTTCCTGTCCACTTGCCTCAGATTCCTGATCCGGAGTCTCAGCCTGAGCAGAAGCAGCGTCCTCTGAACTTACCTCTTCTTTTATTTCATTTGAATCAGAACCATCTGCTAAAGCCCCCTCGGCAGGTGATTCCTCATTCTGTTCATCTCCTTGTACAGCTTCCCATTCCACTGTATCAATTTGATCTTCTGCAACTGTTTTCTGCACTACTTCATCTTCCGCAGCAAAAACTCGTGCAAAAGAAAAATCACTACCAAAGGTAGTGATTGCGAAAGCGACCGCCAGTAAAACTGCCAGTAATCTCTTTGTCTCTTTAAGCATCACAATGCCCCCTCTGAATACTTAATCGAAAATTATTTACTTATTTTCATTTAATATTATGCAATAAAGTTGCAATGATATCCAACAAAATAGCGAATATTTATCGTTTTTTAATAATTAGGCAGTCCCCGCGTCTTTCTTACTGCCCATTTCATTATTGATCATTGCATTATCTATTAGCTTGAATAATTCCAGAGCACTTCTGAAATGCTCTGTCTTGTTTTCATCTGCCCAAACGACGCGCCCCTGCCACGTATCGTTTTGGCAGTTGTCTATCTTAACGATAAACGTCCCCTTTTTTCCGCCCATAATACTTCCTTTCACAGTCTTTATTTTACCGAACGTCAATCATACAGCTAATCATAATTTAATAATTTTTTGATTAATTATTCGCACTCAAGCGCAATATACATATTTTCCTTAAGTTCCTGTCTAGGAAGAAATGGTGCCAAATCTTCAAGTGGTGGGCTTGAAAGCGTCCCGTCAGGATTTCTCCTTGCAGAACTCTTAGGCTCCCATACCTGTGTAGTATCAGTAAATACCTCGCAAAGTAATGCCCCGTCAGTATTCAAAGCTTCCCCCAGCTTATCTGCAAGTTCATTACCTGTTCTGATAGGAATATATTTATACCCAAAAGCACTTGCTATCTTCTCAAAGCTTGGAAATGCAAGGTCCCCACTTTCAGGTCCGATACCCACTTTTGAATACTCAGAAAAAATATTGTTCTGAGTAAGCCTGATAGAATGATAACCATTATTATTAATTACAAATATTTTTATTGGCAGCTTATTGGTGATCACAGTCTGAAGTTCCTGAAGGTTCATCATGATACTGCCATCTCCTTCAAGACAGATGGTATCACGTCTTCCGGAGCTTATACACATACCAATTGCGGCAGGAAGTCCATATCCCATACTTGCAACGCCGTTATTGTTAAAAAATCTGCTGCCTTCCTTTATAACATAGCTCTGATGTCCTGCTACGCAGCAAGCACCATTACTTACAGCAGTAAGACTTCCCTTTGGTAGTCTCTCCGAAAGGCTTCTCATAAATCCATAGACATTAACAGGATCATCTCCTGTGTTCTTCTGCTGATCGGACACAACAGGATATTTCTCTTTCCACCTGATGCACTGCTCTCTCCATTCATCTCGAGGGCTTACAGGCGTCATGTCTCCTGCTTCCCTAGCCATCACTTCACAGAAATCTCTTGCATCTGCCCATATTCTCTCATCTACATGTATGGTGTGCTTGGTCATCTCAGCTCTATCAATATCAACCATGATAACTCTGGCTTCTCTTGCCCAGCTGCTCCAGTTGTAGCCCACCTGTCTGATAGAAAGTCTGCTTCCTATAACAAGCAAAAGATCTGAATTCTGAATTGCAAAGTTGCCCGAACGATCTCCCATGTTCCCGCCTCTTCCGCAGTACAAAGGATCATCATCTTCCATAAGATCAATTGAATCCCAATATGTACAAACCGGAACTCCAAGCCTCCTGACCATCGATCTAAAGGCCTCAAAGCCTCCTGATAACCTGACACCTGCTCCGGCATAGATCACAGGCCTCTTAGCCTGTCTTATCTGTTCAAGGATATCTCTGGCCTTATCAGGGCCAAATGCAGGCGGAAAAGTTTTGCCATAGCCTTCCTTATCAGGTTCAAACCCCTTAAGTGTTTCTACTTCAATATCCGTATTCTGATAGTTTACTGGAACATCAAGCCAAACCGGACCCTGTCTGCCATTTTTCATCAGGAACCATGCCTTTTCCAGGTGATATCTGATGTCTTCCGGTTTTTCAATCATTACTGCATATTTACATATATGCCCGGTCATTTTGGTAATATCATATTCCTGATCTCCAAGAGATCTTAAGTCATCATATTCAGCCTGTTCCAAAGAGCTCTGCACTGTCTGTTTCCAATATCTTACAGTGGTATCATAGCGAACCTGGCCACTAACAATAAACATCGGAAGACTGTCAAGCCAACCTCCCAGAACACCTGTTATAGCATTTGTTCCTCCAGGTCCTGATGTCACACACAGAGCTGCAACCTGATTGTTGAGCCTTGAATAGCTCTCTGCTGCAATAGCCGCTCCCTGTTCATGATGAAAATGAGTGCATTTTATTCCTTCCGCATGACCGAATGAATTATC
The DNA here is from genome assembly GCF_000145035.1 of Butyrivibrio proteoclasticus B316. Classification (NCBI taxonomy): domain Bacteria; kingdom Bacillati; phylum Bacillota; class Clostridia; order Lachnospirales; family Lachnospiraceae; genus Butyrivibrio; species Butyrivibrio proteoclasticus. The sequence goes on from NC_014387.1 coordinate 3,071,385, forward strand.
CAAAAACATAGCGCCACCACCAACTACCATAAAGCAGTCTGTGACGCCTTTTTTCCTCAAAAAATCTACTATATAATCTGAAACTTTCATTTTCTTTACCACTTAATCCAAGGTGCTCTGCCAGTTTCAATAACACTTGACAGTTCATCTCTTTCTCTTGCTGTATCCATACATTTCCAAAAACCATTGTACTCGTATGCCGCCATTTGTCCGTCCTTTACCAGGTTGTGCATAGGCTCTTTTTCAAAGAAAGTCTCATCACCCTCAATGTAATCAAAGACTCCCGGCTCAAGTACCATATAACCACCGTTTATACGAGCGCCGTCGATGCTGGCCTTCTCCCTGAAATCTCTGACAATTGATTTATCATTTCTGTCTATATCAAAAACTCCAAATCTCTGACCGGCAAGAATAGCAGTAACTGTAGCTATTTTGCCATGCTCACGATGGAATTTGAGAAGATCGTTCATATCAATATCACAGACGCCGTCACCATAAGTCATAAAGAAAGTTTCGTTTCCTACATGCTCTCTGATTCTCTTGATACGTCCACCTGTCATGGTACTATAGCCCGTATCAACTACCGTTACCTTCCATGGTTCTGCCTTCTGTGAATGGAATTCTACTTTGCCGTTATCAGCAAAATCAAATGTCACATCACAATTATGAAGATAATAATTGGCAAAATACTCTTTGATAACTTCCTGCTTATATCCTGCGCAGATTATAAATTCATTAAACCCATAATGGGAATATTCTTTCATGATGTGCCAGAGAATTGGTTTTCCACCGATCTCAATCATTGGCTTTGGTCTAAGATGACTCTCTTCACTGATTCTTGTTCCAAAACCACCTGCTAAAATTACTACTTTCATTACTATTCCGATTCCTTTCCAGAATGAAACTAACTGTTTAATAAACAAAAATTTATTTTAGCACAATAAGTGAGTGTCAAACCATCTTGACCATAATTTTTACATAATCCTCAGATTTTCTCTTCATTATATCCAGCCCCTTATGCAAATCTTCTAATCCGTAGCAGTGGGTAACAAGCATTTCAGGAGAAAAATGTACAAAAGCTTCATTTCCGTTGCTTTTATCTTCAAAATATCCGGGGCCGAGGTCATTAGCGGATTTCCAATTAACAAGCCTATCCAATACGTATTGTATGTCATCATGATAGGTCTTTTTCCTGCCATTTCGGCCTTCATAAGATGAATTCCAGGTTCCAAGGATTGTCATCTGGTTTCTCAGAATCTTCCAGTAAACATCCCTTCCAAGCTCCATGTCTGATGCGGGGTTTCCAACAAGCATAACGGTTCCAAGAGGAGCAGTACTCTTTATAGCCTGCTCATAGCTCTCAGATCTGCCAATGCACTCAAAATAGTAATCAACTCCCTTGCCACCAAGAAGACTCTTTACAAATCCTGTTGTGTCCTCATATCTGACGTCGCAGAACTGTTCCTTGCCATATCCCATTTCAAATAGTTTTTTCTTTTGTATATCTTTGTTGCCTATGCAATATGTCATTGGAAATCCTGCGTCGATCAGAAACATGGCCGTCAAAAGACCTATAGTCCCAAGGCCGCATACAAGAACTGTCACATTATCATAATTTTTGTTTACTTCGTATTTATTTGTCAAAAGACCTGCCCGTCTGATGGAATGTACTGCAACAGCCATTGGTTCTATCATCGCAGCTTCTATATCAGACACTTCATCCGGAAGCGGGATCAGATTCCATACAGGGACAGAAACATATTCAGCAAATCCTCCATCGCATCTTGATCCAAGGTAGTTATAGTCTTCGCACATTTCATAGTATCCGCTTTGGCACTGCGCGCAGCTATTACAGGGAATTAGCGGATATACGCCAACTCTTTTTCCAACAAGTGATGGATTGTCCTTGCATTCTTCTACAAGTCCTGAAAACTCGTGTCCCGGAATAATCGGCATGTTATGGGCTCCCGATTTATAGATTCTCGGAATGTCAGAGCCACAGATCCCGCAATATGAAACTTTAACAAGAGCCTCTCCTTTTTTGGGAACAGGCTTATCAAGCTCTGCATATTTAATATTACCAATACCGTACAGTATCTGCGCTTTCATTTTATCCACCCGTCATTCGTTTCTGATAATCTGTCTGGCTCTCTCCATATCCTCAGTAGTAGTAATCTTGAAATTTCTCTGATCTCCCGGTATCATCGCCACATCCATGCCGGCCATGATAGCAACTTCTGTTGAGCCCTTAACAAGCAATATCTTATCCGGAAGAAGATCCTCATTTGCTGCAAGATACTTATCGTACCAAAAAGCCTCCGGTGCCTGACCAGCATAAATATTATTCCTGTTTAGAAGTTCATCTACTTTCTGACCGCTTCTGCTGAAATACACAGTATCGTTCATGGGAATTACAGGCATGGCGCCGTCATGTTCATCCAGTGCCAAAAGACATTCATTAACAGTATCCACTGTAACAAATGGCCTTGCAGCGTCATGAATTATCACTCCGTCTATAGAATCCCTGCCCAATATATCCCCGATATCCTTAAGAGCATTATAGATAGACATCTGTCTGTTTTCCCCGGGATCAGAAAAGCTTAGAAATTTTTCTGCAATAGGAGAATCACTATCTTCAAAAATAGCATCTTCTATTTTTTCTCTGTAGGCTTCATCTGCCACAATCTGTATATTTCCTACGTATTCTGATTCTGAAAACGCTTTAATACTATGAAGTATCATCATTTGGCCTGACAGATCCATAAACTGTTTTGGGGTATCCCCTCCAACTCTCTCTCCCTTACCACCTGCAAGAATAATAGCTATATTCATAAAGCTCCTTTTCTTTGCCTTGACAGCAATGCCCATTTTCGCGATTTTACTAATTAATTATACGAAATAAAGCACCGCATCGCAAACCTGGTTATTATTCACAACGTAGGTCCCCGCGTCACAATCCGCCTGCAGGCCTTTCGCTCGCGCAAGATGTATTTTCTTGCCACTCCTGCCGGGATTTCAAGGCCTTAAAAATTCAGCCGTCTATTCTATGGCTCAAAGTACTCACATCCTCGGCCCGGTTTCAAGCAGATGTTGTTGCATGCGAGTCTGAGATGGCAAACGCGATTTTCTAATGTTTCCATGGCATTTTTTCACGATGCATGCGAAGCTTTGTCTGAAGCAGGACGGAGCGTTTAGTTTTGAAAATATGAAAATGACATACGATGCGTAGCATCTATAAAAAGAGAAGAACTCAACTTCTTCAAGTTTACTTGAAAGATTGAGTTCTTCTCTTTTTAATACGCTCGCTATTGCGAGCTCTGTCATTTTCATTTAGTAGATTTCTTATCCGTCCTGCAAGTTTAGCTGAGCATGCATCAATAAAAGAAAAAATGCGGAAACATCTAAGAAAATCTGCCTTTGTCAGTGACGAGCAGGCAATAACACTGCGCGGATAAAAGGGCCGTCGGATGTTCAGACAGTTGAGCCATAGACAAGAATATCCGGCTGAATTTGTGAGGCTCATGAAATAACCCGGCACTCACAAAGGCGCGAAAATACATCTTTGCGAATCGCTTACGTCTCTGCAGGCGGGTTGGCGCGGCGTGACTGCGTGTGAATAGTAACCAAACCTGCGAGCGGTGCTTATCTACTATATAATTCATCTTCAAAATGATATTGTAATATCATTCTCCAAAGATTATCACTTCATCAGAAGCGACATTATCTGCTGGCGTACTTTCATTACTGTTCGCCGAACTGTCCTCGGAAGCTTCTTTTTCTATTTCACTTTCAGTTGTCTGTTCTGTTTCTTCCAATGTAGCAGAATCTTCTGGTGTAGGCTTTTGACTTACTATTTCTTCAGTAATCTCTTCTTCAGTTTCTTCAATTTCTTCGTTTTCCTCTTCAGCTTCATTACCGGCTTCTTCCAGAAGCTGTCTTATCTTTTCAGCTCTAAGCTCCTTAAACTGTTCCTGTGCAAGAACCTCCACTTTCTCATCTACAAGACGCTGAAGTTCTTCATCAAGCAAAGTCTTAAACTGAGCATTAACAAGCTTAATCAGCTCTTCCTCTCTAAGCTTTTCAATTTTCTCACCACGCTCTTTTGCCTGAGCATTTGATAATTCTTCGGTCTGATATGGGTGGCTACTGATATAATCAGCTGCCATCTTGTCTATTTCTGACTCATACTGTTCAACTGTTTCATCAAGAGCATCTTTTTCAGGATGAATAGGAGCAGCTTCCCATGAAACTAATATAGTTGGAGAACTGTCGATTCTATTCCATTTGCCATCTGCATTACAGTCTGCATAAACCTGGAACGAAAAGGAGTCATAGTCGCTTTCTTCAAAACCTTCAGCAACTGTATAATCATATTTTTCATCTTCTTCATTCCAAACAAAACTATATGAATCATCGGGAACCGCATCAAGAACTATATCTATCCTGGCCTCGCCGTTTTCTGTCATAACTGATCTGATCCCGTCTTCATCGCAAAGTGCCATAAATATCTGCGGATTTGCACCGCCAAGCTCTGATCTGCTGCCCACAAACTCTATGCCGGCTGAATTGTTTATACTTGCCCTTATCGTTACCTGAACCGGAATATTACCGTGATTGGATATTGTGAGAAGATCACTCTTACTAGAGAACAGGTAATCCCCTTCATTATTTTTAAAAAGTATTGATGCCCCCTCTTCAACTCTTCCGCCGCCATACTTGGCAGCATCTGTATCATATACAAGCTTCATCGGGTCAATGATAAAGTCAAAGGGACTTTTTTCCCCAATAATAGGCATTTTAGTATTGATAATATCAACAGGGTGCTGATCTGTATCCACCTGACGTGCCAGGTCTTCTTCGTCTATCTCCTCAGCAAGCATGTCAACATCTATTTTTCCTAGAATTGCCTCTTTATCAATAGCTTCTCTGATTGTGTCCACGTCAACAAAAGACCTTAGGTCGTCTTTATCTATAAGAGCCCAGATCTCTTCATCATCTATTCCATATATAATTTCATCTCCTGTAATCTCTGACTCAAGTAAAGCATTTCTGACCTCTTCAAGGTCAGTAGCACTCCTTCCAGTGCCGAAGACAGATACTTCCTCGACATCCGCAGCCATTATCATTACAGGGTTTACCGCTACTAAAACAGCAGCCATCGCTGTACTTATTGCAATTTTTAGGTATTTAAGAGTCAACATCCTTGTCCCTCCTGTGAAACAAACCTAATATTGGTTCATATATTATATCGGTAAAATATTAATAATCATTAGTTTTTAGAGTAATTTCACCAAGAATTAATAATCCGGTAATAATGACTTTTAACTCTTGATACATAGGTAGTATTGTGTTATATTATATGTAGTAATCAAAACTACATGTGATTATTTTTAAAACCACACATTTGGGGGTTACACTATGACATCAAAAGAATTAAAAAAATATTTTAAAGATCATCTGGTACCTAAAAAGCTTTATAAGATAGGTGGCCATCATAAAAATAGAATCTGCCTCGACAAGACAGATAAAGGCTGGGCAGTATTTTTCCAGGATAATAAAGAGCGTATCGGAGTTATGAACTTTGTAGATGAAGCTTCTGCCTGCAACTCCATGAAGGATGAGCTTAGAAAGCTCATGGAACAGCTCTACGGAATTACATGGGCACCTGCCAAATAAATGATAATAAAATGTCCATATGGAAATGTGAAGTTATCAGACGAAAACGAACATTTCCATATGGACATTTTTTATTTTCACAATTACTCAATCCTGTTTATGACAGATAAAGCCGCCAATACAGCGCCCTGCCCCCATGGATAATTACCATAGTTCTGGTAATGAACAGCAAAGTCATCGCATGACCCCAGAGCATCAGTAACGATTCCACCATGCGCATGGGACAACATAGACTCTTTCGCCTTAATAAGGCTGTTTTTAAGTATCTCTTTTTCCTTGTCGTCTCCGTCAAACAAACCGGCTTCATATGCCTTTGCAATAGAATAAGCAATCATTCCGGTAGCAGACATATCTATATGGCCTTCCACAGCATTGATCTGCCAGCTCCAGCCACCATCTTTTCTCTGATAACAAACAGCAGTATCGCACATCTCTCTAAACCAAGGGCGAATATTAAATATTGATTTCCCCTGAAATGTGGTACTTCTTTTATCTATTTCCATTTCAAGCATTGCAGCCTCAGACATTCCAAGCATCATCCAGCCGTGTGCCCTTCCCCAGCCAAGAAGCCCTTTTCTTTCGCAGGTAACTTCTTTGCTCACGGCCTTTTTGTCAACTGAAACCTGATATCCATGGTATAAAAGTCCGCTGTTGTCATCTCGCCCATACATATGATAGTTCATGAACTGAGTGTACATCTTGCCCATGATCGCTACATAATCAGATTCATTATAATAATGCAGATCGTTTTGCGTATTATCTTCAAAAGAGCTCTCACCAGCCATTAGCTTACTGATTACATCCGCCGCCAAGAACAAAGTCGCCATCCCGACACCATCCGCAAATATATTGCGATTATTCATTCCGGGATTATAAATAAATGAACCAATATTATCAACTTTGGCTGTTTTAAGATAGTCCCTGACAACTTCCCAGCCTGCATTAAAGCTCTCAAGATGCTCTTTCTCTCCGAGTCTTAGCATACAATATCCCGCAAGTGAATCGTCTATAAAGCGTATCCTGCTGCCATAATTATTCTGCCAGAGTCTAAAATGATCTTCCAGAGCATTATGTATCTTTTTATCAAGCTCCTGCTTATCCTTGCAATTAGAAATCGCCTCGGTTAACCCCAGCATGAGCATACCTGAAGGCCAGAACATGGGATCTTTACTCCTGACAGATCTTCCAAGGAGTTTTTTAACTGTATCCTTGGCTCTCTGCGCAGGGCTTACTTTCATGATGCTATTTAGTTCATCTGCAGTTCTTGAAACTATCAGTTCATATTCATTCATAAAAGCTTTTCCTTTACTTTGCCGAATAGATACTTGAACTCTTTGGTCCTTCCGTATAGCAACAAATAAACGCCATTAAAGATCACAGTAATAATGATAGCCATTAAAAGAAATGTTCCAATGTTCAGATTCGCCAATATCCTTGTACTGATAAACCGGCAAACCACAAGAACAAATATAAGACTTGCAAGATACTTACAAGTGTCAACAAAATAACTCTTTGCCGACCTGTCAAAACATGTTCTGTAAATTATTACCGGCTTAGTCACGTTGGCGATAAGGCCTGAAACTATAGTTCCTATATATACGCCTGTGATTCCAAGAGGTGTCTGCACCAGCCAGATTGACAGGACCAGATTAACTGCTCCCTGAATAAGAGCCAGATACTTATCCGGTTCGAATACACCAGCCGCTGTCTTGTAGTTACTAAGTACAATCCTGTCGCCCTTAAAATAGTAATCCGTCAAAATGCAGTACACTGCAGCCGGAGCAAGTATCCAGCTATCTCCAAGCCATATTCTGACAAGCGGTGTCAGAAGGATCATAAATCCGACACAGGAAAAACCATATATCCAGGAAGCAAAGAATCTGTATACCCTGAACATATCGAACTGCTTTTCCTTGGACTCCGTGGCTATAAGATTTCCAAAGCTTGATATTACTGAATTAAAGATAATATTTACAAAGTTTGAAACTGTACTGATCACCATGTTGTAGTTATCCACAACGCCAGCCATGGCAACTTCAATAAGTGAAGATATAATTAGTGCATCGGTCTGAAGCCTTGCCACATCACCAACCTTATGGAAAACAAGTGCCTTGGTCTTGGTCCAGACAGCATCACTTTCATCCTTGCTAAGCTTCTGAACATTCTTTTCCCTCAGATAAGGATACATATTGTCGAGAAATCTTGAAACGAATATCTTCTGGATCAGCTGTATAACCGCATCTGTAATAAGGAAAAAGAAAAAGTTCTTAGTTATCACAATAACAAGCATCTGTATGGATACAGTAATGATCTTGGTTATTGTAATAACATTGGTCTGTATGTAGTTCTTTTGCTCAGCGTTAACAAGGCTGTACTTGTAAGCAACAAAATAGCTGCTGACTGTATTAAACAGAAAAATAAAATAGTAGGTATATAATTCTGTAGTAGTTATATTCCCGGGATTCTTAACCAATAGTTCCAGGAAGGGTGTCAACATAAGTCCAATTGCAGCTACAACTATGGCTATAATATAATAAGCCTTCCTGTATAGCTGCATATAAGACTTGATCTTCTCTTTTTCACCTCTCGCAACAGGGCCGTAGAGGCTAAAATTCAGAGCCGTTCCTATTCCAAGCTCAGCCATGTTGAGAATGGAGAGCACATTACCATAAAGGGAATTAACTCCCAGAAGAGTTTCATCCAGGTATAGGATAAACAGCTTACGCAGGATAAAAAAAACCAGCGCAGTTGCAATCTGACCTATATATCCGAATTTAATATTTCTTGTTGCAGATTTAACTCTACCCATTAAACAATCTTCCCGTCTTTATCCATCAGAATCCAGCCGTCCCAGTAATCATGCATGATATCAGGCTCACAGTGCTGATTATTGCGCATGGTAAAGGTTCTTATCACCTCATGATCCGGTCTCTTATTCAGTCTTGCTCCCCAGAAACTGAAAGTGGAATTAGCGCATATATTCCCCTTGCAGTGGCTCATGAGCATGAGATCCTGAACGCTGTCCCTGCCTGTGTTCCAGTCAATGATGGTATACAGGCTCTCATCCTTGAAGTTCTCCCTGGCATATTCATGATCACTGGTAAAAATATAAAAATGCGTATCCGGATACTTGTCCATGAAGTATTTCATGGCGCTATTGTAATACTGCTCTGTAGCAATATTTCCAAGGACCTTAAAGTTCTCCGGATCAAGATAATCCCCTCTTCTTATATGCACGCTGACAGAATTCTCTTTATCCATTTTGAGAGCCATGACCATATTCCTCTGCTGTAATTCAGGAATAGAGTGCTCCGGAAAAACAAATAATTCACGGAGCTGTGGCATTATGTCTCCATAGTATTTCTGACATGCAAAATAACCATCAATATACTTGTTGTCAAAATCAAAAATTTCCGGATGATACATCTCTTTTTCCAGAAATACGTTTTCATTATCTGAATCCTGTTTACCAAGTTTACGTCTAATCTTGCCCTTTACCTTCTCCATAAAGCTCTGTGCAAGAAGCTTATCCAGTTCTTCCTTGCTGGCTTCTTCATATGGGATTCCTACAAAAAGAGGCAGCTCAAAATCTCTTTTGGCAAGCATCTTCTCCTGAACCTTAGGCGAAAACCATGATAAATCCAGCTTAGCTTCTTTCCCCAAGCTAAGTAGCTTTCTATATACAGAATACTGTTGCATTTGGTTCCCCAAACCGCCTGCAATCTTAACTATAACCATTCCCCATACCCCCGGTACATTTTTATGTTTTTAATTATTTGCAATGATCCACTTATATGCCCTGATCATTGCATCCGGCTCACTGATCTCCTGAACCGGCAGAACATAATTCTCATATGTTCCAAAAAGATCTGTAGCAATTCCTCTGCTCTTTACAGAGTATCCAATTACAAGTGTAGGTACACCTGAGCTGTAAGCTGCAATTGTAGAATGTGTCCTTGCGCCTACAAAAAAGCTGCACATAGAAATATACCCCTTAAGTTCCTGTGCAGGAGCATCGCCGATTAGTGTAACCCTCTTTGAATCCTTAAACTCAAGATAAAGCTCCTCAAGTGGTCTCCTGTCGTCATTACTTGGCCATACAACATGAGGAACAAGTGCTATATTCTGATCAGTTTCATTCAGGATATACCTGATAAAATTCCTGTAATTCTCAATCGTTATGCCCGGAATCTTCTCTTTGTCCTGAACCATCGGACTAAGGTTAATTCCTATGGTCTTGCCTGGAACAAATGCCTTGGATACAGTAACCTTGCTGGTTTCCAGCTCAAAAGCAGGGTCTCTGCGCAATATGACCTTATCTTCAGAAATACCTGCGTCCAAAAGAGCCTTGTAAGTAATCGACTCTCTTGCATATATTTTTGAATATGAATCAAGATCTTGTACGAGCTTTTGATCCTTAAGAGAATCCGGCTCTATAGAGCATCCCCAGAGAACTGTCTCAAAGCCCTTTTGTCTAAAAACATTATGGGCAAGAATTAAATCCTCTACCATATCAGGATAGCAATAATTATCACCGCCAATTGATACTGCAAGTGGTGTCACATTCTGATACTCTGCTGTTATTTTACGGAAAAGAGAAAAAGCATCCTTATACTTGTATCTGAGAAAAGACTCCCTGTCCCCGGTGATCTTGCGGTAGACATAATAGAAAATGTGAGCAATTGTATCTCTGTCAATATGCCTGTCTTCAACAAGCCTGCACAAGCCTTCTTTTTCCAGATGAGCCAGAGAATATCTGCGGTCCTCATCTACACTGTTTGAAACCACCAAAACCGGGATACTGGTGCTGACACCTGCTTCCTTTCTCAGTTTTGCTATCAATTTGACAGTGCTGTTAACAATTGCCTCGCAGCCATGATTGCCTGAACCGGCGTGCATATATAAAATTATTGGTCTGTTAAGATCCATACTCATCACTTAGCCCCTTTATGTCTGGCATACAGATTAAGATATAAATCAGGACTTATCCTGAACATCATCACTTTTATTTTATGTCCGATAGGAAGTCCGGCAAAGGCCCCCCTTGTCTTAAGCGCATGTCTTATCTGTTCATTAACCAGCTTCATAGCTTCTTTATCAAGCTTTTCATCACGTAAGTCTCCCTGAGTTGCAACCTTCCCCGCAACCAAAAGAGCTGTCAATATCTGAGACACAGCTACTGAAACAAATGCATATGGCGAAAAGTACTCCTTAGCTTCCATAAGCTTATCCTCTGCAAGCCTCCAGCACTTTATCTGATCAAGATAGCTCTTTTTAAATGCTCTGTTCATTGCGCTGTTCTCATTTTCAGAGTAAATATAGTCACCGTCGGCTATACAGCGAATACTATACTTTTTCTCAAGATACAGAGCATAATCCATGAGAAATAGCAGATCTTCGCCTATTGTAAGGCCCTCTATAAATCTGATCCCGCCTTCAACAATTGAAGCTCTGTCAAAAAGTTTGCCCCAAACATGGGTATTTTCACGAAGGATCACATTTTCTATGTACTGATAGCCATTTATTTTCCTGGTAGCTGAATAATTATCCGTTTCATCTACCAAAAGAGTACTCTCATCAGCAAATTTGATCATATTGCCCAAAAGTCCATCTGTAACCGCATCATCCGCATCTACAAACACGACAAATCTGCCTGTAGCCTCGCTAATACCGATATTTCTGGCACGTGATACTCCACCGTTATCTGTATGCTTAACCTTTATCCTTCCAAGCTCATCTCCTGCTGCAAGTTCATCACATAGGATATCACTCCCGTCTGTAGAACCGTCATCAACAAGAATAATTTCAATTTCTTTCGGATCAAGATTCTTTTGGTTCAAACATGACAAGACACACCTCTTTAGTGTGTCCTTAGCCTGATATACAGGAATGATCATGCTGATTGTCTTATTCCTATCCAAAGACATAAATAATCCCTACTCCATATTAGTATAAAGTCCACTCATCTCTTGGAACGCCATGTATTGTTCCAAGTCCATAATGTTCAGCAAGTACCTGATTTATCCAGAATCTCCATTCCTCCTGGATATCATTCTCATAGGCTACAGTAAATCTATTCTCCCACTGTGGTCTTAATATAGGCGCCTGAACATTAGCCCCCGGCTCTACATCCAGTTCTGAGAGATAAACGTCTCTCTCGTCAACTTCTCTTTTGATTCTGGCAAGATTAGCCCCATCCTCTATATATCCCAGGAGGAAAAAGACTCCAAACACTGCGACGATGCAGGCAAGAGCAGCCTGAAGAAGCTTCTCAGAAGACATTGATAATATCGAAATCCCCTGAGCTATTGCCGTCATCAGAAAAATACTTGCACCATAATATGATCTGAGTGCAGAAGAAGGGACCATTATAAGCGCATAGCATGTCGCCAGGAATAAAAAGCCAAACATAGCCATTACTGACATCTTTTCAAGTATCTTCTTGTCACGTCCAAATACGAACAATGCAATTATTACAATTGATACAAACACAGCAACCAGAACAAAATAGTAATCCTTGATAACAAGGGTTATCTTAAGAAACCTTGCTACAAGCGCCAAAAGTCCGGTATGCTCCTCTTCAGTAACAGATAATCTTCCAAAGTTACCAGGAGCAGAAACCATAAGTCCAAACCCAACAAGGCTTCCCACCAGTCCTGTTATCATATATGGCCTGATAAAACTAAAGCTCTTTTTACTGATAACAAAGTGATATACCAGTTCGATCAGTATGAACAAAATCAGACCACCGGATGTATTTTCATTACACCAGCCAGCCAAAACTCCAAAAAAGAACATTCCTACAGCAAGTAAGGCACCATTCTTCTGCTGCCTGATGCTCTTTCTAAAAAGAGTAATAAAGCCCATTATGATAGTAGTCGTAAAGAGATAGTTGCAAGCCCCATCTTCCCAGAAAACTGTATTTGCAATGGCCGGATCAAAAAACCACAGCATTATCAGTATGAATCCATACACGCGAACATCAAATTCTTTTCTGACATCAACGTTTAGATAAATAAGTAGCGATAACAATGTAAATACCGCGCCGGCAACAACATTAAATACGCCCTTTACTCCGATATACAGAAAGACTCTGAGGATCATGTGCGCAACGCTTCGGCCGGTATGTCCTACCCAATGCTCATATTCCTGAGCAAAAAGATCAAAAAAGCTATTGGCCCCTGCAACAGTATCCATATAAATTATGTCATCTGACAGATATGGCGTTAAAAACTCATAAATAGTCACAGCCAAAAACGCCACTATAACCATTATGTAAAAAACATTCTTCCTAGTCTTTAGAGACATTTTTATTTATCATCCTTTCACTAAAAGAGCACAGATAGACGCCCATAATAGGAAGCATCAAATTTCTTCCGATATACACAGACACAAATGTAGCCTCAATAACCGTATATATTGACATCGAAAGAAGAAGCAACACACTCCATAAGTCTCTTCTCTTGTAACAGACATATATAAATACTATGAGTAGTATACAGATAAGTGCTGCCGGTATTATTCCGTACCAATAGATAAGCCTGACCCATCCCATGTCAAAGTATTCTTCTGACATTCTGTCTGAAAACAGTTTCCAGGTTCCTATAGAACCTGCATGTTTCTCATTTCCTCTGTACAGGTCGTGTATCCTGTTGTTTAACAGTTCATCTATAGCTTCAATCTGCTTATAATGCGGATAATGAAACTCATACCTTGGCACCGGGCTCACAATTGCTCCCCAGGTAGAGAAGGCCACACACATAAACGGAGTTACTATTCCTGTAAGTATATAGAATATCTTTTTCCCACTGATCAGTGGAACATATCTGACTATCAGAGCCAGTATAAAAGTTGCAATACCAATCAAAAAAGCTGTTCTTGAAGTTGTCAGCTGATACATGCCACATATTATTGCAAGCAAAACTGCGTACATCCACAATTTGGCCTTACTGCCGTATATCCACAACCACATCAGTATCAGTGCATACACACAGCCCCAAAGAGCATTAGGGTGGCCAAAGCCAAGTACGTACCTTAATTCATTGACATTTCCCCTGCCATAATCCTGTATGACATATACTCTTCCTACAATTCCCAATATTGAAAGAATTGCTATAAGCGAAAATCCGGACAGGCACGTATAAAAAACAAACTTCATAGTCTTGCCCAGATTAATATCGCGAGCCGCCATAACAAATGTTGCATACCTAAGAAGTTCATTCCTACCTGTAATCTTGTAGCAAATAAACGTAAATAACAAGATACATGCAATTATTACCCACTCTTTTTTCTCATGATGGTTGATAAACACGGCCAAAAGAGTAAGCATAAACGTCAATCTGAAAACATAGCTTTCAAAGCTAAAGTACAGCTCACTTTTTTCGACAATCATCAGCACAAGTTCTATTACAAGAGCCAGATAAAAAAGCCTGTTAGATATTCTCTTTCTTCCCTCTACCGTCAGATAATCCATAAATAATCTCTTATTTCCTTATTGTCCTCAGTATCTTGTGATATGCCTTACGGCAGAATCTTCCCAACGTAATATCCAACTTGTGGTAAGCTCTTGAAATTGCTGTTATTTTCGGCATTACCAGATATCCATATTCTTCAAAATGACTTCTCAAAAATTCTGGATATGAATCATCAATCTCAACTCTCTCAAATCTGGCATTTCTGCCAAATATGTCCTGTCCAAGAATTAGTCTGTCCATAGTTTCAGCTAGGATTTCTCTGTCATTATACTCCTGATGAGCGGCAGCCTTGACCTTAACCCCGATACGCTTAACAGGGTTTGTCTCTCCCTTTCCACCCATATAGCCAAAGTGCCAGCCTCCATTATCCACCCGAACAGACCGGGCATCAGTTACAGGGACCAGGTCCCTTAGCCTTACTATTCCTTCTGATGGAATATTATTAAGGCCAGTGATTTTCGTACCAAGCCATTTTCTGTCGCATCTTGGGATTTCCGGAAAATCACCTGTTATAGACATTAGTTCTCCGGACTTTTCTTCCATGTTCAAAAAGGCATAAAAATTACGCTGAGCAAGATGGTAAACCTTAGTTTTATCAAAACCGTTTATAATCTTCTCAAGTACTTCCGGATTAGGAATTTCATCAACGTCACCAAAAATGATGATGTCATCTTCACCTGCACCAACTTTTTTTAGCCCTTCCATGAGATGATTCTTTTGGAAATAGTCTCTCTCATGGGTCATTGAAAACTCTCTGTCCTCTGAAACTACTACGTAAATTATCTTATCAAGAAATTCTTTAAACTCTGCTTTGTACTTATCAAAACAGAGCTCTTTTGGCTCTCCGGAAAAAGTTGTCGTTGCTTCCTCAATAATGAACTTATCCACATATGGATTTAATATGTTGAGGCGCATCTTTAAAATATCTACCTCATTAAAAAAAGGTACGCAATCAATTACCATTATTTATGTCCTCTTTCCAACCAAGTAACCGTTTAACAAAGCGTTTGATCCCGAACTTGCCTGCTGAAAGCATAAGCGCCCAAAACGGGTTATCCCTGTTCATCAGATCATAGACAAACACTTCTCCTTCAGGTGCCCAGTCAGGCAGAGCCATTGTGGCATATTTTTCGTAAAAAGGCATTTTAATCATTTCTCTAAGATACTCAGCCTTTTTGCCAAAAGGAATGCTGGAATATATAAGATTACTGACAGCAATTGCACAGGTCAAAGTTTTTCTTTTATCCACAATATCTGTATATTGGTTGTCTATGCATTGCCATTTTCGAATATACTTATCAAACTGTTCCCAGGCGCAAATCTGGTCTTCCATATATTGTCTATGAAAAGCACTTGTCAATCCAAGCGAATTCTGATTGTAATAATATAATATCCTGTTAATGAATACTATCGTATCTGCCTTATCTATAAATTCAGCAGTCTGTAACAAGTCCTCTCCGTGATTAAGCCTGAGTCCTTCAAAGCAATCAGTCCTTCTGGCAAAACCCTTTCTGATAGCTTTGTTCCACATTGCATTAAGCGCATCAGATGAACTCATCACATCGTAAAACACCTGTTTTTCATCTGCTGAATATACTTTATTTTCATCAAAAGGGAATGAAAAAAGTTTCTCTTCTCTGTATATGCTATCTGCAGCATTATAAACAACTATATCCGGCTCGAAGCCTCTTTTTTGATACGATGAAATGCTGTTAGACAAAACATCAAACATGTCCGTAGCTACTTCATCATCAGAATCGCAAAAGACAAGATAGTCACCGCCTGCAAGCTTAATTCCTTCAAGTCTTGCCCTAAACGCTCCTATCGGACCATAATGATAACTCTTAACATAATCATATCTGTCTGCATAATGATCGCAGCTACCTGCGCTTTCATCACTTGAGCCATTCTCAACAAGAATGACTTCCAGTTGGTATCCCTTTTCATATGCAGAAATAAGTGGCTTCATAGCACCGTCTATATACTTTTCAGCATTGTGTACCGGAATAATAATAGAAAATGTCATTGAACGTTATGCTCCTCTTTCCATTTGCGAGTTCTACGCCAGAAAAGAAGTGGTCTCACAGCATTCTTAAATCTTTTGACAGGACTATAGAACCTTGGATAGTTTTCATTTTCTCCCCACCATTTATGAAACACAAATGGCTCTATTCCTTTATTCTCAGGAAGTGGATGCTCTCTCCCAAACAGTACTGCCTTTTCTATCGGAGCCCACCTTAGTCCATCATCTTCCATTTCATTTTTATGCATGCAGCACAGGAAAATGTCTTCATTATAAAAATCATCAAAGCCCTTTTCCCATGGAAGATCATGAGTTTTGGGATAATCCATCAGACGCTTGGATCTTATGGAAACAGAATTACCAACTCTGCATATTTCGCCCCTACTGTCTCTGTAGGCATATTCATTGGTTGGAAGTGGCCATGGTGAACCAATATAATCATATTCAAGAAATTCATCTCGCCAATTCTCGGGGTGTATTACAAATCCATCCGCATGCACTATTAGCGCATAATTGGTTCGAATATGCTCACCCAATTCATAGGTCATTTTATAATTAAATTTATCAATATTATCAAGTTTATCAGTATGGCTGTATCTAATACCCTTGGGCATGAAAAGAGGTTTCTTATGTGTTACTATAACAGCATCACCAAACTCTATTTCCCTCATGCTATATTCCATAGCTTTTAAAGTCTCATATATATCCACACTGGTCATAGCCACCAGCGTCACGTCAGGCAGCTTCTTCTTAGCCCTAGCTTCCATATTACTGTCTTTCCAAATAGTCAACTTTATTATTAACTGTAATTCTTACATCATTACCTGTTACGCTCTAAATACCTTTATCAGCCCGGTTCTGCGCTCCAGACTTCGCCAGATTTTTTTGCCCATATATACTGAGTATAAATACTTGGCCCGTATGTTCTGCATACACTTTCTAATAGTCCCCGGCTTAACATTTATCCTGCGATAAGTAGCTGATGTTCTCTTATATTCCTCCAGTTCTGCCTTACATTCCTCAGGAGTAAATATTCTGCCTTTTTTATCCATGTAATGAAAACAACTATAAATATTCTGTTCAGAAGCCCAATAGCCGTCTGAAACGTTATGTCTGGCCCAATACTTAGGCGCTATTGCATATTTAAGTTCATCACTTGTAAGTGCTGGAAAAACAGCAAATGATGAATTAGACAAAAGAAGATATCTGGCGTTCTTGATTGTAACATAGTCTTTACCAATATCATTTCTCACAGCCCTAACTTCAGGCAATATCTTATATGCCGCCTCAACATCATCTGTAACAGCCAGAAATTCCATATCCGGTCTTATTTTACGCATCTGTCTGATCCCATGTACCCAGTAACTGCGATCAAGCCATAACTCCGGTGAATTAGAATAATCTCCGCACCTTAAATGTATGATGCACAGATTATCCCTGGTATATTCATGTGAATCATACTCCGGTTTGATCTTAAGCCAGTCTTTAAGCTTATCCTTATATTTTTGGAAATAAGCCTCTGCCTGAAGATTACCGTACATCAGAGTATTATCCTGTATATTCTCAAACTCAGGATCAACGCCACTGATATAGGCACCGTGTGTCATATCATGGACAGAATTGCCAAGATACAATCTGTTGTCGTTATCCTCAAAAATCTTGAACTTATCCTTATCTTCCGCTTTTATCTCTTTACCGAGGTCAATATCCATAAAATACATTCCTGTATCTGAATGCATATTGTTGGCAAGTCCTTTTGGATTGATAATACCAAACTCAAATCCTTTTTCCTCAGCTACAGCTCTCATTGATACGTACCAAAAAAGCTGATTTCCTAGTCCAAAGCCATGTTCAAACTCTGTTCCTATCATATAAACCTCTTGATCATCCCTGAATAATTGTTTTGCCCTTAAGCGTTGTCTCTCTCACCTGCTCATCACTAACTTCATAGATAATATCACAGTCAGCAATAGTGTTAAGTCTGTGAGCAATGATTACCATAGTCTTCTTACCATGGAATCCGTTGATTGCCTCCATAACTGCCGCTTCGGTTTCATTATCGAGTGCACTTGTAGCCTCATCAAAGACAAGTATCTCAGGATTATGATAAAGAGCTCTGGCAATACCAATACGCTGTCTCTGCCCACCTGAAAGCCTTACTCCTCTGTCTCCGATCGTTGTATCAAGGCCGTCTGGAAGAGACCTTACAAAATCTGCAAGCTGGGCTTCTTCCATTACTTCCCAGATTCTATTCTCATCAATCGCATCTGCATCCATACCAAGAGCAATATTCTCTCTGATAGTCTCGTCAACCAGATAAATTGACTGTGGAATGTATCCAATCTGTGAAAGCCAGGAGTCATAGTTGCTGAAAATACTAGAACCATCACACAAAATCTCACCGGACTGAACATGCAACAGTCCTAACAGAATATCTACTACTGTAGACTTTCCTGCACCTGATGGTCCCATGATTCCAACAGACTTTCCCTTAGGAATTACCATGTTCGCCTTAGTAAAGATATTCTTATCTGAATCAGGATAAGCAAAAGTGATATCCTTAAGTTCAATCTTATCTTCAAGATGAAGGGCTGGGCCTGCAATAGCTGCCCTCTCTGCTCTCATAGCCTTATCACTCTTCATTGACTCGGTAAGATTCTCATAAAGATAATCCAATGAATACTGATTATAGGCAACTTCTGTAATATAAGTATTAATTCGGTTTGCAGAAGGCATGATCCTCATAGCAGCAAGACCAAAGGCGGTAAGCTGTGGAATAAGTAGCCCTACATCACCACCTCTTAATATATAGACCAGGATAAACAGCATAACCGATGCCATAAATACTGTCTCGATCATTAGCCTTGGCACACTATTAAGTACCGCATAATCTCTGGCAATGTTGGCGCCAACCTTACCTGATTCATAGTAATTACGAATGTAAAAATCCTGTCTGTTAAGTACCTTGACATCCTTAAGGCCATAAATAGCCTGAAGTCTCCATCTGGCAATCCTTGACTGAGTCTCCTGATTACGTCTTCCAATATCGTTAAGCCTTGGCTTAAGTCCCTTGACACTGATAAATGTCATCACCAAAAGAACTACTATCATAAGCAGTGTCATCTGCCAGTTAACAAGCATAAGGACCACTCCAAGGAATGTTGAAACTACAAGCTCTGTTAAAAGAGAAAGAAGAGCAAGTACAAGTGAAAAAACTCTTGGAATATCACTGTCTGTAATTCTAAATACAGTAGGAATATCCGCGCCAAGATAATCTTCGTAAGGTCTGTTCAAGAATTCTCTCATGACACGGCTTATCATATCGTTTCTGGCTCTTGCCACAAAAGTATTCTGTTTGTATATCAAAAAGAGCATATAAGTATTCTTGACTACAAAAAGAGCTATCATTGTTATCAGAAGCACACAGGCTATCTTCATGTCACTATCAAGGCCAAGAATATTTATCAAATTGCTTACCTGTTCATGTCTGTCAATAAAATCATGCAGAGTTTTGGGGACTATGATAGTTGAAACGACAGGGACCATCACCGATACACCAAGTGTTTCAAATACGCCTCCAATCAGTATAAGGACAGCCAGTAAAACCAGCTGTCCCTTTTGTTTTTTATCAAATATATAGCCTATCTTCCCGAGAAGAGAAACCTTCTCAGTGTTTTTATTGTTGCTCATTACATATTTCCCATCTAAATACTATATAGCTATTTTTTTCATTCTGGCAGTATAGATATCATCCATCTTCCTGTTATTGATCCACTTTGAAGGGGCGATAACTATCTTGCCTGGATTATCATTAAGCCATGCTGCCCACCAGCTAAAAGAACTGTTAGCCAGTATATGGTGTTTGCACCTGCTCATAAGAGTCATTTCAGCTATATCTGTGTTGGTATCCTCATCCAGATCGACCACAAAGAAATTCGGTCCCCTGAAATGCTGTCTGCACCAGTCCTTATCATCAGTAAAAATAAAGAACACAGCACTTGGATACTGATTTCTCACTTCGTCAATTGCTGACTTGTAATACTTCTCAGTACAGATATTGTGAATATGAATATGTTCCTCATCAATGTAGTCTGTTCGTCTGATATGCAGGCTTACAGACTCACAACATTCAATCTGCTGTAAAATAGTCCAGCTGACACTATCCTGCATAACTTCCTGAGGTCTTTTCTCAAAAGCTTCTCTTATCTCTTTCTCAACCTCTTCATTTGCAAAATACTTGTCACTCTGCCAATAGCCAACAAGATAAGCATCCTCAACCTCAAGAATCCTGGGGTCAAAGATTCCTGACTCCTCATCAATTCTGAAAGTCTTCCTACCTGTAAGCTTTCTCCTGATCCTGCTGAAAATATCCA
This sequence comes from Butyrivibrio proteoclasticus B316, assembly GCF_000145035.1. NCBI lineage: Bacteria > Bacillati > Bacillota > Clostridia > Lachnospirales > Lachnospiraceae > Butyrivibrio > Butyrivibrio proteoclasticus. The sequence goes on from NC_014387.1 coordinate 3,091,931, forward strand.
TCTTGGAATCAGTCAGCTTAACAATCTCTTCTCTGGTGGCCTTATCATAGCTTATTCCAAATCTCTGTAAAACAGGAATTCGAAGTTCATCATCCACAAATCCCGTTTCGTCATCGATCTTAACTTCACGGCCAAGCTTTTTGAGCTGCCTGTATAGAGCGTACTGGAACATTTGATTGCCCATTCCGCCCTTCAACTGAATTATTATCATATCCCCTCCAAAGAAAGTAGCAAGTAACGCATACCTAAAAGCATTATAGCATAATATGGCACAGTCTTCATCGCGTTATGTACAAGCATCATTGTCTGTATTCTTCCTCATACCACTGCTGGAACATAAGAATATACCAAATCTGTATCCTATAAATACCTCTGTCGGTGTAATCTCTCCAAATCTTCTCAACAACGTCAGGATCAAGTATTCCCTGTGACCTGACCTTATCTTTATCAAGAAGTCCTTCCGCCCATTCTCTGAGCTCCGGCTCTAAAAGCCATTTATCAATAGGAATGGCAAAGCCTTTCTTCGGCCTTTCCATCATTTCCCTTGGAACATACTTGTATAGCACATCCCTCAAAACCATTTTACCAACGCTGCCTTCTCTAAGATACTCTAAAGGCAGGCTCCAGGCAAACTCAACAACATCCTTATCAAGCATTGGAACCCTTGTTTCAAGCGACACAGCCATAGCTGTCCTGTCAACCTTAACCAGGATATCGTCCGGATGATACAGGAGCATATCTGCAAGCATGCATTCATGATTAGGCTCAGTGAGAAAGTCCTCCGGAAGCTCTGTCAGCTTATATGGAAGTGTTCTCTTATCCAGAGCAATACTGTATATTATCGGATCAGTTTCATGTTCAAGTTTATGGATCTCGCACGGTCCCTTTGCTCCAAGAAGTGTTCCCTTGATCCTGTATATATCCTTATTAACTAAAGGGCTGTGAAGAACCAGGCTGCTGACAGGTTTTCTGATAAAATATGGGAATCCCTTCATTTTACCCCAGATTCTGTCTATTGATCCATAGGATGTATATCCGCAAAAGAGCTCATCTCCGGCATCACCCGAAAGAGAGACAGTAACATGCTCTCTTGTCATCTTACTTACAAGGTATGTTGGTATCTGTGATGAATCCGCAAACGGCTCTGAAAACATAGTTGCAAGCTTAGGTACAACTGCCTTGGCATCCTTGTCAGATATGTATAACTCAGTATGTTCAGTTCCTAAATGAGCGGCTATTTCTTTAGCATAGGTAGCTTCATTGTAAGCAGGATCATCCATTCCAATGGTAAAAGACTTAACCTTGCCCGGAGCAAGATCCTGCATAAGAGATACTATAGTACTTGAGTCTATTCCTGCCGAAAGAAAGGCTCCTACCGGAACATCAGCGACCATCTGATCTTTGATAGAAGCTCTTAAAAGCCTCTCAAGCTCAAGCGCAGCTTCCTGCCTACTTCCTGTAAAGATATTACTCTGTCCCCTTCTTGCAGCTTCTTTCATCGACCAATAGGTGTGAACATCTGTCTTAAATGTCTCAACATCCACAGTCATATAAGTTCCTGCTTCCAGCTTGTAAATGCCCTCGTAAATAGAATAGGGCGCAGGAATATATCCTTCAGTAAAATATATCGTAAGTACCTGAGTATTGATCTTGTTATCAAAGCCGTCGACCACTCTCAGGCATCCAAGGTCAGAAGCAAAGGCAAAGGATCCTGCAACAGTGCCATAATATAAAGGCTTTTCACCTACTCTGTCTCTTGCAAGAGTAATTGTTTTTTTCTCAGTATCATAAACTGCAATTCCAAACATACCCTTACACATGGTAAGAGCCTTTTCAATTCCATAATATTCAATGGCTTCAATAAGTACTTCTGTATCTGAAGTACTCCTGAATTTAGTAACGGCACCCTCTTTTAAGAGTTTATCTCTAATCTCCTGATGGTTATAGATTTCTCCGTTATAAACCATGATGCTCTTGCCACTTCCTGATACAAAAGGCTGAGCTCCCATCTTGGATAGGTCAACGATAGAAAGGCGCCTGTGTCCAAGCGCCACTTTACCATCTTCACTTATATAGATGCCTTCATCATCCGGTCCTCTGTGGACCATCCTCTCATTCATCTTGCGAATGTTTCTTTTGGTATCACCTTTAAATTTTAACAGACCTGCAATTCCGCACATATTATCCTCGTCAAATCTCATTCATCAAGAAGGCTGTCATAATCATAGCTATGAAACAGCTCTTTTTCATCATCAAGGTACTGAATATAATTCTCTTTGCATATTCTATCATATACAGGCTCACCTGAAACCTCTGCCTGCGTCATTATATCCATGATCAGATCATTAATGCTTGCCCTGTAATGCCCGGGATCTCTGTAATTATCAAGATTTCCTGTTATATCTGTATGAGTTGAGAAACTATATATATGAATGTTATCGCATTCAAGCATGCATTCTATAGCTTTTTTCTTGCCCTCCAGCATATGATCCAGCGTACCTTCGTGTCTAAGACTTCCCCAGTATGCCATGGAATACGGAGGGAAAAAATAAATAAAAGTTGTCTCAGGATGACTCCTTGCAAGAGAAACCACATTTTGCTCCATATTATCTACAAGAAGTGAAATCTCTTCATCCGTTGGGCTTATGACTTCTTCAGCTTCATCAAAGCCCTGTACTGAGGCTAAAACATACTCTTTTCCATAGACATTTTCTGCATCAGTATAACTGTACTCATCAAAATTCGTATAGCCACTGGCATCCCCTTTAATCGCATGATAGATTACAGGAAGCGTGTAATTGATCAGCACGTCACGATTTATAAGGTACTTAACATCATTAAAGGGATTACTGTCTGTAAGATGATATGGATATTCTCCCATGTCTTCCCTGAGTGCATCCTTATCCCTGTACAAAAGCGAATAATCAAGCGTTCTGAAAACATATTTAATATCATGGCCTGACTCATAAGAAACCTTTAGATTGTCATTAAGTTCCTTATAGGTTGCTCCCGAGTAGCACACTTTTATGGATCTTGTATTCATAGCTTCATCAAAGCGTGAAGCCTTGAAATTCTCAGCCATTGATGTTCCCGTGATAATGCTGTCATAACTAAAATGCCTGGTGATACCGTCATTCTGAGACCTCTGATCGTACAGTCTGTAATACAGATTAGGATTCGGGGCCCTATAGTGGAAAAACGGGTCCACAATAAACACTGTCAGTGCCATGACTGCCAATGCTGAAACAAACAATATGAGGCTTGTATAAAAAAATTTCTTTCCTGTCATATGATCCTCATACATCAGAAGTTAAAGTATAGGAATGTAGATACTTTGCTAAGAGATATCATGCAGATTATCATCATTATAAAAGTACATACAAGATTAAGTTTGCTTTTTTTGTACTGACACTGACCATTGTTTGGAAGGATCAGCACTATAAAAAGGGCTGTCATCATAACTACCACAGTAGATAAGCCAAGTGTAAACATCTCAGAAGGATTCTGACCTAAAAGTGCAAATAAATATCTGATCTTAGGTATCCTAAAGCTCTCAAGCAGTTCTGTTCTGATACTGTAATTGTGGACAGTAAGTCTACTCATTATCTGAGTGAATTGTCCTACACTGTCAGCTCTAAATAAAAGCCACGCCACATTAATAATTATAAATGTAACAACCCACTGAACTACCTGGATCAGACTTATCCACACCTTTGCCACGGGGAGTCTTTCTGCAAAGCCAATGCACTTTGTATATATACCCTTTCCAGCTCTGTTTATGCACTGAAATGCTCCGTGTATAAGTCCCCATAATATAAATGTCCAGTTTGCCCCATGCCATATACCACTCACAAGGAAAACGATCATTATATTGAGATAAGTTCTCCAAACACCTTTTCTGTTTCCTCCGAGAGGAATATATATATACTTCGTAAGAAACCTTGTAAGTGACATATGCCACCGTTTCCAGAAGTCAATTATAGAAAGTGCCTTGTAGGGAGAATTGAAATTTGCCGGAAGTACAATGTTAAACATGAGGCCCAGGCCTATAGCCATATCACTGTATCCCGAAAAATCAAAGTAAATCTGGAAAGTATATGAGAGCATTACTATTATGATTTCCCAGATGGTAAGTGCTCCCTCTCCCAAAGGAGTAGAAGAGGCCACTGAAAATCCCCATTCAACAGCAACTCCAAAGGCATCTGCTATGAGAACTTTTTTGGTAAGTCCTCTGGCAAACATCATAAAGCCCTTAGAGAGGTTATCATAATCCACTTTCCATTTACTCTTATCTCTAAATTGCGGAATAATCTCCGAGTGGAGCACGATAGGTCCTTCCACCAACTGAGGAAAAAATGTCACAAAAAGTGCATATTCAATGAATCCGTAGTCTTTGGTCTCTCCCTTATACGAATCCACAATATAGGCAATCTGTTGAAAAGTAAAAAAGCTTATTCCCAGTGGCAGGATCACCTTTTGCAAATGGAATCCTGTTCCAAATGCTTCATTGATATTGGAAATAAAAAAGTTCTTGTATTTAAAGTAAAAAATTAGTCCAACGTTGAAAATAATCCCAAATAGTAACGTTATTTTTCTGCGATTACCATCTAATAAACTCATGCCCTTTGAGAGGAGGTAATTCACTGCGATGCTGGCACATATGATCACTAAATAGATCACATTGAAGTAGTCATAAAACCACAAAGACATCACAAGAAGATATACTTTTGCAAGTTTCTCTTTTCCCAAGGCATTAAGGCCATAATAACCGATGATTGCAAGCGGCAGAAAAAGCAATATGAAAATATATGAATTAAACTGCATAAAAACTACCTCTTCAGAATACCTTCAAAGTACTTCTCCCACATTTTATTAGAAGCATCGGGAGAATACTTCTCCTGTACTCTTGCCGCATTTTTGCCAAGCTTCTCAGCAAACTCTTTATCTCCCAGAATTCTCAGCATGGCTGCCTCAAGAGCCTTAACATCATCCACAGGGATGAGAAGGCCGTTTTCTCCGTCCGTAATAAGGTCCCTGGGACCGCCACACGGGCAATCAGTAGAAATACATGGAAGTCCAAGAGCCATAGCCTCTATAAGAGCATTTGGCATTCCTTCCTGTTTCGATGCAAGCACAAAAAGATCCGCCTTCTCGATATATTCAGCAACATTACTGACCATTCCAAGAAACTGAACGTTTTTATCGATGCCAAGCTCTATAGCCTTTCGCTGGAGTTTAATTCTGTCAGGACCATCTCCGTATATCTTAAGGATCATGGATCCAAAACCTTTTTTGAGCACTTCAGAAAAAGCCTCCATGACCATGGTGTGGTTCTTATTCTCATCGAGTCTCCCCACCATAACAATGCTACCTTCCCTCTCGTCAATAAATCTTCTGCGAAGGAATGAAGGATTTATGGCATTAGGAAGAATTGTACACTTTTTCCTGATATGTGGCGGGAAAAACTTTTTAGCATCATTTGTCTGTACTATAATGCCTGCCGCCTTTCCAAAGGTAGCCAGCATACCGCTCCTGAGCGCCATGGTATTGTATTCCATATAAGGATCAGCGCGCACCGAAACCACTACCTTGAAGCCTTCCTTAGTAGCAGTAGACAATGCCATAATATTGTTCTTGCCAATGAAGCTCAGAATAAGGTCAGGAGAAAGCTTCTTCCAGATAGCAGAGAGCTTGTCACTTCTTTTCTTAAAGTTCTTAATCCGCCCTTCCTGTTCACTTTTCAAAAGAGCTGAAAAATATCTGCGAATTCCATTTTTTTCATTGCCAAGAGGATCTACCCATGCAGGATTCTCGTCAGGGTCACAGACAAGCTCTGCCCCTTCATATCCAGCTGGCACTACCTTCCAGGCTGCATGTTTGACTTCATATTCGACAGGAGCCAGATACGTTGTTACCAGAGATACCCTGTATCCCTGTTCATGAAAATAGACTGCAAGATTGGTCATCACTCTCTCTGCTCCACCTTTTTGAAGTGAACCTATATACATGGCAATATGCGGTTTATTTTCTCTGGAATTAGTAGTCAAATTCTCTTTCCTCAAAAAAGCTCTTTAATCTTCTGATCAAAGCATGTAAAAGTTGTACCACTGCTGGAAAATATAGAAAGACCATGCGATCTTACTATAATTTGCACCTGTCGCCGGGCCTGCATCTCCGTTGACAACATAATTATTTATAAATCTGGAAACATAGTCCGGATCAAACACTCCCTGTTTTTTCAGGAATGAGGTACTACTATAGTCAAGAAGCTGCTCTTTAAGCGGGCCTCTGAGCCATTGATCCATCGGAACCCCAAAGCCTGTCTTGGGCCTGTCAAGGAGTTCTCTTGGTATATAGTCGTAGGCAATATCCTTGAGGATATGCTTCTTATCACCATTATGATATTTAAACTTATGAGGTATTCTAAATGAATACTCCATAACTTCAGTGTCCATGATAGGGCATCTTGCTTCTAATGAATACTTCATTGATGCTCTGTCCATCTTGGTCAGAATATCCTCAGGAAGATAGGTATCCATATCAAGAAGCATTCTCCTGATCTGGAAATCATCAACCTTATAAACTGATTCCATCGGATACAAGATAGGTGCTATATTTTCTCTGAGATTATAGTCAGTTGCAAGATAATCCCTTGCAGTCATAGGAATATCCAGTGTCTCTTCTCCGCTTATAAAAGCGTGTGATGCTCTCACATATCCCTCGGACACGAGCTGAGTCTTAGTTTCAGGATTTCTGTTCCCAGCAACTACTTTAACTCTAAAAGGCATCTTATCAAGAAGCTTACCATTTCCCCATGGGAGCTGTCCGATACCGTAGGCTATAGCACCCGGTATTTCCAGCATCTGAGCCTGTCTGACGTTGTCATACACATTGTAGCCGCAGAAGAACTCATCGCCGCCATCACCTGAAAGTGCTACAGTAACATCATTCTTGGCAAGCTTGCTGACCAGCATTGAAGGTATTTCTGAATTATCAGCAAATGGTTCATCGTAATACTGAGGAATACTGCTGACAAGATCAAACATCTCTTTTTCTGAAATATACAGTTCTGTATGCTCTGTGCCAAGATGAGCCGCAACTTCCTTGGCATAAGCAGCCTCATTGTACTGAGGAACATCAAATCCGATACAGAAGGTTTTAACCGGCTTATCAGAAAGTTCCTGTGCAATAGCAGTGACAAGAGATGAATCATATCCTCCTGAAAGAAAAGTTCCAAGAGGAACATCTGCTATCATTCTGCCTGCAACTGAGTGTCGAAGGCGCTGCTTGAGGCCTTCCTTAGCCTCCTCGTAAGAAGTTATCTGATCGGCACTTTCTCTGGCATAAACCTCTTTAATATCCCAGTATTTCCATTTCTTGATATTGCCATTTCTAAACTTCAGTATACTTCCGGCTTCCAGCTTATATACATCTTTGAATATGGTGTCAGGCGCCATAATGTACTGCTGCAACAAATATCTCGGAATAATCTGGTTTCTGATCTCGCCTTTAAAGCCCGGACATTTCATAATAGGCTTAAGTTCTGAAGCAAATACAAGGTTGTCATGATCAAGCCAGTAGTAGAGAGGTTTTTTACCAATCCTGTCTCTGATCAGATAAACGTCCTGAGTTTCCCTGTCATAAAGAGCTATGGCAAACATACCATGAATGTGATCTACCATCTGAATGCCCCATCTCAGGTAAGCCGCTATAATAACCTCCGTATCACAGCTTGATTTATAAGGATATCCGCTTAATTCTTCCTTGAGTTCAAGGAAATTATATATTTCTCCATTAAAGACAATCGAAATACGGCCATTTGCAGAATGCATAGGCTGATGTCCAAGAGGTGACAGATCCAGAATAGAAAGTCTCCTGTGAGCAAGACCTATACTATATCCATCCATTCCCTCGTATATTGCAAGTCCACTATCATTAGGACCACGATGATACATGGTATCATTCATGATCCTAAGATCTTCCTCTGAAATTCTCTTCTTAGATATATATCCGCAAATTCCGCACATGTAATATATTTACTCCAGATTATTTTTGAGTAACCTTATCAAGATACTCTTTCCACTGAACATATATTGCATCAAGGCTTGCAACCTGTTCAATTTCTTTTGCTCTGCGCCCCATTCTGGCAGACAACTCTTTATCCTCGATCAGTCTGCTTATCCTGTCAGCAAGCGCATCCTCATCTCCAACAGGTATGAGGAAACCATTCTCGCCATCTCTTATAACTGCTTTAGGACCTCCACATGGACAGTCTGTTGACACTACAGGCATTCCCATAGCCATTGCCTCGAGAAGCGAATTGGGCATTCCCTCATAATCAGAAGAGTAAGCATAAACCTCACCCTTAGGTATCTCAATTTCAAGTGTATCACATGGTCCCATCAGATGAATAAAACCATCTGCATTATTATCACTAATGATTTTCTCCAGGATTTCTTTAGTTCCGTCCATAGAATCCGGTCCATAAATCTTGAGATCATAATCAGGATGCTTTTTATGAACCTTCAAAAAAGCTCTTACCAGCATTGGCTGATTCTTAAAATCCACTAGTCTGGCATGATGTACCACAGTTTTATCAGGCGAATCACTCCTGTTAACTTTAAAATACTTGGGATTTATAGGATTCATTATGATTGTCGAATTATCCTGTAAATACGGCTTGAAGAAGTCTCTTTGCTCCTGAGTCTGAAAAACACATCCTGCCGCCTTTGGGAACAACCATTTAATCTGTACCTTATCCGAAAAAGCATCATAATATCCGATAGGATTTATCCTAACAGATATAACAACCGGAATATTACTGTTACCTGCTGCCATCAGCGCTCTATAATTGGCTCTGTGAGCAAATGCAACCAATACGTCTGGCTGATACTCCTTAACAAACTCTTTCAAATACTTAACTCGCAACAAAAATTTTGTTACTCTGCTCTTTTTTTCATCTTCACTGCGAAGACCGACATGAACTCTTGTAACTCTCTCATCAAGTTCAAACTCGTTTTCATCATACCATTCGGTCGCAACATAGACTTTTATGCCTTCTTGCGCAAAACGGTTTGCAAGGTTAGATACTACTCTCTCTGCTCCGCCTTGGCAAAGGCAGTTTAAGTGAAATGCTATCGATTTCATATTATAATTGCCTTATTCCTCATATCTGGTGAGTATCGTATGAATACTCTCTTTATATCTGTCAGGTGTGTATGACAGTGCTCTTTCATGTGATTTAACACATAAATGCTCAAATTCCTGTGCGTTTTCAAGTAAATTGCATATTTCTCCCGCAAGAATTCTTTCGCCTTCAGTAATAACCTCCGGATCCATGTTCACATTCTCATCCATATCAGGAACAAGAATACCATATTCGCCATGAACACTCTCTGTAATACTTGATCCATCCGGCTTATCAGAAATAAGCTTATCATACTCTTTTTCAGACAGAAGTATCTCTCTTGGTCCTGTCTTACAATCAGCTGAAATAACCGGTTTCTGAAGTGCCATTGCTTCCAAAACCGCATTGGGAAATCCTTCGTGGTTAGAACTACATACATATATATCTGATTTAGCCACATAGGGAAAAGGATTCTTCCTGACCCCCGGAAAAGCAACTTTTCCTTCTACTCCCAGTCTTTTAGACAGTTCCTCGTACTCACTCCAGTTACCTGCGCCGAGTACTACAAGTCTGGCTTCCGGATGTTTTTTATAAACAATGGAAAAAGCCTTAACAAGATGCCACATACCCTTAATGTAATCGTTTCTTCCCATTGAAGCTATAACCCTGGTTCCAGGCTCATCAAATGGGTAATCCTTTACTTCTTCGCTACCCTTTTTCTGCACATCTTCAACATCAAGAGGATTATAGATATAAGAGCTCTTGTTATACCCAAAGTCATCAGCTAACTGCCTCATTATTTCTTTTGAGCATGACAAAACCTGATCCGATCTGCTGCAAAAAAGCTTTACCTGCTTAGGACTCTCCATATCTGTCTGACATCTGAGTCCTGTCAGGACTTTCTCTTTTCCTCTGGATAAAACATTGACATAATTGGCAGAACTGCCAAAACTGTAGGACACATTTATACCAAGTTCTTTCTTTTTCTTTCTGACTAGTTTTACTCGCTTAAATACATTGATGATCTTGTTAACAAGACCTTTTTGGGCAGGAACATCAATATCTATTATATTCAGTCCCGTAATATCGTAGTTGATATCTTTAGAGCTGAAAATAAGTACATAGACGTTATAATATTCCTGCATGAGCCTTGCTGTTGTAATACATACACGTTCAAAGCCGCCTTGATGCAACATTGGAACTATCAGCATCAAATTCTTTTTATCATTCATTAAAAATGTCCTCTTTCATAGAAAAAGCCCATAATTCTTGCTTGAGCTTTGACATCGAAACCGGCAGCACGTAGTTTACTCTGAATGTAAGCAGAGGACTGATTACGATCACCAATAGAGTATTCTATAGACCTGTGATGCTCTCTCTCTGCTGCCTTGGGAGTATTTACCGCATCAAAACCTGTACCTTCATCGAGAAGGTCAAAATCAGGCATATCATCTGTTTCAAAAATGCTCTCCGGTCTCTCGCCTGCAATGGCTGTCAGCGTCTGGTTAAGCTTGATTTCTTCCTGAAGGGCATCACTATGATAGTCTTCATGGAATAAAAGATCATCCAGTATCTTGCGAGCCCAGTCTCTTGGCTCAGAATTGATGCTACGCATAGATACAAGCTCTGTTACATTAACCTCCGGAGTTACCGCGTCAGAAACCAGACACTGCAGGCCTGCTGCCTGTGCCTCTACAACGCTTCCAGGCAGGCCTTCATATCTTGATGGAAAACAGAAATAATCCATCGCCTGATAATACTCGCTGGCATTACTCTTATTTCCTGCAAATATACAACGGTCATATATATGAAGCCTGTCAGCCAACTTCTTCATATCGTCCATAAGAGGGCCTTTACCAAGCATCAAAAGCCTTATTCTCATTCCATGAAGCATACTGTACTGATTGAGATCATCATTGTCCAGTATTCTGCATACCTGTGCAAATACATTCAGCAAAAACTCATGATTCTTGGCATATCTAAAGCTTCCCACATGTCCTATGACCAGGGCATTACTAACCCCCAGCTCTTTCCTTATCTTATCTCTAACCTGCTCATTATAAGCAAATCGACCAAGATCTATGGCATTTGGGATTATCCTGACATTTCCGGCATTTACCATATCCTTGCCAAAAACAGATATTCCCGCCTCCCTTGAGCAGGCAAAGTTGTAATCTGTCAGCCCTTCATGCTGAAGAGGAGCTCTGAAGATCCTTGTTGCAATTCCCTTGACTCCATTATCCACACCTGCACTTCTTGCATGTGCTATACATATAGGAATTCCGGATTTTCTGGCAATAGGGATATAAATCGCAGCGGTACTGGTCATGTGCCCCTGGATTACCTTCCACTCGCCCTGATGCTCCTTAAAAAGCCTCTTTAAAGCAGCCTTATATTCTACCAGATTTGTTCCAACAAACTTAGGGACGCAAAATATTCTGCCTCCCAGTTTTTTAACGCTATTATCAAAATAGTCCGGCTCCCTGACAGCCATAAGTTCATCAGAAGTCGGACTCTTTTTTCCTGTTTTCTCAGGTGAATAGTGTACTAGAAAATCAAATTGTATCTTGTCTCTATCCATGTTGCGATAAAGATCAATGATACGGCATTCTGCTCCACCAACACCAAGTCCCCCTAATACGTGGAGTATACGTATTTGTCCATACCCGTATTCCATATGATTCACCTTATTTTTTTGATAGGTTCCTCTTTAATCTGACTGCATAAAATTTAGCCTTAGCAGTCATAAATTCCCGGACTTCTTCACTTAGTCCACGAACCTTTATGTCATAATGTAAAAACTCGTCATAAGATACCACTTCAGCTCTGTCAAACAGTTTCTCAAAATTCTCAAAATCTCTTCCTGACATTGTTGCTGTATGGTATACAAATGATACTATACCCTCTTCTTTGCTGGAGAGAGTTCTGGCTCTACTGACAGATATGGGATAAAAAGTAATATCGTCCATTTTGTATGGCGATATTCCAAATCCATCTGTGATCCTGTGAAAGCCGTTAACCTTAAGCGCTCTTAAGGTATTCTTGTCATAAGAATGAGATGGTGCCATGAAAAAATCTGTAATTATACCATGGCTCTTCAAAATACGTTTCCCTTCCCTGATCATTTCATCCTGTCTGGGATATGCGACTCCTGCAAACTCAGACTTGTCACTGATAGGAAACATTCCGGCTTCCCTTGTAGTATATACATGATTGTATCCATGCATAGCTACAACCCAGCCTTCCTGCTGAAGGCTTCTGATGTATTCCCAAAAGTCTTCTCTTGGCTCGCTCTTTTGAAGTTTCTTGTCTTTGTTGTCCGGCACCACACCGATCAAAGGCTTGATTCCGTGCTTATCCAGAATTGCCTTGAATTTATAGAACTTTTCAAAGTCCATATCGGGTGTGATGTCATCTATTCTGATCGTTATATGCATTGCTCTTCTCGCCAACTTTATGATGATATACGGATTGCTTGACTTTGAAGACTTATATCATCATAAGTTTTCTTTGTACCATTCTATGGCAAGTTCGATTCCTGCCTTGAAATCATAGGAAGGATCATAGCCAAGATTCTGTCTTGCCTTGGAGATGTCGGCATTAGAATCTCTGATATCACCTGCACGAGGAGGCCCAAAGATAGGTTCAACATCCATTCCAAGAGCATCTGTAAGATGATGATATACATCTATAAGGAACTCTCTTCCGCCAGCTCCTATATTATAAGCTTCGCCTGCTGCCTCAGAAGAAGCAAGACATGCTCGAAGGTTACCTTCAATTACGTTATCTACATAAGTAAAGTCTCTGGACTGCTTACCATCACCATTGATAGTAGGTGTTTCACCATTCATAAGCTGACGAAGGAATTTAGGAATAACAGCTGCGTATGCACCGTTTGGATCCTGTCTTCTACCAAATACATTAAAGTATCTAAGTCCATAGGTATCAAGTCCATAGAGCTTCTTGTATAGCTTACCATACTCTTCATCTGTCTTCTTGGTAAGAGCGTAAGGAGAAAGAACATTTCCTTCCTGTCCTTCCTTCTTGGGAAGAATAGTTGAATCGCCATAAACAGAGGAACTTGAAGCGTATACAAACTTCTTAACACCATTCTGTCTTGAAGCTTCCATCATGTTGATAGTTCCTCTGATATTGATCTCCTCATATAAAAGAGGCATCTCAATACTCCTTGGAACAGAGCCCCAGGCAGCTTCATTAAGAACATAGTCTACGCCCTTTGTAGCTTCCATACATGCATCGAGATCTCTGATATCTTTCTCAATGAATGTGAATCTAGGATTGCTCATAAATGGCTGGATATTCTCAATATGTCCTGTTGAAAGATTATCCATACATCTTACGGTATAGCCCATATCAAGAAGTGCTTCACAAATATTAGAACCGATAAAGCCTGCTCCACCTGTTACGAGGAATACAGAACCTTCCGGAAATTTCAGATCTTTAAAACCCATTTCTTTATCTCCTATTACAGTCTCCAGTAATCAAACTCTGGAGCCTTGTAGTCCTCAAGGTTAAATATTCCCTTAAGGTCCATAAATACCTTAGTCTTATGACTTGCATTAAAGAATCCTGCAATATCTGCTGGCTTGTAAGCCTTGAACTCCTCATGTGCAACAGCCATGATAACAAGATCCATATCCTTAACATCTGAAAGATTATTGAACTCAATGCCATAGAGTCGCTTAGCTTCATCTGCATCAGCCTGAGGATCTACTACTATTGGAGTAATTCCATACTCACCAAGTTCATTATAGATATCGATGATCTTAGTGTTACGTGTATCAGGGCAGTTCTCCTTGAATGTAAATCCAAGAATTGCAACCTTGGCATTCTTAACAGGAATATCGTTAGCAATGAGTCTCTTAACTGCTGACTCTGCAATATATTTGCCCATGTCATCGTTGATACGACGGCCTGAGAGAATAATCTGTGAATGATATCCAAGCTCCTCTGCCTTGTATGTAAGGTAGTATGGATCTACGCCAATACAATGACCACCTACAAGACCTGGCCTGAAATTAAGGAAGTTCCACTTTGTACCTGCAGCTTCAAGGACACTCTTAGTATCGATTCCCATCTTATTAAAGATCATTGAAAGCTCATTCATGAAAGCGATATTGATATCACGCTGTGAGTTCTCAATAACCTTGGCAGCTTCAGCAACCTTGATTGACTGTGCCTTATATACACCAGCAAGAGCTACAAGACTGTAAACATTTGCAACCTCTTCAAGTGTCTCTTCATCCATACCGGAAACAATCTTGGTAATAGTATCAAGTCTGTGTACCTTATCACCCGGGTTAATACGCTCTGGTGAATATCCTACCTTGAAATCTACACCACACTTAAGGCCTGATTCCTGCTCAAGAATAGGAACGCAAACATCCTCTGTAACTCCTGGATAAACAGTTGACTCATAAACAACAATTGATCCCTTGGTAAGATACTTACCAAGAGTATGGCTTGCACCCTCTACAGGTGAAAGATCTGGTGTATGATCATCATTAACAGGTGTAGGAACAGCTACTACATGGAATTTACACTCACGCAGCTTCTCAGGATCAGCTGTAAATTCAACTGTTGTCTCCTTAATAGCATCATTACCAACTTCTCTTGTTGGATCGATACCCTTCTTATAAAGTTCAACCTTGGCAGCATTAAAGTCGTAGCCTACAACCTTGATCTTCTTTGCATATGCAACAGCGATTGGCATTCCAACGTAGCCAAGTCCGACTAAAGACAATTTCTCCTCTCCTGAAAGGAGCTTCTCATATAAACTCATTGTGTTTCCTCCACACTAAAAAATGTTTCTTTTTAATTTATTATTTTACACACATAGACATTATACTACGCGTGTCAATTCCCGCATATATTGCTCAACCACCTGCATTCTGTCGAAATGGTCTTCAACCCATTTTCTTCCTGCAAGTCCCATTTTTTTTCTATCCTCAAGGTTCATTTCCATGAATTTTTCAAGTGCTTCATACAAGGCATCTCTGTCCCTGACTTTAACAAGAAGTCCTGAAACCTTGTCATTAACAATCTCTTTACAACCATTAATATTTGAAGCAATAACAGGTCTTCCTGTAGCAGCCGCTTCCATGAGTACATTTGACATTCCCTCATGATATGACGGGTGGACAATAGCATCTGCCTCTCTTATATATGGATGTATATCCTTCTGATAAGGAATCATCTTAAGAAAGCCTTTTTCCTCTGCCTCTTTTACCTTATCTTCGTAGTCATCTTCAAAATATCCCACTGCAGAAAAAGCCACTTTATCTCCATACTTATCGCGTAATTTACGCGCACAGTATAAATACTCTTCAGTCCCCTTTTCCTTCATCAGTCTTCCGATATACAAAAATCTCGTAACATCATCAGCATGTCCTGGGTACTCTTCAAACTTGTGTTTATCGAGATTCACACCTGATCCGCTTACAGTTTCATGCTTTCTTGCCATTATCCCATGCTCTTCAAACACTTTCCTGTTCGCTTCATTTTGGAAAAACAGGCATCTGCATTTTTTAAGGGATACTTTATACATCGCTATTATAAGTTTTAATAGCACTCCACCTCTTTCAAAGGTAGAGCCAAGCCCTGTAATTGTTGAAAAGTAAGGTACTTTCAATAATCTGCAGGCAAATCCACCATAGATATTTGGTTTGATCGTGTATGTCAGAACAATATCAGGTTTCTCACTTTTTAATAAACTGATATAAGCCTTAAAAAGCGCCATATCCTGAATAGGATTTACTCCGCGCCTGTTTATTTCTGTATGAACAACTCTGCAGCCTTCTGCACTCAGTTCTTTATTTTTCAGATCATCGGGAAGACTTATCACTACTTCATAGCCTTCCTTTAACAAACTCAGCAATAATTCATTACGAAAGTCGTATAAACCGCTCGATGAATTTGCCAAAATTAACGCCTTGGGCATAATACTCACCTGCTCTTTATTTAACGAGTTTTTCCTCCGGAAGAACGCATATCTCGTTGTACTTCATCATATAAACGCCTTCCTGATAATCTCCGATATTGACCGGATTCTCTATACCTTTAAGATTATTTATTATCTGTCTCGGAAAGTTTACGCCGCAAGCATAGGCATGTGGATAACCTCCTCCAAATCTGGGATTAACTTCAGACAGATACCATGTGTCTGTAGCATTATCATAGAACAGGTCGATATCGATCATCCCTCTGTAGCCTACAGTCTCAACAAATGATACGATCTGTTCAAACAACCTCTCATCTTTAACAGATACTGACTTATCAGTCTCACCGGCTCTCATCTTGATCTTTTCCTTGAGGAAAATAGATGTACATTTTCCGGAAATCATATCAATATAGACATCAGCACCATATTCCTGCCCCTGCATATACTCCTGGATGATCAGATCATCATAATCATGGAAAAGAGCTATCAGCATTTCCTTGGATTCAACTGCATTTATATTGATGGAAGCGCTTCCTCTTCTTGGCTTAACAAAAACCGGATAACTTACTTCACCGGCAGACATCGCATTTTCAAAATCCTCGATTGACAGATAGCACTTGGCAGTAGGAATTCCAAGCTTGACAAGCATTTCATACATCTGATATTTATCAAGGCTGGTCTCGCACAGTTCATACGATGATACGATCGGAGTAACTCCTATTTCCGTAAACCTGTCCATGTTCTCTGCAAGAAGTGAAAGCTCCGGATCTATCAGACTGAACACTCCGTTTATTTTTTCCTTTTTACATATACCAAGAATCTGATCAATATAAAATGGATCCTTGATCTTAGGCACTATAACCGCCTTATCAGCATCATAAATAGCAGGTCCTATATTAGAACAGTCTGTAGCTATTACATTTCCATTATTGGCAAGTTCATGTTTAAAGGCCTGTACAACCTTATTACGTGTTCCTGCACTTAAAATAAGTATGTTTGTACTCATATTCACCTCCGCATTTTATTAAGGTCATCAAAAAACAGTGGTGTTCCACCGGTGTGGATAAACAAAATATTCTTATCGGCGATACCCTTTTGTCTGATGTATTTTTTCATTCCAAGAAAGGCCTTACCTGTATAGGTACTATCAAGAGGCATTCCATACTTAACAAGTGATTCTTTTATTGTATCCTGTATTTCAGCACTGTTTGCCCCATACCCATCTCCGGTATAATCATCTATAAAGATTGTTTTGTCCTGAATATCATTCTCAGTAATCTCTTTACCGGATACTGATAACGGCTCTTTGCCAAGGTATTCTCTGATGCTATCAAGCACCACTTCTCTTCCTCTGGGATTCTTTCTTGCTATGCTGATTCCTACAATCTTCCTGTCATCTTCATTTAACAGCTGCCCGCATACAAGTCCCGCCTGAGTAGTTCCCGTACCGGATGCAAAAAAGATATAGTCGAATTTTATGTTATTGTCTTTTTCAAACTGTCTTATTTCCTGATAGCACTGGTCATAGGCTCTGGTCCCGATATTGCCATGACCACCCCCAATTATAAAATATGGCTTGTGACCGGCACTTCTAAGCTCACTAAGCTTATCATCAATTGTGCTGCTGACTTTGTCCACAGGCACTGTTATAAGCTCAGCTCCAAAAAGATCCATCATATAGCTGTTATAAGTGCTATCACTTACTTCCGAAGGGCCTATGATAACGCACTTCCTGCCACTTGCAGCCGCCATATTGGCAACAACCCGGCAGTGATTGGAATGACTGCTGCCATAGGTTACTACATAATCATAATCACCTTTTTCTATATCCTCAAAAAAAAGAGCTGCTTTTCTGGCCTTATTGCCGCCAAATGAGTAGGGAATCATATCCTCTCTTTTAACGTAAAGACTGTTAAGCTCATCGCTATCAAGTTTATAGGTAGGGGTCATATTATTCATATCTGAGGTTTACTCTTTATTCTGCTCTTTTCTGTAATCATCAAAATCAGGAAGTGCATTTAGAACCACCCCGTCATGTGATAATACAGTTTTCACTGTATCAATAATAACTTTAATATCCATCCAAAAAGTCAGATGCTCAACATAGTAAACATCGTATTCAAATTTCTTTTCCCAGGAAATAGCATTTCTGCCATGCGCCTGAGCATAACCTGTAAGTCCCGGCCTGACACTGTGACGAAGTCTTTCTCTCTCATTGTAGTATGGAAGATACTTGACAAGAAGCGGCCTTGGACCGATAAAACTCATATCTCCTTTAAGGATGTTGAAGAACTCCGGAAGTTCATCAAGGCTTGTTGCTCGCAGTTTCTTGCCAAAGCTCGTGAGTCTGACTTCATCAGGAAGGAGATTTCCGTTCTCATCTTTCTCATCAGTCATAGATCTGAATTTGTACATTCCAAAAATCTTCTCATCCTTACCCGGTCTCTGCTGCTTGAAAATTATTGGGTTTCCAAGTTTGACTCTGACAAGCACAGCCAGTATCAGATAAAGCCAGCTAAATAGAATTATCACCAAAAGAGATAAAACTATATCGAGTATTCTTTTTATATATTTTTTGTACATATATACCTCAGCAAGTAGTCAATGAAACTTCTGCTGCACTAAACTCGTAATTACCTCGTTAAGTGCACAGAAGTGGTTCGCACTAGCTTCGAAAGAACCTCAGCAAGTGCTCTACACAAAGCACCTTTTAACAGCTTCTATGATCACATCCTGCTGCTCTTTAGTCATCTTGTTATCACTTGGAAGACAGAGACCTCTCTCAAAAATATCCATACCTACATCAGGTACAGCTCCCTCGTTGATATATGCATTGCTTCTGGCTCTTCCATTTCCACTCTCTGTAATAAATGGATTCATTCTGTATACAGGCTGCATATGCATAGGTTTCCAGATTGGTCTTCCCTGCGCATTGAGCCTTGAGATAGCATCAAGAATCTCTGTAGGGCAGCTCTTGCCAGGCTCAGATGCATAGAGAGCATCCTTTTCACCGCGGACCTGTTTACACATTGCGTCTTTATCAATAAGAATGCATGAAAGCCAGAAATTAGGCTCGCTGTTCTTATCATCAAACGGATTCATAGTAACGGGAAGATCCTTGAATCCTTCCTTGTATCTCTCATAAATAGCTTTTTTCTGAGAAATGTGCTCTTCAAGATAAGGAATCTGCCCCCTTACCACACCGGCAACAACATTACTCATACGATAGTTATAGCCAAGCTCTTCGTGCTGATACCAGGGCGCATCCTCTCTTGCCTGTGTTGACCACTTGCGAACCTTATGTGCATCTTCCAGGTTATTTGTCAGGAACATTCCTCCTGCTGAACCTGTGATGATCTTGTTTCCGTTAAAAGAAATGATTCCGTAATCACCAAGAACACCAGTCTGCTGTCCTTTATAAGTAGCTCCAAGTGATTCTGCTGCATCCTCAACGATAAGAGCTCTGTGCTTATCACAAATAGCACGTATTTCATCCATCTTACCAGGAGTTCCATAGAGATGAGCAATTACTACAAGTCTGACCTCAGGGTAAATCTCAAACGCTTTCTCAAGAGCCTTGGGATTCATATTCCAGGTGTCATATTCAGTATCAATAAATACAGCCTCTCCACCCTCATAGGCAATTGGATTAACCGTAGCATCAAATGTCATATCGGAGCAGAATACCTTGTGTCCCTCCAAAGTACCATGTCCTACTCTTGCCTGACCATAAAGCCTTTCTCCTGCAAGTTTGATTGCAAGATGTAAAGCCGCTGTACCTGCTGAAAGAGCTACTGCATCTGCACATCCAACCTTCTGGCAGATCATCTTCTCTGCTTCATTGATATTGGCTCCAATAGTGGACATCCAGTTAGTATCATAAGCTTCCTGAATATACTTGATTTCATCACCATGCATTGTAGGCGATGAGAGATATACTGTTTCCTCAAAAGGTTTCATTTCCATAATACTTCTCCTTAAAGCACCTGTTTACTGTATAGCTCCGCTGTTTATCAGTTCTGAGGTTTTCTCAAGTGCTTCTTTCCTGTCTCTTGTCATAACATATCTGTGAACATCCGGGTTATAGGTTTCAACTATCTCTTTTACCAGCTCCCTGATATGTGGAGATTCTTCTCTTGCAGCAACATTTAGTTTCTCGAGCTGTGAAAAGAACTTCATCTCATCCATATCAATAGGTTTGCCAATATGGATCATCTTATTGGATGTATCCTGAAGGCCTTCCTCATCCATAAGCATCTCTTCATAAAGCTTCTCACCGGGACGAAGGCCGGTAAACTCAATCTTAATATCTTCTCCAACCTTGTATCCTGATAGTTTGATCAGGTTCTCAGCAAGATCAAGTATCTTGACAGGCTCGCCCATATCCAGGACAAATATTTCTCCGCCCTTAGCATAAGCACCTGCCTGAAGGACAAGAGATACCGCTTCTGTTATAGTCATAAAATATCTGATGATTTCAGGATCTGTTACTGTTACCGGGCCGCCCGAGGCAATCTGCTTTTTGAAAAGAGGAATAACCGATCCGTTTGACCCAAGTACATTACCAAATCTTACTGCCACAAACTCAGTATCATAGTGCTTATTAAAAGTCTGAACAATCATCTCACAGATTCTCTTGCTGGCTCCCATTACATTAGTAGGGTTAACAGCCTTATCTGTGGAGATAAGAACGAATTTCTTGGTTCCATTCATTGCTGCTGCCATGGCAGTCTTCCAGGTTCCAAATACGTTGTTCTTAATAGCCTCTCCGGGACTTGTCTCCATGAGCGGAACATGCTTATGAGCAGCTGCATGATAAACAATATCAGGCTTGTACTCCTCAAAAATATTGTTAATACGAAGTGTATTTCTGACAGAAGCTATTAGCACAACCAAATCCATTTCCGGGTACTTACGGATAAGCTCCTGCTGTATATCGTAAGCATTATTCTCATAGATATCTACAATTATAAGTCTCTTAGGCTTATGTCCTGCAATCTGTCTGCATAGCTCGGATCCAATAGATCCGCCACCGCCTGTTACCATAACAACCTTGCCTGCAACATAGCCCGCAATCTGATCCATGTCAACAGCAATAGGATCTCTTCCCAAGAGATCTTCTACTTCTACATCTCTAAGTCTTGAAACATTAACATCACCGTTTACAAGCTGGTACATTCCAGGCAGAGAGCGGAGCTTACAATTAGTGTTCTTACATATCTCAAGAATCTTTCTAAGTTCCGGTCTTGATACAGATGGAATAGCAACAATGATCTCATCGATATCGTACAGATCTGCACATTCCTCGATTCTGTCACGACCGCCTACTACTCTGATGCCCTGAATGTACTTGCCCCATTTATTAGGATCATCGTCGATAATACATTTAATGGACATAGTAGAATAGTTGCTTGTAATAATATCTTTGATAATGATATTTGCTGCTTCTCCTGCACCAATTACCATCACCGCTTTACTATTATTCCTGTTCTCGGCTCTGTGCTTCTGACTGCGAAGAAATCTATAAGAAAACCTGCTGACAAAAATAAGTGAGATAAGGATAAAGGTATACAGGAAATAATAACTCTGTGGAACAGGTTGTGACTGGGATTTAAAGAACTGGAGTCCTATCGCATTTATCACACCTGAAATCACGCAGGCCATTACCAGGTTCTGCATTTCCCTTTCACCGGCATAAGCCCATAGACTGTCGTACAGCTTAAATATATAGAACACACAAAATGTAAGCAGTATATTTATTGGCAAAAAGGTATTTACAGGAGTCATGAAATGATCCGGAATTGAATCCAGATTAAATTCATATCTGATCAGAATAGCCACATAGCTTGCTAAAATGATGCTGATTATGTCATATATGATAAGCCCTGTCCTTCTATAAAGCTTTTGATAATTAAAAGGTTCTTTTTTCTTACTCATTTGTCTTTTCCTTAAAAATCATCCCCGCAAATGACAGCATAAGTGCAACAGTCATAGGGTTGCATAAATGAAATACCCATTCTGTCATTCCAGCCACAACAAAACCTATTGTAATTGCAAAAGAAATCAGTGTGAGCGGATTCTTTTCTTTATTTTTCTTATACATACCAGCCCCGGATATGAGCGCTGCCAAAATCAATAGCACAAATACAACGCCTGTGATAATTCCATTATCATAAGCCACCTGAATATAGGTATTATGTGCGTGAACAGCTATCTCACCATTTGGAAGCTCGGCACCCATTGCCTCATGACCAAACATATTCATATCTTTCAAATATGAATTAAAAATAGTAATTCGACCATTGGATATGACATCAAGTCTGTTGTCCACATCTACATACTCATTGAGTGTATCCATGAGCATAAGGTACTCAGCATGTGTAAATCCATTTGCTACAAGGTAATCTCCAACGGGCTGTGGAAGCAAAATTGCACCCTGCTGATAATATTCCTCAACAGAATTTTCTATTGGATATCCGTAATTGTCCAGAACCGGCTGCCCTTTTTCATCATAATTGTATGTGTCAACAGGATAGAAATAATCGTCCGCCTCTATTCCCAAAATCTTAAGTCCAAAGAGATTTACAAATCTCTCTACGCACATGAAATTAGGGTTATCCCATGACGCTCCGCCTCTTATACTGGCGTCAGCATCATCTATTACATAAAATACCGGTTGCGTAACTACAGTAGGAATGATTCTCTGAAGTGTAAATGCCGCAGGAAAACATACGATCACAGATACGAGCATTACAGCGATTATCCTGAAAAACTGCCGCTTATACTGGCTTACAACAACGAGTAAAACTGCAAGAATTACTGCACATATTGCTACATAAGCTGTTCTCGACACAGTAAATATGGCGTAAGCCATGATCCATCCAAAAAGAATTATCTCTTTCCAGGCAGTTTTAAACAACTCAGTAAAATGTAATCCCTTTGGGAAAGCAACAACCTTTATGGCGAGCATTACAGTAGCAACGGCGCCCATAAATGTAAGATACTCAGCTGTTACAGTAACTGTATGGAAAATAAATCCAAATCTTCCGCTCACATATCCGGGGAAGTATCTGTGCAAAAGCGAATATCCCAAAGATATCGCAAAATTCAGCATAAGCCCGCCTGAAAGAATCTTATACCAATCCTTCTTGCCGTTCCAATAATACAGTCTGAAATACAATCCGCCATAAATAAGAGTAAGGAATATTCCCCAGGTCCTTGTATTTCTAAATATGATAAGCATAGCAAACAACAGTATCAGAACGCATCCAAATACGCTGATCCGTCTGCAGGTATTAAATACTTTTTTGCTACTTCGAATATTGTGCGTAATGCTTGATACAAGAGATCTTATCAGATTGATCACTACAAAGCCCGCAAGTATCACGATTATGATCAGGTACTTAAGTGCCATGTTGTGAAGATCGAACTCTTTCTCATCGGGGCCAAGTACATTGGCTCTGTAATAACTGATCGCACCTATACAGGAAACTATCAGCCACAGAAGATTATAAATATTAAATACATCTGTAAATGAAAACGTCAGTATGATCAGAAGCAAAAGGCATATGACCATACGTCTCTCAGACAAAGTGTGAAATATGTCATAGAGGCCGTTCATATAATCACTTGCATGCCATATAGCCAATGCTATCATCAGCATCTGAAGTGCATACACAATTCTGTTTTTCTCATTAATTCCATTCCAAAACGAAATACCAAACTTATGGCTTACAACCTTGTGATTGATTCCGTAAAATGCCATGCCGGCTGCGATAATGAGACCAATTTCATAAAAAATTATATCTGCCACCCTAAGATCAAAGACCTTTAGAGGAAATACCATTATCATAAGTGCTCCAAAGAATGCAGCAGCAATTGGATTAGCTACAACTCTCAGAAGACTTTCTCCTGTAGACAAAGCATTTTTCTCCGGGAATTTCTTATAAAAAGCACCTGTGACCGCAAGTATTATAAAGCACGCTAATGCAATAACAAGGATTGCACTAAGTGAAGCGCTCTTAGAAACCGGCATTCTGTAATTGTATCTTGCATAAATGTGCTGCCCGGGGATTTCTTCCCAGTTATAATAAAGACTGCCTACATATCCTGCCTCACCGGAAAGGTCTTCAAGACCTACAAGGTATTTGGATCTGCAGCCCTTAAGACCTATATAATACTCTTTTCCAACTTCCAGATTAAGCTCAAGAGGGACATTAATGAACCCCGGAAGGTCATGTCCATCAGTATCAATAAAAGTTCTCAGTATCTCAATTGCATTTTCATCATACACAGAAACGCCTATATATCTGCCATTTATCATTTCAGATACATAAACGTCTACACTGCTGAGCCTGTCATATTGAGTCACAAACTTCTGCATTAGTGTGTATTCATAGTTAATAACACCGGAGTCTTGTGTATATTCTCCTCCTGCAGAATACTCTTTGACATTTGTCCATATTCTCAGTGGAAAAATACTGAGTATAGCCACAAGTGCAAGTAGTATTGTTGTTATAGTAATTGCCGTTTTCCTGCTGATTATTTGTCTCATTTTATCAAGTCCTTAATTATTAAAGGGCACAAAAAGCCATCATTAAATATTAACACACCTGTTATTCTTAATCAAATCGCTCACAGACCCAGTCGACATCAAAAGAGGAAACCCTGTCCAAAGATATAAGACATATCTTGGAAGATAAGTTGGCCCCAACAATACCGTAAGGAAAGTTAATGCAATTGGAATAAACGGTACTACCCTTTTGTAGTTCTTTTGTGAAATGCGATACATAAAAGTAAACAAATATATGAGAAGCATTAGTCCCGGTGACAGCAGTAATGCCGCCACAGGATAATCATCATGAAATGTGCCTATAGAAATGTATCTATATATCCTGTCAATAGCCGGTATCAGGCTGTGCCTCTCTCCGGGCTGTTCAACTTCATAACCAAAATATGAGCTATGATCGTATGTAAAAGTAAAAACAGTTGTCCCTTTATAGACATTTATATCAGCTGCAGGATACCAATAACCATACGAAGTAAGCATCCAGCCGTTAAGATACGTCATAGGGTGCTTTTTCAAAAGAGAAAACCACAATTTCCAAAAGCTCTTTGAGTCCTGCTCATATTTCTCATTATTAAAGGCTACCTTAACAAGATCTGCCACTCTGGGAGTATATAGGTCAAGATTAGTATCAGGAATATAGTCGCAAAGAGTACTTAGCTCATCTTGTGACAAACTCTCTTTATCATATGTATAGACTCTTGCCATCTGCATGATTGGCACAGTCAGTTTTTCCTGATGATGAGTTCCTTCGCAGCCAAGCGCAGCTGACAATGCGGCAGAAATAATAACATACAGTATCACAGGAATAAGAAGCATTGGAACAATTGCCGTTTTGAGCTGCTTTCTGAAATAAAAAAGTGCAAATGGTATAAATACAAGATATGCATAGAAACCATTATGTCTGAAGCACGGTACAAGCGCTGCCACACATATAAAAAGACCTATTTTTCTTTTATCTGAAATAAAACTTTGAGGATTCTCTGTAAGTTCTATCAAAAGAACTGTCAGAAGTATGAGAAATGCGGAAAACAGTCCGTCCTTGCACGAACACAGTGTAAACATGACGATTGGTGGGAATACACCGTAATACAATATCCACAGTATTCTTCCCCTTTTTCCTATGAATCTCTTTCTCATAAAAGAAATAACATATGCAAAAACAGCTGTGATCACGAGCATCTGTATAAAGACATATGTTGCAATACCAAGATTCCAGGACCCGGTAAACTTATGAACGAGTGCAATAGTTCCGCCTAGAAGCAGCACGTGAACAAGAGGATGGTGCGTTGAAAAACTTCTGGTTATGACTTCCATCAGTTCATCCTGTGCGTCATATACAAAAAATCCAGGATAAACTCCCAATAATACAGGCAGGTTAAGAGCAATAAGAATAATCCAGCTGATTAGAAAATCATGTTTTCCCGGCTCTTCCCATTTCTGTCCAAATATCTTCTCAAGTCTGAAAGTTCCCATAAACTTCCTGCCATGGAAGCTCTGGGTATAATTATCCCAAATATGTTTAGTATCAATTGTAAATACCAATATCATAAGTACTAATACTAATAAAGAATTCTGGTCAGATATATTTATGCTGTCGTTTTTTTCAAGCTGATATCCCCAGACTATAAAAGATGCTGATAAAACGCCAAATAAGCCTGACAAAAGCCAGGCTGATCTGTTAGCTCTTATTGTATCCTGATTCCCCAAATTACTTTTTTCCATCTTCCGTTGTCTCACGAATAACATATTGTGGATTCTTGTTCTGAGAAATATAAACTCTTCCCAGATATTCTCCGATCATTCCCAGCATGAGCATAAGCATTCCCCCAATAAAAATGACTGCGCTCATAAGTGCCGAAAATCCAACAGGAACATCCGGTCTTACAAATTTCTTGATAATTGTATAAATACCATAAATGAAGCCAAGTGCAGCAAATGAACATCCTGTAAAAGTAGCTATTCTAAGAGGTTTGATACTAAAGGCAGTAAAGCCGTTTATCCACAGGCCAAGAAGCTTTGAAAAAGTATATCCGCTCTGACCCACCTCACGTTTTCTGTGATGAACGTCCACGTTCACTATATTTTTGGTTGTCCTAAGAACAAGACCAATTACGTAAGGATATGAGCTCTCATATTTGACCATCTCATCTACAATAAACCTTCTGGCCGCAAAATAGCTTGATACATACAAATCCTTGGGCTTACCAAGCATTATAGTTGCCATTGATTCATTCATGAAGGTTCCAAAATTTCTGAAAACGTTATGCTGCTTGTGTTCATATCTTGCATAAGCTACATCAGCACCATTTTCAAGTGCATCTATGAGTTTGAATACCTCGTCAGCAGGTGTCTGGCCATCATCATCAAGACAGACAACGTAGTCCCCATTTGCCCTTCCAAGTCCAGCCATAAGCGCCGCATGCTGTCCAAAGTTCTTGGCAAAATTGATTCCAAGAATATGTCCGTCAGATGCTTTTTTAACCTCCTGGCAAATGGCCTCCCAGGTATTATCAGGGGATCCGTCATTAACCAGGATAATATTATGGCTATAATCATCTCTTGTAGCCATGGTTCTGTCTATTTCATCTATTACTGAGCCAAGCGTTTTCTCTGACCTGTAGCAGGGAATAACAAAGCTTATTACTTTTTCCGCCATCGGAATATCACCTTTCAAATTAAATGTATTTCCTGATTTACAAATTATTCTCCATGAGTATCATATCACTTTTTTGACCATCACTACACAAAACCCCCGGCAAATCCTGATATTTAACAAAACCTGCTTTCGTATAACTCTTGATAGCAGCAGTATTATAGCAAAAAGCCCTAAGGATCAGTCTCTTAATTCCAAGCTCATCTCTTGCATACTCAGTAGTCAAACAGGCTGTTTCATTTCCATAGCCCTTTCCAATAGCATCGTCCTCTCCGATAAAAATACCATATTCTGCCTCAGTTTTATCCTCATTTGTGTATCTTAAGTAAACACTTCCGACAGGTCTAAGATTATTTTTTTCCATGATGATCATCTGAACCACATCACCTGTAAATACAGATTTCTCAAGCCAGTTTTCATGAATCTCTCTGGTAAATACTTCCCTGTATACAAAATTGTCCCTGACTCTTGGATTATTACGCCACTTAACAACAAGATCAGTGTCCTCTCTTGTTATCATTCTAAGGCTCAAAAGTTTACCTGTTTTTAGTATCTCTATTTCACTCATTCCAATATATCTCTTTCCAATTTATAAATAGTAAAGGCATCCGCAATTTCATCCACTACATGCATTCTGATGTTTATGCCTTTTTCCTGATAATAGTCAGATAACCATTCAATATCAAAGGCCTTATTCTGTACAAAATACGTATTATCGGATAGTAGTGCCTCCTGAGCATTATCAAAGCCTGCCCTTTCAAGCTTTTTATTATAAATAGGGCTCTTAGATGCCCATCCTCCCAAAAGGTCATGATTATCAAAGCTGTTATCGACTCTGTCAAACATTTTCTCTGAAAAAGTCGCTGCCTTTTGAACTGTTTCTCCTAGTGAAACACTGGTATACACATCTACAAGATAGTAGTTATCTGGGTTCTCGTCAAAATAATCATATAACGCATGGTATTTATTAAGCATGACCTGTCTGTCGTTATTTTCATTATTTATTATCTTTTCCTGCATGTATATACTAAGCGTACCTACTATACCCATAATAAGTACAAGGGTCCACACAATACTCTTTCTGATACTCTGATATTTGGATGTATCATCAACAAATATGGATACCAAAAACATCATTCCTATAAGAATAAGGATTTCTATAATATAAAGTGGATGTGTGATACGTATAGGATCTCTTCCTCTTAGGATTATATACAGCCACAGCACGGATCTGCATGCAAAAAGAATTATTGTAAGACCTACACATAACAGCTTATGCCTATTCCCTTTTATGCTTCCGTGCAGAATATTAATAAGCAAAAACAGATACAACAATAAAACTCCGACATTCCATGGATAATCAGTCATCGGATACTCATATGAAACAGGTTCTGACACATGATGAAGTCTGTAGACATACAGGGAAAATGCCTGTTTAAATCTTTGAGAAAACGATGCCTGCTCGCCCCTTGTTCTGGCTGCATAATCTGCAATTTTTCCCAGAATATCAGCATTTATCTCATCATCAAGTGCAAAATTATAGTTAACAAGTAGCTTCTGTTCACTCTCAGAAAGGCCTATACTGTCGTAAAAGGCTTTGTTTTCTGCATAATCCGGAATGTACTGGAAATCATACAGCTCAGTTCTGTTATCAAAAAACCTGTTAAATTCCTTCCAGTCCGATCTTGAATATGCAATTTTATGAATTCCACTGCTTACAAAAAGCCCAAGAAGGATAATCAGGCATAGCAAGGTGTATTTACTTAGCAGCTTTTTCTTAGCACCGTTACCGGATGCAGCCATGCATTTCCTGTTATAAGATTCTAGCATTGCCCACTTGATCAGAATTGCAACTCCTACCATAGGAAGTGTTAAAAGAAGCATCTCTGACCTTATTAAGTAAGCAAGTATTATAAATATCACAGAGGTAATGCGGCTCTTTCTGTCATTCTCGTCCGACATGAGTATCAAAAATGCAGCAGTAGCAGATAATAACCCACAAACTACCGTGTATTGCACATACAAAAGATGCGGCCAGAAAAAGCCCAAAATAACAGCAAAAGAAGCTACTGCATAGAAAAATCTCGATACATTATCGTGTGCCCAATCTTCTATTTTCATCACAATAATGAACAGGCATAAGTATTGGAGTGCACATAAAAAGATGCCGTACCAGTCAAGATTTATCCCTGTTCTATATAAAACAGAGATAAATAAACCAATTGGATACAGCATCTGTATATTGTGTCCCTCAGGCACGCCTGTATAGGCACCCGAAAGAATATCTTTCATCAGTACATCATCGTTGAGATCGAAAAAATAGTCACCAAATATAAGTGTCACTACCATTACAGCCAGTACTGCCACAGCGGATACTATTAAGCTCATAAACTTCCGTGACTTTCTCATGATCACCCCAACTCTTATTTTTTTGATCAGGCTACGTAATTAGCTGAACTTGTAGTACTCCTTGACTCTCATAACTACTTCATCAAGATCTTCATTTGTAAGTTTGTAGTACATTGGGAGTCTTAACAGCCTCTCACTCTCTCTTGTTGTGTACTTATCTTCTCCTCTGAATTCACCATAGATAAGTCCTGCCTTGGAAGAATGAAGAGGTACGTAATGAGAAGCAGGAAGTATGTCGTTGCTGGTAAGATACTTAATAAGTCCGCTTCTCTCTTCAAGATCCTTACATTTAATGTAGAACATATGCGCATTATGTACGCATTCCTTCGGAACAACCGGAAGTTCGATAAGGCCCTTTTCCTCCAGTGGTCTAAGAGCATTGTAATATCTGTTCCAATGGTCCATTCTGGCGTCATTGATCTCATCGGCCTTCTCAAGCTGTGCATACAGATAAGCAGCATTCATTTCACTTGGAAGGTAAGAAGATCCTGGCTCTATCCAGCTGTATTTATCAACTTTGCCAAGTTTATAAAGAGTACGGTTAGTTCCCTTTTCTCTGATAATGATAGCGTCGTCAACATACTTCTCATCTCTTAAAAGAAGTGCTCCGCCTTCTCCCATACTGTAGTTCTTGGTCTCATGGAAGCTAAAGTTACCAAAGTCACCTATTGAGCCGAGAGCTCTTCCTTTGTATGTGGACATAACGCCCTGAGCAGCATCTTCGATAACTATCAGGTTATGCCTCTTGGCAATATCCATGATAGTGTCCATCTCGCAGGCAACACCAGCATAGTGAACAGGAACAATTGCCTTAGTTTTGGGAGTAATAGCCTGCTCAATAAGATTCTCATCTATATTCATTGTATCAGGTCTGATGTCTACGAAAACTACCTTGGCTCCCCTAAGGACAAAAGCGTTTGCTGTAGAAACAAAGGTATAGGATGGAAGGATAACTTCATCTCCTTCCTTGATCCCAGCAAGGATAGCTGACATCTCTGTAGCATGTGTGCAGGATGTTGTAAGAAGTGCCTTAGTTACTCCTGTCTTCTTCTCAATCCATTCATTTGCCTTGGCAGTATATGGACCATCACCACATATTTTCTGATTCTCAACGCATTCCTTGATATACTCAAATTCTTTTCCAGTAAATGGAGGTACATTAAAATTGATACGCATAAATTACTCCTCTGAAGCCAGATTCTCTGACTGGCCCGGTTTCTTAAAGACAATCAGTTTACTGATAATATAGTTAAGTGCTATTACAACAAATGTAGCGCCAAGTTTTACAGGCATCTTCGGAAGTCCAAGCCATGTAATAAAGATCAGTATCAAAAGATCTTCAACTACAAGTGTAAAAAGTCTTCCTAATGTAAAAGATCCAGCCTGTTTCAGAAAATCTTTTTTGGTTTCTACCTTTCCATCAAATACCCATGTCCTGTTGGTAAAAAACTGGAATGCTACACATATCACCCAGTCGATAGAGTTATTGACCACCTCATTAATGTGCATCACACTATCCATGAACCAAAAAAGAAAAATGCTCAAAAAGAAAGTAAGTCCTCCAAAAAAGAGGTACAGCAAACCTTCTTTATGCTTCTTGTAAAAAGGTTCAAATATATTCAGAATGGGCAAAGACATGATTTTGTCAAAAATATCTTTCTTTTCTCTCATAACTGCAATCAGTCCTCACTTTCAATACCAGTAGCGAAAACCATAAACCTTTCGCTCTCAAACACCTTATTATAACCATGTTCATTCATATAGTCCAATAAAATATCATATTTCGTACTGATATTGGCATATTCCTGCATATTCTTGCCAATTATAACCGTTGGCTCAGGATCATCTGATACTGATAATTCGAGTAGCTCTTTTTCAAAATTATCTGTCCCATAGCTGTCAAGATCAGGCCATACGGTTCCAATTGCCGGCTCAAGATCAAAAAGATACGCAAGTCCGGGAACACCGCCAAATAATACCACGCGGTTGTTAATTAAACTCATCTCTCCAAGGGCTGCTGCTAGTTTTTCAAGAGATTCTATATTATAGCCTGTCGACACCATGCCCTGTGCCTTGTATATAGTAGATGATACAGTATCTCTCTTACGACCGTCTGTTCCATCCCCAAAGGCAAAAGTGCTGTGAAATAAAAGACCTTGAGCCAAAACAGTTACAATAACCATTGTTATCATACTCTGCCAGGCAAAATTATATTCTCTTTCGCCCAGTCTTTGCATAAGCCTTCTAAAAAGCCACAAAGAAATCGGAGCTACAATGTACAGATTATTAATTACCGGATACGTATAATTGTTACTTCCAAGTGGAGTTAATAAAACTATCATCAAAACAGTAAATGCTAATGTCTGTTCCTGTCTGCTCCCATTCAGAAACCCTATAGTTCCGATAATAGCAAGTATTATCGCTATTATTACAAACATCATTGCCGCTTTAAATACACTGTCATAGTAGAAATAATTTCTCGTAAAAACACCTTTTGCGAAATAATATCTGACAAGGATAAGGAGGCCTGCAGAAAACAGAACTTTTTTTACCCATACGTATCTGTCCTCCCATAGCAAAAACATAATAAATCCTGCCATTAAACAAGGAATCATTATAAGCATAGCTATAGCAGATCCGGTATAGCCCGAAATGATCAGGGAAATCATTCCGCCTGATGAATAATCTGCAGCATTCTCGGTCATTCCAAAAAGATTTGCAATCATTTCAAAGTATGCAGCAGGTCCATAAACAACACTGATCATCATATATGGAACTCCTGCTCCTACTAAAAAGCCAAGAATACATACTCCTGTTTTCCTGATAGCATTAATAAATTCTTCTCTGGTAATCGCACAATAAAACCAGAGAACAAGTATCATCCCGGTTTCAACAATGTTTGGGAATCTTACCATCACATTAAGTCCCAGGAAAACTCCTGCTATAAACAGTTTTTTTCCCTGTTTATTCCAGGCAAACATCCCCTTTATCAAAAACAAGGTTCCAAGAGTAAAAAACAAATATGTAAGATAATTGTACATTATTACTCTCGGGCACCAGGAAAGGCTCTCAGCCATAAACAATCCAATAAATATCATCCATCCAGGCATGTATTCCAAAAGAGCATAATATACTATAAGAGCTATAGCACTTATTATCAGAGTAGTATAAACACCAAAGCCAAGCATAGTCCCGGCAAAGGGTAAATGCATTATAATGCTTCCTGCTACGTTACTTAGAAAAGTAGAAAAAAACCACATTGGATAAATGTGGTCTATATACTGGTAATTGGCCATGTTATACATTGTATCTGTAATATCAAGGCCAGCATTCACCCCTATAAGCGGATATAATAACAAAACCAGTGGAAAAATATATTTTTCCAGAGGTGACTGATATTTTTTAAATCTCCAAAAATAGCTTCTGATATTTTTTAGCATAAATCATCATCCCATTTTCTGAGTTTTCTAAAAAGCCAGGTATCATGTAATACACGCCCAACATAATCAAAGATCATCTTCCTGATCCAATCTACAAAAACTCCTGCAGCAAACACAATAAGAACTGACCTTATAAGATGCCACAAATACAAAATAATACTCTCTGTCGGTACCTCTCCCAGAAGATGTGTAAGCCAAATCACCCATCTGTCCTTTATCTCAATGTGCATGTGCAGTAGATAAACTCCAAAAGTAAGCGGAGCAATAAATCGAACTACATCTGCAAACCATCCTTCTCTCATCTTGTAGAACCTAAATAATGAGAAAAGTCCCAAAGAACCTGTGAGAGTAAAGACAAAGTTAAGATGTATCGGCACTTCAGCGTAGTAATTGAGGCCGCCGAATCTCAGATTATAGTAATAGATTACAACACTCATAATTCCAATCATAAGACAGGAAAATACAAATACCAACGCACTTCTTTTTGCATTATAGAATAGCACTACATCATATTTTCTAACATAAGCAGCTATAAGGTATAAGCACAAAAACCATCCATAGTCATACCCAAAATGGTCCGTCACAAACATCACAGGTACAACGCTCTTAATAAAGCAGAACCATATAAGAAGTCCAAGGATAGTATATTTGAGCTGCTTTTTGGTCAGCACATCTACTGCTGCATTCATGATTGGAGCAAAAACATACATAATGATATAAGCAGTAACAAACCAGTAATGCTCTGACGAAATAGGGAACAGATACTGAACTGTTTTAAAAACAGAGTCGTCTGTATGTACGACATATACGCCGACTATCATCATAGCAACCGATATTAAAATAGTATAAAAATAAACCTGACATATCAGCTGTATTATTTTACTGGGCTTTATCCTGGATTTGGACAGGAAATAACCACTTAGAAATACATAAACATTTAGACCTGTGATACAAAAGCCTTCCAAAATAGTTGCAAAAAGCTGTACTCTTCCAGCCGGAACTCCTAAATGAAGCAAAACATCCGCATGCGAATTATAATGAAGTGTCAGAATCATAAGCATTGCTACGATTCTCAACAATTCAAAATTTGCATTTCTCTTTTTACTTATCTTATCCCCACCGGACATTACGCCTCCAACCGCAGTTATCTGTCACGAACCGCTTTTCCATCTTCTATTCTGTAAACCATATCGCACTTCTCAATTGTCTGAAGTCTGTGCGCTATAATGATAAGAGTCTTCTTTCCATGAAGTCTGTTGATTGAATCCATGATTGCAGCTTCTGTCTCATTATCAAGAGCTGATGTAGCCTCATCAAGAACCAGTACCTCAGGGTCCTCAAAAAGAGCTCTGGCAATTCCGATCCTCTGTCTCTGTCCACCCGAAAGTCTGATTCCTCGCTCTCCAATCTGTGTATCGAGACCCTCCGGAAGATTTTTGACAAATTCATCAAGTGAAGCTTCCTTTAGGGCATTCCAGACTTTGTTGTCATCAATTTCATCATCCGGATAGCCAAAAGCAACATTCTTACGTATTGTTGAATCAACCATAAATATAGTCTGAGGAATGTAACCAATATTCTTGAGCCATCCCTGGTAGTTCTGCATTACATCAGCGCCATCAGCATATATTTTACCGCTCTCAGGCTTTAAGAGGCCAAGGAGAACATCCACTATTGTAGTCTTTCCAGCACCGGAGGTTCCTACAATTCCCACTGATTTACCAACAGGTATGCTCATAGCAGCCTTATTGAGTATGTAAGAATCCGTATTAGGATACTTGTAGCAAATATCAGTCATCTCAATGTGCTCTTTAACAGGAAGCTTGGTAACTTCCTTCTTTTTCCTATAGTCATCACTATTATATGATACTGAGCCATCGTGGATTTCCTGCTGAAGGTTATCTGTTACATTCATCATAAAGGGCTCAAAATAAGCAATAGATGTAAGATAGTTGTTAATTCTGTTGGCACTTGGCAAAAGCCTTGTAGCCGCTGCCATAAGAACAGTAAGCTGCGGAAGAAGTGTGGAAAGTGAGGTTCCTCTCATCATGACAAGAAGCATATATCCTATCATTCCGGCTACAGCTATCGTCTCAATCAAAAGTCTGGGTGTTGAATTATAAAGATTGTACTTCTGTACCGCATAAACATATCCGGCTCCGCAATCTGCATAACCATTTATGAAATAGTTTTCTTTGTTTGCAATTTTGATCTCTTTAATTCCGGTAACCGACTCATTTATCCACTTGTACAATCCGCTGTAATAGTCCTGATTGTCCTGGCCGGCATTGACCATGACAGGCTTTATCACAAATTTGATGATCAGCAGAACGGTTACAAGTAACAGTGCAATGGTAAGAGTCATAGAAGCATCCATTCTAAGAAGGAATGCCACTAGACATATGAATACAATTATCTCACTGGTAAGCTGCAAAATGCTGAGTATCAGTGCGTACATGTTATTGACATCAGAGGTGATACTACGCTGAATAACGCTTGTATCTGCATTAAGGTAATACTCATAGGGTCTGAGCATAAAGTTGATCATCATGCGCCTTGATGTTGCAAACTGGTTTGTATATGTAAATCTAAGCTGCACTACATTTATCAGAAATAACACCAGATTCTTAATTATAAAAACAAGAATAAGACTTGCCATGATAACTTCGGCAAGCTGAGTAGTACTAGACAGGTTCAGACCATGGTACAGGGCTGACAGATACTTGCTCTCCTCAACCTTTTGCGGATCTACCACAATCTGCATAATAGGCGCCAAAATGGCAATTCCAAGAGCTTCCAGAATACCTCCGATGAGCATCAGAAAAACAATCCCCACCATCTGCAACTTCTGTTTTCTGTCTAAAAGAATATTGATCTTCTTAAAAATCCTACGCATATATTTTTCTTAATCCAAACCCTTTCAAGGAGGCTACATCAAAAGATTTAATATAGCATCCGCTATTTTTTCTGTGCCCTTGCCGTCTATGATTTCCTTGGCTTTCTTACTCATTCTGGATCTAAAGCCCGGATTATCTACTGCCGCGGTTCCCCAGGTGACAATTTTCTGAACAAGCCTGTGATCATCTCTGGCATCTCCTGCATATTTGCCGGCACCAGCCTTATCAAAGCCCTTGGCAAAATCAGCCTGCTTGTCATTAAAACTAAAAATGACTGTTGGCACGCCTACTGCACACAGCTCGTACATAGTAGCACCACCTGCAGAAACTGCAAAATCGCACTTACTCATTATGGCTGCCATATCATTTCCAACTGCGCTATGCAATGTGATAGCCTTATGTCTGTCTGCCATCTCCTGCAAACGTCTCTTGTAGTCAGCCTCAAACAAAGCCCCAACTATTACATCACAGCAAAGTCCTGAATTATCAAGAACTTTTCTGCATGGACTGTCTGCTTCGTAGATTTCCGCCAGAATATCCCCCAAAACGTAATGGGAATCTGTTCCTCCGGCAGACAAAAAAGCTCTTTTGGCATGCCGATTTATAACGTATTCTGTCTGTCCGAATTCTGATCTAAGGGGAGCAAATTGCCCGCCCAAAAGCTTTATCCTGGCACTATATATATCTTTTGGCCCGGAAACGTCATAATTAATTATCAAATCCACAGGATAATCATTTTTGTTGAAATCGTCAATATATCCTGTTGCTACCTTGTGACCGCACTCTTCAAATAGCCTGTTAACTTCATCGACATATTCAGGCGTTATAAAAGGCGAATCCATCAGGAAGAAATCCGGCACCTGATCCTGAAGCATTCCCTGCAAAACAGGTATGTCACCCATAGGCTCAGAATATATGGTATGAAGAATTCTGGCATCAAAAGCCGTATTTTCCTGATCCGATAAGTTTATCAGTACATTGGCACTATACTCATCAGATAATATGAACTCAACATCCATACCATTTCTCATCAGTTCACTGGCAATAGTCATGCAGCGCCTGATATGTCCAGTCGCAAGTTCACTATTACCATTAGCCTTGATCCAGATCAGTTTCTTATCCATATATCTCCCTCATGTCGTGAATACATCAGGTTACTTGTTCAGAAGGTTGTATTTAAGTTCAGCAAGTTTCCAGTCAACTTCGTTATCTATATCCTGAACTTCCAATTCTGAAAGTTCAAGAGGTATTATACTGCCCATCAAAAGATTATTTGTTTTCAAAAAACTCTCTGTTCTGGTTACATAGAACTGCCCGGCATCATGAAAATGTGGTGTCAGATCCTGTGACCTTGCCTTGAGATTCTCAGGCTGCCTGAAAACAAGCTTACCATCATGTATCTCCATAGCTCTTTGTGGTGGATATGAGAATCTCACAACAGGTATAAGCGTATCCGCATCGGATCTTTCCAGATCTTCTACTGCCTTTTTAAGCTTATCAGCTGTTATAAATGGCGCTGTAGGGTATATGCATGTTAAAATATCGAACCTCCTGCCGCGCTTCTCATACTCACTTATTACCTCATTTATAACATCAGATGTAGTGGCATAATCATTTGAAGTTTTCTCGCTTCTAAGAAACGGAACCTGAGCTCCGTAATATCTTGATATCTCTGCAATTTCTTCATCATCAGTAGATACCATCACTTCATCAAAAACACCTGATCCAAGTGCAGCCTCAATTGAGTAGGCTATTATTGGTTTTCCATTAAAATCCTTAATATTTTTTCTAGGAATTCTCTTACTGCCTCCTCTGGCAGTTATCAGTGCTAGTGCTTTCATTTATTTCTTAAGCCTCTTTCTCAAACCTCTATATCCCCATAGCAGTCTGTAATATGCATAGAACAAAGCTGTGGACTTGCACGCAAGCCTTATAAGCTTTTTTTCTTCTCCGCCTACTCTATCTACATAATAACTATTATTTTCAAATTCAGGAAATGTTTCCTTCATCTCCTTTGTAAGCTCTTTGACAAAAGACATTCTGGCAGGTTTAACACAAGGCATATAAGTAAACAAAGTGTTAACATAGAACAACTGAGTAAAAATAAACTCAATTTCCTGTCTGAATTCATTGAAAAAGCCAAGTCTTCTGGCTTCTCCAAGCATTATCCTTCCGGCCTCCATCCTATCCTGACACATCTTTTCAGAAAAAGAATGAACAGTAGATCCCTGATGCTGATAATAGTAATACCAGGGCTTTTCAATATATTCATAATGACTGGCAGTCAGCAGAAAAGAATTGCTCATGGCATTATCTTCGTAAAAAATATTTTCCGGGAAAAAGAGTTTGTTATCAATAACATTTGCTCTTTTATAAATCTTGACTACAAGTCTTCCTCCGTCCAGAATAAGCTGCTTTTTCTTATCATGGTCCAGAACACCTGACATAGATGGATTTCCGTTTTTTTCAACATTATCAGAAACCTGATAAGTATGTTCACTTACAAGTGTAAGGTCGCATCCAACCATATCAGCCCCGGTAGTATCTGCTTTTTCCAGCATAAGCCTGTACATATCAGGATCGATCCAGTCATCAGCGTCAATAAAGCCAATCCAGTCACCTGATGCCTCACGAATTCCGAGGTTCTTGGCGCCTCCCTGGTGCTTATTGATCTCACTGTGGATAACTTTAACCAATCCGGGATATTTGTCCTCATATTCCCTCAGAATCTCGAGAGAATTATCAGTAGAACAATCATCTACAGCTATTATCTCATAATCTTCCAAATGCTGCGAAGTCAGAGAATCCATGCAAAACCTAAGTTTGTTATCACCTGCCATATTATAAACAGGTACTATTATACTTATTCTCATACTTGTCCCATCAGCGCTCTGGCTATACGAATAGCGCCTCTCCCGTCTGTTATGCTCTTAAGGCTGTCTGACATACCCTTAAGAGATTCTGTACCATTCAGATAATTCATTATCTTACTCTGTATATTATCAAGCACAACCATCTTATTCGCTTCACCTTCGGACACGTCTCCTGCAAAAAACATTCCCTCTGAAGCACCCCAGAATACAACATTGTATTTCTGATTATCCGCAACCTGGTAAAAGATGGTAGGAAGTCCGCAGGCAGCACATTCTGTAAGCATAGTTCCTGCCGCCATAACAGCAATATCACATCTATTCATAAGATAAGCCATGTTCCTGACTGACCTGTGAATTACAATATTAGAACATCCCTCTATTAGAGAAACTATCCTATCCGGATCATCAACATAATCCCCTACAACAATGTGCCAGATAGCCGTATTCTGTAGTTTGCTTTTTATTATCATGTTAATGAGCAGCTCAAGCATATTGCACATGTCTGCACCACCTGTTGATATCAAAACATGCTTACAGTCCCGGGATGAAAAAGAACTGATAGTATCAGCATCTGTCTCTGCTTCAGAAACAGGATCATAAAACTGTTTTCTAAGCGGTGCATACTGAAGTCCAAGACATAATGATGTCTTTTCATTATTATAACCTGTAACATCCTGATATGCCTTGTCATATCCCATATTGGTAGAATAACCACTGTAATTTATAAGCACATTTACAGGATATGCCTCACGGCTTAGGTCATCTAAATATGCTATTCTGCATACATCTTTGAGCTTATCAAAGTATGTCCTCGTAACCTGATATGAATCTACTAAAAGAGTCTTTACATTTCTGGTCACGAGCTCATTTATCAATGGCTCTGACTCACTGTCCATATTTTGCCAATCTGTTCCAAGAACAACAACCTCGAACTCATTCTCAGTAATGCTGCCCCCAAGAAGCTTAAGTGATTCATCATCTGCCACAAAAAACGTGACATCCTCGCCCAAAGACTTAATAGCCCTTGCTATACTGATGCAACGCATCACATGGCCTGTGGCAATTATGCTGTTAGCGTCTGCTCTGATTCCAATCATATCTCGTGTTATTCTATAATATCCCAGCTAAGTGGTGTTCCCTTCTCAATATCACTTTTGGCGGTCATTCCCAAGACTTCCTCATAGTGTTTGGTATGCATACCATTTCCAGGCCTGATAGATCTGACATTCTCAGGAGTTAGTTTTTCTCCTGCCTTGATATCCTTAACCACAAAAAGCGATCTGCTAAGTCTTCTTTCAGAAGCCTGCTTGTCAGATATGGCATACTCTTTCTGGCCAAGAGCCATCTCCATTATCCTTACATTTTTGACCATCTCTGCAAATTCAGCGGGTTCCATTGAAAAAGCATCGTCAACACCGCCAGCAGACCTATTGAGAGTAAGGTGTTTTTCTATCATCTTGCCACCAAGAACTACGCTGCCTGTAGCCACAACACTTCCCGGTGTATGATCAGATAATCCTACGATGCAACCATATTTTTCTGCCAGATCTTCCATCATTCTCAAATTGACCATGTCATATGGCGTAGGATAAGCACTCACACATTTAAGAAGAATAATGTCCTTATTTCCCTCTTCAATGCAAGTGTCAAGTGCAAGCCTTATATCTTCTTCATAAGCTATACCGGTGGCAAAAATTATTGGTTTATGAAGCCTTGCCACCTTCCTGATAAGAGGTATGTCATTTATTTCAAAGCTTGCTATCTTATACGCAGGAACATTCAGGTTCTCAAGATAATCTACAGCTGTAAAGTCAAATGGAGATGAAAAGCACTCAAGTCCAAGCTTATGAGCCTCCTCCATAAGTCCAGCATGCCACTCCCATGGCGTATATGCCTCTTTATACAGGTCATGAAGTGTTCGTCCTTCCCAAAGACTTCCCTCAGAAGTCATGAACCATGGCTTATTACAATCTATTGTTATTGTATCAGCTGTATACGTCTGTAACTTAACAGCATCGGCTCCTGCCTCAGCCGCAGCATGAATGATCTCAACAGCTCTGTTATAATCGCCGTTATGATTGCCTGACAATTCGGCAACTATCATTACCTTATTATCTTTGCCTACTTGTTTGTTTCCAATCTTAATACTATCGTTAAACATTACTCACTCCATAGAATCTATATCAGTCATTATTTTAATATAACACTTGATATCACCAGCATTCAGCTCTGTATACTTATTACTCTTAAAGCATTTGGCCGAAGCTATGTTGTCCTTATTAACAAACCCGACAAGACATCTAATCTGTTTTCTATTATCATTACCGACAATTTCAGGCATAGTTTCAAGCAGTTCTATTATACCCTTTCCAAGGCCCTTTCCTCTCTCGCCCGGAGCTATCATGTAGCTGATCTCTCCGACATCATCAGTGATATCAACTCTGATGCTGCCAGCCTTCACATTTTTATCTTCAAGGATATACATAAGGCAATTATCATCATCAAGTTTTTTCTTAAACCATTTGAGATGACTTTCCTTGGATATTTCATCCTGTGTAAATGAATTCATACGTGTAGTCTCATCATTACGCCAGGATAAAACATCTAGTGCATCATCCATAGTTGCACGCCTAAGCTGCATATATCTCACCTTCCGAATTCTGTCCGATTATTCTGTTTTGCCATACCGGGACTGAATTATCTGTTTGCCGCGCCACTTACTATCATTTATCAAGCATCTCTGTTTTCCTATGTATGCTTGGGTCTTCATACTTATCAAGGAAATCGAGTCCCAAATAAACTATTTCTTTGGCAAAATACACATTGTCAATCTGCGTTATCACAGAAACAAGCTTATCAACCTTAAATCCTGTAATGTCTCCCAGGACCTCCATGGGGAATCTGTCCTTAACAACAACTACCCCCGGAAACTCTTTTTCATAATCCAGAAGGTCTCTGGGATGAGGTTTGATTATGACTCTGTAATCATCCTTGTACTCATCCACAATATCAGCAAACATTCTCTTTCTGACATCAAGCTCACATAAAGGTTCAGTCAATATCATAACATTTGGTTTGTTTGCATCAGATGCACTTTTATTAAGCAGTTGTCCAACAAGTCTGTCCGGATCAGTGAGGAATATTTCAACCAGAATCCTGTGATCTTCTACTGAAAGTTTCTTATCAAGTTCCTCTCTTGGAATCTCCACAACATTTGGCGGAAGACTATGATTGGCTTTTATATCATTTACCTCATAATCAAGACAATACCTGCTATAACCGCTCTCGATAAAAATAAGTCCAAGTTTGGCCATAGCTTTTTTAAGCGGCCAGGCTCCCTTGTTGGCATTTCTTGCCTGATCGTCAAGAAGTCCCGAGTTAAGTCCATCCTCAACGGCATGATAATGAATCTTTTTATAATTGAGGTAATATCCGATTGGATCTGAATCGCAGAAGACATACACATCACCATATTTAGAAATATCTGTTGGTATGTAATCCTCCTGAAGCTTACCAAGGAGTTTTGTATATGTAATTCTCTGCATCAAATTAAGGATGATATTTCCTCTGTCCCTGTGATACTTCATCACTTTCTCTGAGGTAACATCTTCCTGCTCGTCATAAGTGTAAATATTTTCGAAGACTCCTGACTTCTTAAGTCTGTCTTCAAGGCTCTCAAAGTCATTTGACATGGTGCTGAGAATTATGTCAGCACTACCACTTCGTTCCCGTCTCCCTACAAGCTCTTTTACAACTGCAATATAAACATGATAATAAGTGTGGCAAATATATACTCGCCTGTTAGTTTTATCCCTTTTCATGCCCTTTAGTATATAATCAAAAGGTAT
The DNA here is from genome assembly GCF_000145035.1 of Butyrivibrio proteoclasticus B316. Taxonomy (NCBI): domain Bacteria; kingdom Bacillati; phylum Bacillota; class Clostridia; order Lachnospirales; family Lachnospiraceae; genus Butyrivibrio; species Butyrivibrio proteoclasticus. The sequence goes on from NC_014387.1 coordinate 3,134,708, forward strand.
CCTTGTCATCCACTTGCCTTACCTTATTATTTAGTAGTATACTAAATCGATTTAAATTTATGCCTAAACAAAGGAGATTACGCACATGAAAATGCGATATTGTAAACGTTGCCTTCAGCCTGATACAAGGCCGGGTATTATTTTTGATGACGAACAGATTTGTTTCGCTTGCCGTTATGAAGAATCCAAGGCAACAATAAACTGGGAAGAACGTCAGGCAGAGCTTAAGTCTTTTGCTGAGGAAGCCAAGGCAGAGGCCAAAAAACGTGGAAATACATATGACTGTATCATCGGAGTTTCAGGTGGTAAGGATTCAACCTTCCAGGCAGTTTACGCCAAGGAAAGACTTGGACTTAATCCTCTTCTCATTAACTGCATGCCTGATGAGATCACAGAGATTGGCCGCAAGAATATAGAGAACCTTAATAACCTTGGTTTTGATATCATTTCAATCAGACCTAATCCTATCGTAGCCAAGAAGCTTGCCAGAAAGTCATTCTTTGAAAGAGGTAATATCATAGCTGCTTCTGAATACTGTCTCTGGGCTTCAGCCTACATTATGGCTGTTAAGTTTAATATTCCTCTTATCATTCAGGGTGAAAATGCTGCTCTTACACTTGGCGCAGCCAAGAATCAAGAAGCTACAGGAAATGCTTTTTCCGTAATGCAGCTCGAGACCATTCGTGGTGCAAGCGTTGACAGCTTTGTTGATCTTTCAAACAACATCACAGAAAAAGACCTGTTCTTATACAAAATTCCAACTGTTGAGGAGATGCAGGCTAAAGGAATAAGAGCCATTTTCCTTCAGTATTACGTAAGAGAGTGGTCACAGGTTACAAACGCTGATTTCGCAGTTGCAAGAGGCCTCACAGGTAGAAGTGGTAACCTCCACGATCTTGGTCGTTACAGAAGATATACAGCTCTTGATTGTGACCTTCAGATTCCTAACCAGATGATCAAGTACCTCAAATTCGGTTTTGGTTATGCAACAGACGAGATTTGTTACGATATCAGAGAAGGTCGTTTTAGCCGTGAAGATGGCAAATGGTATGTAAACGAATACGATGGTGGATGCGGAGAACAGTATATCGAGAAGACCTGCAAATACCTTGGTATAACCAAAGAAGAATTCTGGGAAGTTGTCGATAAATACGTTAACAGAGATCTATTCGAGAAGATTGATGGTAAATGGACACCTAAGTTCACTGTAGGAGAAGATTACGAATCATGACAAAGACAAATACTCTTAAAAAGTATTGGTATCTATATTTAACAGGAACACTGCTGGCTATTCAGGCCGCGGTGTTCCTTATATTTAGAGGTGAAAGCTATTTCCAGATCCATGATAATCTGGACCTGTTCATGGCTCACTATGAAATGCTCAAGAAAGCAGGTCTTTGGTTCTCTCAGGGCGCTAATGCACCAATTCTTCATGGTGTTCCAAGAGATTTATTTGGATCAGAATTTCTGATCTATAACCTCTTTTACATCCTGCTTCCTGGCGTTTGGGCTTATTTAGCAGGTTATGCAGCCAAGATAGCAGTTGGTATGATTTCCTTTATTCTGCTTGCAAAAGATGTTTACAAGGATCGTTATGAGAACTATAAGCCGCTTATTATAGTAATTGCCGCAGCATATGGTATGATTCCTGTATTTCCAACCTACGGCATAGCATTTACATCTGTTCCTTTTATTATCCTGCTGCTCAGAAAACTTTATTTTGCTGAGACTTTTAAACAAAGACTTCCTTTATATATCGGAGTCTTTTTATATCCACTGTTATCTTATTTTTCTTACCATGGATTCTTTATCCTGTCCTACATGGTAGTCGCAGTGGTCATCCTATGGATCAGAGATAAGCGTTTTCCTAAGAGCACATTTGTTTCAATCGTTATCTTGTCTCTAGGTTATATTCTCTTTGAATACAGATTGTTTAAAGAGATGCTATTTACTGATACAGTAACTATCAGAACAACAATGGATCATGGTGACATCAGCTTTGGACAGGCTATGCTGACAGCACTTTCAGAGTTTGCTAATGCTTCCTTCCACTCTGAGGACTCACATACTTACATCGTTCTTGGTGTTGTTTTGATTGCAATTGTTATCATAAATGCTCTTTACATCAAGAAAAAACAGGCTGACAGGATCATGAAAGATCCCATCAATCTTGTAATGCTGTGGATCATCTTCAATGTTCTTATCTTTGGCCTGTATCAGTATGCTCCATTCAGACACCTGTTTGAGATGTTAATTCCCCCTCTTACAGGCTTTGAATTTGCAAGGACAGCATACTTTAATACATTTCTCTGGTACGCAGAGCTCTTACTCGTATGTGTCAGAATGTATGACTATGGCAAGAAGAACATCAGACCACTTGCTAACCTGATAGTAACTCTTGCCGTTCTCATCGTTATGTTTATTCCTCAGGTTTATAACGACTTTTACTACACCTGTTACAATCAGGCTTTCAAGATAATCAAACATCGTGATACGACATATGTTAACTACAACGAATTCTATTCAACAAAGCTATTTGATAAAATAATAGATGATATTGATTATAATGGTGAATGGTCAGCAGCCTACGGAATGCATCCTGCAGTGCTCAACTACAATGGAATTGCAACTGTTGACGGATACCTTGGTATGTATGCTCAGGAATACAAAGACAAGTGGACAAGCATTATTGCACCTGCGCTTGAAGGTTCACCTTCTCTTAAATCTTATTTCGAAGGCTGGGGAGCAAGGGTAAGCTTATACTCCGGTTCAGATGAAAACACTTATGCTCCGCTTCGTAATTTGGAAGTAACCGATAAAAGACTTATTGTAAATCTTGATGAGCTTAAAAGCCTTGACTGCAAATACATATTCTCACGAATCGAGTTTTCCAATGCTGATGAGCTTGGAATCAAGCTTGTAGGAACTTACTCAGATGACAGCAGTCCTTATACTATATATGTATATGATCTTCAGTAATTTGAACTGTATATGAAGGCCAAAAAAATCCCTAATCCATGAAATAAAGCTATGGATTAGGGATTTTTTATCTAAGTATATATGTATTCCACATTTCTTCGGTATAAATCTTTTCACGCTCATTTAACGATGCATATTGCATCAGATTATTGATAGCGTTCTCCTGATTATCATCATCGGCCGCATACAGGATTATTTCACCTGCATTCATAATCTCTACGTCATCAAGCGGATCATTGTTTTCTTCATCCATGTAATAAACCTTATCATACTCCAGAAGCTCATCAGTAAGCCTCCATACGTTATGAGGCGTGGCCGGATTGAACATTACAACTGCTACTTTATCATGTCTTTCAGATGCAAATGCAATCTTCTCCCTATCCTCCGGATAAATGAACAATACTCTATTATCGATAAACAACCCCTTATACAAGGTAACAACCGTTATGCAGCATAGAGCTATTCCAATGATAGTACTTGCGCCTTTCTGTGAATGTTTTTTTTCAGCGTCACCATCAGTATCTCCTATATGCCATATTACGCCAAGCCTGTGTATTGTTACCGCTAGTATGATTATCCCAAGACCATAGGCAGGCATCTCATATCTGTTAGAAGCTGCCCCAACTAAAAGTGCTGTCTTTGTAGTGATCAAAAAATACCCTATAGTACCAATTATCAGCATTACAAAATCTGCTGTAAAAACTCTTTTACCATAGTCATTATCATAGTTTTTATCAGTTATTGTATTGTCTTTTGCATATTTAATGATTCCAATTATTGCAAGCACAATGATCGTCCCAATGATCATCCACAATAGACCTGCAAATACAAAGTCATTTAAAAGCCCTGCAAAGAAAGACAGTCTCATCAACGTATTTCCGATGTCAAACAAGCTTCCTGCCGCCTCATTGCCCCTGTATCCACCCAGCATGTGATGAAGACTTGCAGGATACGATATGACAGCCAGGCCAAGTGAAACAGCACAACTGATCACATAGGTGATTCCATATCGTATGTTCTTATTAAAAAACACTATCCATGCAGTATAGGCTATTCCTATAGAAACAAAAAAGAACAAATAAAAGTATTGCGTAAGAAAACCCAAATAAGATGTCACAGCTACCGGAAGGATATACATTCCATACTCTTTAAGTGCTCCAACAAAACTGACTTTCTGAGTTTCTTTGTGCTCAGAAGCATTTAAGGTTTTCATGGATTTATAATCCTGTACCAACCTGATATGTAAGTAAGCACACAGCGCGACAAAAAATGACAGCCAGGCATACATTCTCGTAAGCATATTCCCTGATATAGTTTGAGGATTAAATCCATAGAATAATAGGCCAAGCATTTCCATTAAGAATGACACCCTTAGTCTCTTGAGAATAAGGTCAAGTACTAAAAATGTAAGAGAAAATGCAATCAGATTAGTTATGATACCTGTCCATTTCGTAAATACACCCGGAAATAGCGAACAGATCGTATGAAAAATCATATAATAAAAAGGCGGATGCACATCCCAGGACTGAACAAGTGCTACAAGTCCATAGTTAAAGCCTTCGCCATTTTTGACAACAAATTCATCTAATATCGTCTGCCTATCCTGCCACTCTCTATCTGGCTGGTATAAGCCCACGCTTCTGTTAGAAGAATAATAGGTATAGTACTCATCCTCATGAAATCCCGCCTTCTGATAGCCAAAATAAACATTTACAATTATCGATAACACAAAAATGAGTAAAATGCCACATTTCTTCATTAGTTCAAACCTCTTATTAAGGCATGGAGTTTACGTACAAATCTTGGTGCAGGCGCAAGTATCATAAGATATGCCTTTTGCTTACCTGTCAGATAACTGTTTCCTAGTATCTCACCCAGATTGCCTCTGATATTTCTGACAACATTCATATAGAACTCGTTATCTTTAGTCATCTTGGAAACAGGAATATGTAATAGATAGTCCAGTCTCTGAACAGCCCCAAATCGCTTAGCCACGCTCTCAAGTTCCGGAAAATCTTTTTTAACCAGTTCGAGAACAACATCTGCATTTCTGACAATGTCAGTAAAAACAGATGGAAAATAGTCCTTGTCCTCAACTTTTCTACGTGAGTTACTTCCAAGCCTGTAAAAAACATGATAATACTGCCAAGGTAAAATAACTACCTTGTTGACCATACCAAGCATATGTATCATCAGGAAGAAATCTTCATTAAGCTCTCCCTCCGGAAAAAGCATATCATCAGTAAAAAGAGATTTCTTTACAAGTTTAGTACAATAAGACGCATCACCTGTATGCATCAAAAGAGTCCTGAAATGCTCAGATGGCTCAATTACTGTTACTTCCTGCGGAGGAATTACTACGTCAGCCCTCTTTGTGCCATCTTCTGATATTTCATCTCTCGAAATCTGGATCATATCAGCATCATACTCAATAGCTGCTGACATAAGTGCAGAGTACATACGACTATCTATATAGTCATCACTATCTACAAATCCGATATATTCGCCTGACGCATGTCTTATTCCAACATTTCTGGCGCTACTGGATCCACCGTTTTCTTTGTGGATGGCAGTAACATTTTCAAATCTGGCCGCCAATTCATCAGCAACCTTGCCGGTTGCATCAGTGGAGCCATCGTCTACAACTATAATTTCAAGAAGATTTTTGGGGTAATCTTGATACACAACAGATTCTACACATCTTCCTAACAAATCTTCAATGTTATATGCAGGAATGATAACAGATATCTTCTTGTCAAACTCAGGCATTTACTTCCTCCGGAATCTGCATCTGCTTATAAAGGTCATAGCCTACAGTCAGAATAATTGCAAGCATGGCAACTGTCAGCGGCCATAAATATGTAACCGTAGCACCAAATAAGTATCTTGTATAAGTGATCATAGATATTACCTGCAAAAATGCGCATACAGGCAGTCTCTTATAACTATAAAGAGCATAAACTACTGCCAGCATCTCCGGCATATATCCATATCTCTCATGCATTACAGGCAAGCAGAAACAGCACAGCTCTGCAGTAAATATAACTAGCGTTATCATAAACTTCTCAGTTATTTTAAACTTCTTGTTGTACATATAATAAGCAATCATGCCGAAAATGATCACTGTAGCCATAACTCCGCCTCTTATTATCAGGCGTCTCACGCTTCTATCAAGATCTGATGTTATTATTGTATATATGCTGGGGTAATTCATGGAAAGTCTTGTAAACATTTCTACCTGATTACCATATATTCCCAAAAGGTCTCCCCATGTTCTTCCGGCTATAGCTGCAGGAATCATGGAAACAACATGGAACACAGGAATAACAAGGATATATCTGATCTTTATCTTATTTTTAAGCCACATTAGAATGATAAATGGCATAAAAAAGATTGCCTGCTGCTTGAAACTATAAGATATTGCCAGATACAAAAATGCTCTAAAATCATTTCCCTTTAATACATGAAGAAGTGACAACAGGATAAAAGCTGTATATATAGAATCATTCTGTGCCCAAGCTGCGCTGTTCAATACAACAGTTGGAAGGAACAGAACTGCAAAATAAGCAAGCATTCCCTTTTTTATATCTCTGCCTGATACATGATAAGCAATCCTTCCAAGGTTAACTGCACAGACAAAGTCAAAAATAACCGACAATGTCTTGACCAGATACATATCACTAATATTTCCGCCAATATAGTGGAGTATTACGATCAAATACTGGAACATACAGTTATAGTCAAAAGTACTTGCATCAGATACTCCCGGTTTGATACCAAGATATGCAAAACCACCTGCTGCATGACATTCTTTCATCCAGTCTGCAAAAGCTGTCACATAGTCTCCTGATTTAACATCGTACAGTGAAAACCTGAACATCATCCCAAGAGTAGTCAGGACAATCGCCACGAGGATATCGAAGCATTTAATCTTCACATCGCCAATTTCAAATTCAACATCAAAAATCCTATCAATAGTTCTCATTACTTTACTCTTATTCCAATCTGTTTTTTTCCTGCAAAGAGCGGATAAATCCGGCAGGGCGTATATTAGTTGCAAGACTCACAGGTCCGCTTGCACATGGTCTTGGCTCTCTCCCGTCTAAAAATTCTTTTGAGAATCTGACAAGTTCCTTCGCTCCATTTTGAGCATTCCATTCTCTTGTCATAGTCTCTTTTGCTCTTTTGCCAAACTCTCGAATTTTATCTCGATTTTCAAATAAATACAAGACCTTGTCTTGCAAAGCCCTTATACTGCCATTTTCATATGTAAGTCCATTTACGCCATCTCTTATCAGAAAAGGCACAGCGCCAGCTTCATGTGATGCCACCACCGCGCATCCACATTCCATAGCTTCATTTACAACTGCTCCCCAGCCTTCCAGATAATTACTTGTAAAAAGATATATATCCGCCTTTTGCATAAAGTCTATTACTTCGTCAGGTTTTTTCCCTCCATGTAATGCAACTCTGCCCTGCAGATTGTATCTGTCTATCAAAGCCTCTATTTCTGCCTTCTTATTGCCATCTCCAATAATATCCATATGGAAACTATAGCCTTTATCATTAAGTAATCTGGCTACTTCAATTGCATGCTCGCAGTGCTTGAGCTCAATGATCCTTCCGGCCCAGCAGATATTCACACAATCAGTTAACTCAGGCTTAACATAATCTTCGTTCTTGATCTGCGGAAAATAGCCCCATCTCAGTTTTTTCCCCGGATAACTCCTTATAAGATCGAAGTCTGAAGCAACATATGCCCCGGCGCACAAAAGATATACAGGCTTGTTTCTAAATCTGATATGCTCCCTATACTTGGCTATAATACCCTTAGGACTTATAAACTTCCACTGACCCTCCCTGTAAATTCGCTCACTTACTCTAAAGGTCAGCTTACCGGATGATAATCTTTCCTGTTCAATATCAGAAATGAGTCCGTCAGACCACCCCAGGATTGTTACATCACTATCCAGAATAAGCCGTTTACACTCATTTCTGTCTTCGTAAAAAAGTGATACATATGGAATGTCTGTAACGTCAAGAGCCCATCCCATTTCCACTCTTTTCTCCTCCATAGGAGATGTCTGGATAAAGTGAAATTCTACATCCTCCATGCTGTTCATAGCATTACAAAAAGGAAGCTGATGATGATTTATGTAATTGGAAACAAAGGTAACTACCATTCCTTTATCCATCTGATAATCCTATTCTCATGAAGTAATATCTCTGTATATGCTGATCAGCTTCTTGTAGTTAGTATCCGGATCATGCGATAAAAGGGCATGCTTTCTGGCATTATCGCCATAGACTCCTGAAATAACCGGTTCATCCCACATCTGTATAACAGCTTCTGCAAGCCCTCTATAATCACCTTTCTCAAAGAAGCTACACTCTTTATTTCCCTGGATCACACTTGGCACGCCACCCACTTTTGCAGCAACGATCGGCATCCCTAGAAGCATTGCTTCTGCCAATGAGTTTGGTGAATTTTCCACAACAGATGCACATACAAAAAGACTGCTTTCAAGCATTTGCTGCTTCATTTCCTCTTCGCTTAGCATTCCCACCATAGTTACTTTTTTCTTAAGCTTATTTGTAGCTATAAGAGATCTGATATACTTGCCATAAGCGCTAGCTCTGAGGAAATACGGATACTTGCTCTGCCCCTTGCCTATTATGTTATTACCTGCAACATAAAGGTGGGCATCCGGATATTTTTCTAAAATAAGTGGCATTGCTTCAAGCACAAAGTGAAACCCTTTTAGAGGATAATCTCCCTGGGATAAAAAGATACTATGAGGTCTGACATTTTTTTCTTCCCACTTTCCTGTGTAAAAAGCAGGTCTCATAGTCTCATTCATAGAAAAATACCTTGCCTGAGGATTAATTTTAGAAGTCTCCTCTTTGTCAAAAGCGGTTCTTCCTGTGATATTTCCTGTTAAGAGAATAGCCTCTCTTTCATGCTCAGCGCGAACTCTATATTTTTCCTGCTGCTGCAAAAGAGAATCCTCTTTAAGTCTGTCTCTGATAGTAGCTGACTGCTGCACCTGCTCCGGTATTTCTGCCATGTATTCATCAGCAATTCTTGAGCAAACACCCTGAATTCCCACAAGTGCTCTGTCAGGATTGCCAAAAGACCTGAGCATGGCAAGTGTATGCGGAAATTCTGTTCCGAATATATGAACAATATCCGGGTTAAAGTCATCTAGTATCTCTCTGAATCTATTCTCTATTGTCCCATCGTACTTCTCAGGGTGAGATAAATCTTCAACAAAGCTATAATATGTTACCCCGCCTATTTCCTCTTTGGAAGCATCGGATTCTGAGCCTACAGGGAAACATACTCCAAGCTCAATTTCTCTTTCTGCAAAAGGCTCCCTGTTTATTCTCTCAAAGCAGCCCGAAAGCCATCCTTCCCTTGAAGAATATTGGAGATTGTGAGCTTTGGCATAAGCCGGAAGCATAATATTACACAGCCATAAAACTTTCAATATTACTCCTCCTTACCACCTTTTATTCCATAGATTGCTGTCTTAACAGCATTATAAAAACCTGCTGTTATTTTATTAGAGGCAAGAGCAGTCCTTAATTTAGACAAGGTTACTATTCTTAGAAAATCATATCTTCTTATCTGTGCTCCTGTCAGATAATGTTTAATGATTTCTTTTCTCTCTTCCTCTGAAAGCTTCTTATTCTGATCAGAGTAGCCTCCGCCTTCATAGCTTGAAACAACAATAGGCACATAGTATGTGGATGCCTTATCACGATAAAAGCATCTAAGAAACTGCTCATAATCTGCCCTTACCTTGTAATTAAGGTCAAAAGGATTCTTGTATATAAGTCTCTCATCATAAAAGCAGGCCTGATGAGACGGAACGTTTCTATAACATGCGTAATCGTTAATTTGCGGATTTGAAGCGACTTTATGCCCAGTCTGTCTGTCAAAAATATCGCCATAATAAATTGCAGGAAGCGTTGTTCCCTCTCTGGCATTTTTATTATTTATCGCATCATGCATATTCTTTAAGACATTTTCATCATAAAATCTGTCGCCACAATTAAGGAAAAAGATATATGATGGTTCTTCACCGGCTTTTAATAGTTTTACTTCCTCAGTGTTTTCCACATCATCCCTGATAGCCCTGTTTTCAATTATCCTGCTCTTCAAAAAGGCAGTGGCTATATTCATTCCGTGGTATATTCCATTGTCACAGCTCTCAAGCAACGTAATAGTCTTATCAATGCCTGCGCCGGCAATAGCTACATCATATTCTTCCTTCAATTTCTCTATAGAGCCATCTGTAGACATTCCGTCTTTAACGAGAATTCTGTAATCTGTAAAAGTCTGTTTCTCAACACTTCTTATTGTTTCGAACAGTTTTTCTCCCGGATTATAGGATACTATGATAATTGTAAAAAAGTTTTTCTTCATAGCATAAGTCTCCCTTAATAGTAGCCTCTTTCTGAAAGAGTAAGTGGCAGATCGTGAAAAAGAAAAGTCTGATAAGGCAAAATTCGAATTCCGTCATTAGCAGCACCTCTCATATAGAGGGCAAAATACATAACGCATGCTATTATAGTACAAGCTGTTAATGCCTTTTTCCTTGTATCATCTTTTATCTCCATAATAAGTGATGGTACAAACAATAGATGCGTCACAGTCATATAATATCCAACTCTTGAAATAACGGGTATAAATGATCCAAACACATACAGAACAAGCGCCATGATATTACAAATAAAGTAAAACCTGTTTCTCCTGCTATCTCTTATGGCATCTTTATACAGCCAAAGAGAAAGAGCCAATATGACCACACACCTTACTATATTAACAATACTTGTTCCACCCTCGAGATACTCTGTATCTTTATAGGACGGATACAGCATGATTACAATCTTAAGATAATAATCCTTCAGGAAAAGACATGAAACGCCAAGAATCCCAAATCCAACATACATCCATCTCTTCCAATTCAGCTGTGCAACTATGTATAAGAGTAATACAAGTAAAAGCGATTTATGGAAAAGACTTCCCATCAAAGTTACCAGCACAAATCGCGGCCAGTCCCTGTTAATTACATATTTAACCGAATAAAGAGCTATTGATAATGCCAGATAATATCTCACAGTGCTAAGTGACTGAAAATAATACCCGAGGAGCATGAACATTACAATGCTCATGGTAAACCATTTGCTCTGTTCATACATTGCCTTCATAAAGAAATAAATTGTAGCAAAGGCAAAGATAGCAAATATCAAAACATAGTTTTCAAATCCGCACAGAAAATATATAACCCTGGCCAAAACATTGAAGCCTACCTCTGTCGGAACATAAGCACGGCTATAGGCAAGATGCATCAGCTCGACATAATTAAGGTAATCATTTCCAACATTTAATCTAAGTGAAGAAACGGCAAAGAGCAGCACAAAAATAATAAGGCAGGTGACATGATTAACCATCTGTTGCCTGCTCATACCCTGATATATGCGGATACTTCCTCCGTCTTTGTCAGTTTGCTTAACAAGTAGTGCCATCAGCAGCACTATCACTGTAAGAGATAAATAAACTGCCATTTATTCTTTGATCGTCCTTCCATGTCTGATACCTGATAAAAGAACTCTATAACACTTAAAAAGTCCCATTTCAGCACACATAGTCAATCTGTTCTTGTACAAAAATCTAAATCCAAGCGCGAAGGCCATTCCACCGTATAAAAAGTGGTATAAAACGCCCCTGTCAAAAAAGAATTTTTCTGTGTATCCTTTAAACCAAGTAGACTCACTTACAAGCTCATGGCCGATTGCCACATCAGTCCTGTATACAGAAAGGCCTGCTTTCAGACAATCATGCAAAAAAAGGCTGTCCTCACCATTCATATATGGTGCTCCACCGCCAAACAAAAGGGAATATCTGACTCCACTCGAAATCAGCTTATCTCTCCTGGCGCATATGGCATAAGCCGGATATCTGCCATAGTTTTTCCACGTAACTTTGGCAAAATCCTCATTCCAGTATGTCTCTCTGCCCGGCTGAGCTTTAACATTAAAAAGAAGTATATCCGCCTTTGGATGAGCATCAAACTCTGCTAATATCTTCTGAGCATATCCGCTGTCATATACTATGTCATCATCTCCAAACTGGATGATTTCATGGTCTGAATTATCCAGCGCCAGATTCCTTGATCTCCCGACGCCTTTTTCATGGCGCCTCATAATTTTGATCGCGTGATCTCTAAATATATATTCTTCCGACTCTTCTGCACAAGACTTCTCATCCTGCCCAATAAGCTGATTTACTATAACCGCATCAGATTCAATATTCATAGCCTCAGGCAGCTTTTGAGCATCCTTATTGACTGCCGAAACAAGAATCTGTAGTCTCTTATCACTCATATCTTTTACCATCATTTAATACCATAGTAGCTACGCATAAATCTACTGTCAGCTCTTGCTATAACGATACCAAGAACAGGGCATTCATGTTTCTTGAGCTGCGCAAGAATATGTTCTGTCATTGCTCCATTTCTTGTTCCAAACGGAACACACAGAATAACTCCATCGCAGGTTCCTATTTTCCTGTAATTATCAAGAACTGTTCCCGGAACTGCCATTGGTATAAGCCTGACGTTTGCACCGGCATCTGTTCCTGAAATAATTGCACTTATGGCTTCAGTGTCCGCTTTAGATACCTTTTCATCTTCAACACTGTCAGTTGAAATAACAGCAACCTGTGTATAACCTTCTGTTGCCTTATTTAGCCCTGCAATCAACTCATTCTTAAAGAAATCGTCCGCTTTTTTACACTGGATTCCAAGAACATTTACAGAATATCTTTTTTCTGCATCCTCCTGGATATAAATTGCATCATCTATAGCTGCGATAAGTAGCATTATCAGAATAGCAACAACTGCAGCACAGATAGCACCAAACACAGCAGCCGCAAAGCTTCTGTCTGAATAAGTAACAAGTTTTGCTTCGTCTATGCTAAGGCACTTTATTGAATCAAAAGCCTTATTACTGCTTCCATATTCTTCGAGAGACTTAACACTCGCACGAAGTATCGAATCAGCAAGCTCTTTGTCAGAATTCTCAGCCGATAAGAGCATAAGCCTTACATCAGAAGGAGTATCTGCATTTATAGAGGCAAGAAGCTCATCTTTTGTGATAGACTTGGCATCGCCATATGTTGCGCTGAGACCGTCAGATTCAGTGACATAAATCTGTTCTTTTTCCAGTTCAGCAATTATCGGATTCAAAATATCATCCGTAGGCATCAACATATGCTGCCATGTATATGCATTGTAGTGATCAACAAGAGTTCCCTTGTTCTCATCGTAGGCAAAGCTCACATATAGTCTCGCTTCAGCCCTGTAGCTTCTGGCAGGTCCATAGGTCACAGTAGCCAGAGTATATATGCCAAGACATATAGCAGCCCCTATTACAGCTGCCAAAGGCACAATCCAAATCTTCCTGATAAGTCTGAGATAAAAACATCTAAGATTCAGAGTTTCCTCTCTATGTCCCTTACTTCCTCTTTCCATCCCATTCTCCTAAGATGCTGATCACGTATTTTTCTGTGCAGTGATCTGATTATCATCAACACCCTCCGTACTGTCGGGCGTAAACAAAATCTTAACCGTCAAGAGCATCAGCTTAATATCAAGCCATACAGAATAATTCTCTATGTATGTCAGATCCAGCTTGAGCTTGTCATATGGAGTAGTATTATACTTGCCGTAAACCTGCGCATATCCTGCAAGTCCGGCCTTAACCTTCATTCTGAATGCAAACTCCGGCATTTCTTCCAGATACTGAGCTATTATCTCAGGTCTCTCAGGTCTTGGACCTATAAATGCCATGTCACCTACAAGAATATTAAACAGCTGTGGAAGCTCATCTATTCTGCATTTGCGGATAAACTTACCAATTGGAGTAATTCTCGAATCATTCTTGGATGCAAGTCTTGCCACCCCATCTTTTTCCGCATCGACGCGCATACTCCTGAACTTCATGATTTTGAATTCTCTGCGGTTCTGAGTGCATCTGACCTGCTTGTACAACACAGGGCCTCCATCATACAGCTTGATTGCAATAGCTGTTATGAGCATTACAGGGGATGAAAGAATTATGAGCAAAAGAGACAGCACAATATCTATAACCCTTTTAATTGCCCTCTGTTCAACCTTAATAGCATATTCCCTCAGCAAAAGAACCGGTGTATCAAAAAGATGCAGCTGAGTAGATCCTTTTAAAAGAACATCCGTTATCTTAGGCATAACATAAATTCTGATATTTCTGCCATAGCAATACTTAACAAGACCATTTCTGTACTGGCTTGGAACATCCCAAATAATGACTCCGTCATAATTTCCAAGGCACTCTTCATATATCTTCTCGATTCCCTCGGAAATGTTCATAGACTTAACTATGTCATATTTGTCTTTTCTCATATTGAACTTATGCGTAATATCATCTACCGGATATATTCCACTTACAAGCAAGAGTCTCCTTGGCCTGAATATCTTCATATACAAGCCATTTGTCGCATATGCCCACAAAAAAGAAATCGCCAGCTGGATCAGGAAGATCATAACCATCGGTGTTACCGTTACCAACCAGTTTCTCAAAAGAGATATCTGGAAATAAGATATGAAGTTTACCATGAAAAGGGCAAAAATCTGAGAAAAGAACACATCCATAGGCTTGAGATAGCCTATTTTCAGCCCTCCGTAAGTATTGGAAAAGAACAATAGAAGAATAAAGTAAATTCCAAGTATCAGAAGATGTCCTCTAAAATACAGCTTAAGTCCGCCGCCAAGCACATAACCATCCTGGCTGATACGAGTAGCTGCAACTATTGGATAATATGTTTTAAACCAAAAAAAAGCATAAACAGCGGTTTGCATCCCCAAACCAACGAATCCCAAAAAAAGCACAAGGATTCTCTTAGCTGATTCCACGTTTTTCATACGAAATCCCCTTTTTGCAGATCATAATCTTCTAAGTGTAGCTCTGACAGCCCATCCCACAAAATAAAAAACAGACTGTATTATCGAAAGATCCGCAATATTTCTATACAAAAACCAAATTCTCTGTATAGCGATAAATTTATTTGATGACAACGATCTTGCCGGCCTTCTGTAAATGGCAAGGTTTTCATCCAATCCATAAGCCACATACCCGCTCTTAAGTATTCTCCACCACGTAGCTGTATCTTCGCTCGGAACCTGAGGCATATGGATTATCTCCATGTCAATTTTCTCTGTATCGAACATTACTGTAGTAGTGAAGATAACAGTTCTGGATAGAGCCTGCCTGAAGCTTAGCGTCTTCGGTGCCCTTACTATCTTACCTGTCGGATTTGCCTTGTCGTCACCAAACTCATATGAGTGAAAAGAAAAAGCCGCTCCGGTCTTCTCCATAAAAGCAATCTGCTTCTGAAGCTTATCCGGCATCCAGACATCATCCGCATCCAGAAAAGCAATATATCTACCGGCTGATGCATCTATCCCGGTATTTCTGGCAGCGGCTGCGCCTTCATTGACACTTTTTCTAATGAGCCTTACTCGTTTGCCCTGACTTGCAACTATTTTCTCAATGAGATCGGCACTCCCATCTGTAGACGCATCGTCTATCAGAATAAGCTCCCAATCCTTGTAGGTCTGCCTGCTCACCATATCAATTGTAGTCTCTATATATTTAACTGCATTGTATACCGGAACAATAATGCTGACCATTATAACTCCTCTTTTACAATGTACATAGGACGCTTCTTGACCTCAAGATACGCTTTGGACAGATACTGTCCAACAATTCCAAGGCAAAAGAGCTGAACTCCGCTCACAAGAGAGATGATACAAACAGTAGAAGCCCAGCCAACTGTATTGTTAGGATCTCCAACTGTAAGCTGTCTGACTACTATAAATATTATAAAAATAAGGGCTATAAAGCAGAATAACACGCCAAATACTGACGCCATAGCAAGCGGTGCAGTTGAGAAAGCCACAATTCCATCAAGTGCATACAAGAACAGCTTCCAGAATGACCACTTGGTCTCACCCTTCTTCCTCTCAATGTTCTCAAATTCAAGCCACTTTGTCTTAAATCCGACCCATCCAAATATTCCTTTGGAAAAACGGTTATATTCCTCAAGAGAAAGGATCGCATCTACAAACTGCCTTGTCATAAGTCTGTAGTCTCTTGCTCCATCCACAATTTCAGTCTTGGACATCTTATTGATGATCTTGTAAAACTGCCTTGCAAAGAAAGATCTGATAGGCGGCTCGCCCTTTCTGTCTACTCGTCTGGTAGCCACACTGTCGTATCCTTCCTCAGCGATACACTTAAACATATCAGGTAAAAGAGCCGGTGGATCCTGGAGATCGCAGTCCATAACCACCACATAATCTCCCTTGGATTTCTGAAGTCCGGCATACATGCCCGCTTCCTTACCAAAATTTCTTGAAAAGTTTATGAGATGCACTCTCTCATCTTTTGCATGAAGCTCTTTAACAATAGAAACAGTATCATCTTTTGAGCCATCATTTACAAAGATAAGTTCTATATCAACATCTCTATCCTTGAAAAAGCCCTCATATTTAAAAAGTTCATTATAAAAATCTACTATATTCTCCTGCTCGTTATAGCATGGGACAATAACGCTTAACAGTTCCATTACAAAATCTCCATAATCAATGTTTCATTTGATTGCGCCATAAACGCATACTACCGCAATCCTATCAAATATTTTACACTTATCCCCCGGTTCTTTCAATGGCAATCACTATTTCCACTGCATCCTGTATTCCAGGGGACTTATACCTTCTATCTGTTTGAATATCCTTGAAAAATAATAAAGCGGAGTTATCCCGCACCTGCTTCCTATTTCCTCAACAGTTTCATCCGTAAATCTCAGCATCTGCTTGGCATGTGTAATACGTGTGATTAGCAGATAATTGATGATTGACGTGCCATACTGCTCTTTAAAACCTCTCGATAAAGAGTACTTGTTTACCAAAAACATATCTGCCAGCATATCTAGGCTGATCTTCTCAGAATAATGCAAATCAAGGTAGTCTTTCAGATTCATGATCGTCTTTGAGTTGTTCGAAACCTGCGCTGCCTCGGGATTCCAGCTAAAGCTCATTAGAAAGGTAATAAGCGTTGACAGATACTCATTTATTCTTATATCTCTGATATAATCTGAAGATCTGGCTGTTTCGTCAATATTAGTCCATATTTTCTCAGGTTCCAGACCACTATCAGGTCTAAAAACCGGCTGTCCACCTCTCTCTACATATTTAAGATAAATGGGCAGCATGCTTTCACCATTAAAGTGAATCCATTCCAGCGCCCATAAGTCTTCTGAAGTCCTGTGAAGATAAGGATTTTTACAATTTATAAAAACGCAGTCTCCGCTTTTTACTGTGTATTCTCTTCCTCCATAATCAAGTGTTCCACTTCCCTCTTTTACATAAAAAAATAGAAATGAATCCAGATTCTGTCTCTTACTTGTATGAGTTTTCTTGGCTTTCAGCTCACCTATTTCCTGCAAATACATCAGATTTGATTTAGCAAACTCTGATGGCGTATACAACATTCTGTTGGAAGATACATATTCACCCTGAAACAATCTTTCCTGCATTTATGCTGATCTCCTCTTTATACCGATAGCAAAAGAAATAATATAGCGATAACATGTGTATTTAATACAGTTTCATACATAGTATAATTGTCATGTCAAGATAATGCAAATCAAAATCAAGAAAGTGAATTTTCATACTCTTTTTTTGTCTTTATAATAAGCAGGAAATATGCAAATTATGTTCTAAATTGAGAGGAAAAAAATATGGCTAAAAAAGCGCTTATTACTGGTATAACCGGTCAGGACGGATCTTATCTTGCAGAGTTCCTTCTTGAAAAAGGTTATGACGTTCACGGAATAATCCGTAGATCTTCTGTTGACTACAGAGAGAGAATCGCTCATCTTGAGGGACACCCTAACTTCCACCTTCATTATGGTGATCTTGGCGATTCCATGAGTATTCTTGGTGTAGTTGGCAAGGTTCGTCCTGATGAGATCTACAACCTTGCAGCTCAGTCACACGTACAGGTATCTTTTGATTCACCTGAGTTTACTGCTGATGTTGACGCTACAGGTGTTCTTAGAGTATTAGAGGCAGTTCGTCAGTGCGGACTTGCTGATACATGCCGTATTTATCAGGCATCTACTTCTGAGCTTTATGGTAAGGTTGAGGAAGTTCCTCAGAGCGAGAAGACTCCTTTCCATCCATACAGCCCATATGCTGTTGCCAAGCTCTATGGTTACTGGATCATCAAAGAGTATCGTGAAGCTTACAACATGTTCTGCTGCTCAGGTATTCTCTTTAACCACGAATCAGAGAGACGCGGTGAGACATTCGTTACACGTAAGATCACTCTTGCAGCCAGCAGAATTGCTCAGGGCAAGCAGGACAAGCTTTATCTTGGTAACCTTTCCAGCCTTCGTGACTGGGGTTATGCCAAGGATTATGTTGAGTGCATGTGGCTCATTCTCCAGAACGATAAGCCTGAAGATTTCGTTATCGCTACAGGTGTTCAGCACTCTGTTCGTGAATTTGCACAGCTTGCTTTCCACTATGCTGGTATCGAGCTTGAATTCAAGGGTGAAGGCGCTGATGAAAAGGGATATGACAAGGCAACAGGTAAGGTTCTTGTAGAGGTATCTCCTGATTTCTACAGACCTACAGACGTTGTTAACCTTTTAGGTGATCCTACCAAGGCTAAAGAGAAGCTTCACTGGAATCCACAGACAACATCCTTCGAAGAGCTTGTTAAGATCATGGTTGAACATGATATGAAGAAGGTTGCAGTTGAAAGAGCTAACGAGCACGTTAAATTCAATCTTGCTGAATTCCTTGAGAAGGGTATCGATAAATAAGAAAGAGGCGATCAAAGTGGAAAAAAACGCTAAGATTTATGTTGCAGGCCACAGAGGAATGGTTGGTTCTGCAATTGTAAGAGAACTTAATAAACAGGGTTATACAAACATTATTACCAGAACACACAAAGAACTTGACCTCACAAGACAGGATCAGGTTGAGAAATTCTTTGCAGAGGAAAAGCCTGAATATGTATTCCTTGCAGCTGCCAAGGTTGGCGGAATCATGGGTAACTCAGAAGCTCTTGCAGATTTCATGTATGAGAACATGATCCTTGAGATGAACGTTATCCATTCAGCATGGCAGAACGGATGCAAGAAGGTAGAATTCCTTGGATCATCATGCATTTATCCTCGTATGGCTCCTCAGCCAATGAAAGAAGACTGTCTTCTGACATCTGAGCTCGAGAAGACCAATGAGGCATACGCTCTTGCCAAGATTTCAGGTCTTAAATACTGTGAATTCCTTAATAAGCAGTATGGCACAGATTATATCTCTGTAATGCCAACTAACCTTTACGGACCAAATGACAACTATCACCCAACACATTCACATGTTCTTCCTGCTCTTATTCGTCGTTTCCACGAAGCCAAGGAGCAGAACCTTCCATACGTAACATGTTGGGGTGACGGAAGCCCACTTCGTGAGTTCCTCTATGTTGATGATCTTGCAAATCTCTGTGTATTCCTTATGAATAACTACAGTGGAAACGAGACAGTCAACGCCGGAACTGGTAAAGAGCTCACTATCAAAGAGCTCACTGAAAAGGTTGCAGCTATTGTAGGCTACACAGGAGAGATTCGCTGGGATCCTTCTAAGCCAAACGGAACTCCTCGTAAACTTCTTGATGTTTCCAAAGCTGAAAAACTTGGCTGGAAATACACTACAGAGCTTGATGACGGTATCCGTCTTGCTTATGATGATTTCCTTCATAATCCTATGAGAGCAGAGCGCTAATAGATAGCAAAAAATAAGCCATGCAGGAATTTATTTTTCCTGCATGGCTGTTTTTTTATTAATGAAATTCACAGGCTATAAAAGTCTCCCCATTTTCATTACAATAATATGCAATTCCTACTGAAGTAAATGAACTACGTACAAGATTCGCATAATGTTTAGGACTAAGAGTCCATGCATATACTACATTTTCCGGTTTTTGTTGTGTAGAATTAACTGCATGGGCAAGGTTTTCACCATTAGTCAGGTTAGAGACAGTATACCAGGCCTTTCCATTAGGACGTATATGTGAAAACTTTTGAGCACATTCCGAAGCTCTGATTTCTGCAATATCCTGTAAGTCCTCATCCATAGTAAAAGCTTCAAGCCCGGCAGACTCCCTGACCGCATTCATCATAGTCAGAACATCATCCTCACTTGAAGCTTCCGCAGTTATCGGCACATAAAGCATCGAAACCGTCATAATAGCCATTAAAAGCATTAAAATCTTCTTCATAAAGTACCCCCTTACCTCGCAGTCGAGCAATACCTCTACTACAATGATACTTTATTTAGACGTATTGAAATATATTTATGAACTTTATTTAATACATTTAATGTAATTTTTAGAAATTATTCCAAATTGATTAATATTTATTTCAGTGTTCCTGTTTTGAAACAATCCCACTTGTTATACCATACCCAATGAATTGTAGCTCTTCACTAAGGTCTTTTGTTGCCGCAGGAAAATACTTGTACCCGATCCTGTCGCCTTCTTTTGGATAATAAAACGTAACTCCTGATATTTCAAACGACTCTACATCATACTGTCCGTAATCCTGTTGAGTAAAAAGATTTGCTGTATTATATCCAGGTATATCCGCTCTTACAAGATTGACGCCCTTATACAAAAGCCATATCACAAATATCAGAGCAAAAGCCACAATGCTTCTTCTCGTAAACTTGTTCTCATTTCCTATGTAATTAAATAGACGAATAAGAAGTCTTCCAAACACAATCGCAAATGTCAGGCAAACATATACTTCCCCATATCTTATAAGCGGAGCTGTAAAAAGCCAAAATACAAGGCAAGCTACCATTGTTCCGCTTACAGTAAGAAAATCAGCAAAATTAACCATTCTGCGATCACTTATATTAAATACTTTATTATCTTTGAGCTTAGCCTTTTTATTTATTGCTATTGCAAAGAAATAAATTAGACAGACAAAATATACCAAGATAGCAGCGATATCCAAGATTACCATTACCCTATTCATCCCGTGGATTCCGGCAAACCATGGACCAATCCAGTCTTTAAAAGGCATATCCCCATATGTCGCTACGTCTGTAAATCCTCTTCCATAGGTTTTAATTTCCTTGGCATCATAATCAGCCAGTCCCTTAGGAATCTTCCATGCCACATTAAATAAATCCACGGAAGTAAACGGATATACAAGCCATCCCGAAATTATTACATTTCTAATGAGGAAGGGAACAACAATAATAAACGCCAATAATACGGAAAGTCCCAGAGCTTTCATAGTCTTGGCACTTCTATTTGTTATAAGCCTGTATATAGGAATAATAGCAAGAATCAATATTGGAGCTGCTGAAAGCTTAATAGTAACTGCATATACACCAAGAAGAGAAAGCATAATGTACGGCACATATGATCTCTCATGCTTAACATTCATATCAAGCCATCTAATAACAATATAAAATACAATCGTGGATAAAAAATAATCAGATGCCGGAGCAACCATTTCATCAAATATTGTAAAAAGATAGTAAATACCCATTACTCTGGCAAAATCAGACAGTATAGGATGTCCTCTTCTGACAATATCCTTAATATCGATGCATTCCCAGGCAAGCATCAAGGCACAGAATCCTGCCATTACATGATAAGATTTTCCGGAAAGAAAGCTCATACTATACAAGGCTGATAATGCAAAAGATGCGCTATTATAAGCAAGCCTTACATGAAGATTTCCAAGCCCCTTAATTACACCATAATCTTCTATCCAATGGATGGCCTGCGCATGATACAGATCAGAATCATAATGCATTATTCCGTGAGAAGTACCATAAGCCATTATCAGGAAAATTGCCAAATACAAATAACCGCTTCTTCCCGAAACAAAAAGTCTTAGCACTTCTACAAGATCAGCTATAAGTTCATTTCTATAATAAACCGCAATGACAACACAAATTGTTATCATTAAGAAATTAGCCACAAGTCCAACGCCTTCAAAAAGGCTATAAATCTCAGCATAGGTAGTGTTAACAACAAGTCCGGCAACAATATAACTTGTTCTGAAATGTGCATTATACTTTCTGTATGCCCCCTTGCCCTTCTGAGAATGCATACAATCAAGAGAAGTTATGAACTTAAGCAATGCAAAGCCGGTTAAATAAGTAGTGGCTATCACATATATCCAAATAAGAACAACTGACAGCATTAACTATTTTTCTCCCAAATAATATTATCAGCTTAAGTTACAGACTATGATTCCTACAACAATTCCGAGAATGGCTCCAAAAAGAACCTGAAGTGGAGTATGACCAACAAACTCTTTAAGCCTTTCTTCTACCGGAATATCGCTGTCGAGTTCCTGGAACCAGTCCATCATATTGTTGATAACTTTAGCCTGAATACCAGTCTCTCTTCTGACCCCCATCGCATCATGCATGACAATCAGTGCCAGAACTCCTGAAATCGCGAATTCAAAACTACCTGCTCCAAAATAGTAAAAAGCACTTGTTACCAGTGCCATGACTGTTGCTGAGTGGGAACTTGGCATACCTCCATCTCCGGTAAGTCTCTCTGCATTAAACTCCTTGTTAACAAGAACATATATTATAGTCTTGAGAATCTGGGCAGAAAGCCATCCAAAGAAAGCTGCCAATAATAGTCTATTATTTAGTAAATCATTAAAAAATTGCATATAAAAAAGTCTCCAATACCAAAGCTCAAATCAAAGTAATTCTTTTAAGTATTCTTCTATAGCATCATGCCAATCAGCAAACATATAATCAGATGTAAGCTTCAACATATAATTTTCAAGAATACTATATGCTGGCCTTGGAGCAGCCTGAGGATTTTTCTCAAGGTACTGAGCCGTTGTAACATGATTAACCTTAGTTGACTTACCGGCAATCCTGAATATTTCATCAGTGAAATCAGCCCAGTTTGTAGATCCTTCGCAGGTGCCATGAAACACTCCATAGTTATTTGTAGGGAAAAGATACGCTATAGCCTTAGCAAGTTCCTTGGCACTTGTAGGAGTTCCCTGCTGATCCATAACTACACTTATTTCATCCATTTTCTCAGAAAGACCAAGCATAGTCTTGACGAAATTCTTGCCATCTCCATATAGCCAGGCTGTTCTTACAATAAAATACTTATCAGAGAACTGCTTAACAAATTCTTCACCGGCAAGCTTTGTTTTTCCATAAACACTTACAGGGCCTGTCTTATCAAATTCAACATATGGTCTTGTCCCGTTTCCTTCAAATACATAATCTGTAGAAACATGAACAAGCTTAGCGCCTACTTCTGTAGATGCGATTGCCAGATTTCTTGGTCCGATAGCGTTAATCTTATAAGAAAGATCTACATCAGATTCCTGCTTATCAACAGCAGTATAAGCTGCGCAATTTATGATTGCAGATGGCTTAACCTCTCTTGCAAGCCTGATAACATCATCAACATTTGTAATATCAAGCGGAGTAATACCTGCGCCTTCAAACACATCAGTGTTAACGATTTCATATTTACCATTGAGTTCCTTGTTAATAGCCCTTCCGAGCTGTCCATTACAACCAGTAACTATAATCTTCTCCATAACTAATTCCGACCTTCCTATAATTAACGTAAACGGACGGCATTTCTGCCGTCCGCAGTTATCAATCAATTCTGATAATATATATTCTACTAATCGGCATCAATCTTCATATGTTGTTCCATTTACTTCAAATTTAGAGAATGAACCGCCTTTTTCCTGAACAACAAAAATCATTGTTTTACCTGTATTAAAAGTAATCTCCTGACCATTGTCATCATAGTACTTAGTTGGTGAATAATCTGAAGTCTTCTCCCAAGTCATATGTATCATTTTGCCTTTGGTAATATAGTAACCATCTCTTGTCTTATCATGCATCTGATATGCAAGGTATCCATTAGAATCACGAACTTCATGATATGTTCTCTGGATAATTACATTTGAAAATGCAAGCTGCTCTCCGGTTACTGCGTCCTTCTGAGCTTCACCATATAAAGACTTGAGGTAAACTTCTTTTTCTGGATCATATTTAAGAGCTGACTTAGTTACAGGATAACATCCTGCCATATCAATCTCAGTTGCCTCTACAGCATCTGCATAATCATCCAATGTATTAGGATTAGTATATCCGGTAAATGTAAAATGTGGTCCATCCTGGAAATACTCACTTCGATGTGTCTGAGAAAAACCAGCCTTCTCAATAGCTGATGAAACATGTGCTCCATCTGTAAAAGCAGTATGCTCAGATGTACTTCCTTCAGGTACACGGAAGAATGCTCCGTAATCAGGGCCCATTGCCTTACCGCCGACACCATTTAAGTTATCAACATCATCAACTCCATCAGGTCTATTCTTACCTGTCAGAACGCCGCTAACATACAGCTCTGGTCCGCCGAAATGAATAATAACCGGATCATACTCAAGAGCTGCATAAATAAAGTAATCTCTTATACTTCTGATGTTTCCGATTCTGTCAAGATTCTGCCAATTCTCAAGAATACCCATCTGACGGCTCATGCTGCCTTCTTCCATTATCTCATAGAAAACTGCAACATTGCTAAGTCCATACTGTGGCTGAGCCTCCTTGTTAATAGGAAACATAACAGCCAGTGGTCTGTTGGTATTAACTGACTCATCTACCCATTCATTTGTAAAATAGCTTCTGACCATACCTTCCTGAGGTGGCATGTCCTCATTGGCTTCCTCAACTGAAGCTTCTACACTAGCTTCAACAACAGGCGCTACATCTTCAAGTTTCTCTATGCTGATGCCAACTACCGCATCATCATCAGAATTACCGCAACCAATTAACATAGCAGCTGTTATTCCTGCTAATACCAAAGCTTTAAATCTTTTCATAATTAACGACTTCCCCTTTTTCTAATATTACTCACCAAGTCCGTTCTCTATAGCCTCAACAAGAGCATTCATCGCTTCCTGTTCATCTGGGCCTTCGCACTTGAATTCAAGTTCATCCCCACATTTAATACACGCTCCCAAAACACTGAGAACACTCTTGGCATTAGCTGTGTTCTCACCATAACTAAATGTGATATGCGATTTGTAGTTCATTGCAACCTTGCAAAGATTTCCTGCTGGTCTTAAATGTAACCCTGTAGGATTTGTAATAACTACCTTCTGGCTAACCATATTACAGCATAACCTCCTCAATGAGCTTAGCAAGTTTTTTGGCTTCGTCTTCTATCTGTTTCTGATCTTTTCCCTCGATCATTACCCTGACAAGAGGTTCTGTTCCTGAAGGTCTGATCAACACTCTTCCATCTCCGGCAAACTGTTTTTCAAGTTCAGCAATAGCTCCGGCAATTTCAGGATACTCCATAAAGGAATCCTTCTTGTGTGTAGGCACATGTGCATTAACAAGAGCCTGTGGCATTACCTCCATAACTTTTGCAAGTTCTGACAAAGGTTTGCCTGTAGAAACCATAACCTCAAGAAGGTGAAGTGCTGAAAGAAGTCCATCTCCTGTTGTGTTATCATCAAGGAAAATAATATGTCCTGACTGCTCTCCGCCAAGGTTTGCGCCAATCTCTTTCATATGTTCAAGTACATATCTGTCGCCAACCTTAGTCTTGTCAACCTGAATACCTTCTCTCTCAGCCATTTTGAAGAATCCAAGATTACTCATTACTGTCGCAACTATTGTATTCTTGGCAAGTTTACCATTTTCTTTCATAAACTTTCCGATGATGGCCATAATTTCATCGCCATCGACCATTTTACCATTCTCATCAACAGCAAGAAATCTGTCAGCATCTCCATCAAAAGCAAGTCCTACATTTGCTTTTTCTGTTACAACTCTTCCCATCAGTTCTTCCATATGAGTAGAGCCACAACCTGCGTTAATGTTAGTTCCATCAGGATTATTGTGAATAACAACAACCTCTGCCCCAAGCTGTCTGATTGCTTCTACTGATGTATAATATGAAGCACCCTCTGCGCAGTCCATTACGATCTTCATTCCTGTAAGATTTATATCTACTGCATTGAGGTTGTGATTGATATATTCTTCTCTTGCATCAGTACGGTTCTTGATCTTACCGACGCCTGCACCTGTCGGCATCTTGACACCGTCCATATTATTTTTGATAAGCGCTTCGATTTCATCCTCCATTGCATCAGGAAGTTTGAAGCCGTTAGCATCAAAGAATTTAATACCATTAAATTCCATCGGATTATGTGAAGCAGAAATAACAACACCTGCATCAACACGATATTTTCTGGTTAGATAAGCAACAGCAGGTGTAGGAATAATACCAACATTTACAACGTCAGCTCCCACCGAACACGCTCCCGCCATAAGAGCACTGGCCAGCATATCTCCGGAAAGTCTTGTATCACATCCCACCATGATCGTAGGTCTGTGATTAACCTCTTTAGAAAGCACATATGCACCTGCCTGTCCCAGCTGCATGGCAAGAAGGGGAGTAAGTTCGTCATTTGCTACTCCTCTTACACCATCTGTTCCAAATAATCTACTCATAATAAAAACCTCTTTACTCTAATTCTCTAACTGTTACATAAACACTTACAGCAGACTTACAATATACACCATCCGGTATACTCCACACAATAGGAGCTGTATATGTGCCCGGTGCAAGCTTGTCCAGATCATTGCTTGTCAAGATATCGCTCACTCTGACTATTCCGGAAATACTCGATGGATTAACGGCATTGATATTGCTTCTAAGCCCCTGAAGTGTCAGTGAAACCTGATTATATTCGCTGTCGTCAACAAATATTTCAAATCCATCTTCCGAACCATCGATTGTTATCTTATTAGTACTGATTTCAAATGTTTCCTCGACTACAGGCCCTATATAAACCACAACCGAAGCTGTTCCATTAAAATCATCATCCCCAAATACAGTTCCTGACGGCAACGCCTGTGACAAATCTATTGTAGCAGTTAAATTACCTGTATATCCCGAAACATCAAGGCTGTCATCCTCGACATTCAGAGCTGTAAGTCCGGAAATAACACTGCTCCTGCCGGCCACCAATACTTCTGAAGGGGTACTGTCAATCTGTCCTGTAAGCGCATACCCATTAGCCGGCTCGCCTTTGATAGTGTAATTAACTGGTACATACTTGGTCTCAAGAATCTGAATATTGACTCTTACCGTCTTAATATTCATATTGACGCCTTGCTGTGATGTATCCAGCACATTTCCCTCAGCATCATACAGTACAATATCCGCATCTGTTCCGATATTTGATGTAAAACCGGTAACATCTACGTCAACAGATGCCTTGGCAACACTATTAACAAAAGACTCCGGTCCGCTTATCCTGACCATATTCTGCTCAGTAGTCACATCGCCGATAATATATCCATCTGAAATAGTTCCGGAGGTAGTTGCTGAAAGAGCCAAACTCTTGCTGGCCTTTCTCTCAACATTCAGCTTGACCACATCAGAACTAAGAACAATCTTATCTATCTTGTCGTAATATTTATTAGTCACGCAATCAATACTTACTGTATTAAGACTTGATAGTTTCTGTATATCTGCTGTAGCAACAATATTGCTCTGACTAAGCGAATCAATTACACCTCTTGGTGCATAAATAGTAACAGAGCTTATCGTATCGCTTCCATCAAGAACTGTATAAACCTGCCCCTTCTCAGTTATTAAATTTCCATTTTTGATAGATACAGGGACATTGGTATATCTTACCGAAATAACAGGATCATTAATATTTGTAACCAAAAACCACACTATTACTGCAAATATGAGTGAAGCCAGTTTTAATCCCCAGTTAGCTGTTATTTTCTTCATTTCTTAGCCCTGGCCTTTCTGGCAAAATGCTTGACCGGAGCTTCAGTTTTATGCTTATTCTGAAGAAGTCTCAAGCGCTCGCGCAATCTGTCACTATCAACAGCTCTTTCAAGTTCTCCCTCATATGCAACACTGATTTTGCCTGTTTCTTCTGACACAATTATTGTAAGGGAATCTGTTGCCTCAGACACTCCGATTCCTGCACGGTGTCTTGTTCCAAGCTCTTTTCCAATTCCCATATTGTCTGAAAGTGGCAGATAACATGTAGCTGATGTTATCCTGTTTCCTCTGATGATGACAGCGCCATCATGTAGTGGGGTATTATGCTCAAAAATATTTATGAGAAGCTGGCTGGTAACTATACCATCCACATCAATTCCAGTTCGTTCATACTCTGTAAGAGGATGATTCTGTTCAATAACTATAAGAGCACCAGTCCTTACCTTACCCATTTCAACACAGGCTCTTGTTATCTCATTAAGTGTTTTGTCAGAGAATCTCTCCTCTGTTCTTCCATCACCAATAGCAAAAAGATTGGCAAAAAAGTTCTTTCTTCCCAGTTCTTCCAGCGCCTTACGAAGCTCAGGCTGCAAAATAACAACCATGGCTGTAATAGCGATACCAATAACCTTTTCAACAATCCACAAAATAGTAGACATATTGAATATTGCTGCTATAAGAATAAACACAACAATAACTATGACCCCTTTTAACAGGGACCATAGTCTGGTATCTTTGGCCCAAACCAGAATGTGATATACCAAAAATGCAATAATAAATATTTCCAGTACATCAAAGAACCTGATAGTAGGCATATGTAAAGTTGTTCTGTTAATATCAAAGAGAAAATCCATATGCTACAATATTTCCTTTATATCATCTGCGCCTTCCATTGGCACGATTTATCTTCTTAACTCTCCTCTCAGGAGCAGATACTGTTACCTTAGGTACAGCCTTGACATAATAATAGTAATCATCATCCTCAAACTGTACTTTCTCAGTTCTCGTATAATCCACATTAAATGCAAAAAATTCAACCACAAGCATCAATGCAGCGGATACAACTGTCCCAAGTATCACACCCAAAAATGATATCTGTGTTTCCAAAACCAGATCTCCAACAAGCATTCCTACTATTATGCTGATGGAGCCTGCTGCTATAGCGATTCTCCAAGAATAGTCGATTGAAGCTCTTCTGATCATATATACAATAACGATTGCTATTGCAAAAACAATGATCATAACAAGCATTGTCTTGTCTCCCAGTATTCCCTTGAGTACTGACTGGAACTGTGTTGAGGTTTCTTCCACATCTGTTCCTATTTTGCCCACGCTGTTTCCTGCAGAAAAATAGTTGATCATATACGCGATCACCAGTCCAAAAGCAACAGACACTGCCGATGTTGGTAAGCCCAAAAGTCCCATTGCAAGTGGCATAACATAAGGAATATGCATAAAAAAGAAAATTGGAGTCAAAAGAACTGCCAATGTATCCTTAGGAGAAA
The DNA here is from genome assembly GCF_000145035.1 of Butyrivibrio proteoclasticus B316. Classification (NCBI taxonomy): domain Bacteria; kingdom Bacillati; phylum Bacillota; class Clostridia; order Lachnospirales; family Lachnospiraceae; genus Butyrivibrio; species Butyrivibrio proteoclasticus. Next base: position 3,164,152 of record NC_014387.1, read on the forward strand.
ATCTAAAATACAAAAGAAACATTAAAAGAAAAATAATAGCTACAACAAGCGCACTTTCCACTGCTGCGGAATATAGATGCCCCAGAATAAACACTGCTGCGATAAACACAATAAAATTAGCAGGCAAAATAGCACACAAAAGTGAAGCCATCAGAACAATGGCTATATTGTTAAGTGGCTGCATATATCCAAGTTTATTGTTGATGATCGCAATTGTGATCAAAGCCAGAAGAAACTTCCAAACATATGAAATATAAGTTTCATTCTTGATATAGAATTTGCTGATGTATTGCTTTAGTTCCAATAAAGAAGTCATATTATCAATCCTTTTTCTCGTACATTCTAGCTAGTTTTTTTAAATTGCTATAATATGCCTTCATACTCTTTCGCATTTTGGTATATCGAATGGAATAAATGACATATGTTGCAAGTGAATACACGCCAACAAGCAGGAGGTAGTATATCAACCACTTCCTGCCTACTGACAATAGATTCTCTGTGTTATAGAGGTTTGATACAACCTCCTCAAATTTACATAGAACATAAGTCCCAAGAAAAATGCAAAATACAATCGTTGCGCTTATAACAGATTTAATTATATTGAAACCAACATAATCACTTCTAAAATAAGTGTTGATCGCGTCATTTTTCTTGCCTTCACGATCTATGAACGCAGTCATTTTGGTCATCAAAATGACTTTTTCTTCATCTAACATTGCTGCTCCTTATGTATCCAGGAAGCGCATTCCAGCCTTCTGTTCTTTTTTGACCGGCTGCTGTATCTGAGGCTGAGGTTTAGCGAAAGTCTGATTCAGATTGTTCGCCATTGATCCCTTACATTTAGCACAAAATCTTCCTGTCTGAATAAGCTGTCCACAATTCTCGCACTGAAGCTGAATTGGAGAATCACTTGTAAACATGAGTCGCTCTTCTCTGATCCACTGCTGAATCTGCTTAGTAGTAACCTGATTATCCTCAGCGATCTGCTTGAGCCCTGCACGCGGATTATCGACAATGTACTGCTTTACTTTTTGGAAATCTTCTTCTATCGCTTTCTTACAAGGATCGCAAATAGGCTGACCTCCGATGTAATTAAACATTTTACCGCATCTTGCACAATTCCGTAAGTTCATATAGTGACCTCCGTTTATTTTAAGTAGTTTGCCCGATTGCAAGAGTCAGAAAATAAATTCTGTCTACACCAGCAATCCGAAACTCATGGGCGATCTCGTCAATAGTACTTCCAGTTGTATAGATGTCATCGATAATAAGTATGCATTTAAATTTTACATCATTTTGTACTATATTAAAAGCCTTTTTCAAATTATTGCGACGCCCGCGAGCGTCTAATTTCTTCATTGGAAGCGTATTTTTATTCCTTTTTATAACATTTTTATAAACTGGAATATTGCATTCTCTTCCAACAGCATCAGATAGTAAGTCTGCCTGGTTATATCCTCTTAAACGTTGTTTATCTTTATACATCGGCACCGGAATAATTGCATCTATTCCAAGTTTCAACAGCTCTTTTCTCAGATGCCTTTTAACAGCTACCCCGTAAAATGTAGCATATTCCTGCCTGCCCATATATTTAAACTTATAAATAGAACCCGAGATGCTTCTGTAATCAAAAACCGAGTACCCTCTGTCAAAAACATGATGGACTCTGATACAATCCGAGCAGTATTCATTTTCTTTATCAGACTTTCCAAGAGGTTTGCCGCATTTCATACACGTTGCCCCTCTGATATATCTGATCTTACCGGCACAGGATTTATGTATAAGACGCCCTTTAATTATTTTCCCATTTTCAATTTCTGCCCACGGAAGAAGGCCATCGCAAACAGGACAATGTCTGGGATATATAAGTCTGATCGCGCCATACACTACTTCCGTAAAACTATCACTAACACTCTGAAGCATTAAAAATATCTAATATCCTATCCTTTAGTCCCGTGTACCTTTTGAGCTGCTGCTCATTATCCACCATATTAAAAAGAGTCTGACTGCTCCCCAAAATACAGACTGTGTTCTTAGCTCTAGTCACTGCTGTATATAAAAGATTTCTGTTAAGTAACATTCTCGGGCCACCTAAAATAGGCATTATAACCGCCGGGTACTCGCTTCCCTGAGATTTATGTATTGTAATGGCATAAGAGAGCTCAATTTCATCCAGATCCGAAAACGGATATCTGACGCGTCTGTGCTCATCGTATTCAACCACCACTTCCTGTGAATACTCATTAATCTCTCTTACAATTCCCATATCGCCATTAAAGATACCCATTCCGGAATCAATCGGAACATTGTATTTGCCCATTACTTCCCACTGGGCCTGATAGTTGTTCCTGATCTGCATGACCTTGTCCCCTTCACGAATAACCTGATCACCATATGCATGCTCTTTTTTGGACGCATCAGGCGGATTTAAGTATTCCTGAAGGACAAGATTTAGCTGTATTGCTCCAAGAGGCCCTTTGCGCATAGGAGTAAGAACCTGCAGATCATAAGATTCTGCCCCGACATACCCTGGAAGCTTGTCTCTTATCAGCTGTATCATATGTTTGTAAATAACATTACTGTCATCTCTTTCCAGGAAAAAGAAATCCTTGCTCTTGTTATCAATAACAGGCCTTTCACCATTGTGGATTCTGTGCGCATTCATAACAATGTCACTTTCTTCTGCCTGTCTGAATATCTTTTGCAGAATAATAGTCGGAAATTTCCCGCTTCCAATAAGATCCTTGAGGACTTGTCCAGGTCCTACGCTTGGTAGCTGTGAACTGTCTCCCACAAGAATAAGATGAGTCCCCGGTACAAGTGCTTTTAGCAGTGCATAAAAGAGATGAATATCGACCATAGACATCTCGTCGATTATTATCGCGTCGGCTTCAAGAGGATTTTCCCTGTTCTTTTCAAAATGAACGCCTCCCTGGCGACCGTCATCATCATCACTTACCTGTCCTGAGACCTCAAGAAGTCTGTGTATTGTTCTTGCCTCATACCCGGTAGCTTCCGTCATTCTCTTAGCTGCCCTTCCTGTAGGCGCAGCAAGCATAATATCAAGCCCCTCTCCGGCATAATAATTGATGATAGTGTTGATAGTTGTAGTCTTACCGGTTCCGGGACCTCCGGTAATAATGACAATACCATTAGAGATACTCTTTAAAACCGCCTCTCTTTGCAGGTCATCAAGCTGCACTCCCCGTCTTGTTTCTATATCCTTGATCCTATCAAGATATCGCTGTCTTTCATCTGCCGTGACATCTTCTGCAAGGTTCAGTCCTTCCAGCATCACGGCGCACCCCTGCTCCTCATAGTAATAACTTGCAGAGTATATCTGGTCATTATTCTTGCAGACAAGTTTTTTGTCCATCATGAGGTTGCTGATCTGTGTGTTCACATTATCCCTGTCTATCACTCCCCCAGGGCCTCCTGATAAGATTTCTACAGTCTTATCTATCAGCTGCTCCATTGGCAAATAAGTATTGCCATCAAGAGATGCCTGTAAAAGACAATACAATATCCCCGACTTGATGCGATACTCAGAATCTACTGCTATTCCTACCTTACCGGCAATCTCATCAGCTGTCTTGAATCCTACTCCGCTTATATCATCAGCTAGTTGGTATGGGTTTTCCTTAATAATTGAATAAATCCTGCTGCCGTATTTACTAAAGATCTTAACTGCAAGAGTATTGCTGATGCCGTATTGCTGCAAAAATATCATGGCATCACGCATTTCTCTTTTCTCTGCCATTTGAACGGCAATGTCAATTGCCTTCTTTTCACTGATTCCTTTGATTTCCGCAAGGCGTTCAGGCTCATCCTCTATTATCCTGAAGGTATCATCACCAAACTTTTTAACAATGCGGGCCGCAAGAGCCTCTCCAATTCCCTTAATGGCTCCAGATCCAAGATAGCGCTGCATAGAAACAGCATCATCAGGAAGGACAACTTTAAAGCTTGTTACCTTAAGCTGTTCTCCATAAACAGGATGAGTTACAAAAGTCCCCTGTATCTCAAGATTGTCTCCAACATCTGCATCCTTGAAATTACCTGTACAGACAATTTCTTCATCCTCTGAGATCAGATTAACAACCCCATAACCATTCTCGGCGTTCTTGTAAATAAAATGCTCAATATATCCTTTTATTACTTCGTTCTCATTTTCCATAATAGGCATTATAACACAATAAAAAGCGCTAAATTCTTAATCTTTCTTAAGAATTTAGCGCTTTTAAGCATATTTCAAAATTATTTATTGACATCCTCTGTAACTGTCCCACCTGCAGCCTCTTCAGGGGCTGTAGGAATATCATAATTTCGTTTAAGATTTTCATATAACATCTGAGCAAAGCCATTACTTTGTGTATCAACCGCTGTTCCACATATATCCTGAAGAGTTTCGCCCTTAAAGAAATCTACAAGAGTACTTGTTGATCTGTCCTGCGGATCAGGTTTAAGGGAGTCTACCGACTTCTGCATTTCTTTAAACATCTGCTCGAGGAAATAAGCTTCAAAACCTTTACACGCCGCCCACAACTCATCATCAGATGATTTGTCAGATACATTTTTAATCTTGTTCTGTATCATAGTTGCAGAAGCATTTTTACTCTCATTTATAGCATATTCAGTTAGCGCCGTAGCATTTATCCCTTTTATATCAAGTCCTGCCATAGCTTTCCCCCCGCTACCAAATTACTTGTCTGAATCCTATACTACATATCACCTAGGAATTATCTCTTAAGGCCGTTAGCCGTCTGCATCATCTCATCTGTAGTCTGGATAGCTGTTGAATTCATCTCATATGCTCTCTGAGCAACTATAAGGTTAACCATTTCAGTAGCTACGTTAACATTTGAGCCTTCAAGATATCCCTGAACAATTTCGCTCTTCTTGATTCCTGCTGCCGCAGTATTCTCGTTTATTGCTGCTCCGCTAGCCGGAGTCTCCTGGAATGCAACACTTCCTATTCTTTCAAGACCTTCTCTGTTAGGAAACTGCCATAATCCAATCTGCTTACCAAGATCCTGTGGAACACCTGCATCATCAGGATAATAGATTTTACCATCACCGCCAATTGTGATTCTGCTGGCAACTCTGTTACCATCAACTGTAATTTCAGCACCGTTGATGTCCATAACTTTATTTCCTTCAGCAGTCGTCAGTACAAGAGTTGTTCCGCCCGCCTCAGATAAAGCCCAGCTAAAGTTACCATTTCTTGTATAATATTTGGATGTCCCATCGCTTCCAAGGTATCCAAAGAATCCATCTCCGCTGATAGCCATAGCCGCAGGGTTATCATTTGTCAAAAAAGATCCCTGCTTAAAATACTGATTTATGGACGCAACTCTGGTACCCAAACCAACCTGTGAAGTAACAGGCTTGGGAGCGCCATTAGCTGTAGTTGTAACTGTCTGAAGTTCCTGATAAAGGAGAGATTTAAACTGAGCACCTTGTGCCTTGTATCCTGCTGTATTAACATTGGCCAGGTTATTAGATATAGTATCAACATTCGTCTGCTGGGCATTCATACCCGTTGCAGCGGACCATAAGCTTCTTACCATAAGCCACCTCCGATTTCGATAATGCCTTATTACCGTCCTCCGTGACTGGTAATCTTTGTTCTATCTATATATCGGTCTTAGCACTAGAAGACTTTATTAAAATATTCTAAATTTTAATATCAAACTTTTCCAATCTGGTTTGCAGCAATCTGAAGTGTATCATCTATGGTAGTTATCATTCTCTGGTTCGTATCATAATTTCTCTGTGTCGCTATCATATTTACCATTTCGTCGACAACAGAAACATTAGACTGCTCAAGGAATCCTGAATACACTCTGGCATTTTCCACAACCTCTGCGCCAGCGTCATCCCCAGCAGGAATGAAGAAATTCTCGCCGTAATGAAGAAGATTGTCGTAACTTATCCTCCCATCAGGGTAAGTCGTGGCTTCAAAATCATATACTCCGATCTTAGCAACGACAGCCCCATCCTGTATCACGTTTCCAAGTGTGTCTATTTCTACAGGCAGATTAGGATCAAGCTGGATATGGCTTCCACTATCGTCAAGGACATAATCCCCGTCCTGCGTAGTGATCTCGCCGTTAACATTCATAGTAAAACATCCGTCCCTGGTATACATTACATCCATTTGCCCGGCCGTATCTCTCTCAATGTTAACCGCTTTATTTGTGTATTCTACAGCAAAAAAGCCACGTCCACCAATAGCGAAGTCGAAGGTATTCTTAGTCTCCTTCATTGGGCCTTCGCTCCAGTCAACGTAGCTCTCTCCAATTTTTACACCAGGATTAATGATGCCCAATCCACGTGCAGTGTTTGGGGCATCAGTATAATCCTTTATTTTCAGCGCGAGCTGATCACTAAAAGCTCTCGCTGTTAATCCTTCTTTTTTGTATCCGTTAGTATTGGCATTAGCAAGATTGTTGGTAAGCACATCCATCCTGCGCTGTTCATTGATCATACCGGTGTAAGCAGTATAAAGACCTTTTACCATCCAATTTTCCTCATACCATCCTGGTCTTATCGCCCGTTCAGTCCTTGAACAGGGTATTAATCCTCGTGGTAACCAACGATAAACTCCACATAACGACCTGTTCCGATAGCTACTGCTGTCATAGGGTCCTCTGCGGTCATAGTGTTGATGCCTGTCTTAGAATAGATAAGATCCTCAAGTCCGCGAAGAAGTGCTCCGCCACCTGTTAAAACAATTCCTCTGTCAGCAATATCTGCTGCAAGTTCTGGTGGTGTGTTCTCAAGAACACTGTGGATAGCTTCTATAATCTGTGATGTAGGCTCTCTGAGTGCTTCCTCAGTTTCCTCAGATGAAACTCTTACAGTCTTTGGAAGACCTGTTACAAGGTTTCTTCCTCTGACATCCATATAGTCATCCTCAGCACGTGGGTAAGCTGATCCAATCTTGATCTTAATATCTTCAGCAGTACGATCACCTATAAGAAGATTGTGTTTCTTTCTCATGTAACGAACAATAGCTTCGTCAAAATCGTCTCCTGCAACCTTAACTGATGTGCTTACAACTGTTCCGCCAAGGGAAATAACAGCAATATCAGATGTACCGCCACCTATATCAACAATCATGTTGCCACAAGGCTTTGTAATATCGATTCCTGCTCCGATAGCTGCAGCGATAGGCTCTTCAATAGTCTTAACATCTCTGGCGCCACAAAGTCTTGTAGCGTCTTCTACAGCCTTCTTCTCAACTTCTGTAGCACCACTTGGAACACAAACTGCAATAAATGGCTTACGATGGATTCTGCGTCCAATAGCCTTCTTGATGAAATATCTCATCATCTGCTCTGTAATCTTATAGTTGGAAATAACGCCCTGTCTAAGTGGTCTTACTGCGACAATATTGCCAGGTGTACGGCCCAGCATAAGTCTGGCATCCTCACCAATGGCCTTGATCTCTTCTGTATCTCTGTCATAAGCCACAACTGATGGCTCCTTAAGTACTACGCCCTTACCTCTGATATAAACAAGTACAGAGGCTGTACCTAAATCAATTCCAATATCTGCGTACTGCATAATTCCTTAGTACCCCTTTCAAATATAAAAGCAAAATCGTTTCCGGTTCTGCCAATTAGGTCATAATATCATTTCGATTATAAACCAAAACAGGCAGTTTTAAAAGAGGCAAATCCATCCGTATATTGTATCGGCAGTTTAGGCGCTTTACTTAAGCATTTTTTTAATATATGCACCAGTATATGACTTTTTGCATTTGGCAACCTCTTCAGGAGTTCCCTTAACAACAACTGTACCTCCTCCTGATCCGCCTTCAGGTCCCATATCAATGATATAATCACCGGTCTTGATGACATCGAGATTATGCTCTATAACAACAACAGTATTTCCCTGTTCTACCAGCTTATGCATGATCTTAACAAGTTTCTGTACATCGGCAAAATGAAGACCCGTAGTAGGTTCATCCAAAATGTAAACTGTCTTGCCTGTTCCAACTCTGCTAAGTTCTGTAGCCAGTTTGATTCGCTGAGCTTCTCCACCTGAAAGTTCAGTACTTGGCTGTCCAAGCTTAATATAACCAAGGCCCACATCATAAAGGGTCTGGATCTTACGTTTAATAGTCTTGACGTTCTCAAAAAAGCCAAGAGCCTCTTCAACTGTCATATCAAGTACATCATATATGCTCTTTCCCTTGTACTTGACCTCAAGAGTTTCATGATTGTAGCGCTTTCCGCCACACACCTCACAAGGGACGTAAACATCCGGAAGGAAATGCATCTCAATCTTGATGATTCCATCTCCGCCGCAGGCTTCACATCTTCCGCCTTTGACGTTAAAAGAAAATCTTCCCTTCTTGTAGCCTCTTGCCTTAGCATCCGGTGTTCCGGCAAAAAGATCTCTTATCATATCAAAGACTCCTGTGTATGTAGCTGGGTTAGACCTTGGAGTTCTTCCTATAGGTGACTGATCAATCGCTATAACCTTATCAACCTGGTCAAGGCCCTCTATATCTTTATGTTTACCAGGGATACATCTAGCTCTGTTAAGGTCTCGTGCAAGCCTCTTATAAAGTATCTCATTTACAAGCGAGCTCTTACCTGAACCTGAAACACCTGTAACAATTGTCATTACTCCAAGTGGAATCTCCACATCAATATTCTTGAGGTTATTCTCACTTGCTCCTATAACCTTGATAAAACCGGTTGGCTTTCTCCTGACATCGGGAACCTCTATCTTGAGCTTACCTGACAGGTACTGTCCTGTAATTGATTCCTTGACCTGCATAATTTCTTCTGCAGTTCCGGTAGCTACAATCTTGCCTCCGTGAGAGCCTGCCCCCGGTCCTACGTCAACAATATAATCCGCAGCTCTCATTGTATCTTCATCATGCTCAACAACAATAAGCGTATTGCCCAAGTCTCTCAGATTCTTAAGAGTATTGAGGAGTTTGTCGTTATCTCTCTGATGAAGTCCGATGCTGGGTTCATCAAGAATATAGCATACCCCGCAGAGTCCCGAACCAATCTGAGTTGCGAGCCTTATCCTCTGAGCCTCTCCACCTGAAAGCGTTCCTGTCGCTCTTGAAAGAGACAGGTAATTGAGTCCAACATCGATGAGGAATCCAACTCTTGCCCTTATTTCCTTGAGAACCTGCGCTCCGATCACTACCTGCTGTTCAGAAAGGTTGAGATTTTCCAGGTAATCATGAAGCTCTCCTATGGACATAGAAGTAATCTCATAAATATTCTTGTTATCAATAGTTACTGCCAGGGATTCCTTTTTAAGTCTCTGACCACCGCAAAGCTGACAGGGAGTTATCCTCATATACTCTTCATACTCAGCTTTCATAGTCTCGGAAAAGGTCTCTTTATATCTCTGCTCCACATTCTTGATAAGACCGTCGAAGAGGATCGGATAATCTCCTACCCCTCTGCTGCCCTCATAATGAACAGATACTGTCTTATCAGCTCCATATATCAACATATGGCGTACCTTCTCAGGAAGATCTTCATAAGGAGTATCCATGCTGAATTTATATGCTTTGGCCAAGGCCTTAAGTGTAGCGTTAGTAAAGCTTCCCTCTTTATTGGCAGACTGCCATCCCATAACCACTATGCATCCATCATTAAGCGAAAGCTTCTTGTCGGGAATCATCAGATCCTCATCAAACTCCATTTTGTATCCAAGTCCAAAGCAATCAGGGCATGCTCCAAATGGATTATTAAAAGAAAAGCTTCTGGGCTCAATTTCCGGAATACTTACTCCGCAATCAGGACATGCAAAGTTCTGGCTAAAGCTAAGTTCCTGCCCGTCAATAACATCTACCAGCAAAAGACCATCAGCAAGCGCAAGAGCACTCTCAACAGAATCTGTTAATCTTCTTCTGAGGTTCTCATTATCTGCATGAATGACAAGTCTGTCTACGATAATCTCAATGGAATGCTTAATATTCTTATCAAGCTTGATCTCTTCTTCTGAAATCTCATATTGACTGCCATCAATCCTCGCCCTTACATATCCGGCTCTTCTGGCTCTGTCCAGAGTTTTGGCATGCTCACCCTTTTTACCTCTGACAACAGGTGCCAAGATCTGCAGCTTGGTATTCTCTCCAAGCGACATGATCTGATCGCACATCTCGTCAACTGTCTGGCGTCTGATCTCTCTTCCGCAATTAGGGCAATGCGGAATACCAATTCTCGCATACAAAAGCCTGAAATGATCATAAATCTCAGTAACGGTACCAACGGTTGAACGGGGATTCTTGTTGGTGGATTTCTGATCTATTGAAATAGTGGGTGATAATCCCTCAATTCTCTCGACATTTGGTTTATCCATCTGTCCAAGAAACATTCTGGCATAGGAGGACAATGATTCCATGTACCTTCTCTGTCCTTCTGCAAAAATGGTATCAAACGCAAGAGAAGACTTACCTGATCCGGAAAGTCCGGTAAATACTGTAAGTGTCTCTCTTGGTATTTTGACACTCACATTTTTCAAATTATGCTCATTGGCACCGCGAACCCTGATATAGTCATGTATGTCAGAGGGCAAAATTCTCTTGGTCGTGGTGTTTTTTTTGGTCATCTTACTATTTTCTACAGTCATACTAAACTCCGTAAATTAGCTCTTTATAATCAGTATCCAATCACAGGGACAATACTCATTTCCCCTCAGTCAGGTCATTTAATATCTTCTTGAGTTCTATCATCTGATCGCGTAAAGTTGCAGCTGTTTCAAAGTCAAGCTCTGTAGCAGCTCTCTTCATCTTCTTCTGCACATCTCCGATAAGCTTCTCAAGTTCAGCCTGATCCATTGACTCAGGATCCTTCTCAAATTTGAACTCTTCCTTGGTCACTGCCTTGGTGACAGCTATGAGATCGCGGACAGCTTTCTTGATAGTCTGTGGAGTAATGCCATGTTCCTTGTTGTATTCTTCCTGAATTGCCCGTCGTCTCTTAGTCTCATCAATAGCCTTCTGCATTGAGTCTGTCATATTATCGGCATACATGATAACGCGACCTTCTGCATTTCTGGCTGCTCGTCCTATTGTCTGGATAAGTGAGGTTTCTGACCTGAGGAATCCCTCTTTATCAGCATCAATTATGGCAACCAGCGAAATCTCCGGTATATCAAGGCCTTCTCTTAGAAGATTGATACCAACAAGTACATCAAAAACATCAAGTCTCATATCCCTGATGATCTCAGATCTCTCCAGTGTATCTATATCCGAGTGAAGATATTTGACTCTGATTCCTGACTCAGCCAGGTATTCCGTCAAATCTTCCGCCATTCTCTTAGTAAGGGTTGTAACCAGAACCTTGTTCTTCTTGTCAACCTCCGTCCTGATCTCTCCGATCAGATCATCAATCTGTCCCTCAACCGGTCTGACCGAAATCTCCGGATCTAATAGGCCGGTCGGCCTGATCACCTGCTCAGTTCTCAGAAGCTCATGTTCTTCCTCATATTTACCCGGAGTAGCAGAGCAGAATAACATCTGATCGATATGTTCTTCAAACTCTTCAAAATTCAGAGGTCTGTTATCAAGAGCTGATGGAAGTCTGAAACCGTAATCTACCAAAGTCAGCTTCCTGCTCCTGTCACCATGGTACATGGCTCCTATCTGAGGAATAGTCATATGCGACTCATCAACAATTATCAGAAAGTCCCTGTCAAAGAAGTCCAAAAGTGTGAGTGGTGGCTCTCCCGGTTTCATGAAGTTAAGATGTCTCGAATAGTTCTCAATACCTGAACAAAAACCTGTCTCTCTCATCATCTCAACATCAAAATTAGTTCGCTCTGATATTCTCTGCGCCTCTATAAGCCTGTCTTCTCCCTTGAAAAACCTGATCTGTTCCTCAAGCTCTTTTTCTATATTGTCACAGGCCATATTAATCTTCTCCTGTGGAACAACATAATGAGAAGCCGGGTATATCATCACATGGCTGAGCTCACTCCTGACCTTGGCCGTAACCGGTTCAATCTCACATATTCTGTCTATCTCATCCCCAAAGAACTCAACACGAATGAGGTAGTCATCCGCATTAGCAGGGAAAATCTCGATTGTATCACCCCGAACCCTGAAGTTACATCTGCTAAGTTCCAGATCATTACGATTATACTGGATAGCTACCAGCTCTTTGATGGTCTCATCTCTATCCTTATTCATTCCCGGGCGTAGGGAAATAGACATCCCTTTAAACTCCTCAGGACTACCAAGTCCATATATACATGAAACACTGGCAACAACGATCACATCTTTGCGCTCTGCAAGAGAAGCAGTCGCCGATAGTCTTAGCTTATCTATCTCATCGTTAATTGCCGAATCCTTGGCAATATAGGTATCGGTCTGAGGGACATATGCCTCAGGCTGATAGTAATCATAGTAGGACACAAAGTACTCTACTGCATTTTCCGGAAAAAATTCCTTCATCTCGCCATAAAGCTGTCCCGCAAGAGTCTTGTTATGTGAAATGATCAGGGTAGGCTTCTGAAGAGCCTGTATAACGTTGGCCATGGTAAAGGTCTTACCGGAACCCGTAACTCCAAGGAGCGTCTCGAACTGGTTTCCCGCCTTAAACCCTTCAACCAGATCCTTGATGGCTTTGGGCTGATCACCTGTAGGTTTATATTCGCTGTGTATCTTGAACTCCATACTGCCCGCTTTCTCGTGAAATCGATCAACGTCCTATAATAAATCACAACTATCTAATTATGGAGCAAGTATAACATCAATAAAAATATATGTCTATAATTTTAGGAACATATGTTCAGTGAGTCGTATGTGTAAACAAGATCCTGTTCAATTACAAAATCATCCTCAGAAAGTTCCTCACTATAATCCTCTGTTTCCAAAAGTCTTGTTGTGCACATTGCTGCTGTAGCTCTCCCCTCTGTAATCCGCGATGGCTCTTTTCCCGCATTTCCGAGAAGACTTCCAATCCCCAGGATAACGAGCAGCGCTATAAGCACTATTCCAAATGTTAAAACAAAAATCATCATTTTATTACAACCTCATTTTCCTCTAAAAATTCTTCAATCCACGTTCTCGCATATCCAAGTCTCATTTTGACCGCCGGCATTCTCTCATTAAAATCATTTGTTGCATAGATCGTCACTTCTTCTGCATTCATGATTCCTACAGAAATAACCCCCGATAATACTACAGCCAGTGCCAGAACCTTAGCTGCCTTAATAAACTTCTTCGCCTTTCTTCGTTTAGGTATTGCCTCTAATTCTTCCTGTATTTCTCTAAAAGACCTGAACCTGTCCTCTCTGTCCGCCCTAGTGCATTTATCAACAATAGCTATAAATTCATCCGATATTCCTTTAATGCCTTTTTTCTTGAAGCTTTCCACTTCATCCTTATCTTTGGTATCAACTCCTGATACCAGCTGAAGTATTGTCATCCCAAAGCAGTAGATATCCGTTCTCGGGTCAGTCTGTCCAAGATTTCCGAATTGCTCCGGAGCTGCAAAGCCAAGTGTTCCCAGATTCAGCGTATCAGATGCATCTCCCGCCTCATAGAATCTTGCTGCCCCAAAATCAATCAAGCATATATGTCCATCGGGCTTCATAACAATATTGGAAGGTTTTAAATCCCTATATATAACCGGTTTTCGCCTTCCATGAAGATATCTCATTATTCCTGCAAGCTCGTAAGCTATATGCAAAGCTTCTTTTTCTGTGAAAAGGCCTTTTCTTATTAGTGTTTTTTCAAGACTATTACCGGGGATATATTCAAGAATCAGTTCTTCAGAGCTTCTTTTGTACAAAGACGGTACAGATTTATGGTCCAGCTCTTTTAGTATTACAGACTCATTAAAAAGATTAGAATCTTCAGTTTTTCTTTTCTTAATTGTAACCAGTTTTCCTGATGATATCTCTTTTCCCAAGAATGCGTTACAGTTCCCTCCACTGCCAAGAGGTTTTATTATATTGTATTCTTCCATGCCATCCTCACATTTCAAGACATGCGGCCGCAACGGTGATATTATCTTCTTCATTCCTTGACTTAGCTTTTTCAACAAGCTTTTTGCACTGATGTAGCATATCTTCATCCGTAAGGCACATCTGCGGACATAGCTTCTTTCTGATCTCTTCTGTCTCTAACGTCCTCCAAAAGCCATCACTGCAGGCAATGATCGTAGTATTGTCCTTCAGCACTCCCTTTCTGATCTCATGCATAGGAACATGCGAAGTTCCAAGGCACTGCAATAATACAGACTTTTCATCGCCACTAAGAGCCTCACTTTCTGTAATAAGCCCCTTATCAATTTTATCCTGCACAAGGCTTTGATCTTTAGTCAGTTTCTCAACCTCTTTGGCCCTGACAGCATAAATCCTGGAATCTCCAATATTCACCGAAATATATTTATTACCAATCTGTAAAAAAGCAGTCAAAGTCGTTCCCAAATGAAGGTTTCTGTGCTTACCATATCTTTTCAGGTCACCGTTTATTCTTCTGATCATTCTGTCAAAAGAGCTCTCTACAGCATCCCATAACTCATTTTCCGTAAGATTCTGCAGCATACTAAGCTCCTCATGAAACCATGACTCCAAAGTTCTTATCGCCTTGCAACTGGCCACTTCTCCTTTGGACAATCCGCCCATCCCATCGCAAACCGCAATCAGTGATATTCTTCCATGATTTTTTGTATTGGCAACTTTGATAAGCGCCGAATCCTGGTTAATATCTCTTGTGTTTCCAATATCAGTACAAATACATGCTTTTACTCTCATAACTTCCTCTCCTTACCAAAATCTGCCTAAACAAAAGTGGAATAACTCGCTCGAAATGAGCCGAAAAAAATGACTGTGTTCTATGAAAAAACACAGTCATGAATATTACTATTTAATATTTTATTTGTCAAGAAGTTCTTGCATAACCTCTTTAGCCTTGTCAAGCTGGGTATCTGTTTTATCCTTGGCATATGCTTCGCCGTCATATTCTACTTCTACATCAGGCTCAATACCTACTCCGTGAATGTTTATTCCATTTGGAGTAAAGTAACTGCTGACAGTAAGTTTGACAGCTGTGCCATCTCTCAGGTCAAAGATTCTCTGAACTATTCCTTTTCCATAGGTTGTCTTACCTACAAGTTTGCCCAGGTTGTAATCCTTGATTGCACCAGCAAGAATTTCACTGGCACTTGCAGAGTACTGATTGACCAATACTACTACCGGAATATCTATTTCATTTTGTCCGTCGCAGGTGTAGTCTTCTCTGTTACCTTCTCTGTCTTCTGTATAAACGATCACTCCCTTTGGAAGGAGCTGTCTTGCGATATCGCAAACCGTTGAGAGATTTCCTCCCGGATTTGATCTAAGATCAATTATCAGGCCTTCTATATTCTGAGCACGAAGTTCAGCCATGTTCTCAACGAACTGGGAATATGTTACCTCATCAAACTCTGTAATCTTGAGATATCCCACATTGTTATCAAATACCTCTGAGCTGACTGTCGGAACTTCAATCTGAGCTCGTTCTACATCAACTTCTACGTTTGAAGTACTGCCATTTCTAACCAGTGTCAGATGAACTGTTGTGCCAGCCTCGCCCTTGATAAGGCTAACAACCTCTTCAAGAGTCAGCCCCTGTGTTGATTCTTTATTGATCTCATAAATGATATCATCAACACATAACTCAGCACTTTCTGCCGGGCTTCCGGGCATAACACCTGATATTCTGGCCATATTTATGGTGTTATCAAAGCTTACATATGCACCAATGCCGTAATAAATCCCCTTGGTGCTGTTCATCATTTCATCAAGTTCCTCTTCTGTGTAATATACAGAGTATGGATCTCCCAAAGAGTTCATCAAGCCTTTATAGATTCCATCTGCCTCATCCTGCTTGTCTACATCTGTCTTGTAGTAGTAGGTGTCTATTACATCTTCAAGAGCCTGAATCTTATTAAGCGTGTCTTCGTTTAAAAGGTCGCTTTCTCCGGTCACACTAAGCCCGGGTACGCCATTTCCTTTATACACATAAAGTAGCGACAGAACTGCTGCAGAAACAACCAAAACCGAAACCAAAAAGCCAATAAGTATTCCGGCTATAAATCTTCTTGTAAGTCTGCCATCATAAGCACGTGTGCCCTGCGCATTTGGCACTTCTACTACAGGCTCTGTGATCTGATTTAATCCATTATTACTATCCAATTAGCACACCTCTAATCTTTATTTAAGATAATTCCAAGGGCTTACATAAGCTCCATTTAATCTTACACCAAAATGGAGATGATTACCCGTTGATCTTCCGGTAGAACCAACAGCTGCTATCTTTGTTCCGGCAGAAACATCCTGCCCTTTGGAAACATAAAGAGCTGAACAATGCATATAGACAGTATACAAACCACCGCCATGATTGATCATAACATAGTTGCCCATCGAGCCTTCATATGACGCCGCTACAACTGTTCCTGCATAAGCAGACAGGATGGCTGAACCTGCCGGAGCAGCCAGATCTATACCATTGTGCATCTTCTCGATTCCAAGAGTCGGATGCATTCTCATTCCATAGTTATCTGATATTCTGGTATATTTAGGACATGGCCAGGTGAACATACCTCCATCATAGGTATACCTGCTGTATAAAGCCTCTTTATCAGCCGCAACTTCTTTTTCAAGAGCTGCAATAGCTGCATTTTCAGCCTTGATCTCAGCCTCATATTCCTTAATTGCGGCCTCTTTGTCAGTGATACTCGCCTGTACATTATTAAGCTCTGCACTCTTCTGATCTAAGAGATTCTCAAGATTAGCCTGTTCAGCCTCTTTTGCTTCCTTGGCTTCATCAAGTGTCGCTTTTTCTTCCTCAAGAGCCTCTTTGGTCAAAGCAATCAGTTGTGTAGTCTCTTTGTACTCTTCAAGCTTAGCTCTGTCATAAGCAGATATACTCTCAATGTAGTCTGCCTTATTAAGCATTTCCGCAAAAGAGCCGGATTTGATCAATAGTTCCAGATAAATACTGCCACTTCTCTCATACATAAACTTGATTCGAGTTCTCATGGCTTCATACTGATTCTTCTGAACCTGTTCAGCTTCGGCAAGTTCCTGAGTCGTTGTTTCTATCTGCCCTTCTTTGATAGTAATCTGTTCGTCCAGCGAATCTATATTTTCCTGTACATCTGTAAGAGAAGCATCAATCTTGGCAATGTAACTGTTTAGATTGGATTTGCTGCTCTCAAGATCTTTTTTAACTTTTTCAAGGTCCGTTTTGGTCTTCTTTAGGGAATCGCGCTCTTTTTTGGCATTGGAAATCTGTTCTTCCTTGGCCTTAATACTCTCCTCAGTTACATCCGCATGAGAAATAACAGTATTGCTCCCCCAAAGAGATACCATCATAACTATACTCAGAAAAAAGTATAGGATTCTCTTTTTCTTGACTGATATTAATCTGCTCAAACCAAATAAACTTCCTTTTCTGAATCACACATGCAAATGCTTTCTGACTGTCGTAAAACTACCAAAGAAACCAATACCGATACCAATTGCCAAAGAAATCGGTATTAATTTGTTATAAACCACTTCAACAGGCAAAAAGTTCAGCAGGGAGCTGAGCATTGTAAACTTGGACATAACATACTCGATAGCCTTGGTATACACAAAATATACAATAACAAGCGGTATTATAGAGCCAATTATTCCAATCAGGATACCCTCTACCACGAAAGGTGCTCTAACAAAGAAATCCGTAGCACCAATATACTTCATGATATTGATCTCGTCCTTACGCACAGAGATACCCATTGTAACAGTATTGCTGATAAGGAATATTGATACCAGCAAAAGAATTACTATGATTCCTCCTGAAACATATGCAATCAACTTGTTAACGCCGCTAAGAGTTGTAGCTGTTACTTCTGAACGATTAACTGCTCTGACAACTGATATTGACTCCGCGTATGTAACAAGCGCAGGCTGCAATGAAACATCATTTAAGTAAATCTGCAGGTTTGCAGAATCTGCAAGTGGATTCTCTGTAAATCCGTCTGCATACTCACCAAGATATTGATCCTTGAAGCCTTCCCATGCTTCATCTGCAGATACATAAACAATTTCTCTAACCTCAGCTCTGTTCTCAAGATCACTCTTAACTGCAAGGATCTGATCTTCTGTAGTTCCCTCGTTAAAGAATACAGTTACAGAAACACCTTCCTCGGCAGTCTTAACAACATGCTGGAAGTTAGTAATGATTGCATAAAAAATTCCAAATAAAAACAGACATGCGCTTATAGTTGCAACAGAAGCAAGTGTGTACCACTTATTTCTCCCAAGGTTTTTAAAGCCTTGGCCAATCGTATAAAAGAAACTATTAATCCTCATCGATGTACATACCTTCTTCCTCGTCTTCTATAATGACGCCCTTTTTCATGGTAATAACTCGCTTCTTCATGGCATTAACGATCTCTCTGTTATGTGTAACCACAATAACAGTAGTACCGTTCTCATTGATCTGCTCCATGAGCTTCATGATCTCCCATGAATTGTTAGGATCAAGGTTTCCCGTAGGCTCATCAGCAAGCAGAATGGTAGGTCTGTTTACTAAGGCCCTTGCAAGCGCAACTCTCTGCTGCTCACCACCGGATAACTGGTTGATCTTGCTCTTATACTTGCCCGCAAGATTGACTGTAGCAAGTATTGAAGGTACGTTTCTCTTAATCTCCCTTGAAGGAGTCTGAACTATTCTCTGCGCAAAGGCAACGTTCTCATAAACATTCCTGTCCTTGAGAAGTCTGAAATCCTGGAAAACAATGCCCAGATTTCTCCTGAACTTAGGAATCTTACTGTGCTTGATCCTCCTGAGGTTATAGCCTAAAACTGTAATCTCGCCATCAGTAGGCACAAGCTCACGCAGTAACAGTTTGATCAAAGTTGATTTGCCCGATCCACTGTCACCCACAATAAAAACAAATTCACCCCTCTTGATATGAAGGGTGACTCCGTTTAATGCAGGCGCACCCGTAGAATAAGATTTCGTCACGTTTTCAAGCGTGATAACCTCATCCTCAGGTATTTGCCTGCTTATTCTTTTTCTTCTGTATCCTCTTTCCATAATTTACTCCCCCGGAAAAGCTTATTTATGTTTAATCAAGTAAACCTCTCCATATACTTCATGTATCTTACAACCATGAGCGCTATCTTGAATGTGATAGCATCATCAAAGACTCTAAGGTCAAGTCCTGTGCTCTTCTGCAATTTATCCAGCCTGTACACAAGTGTATTTCTGTGAATGAACAACTGTCTGGATGTTTCAGAAACGTTGAGGCTGTTCTCAAAGAACTTGTCTATGGTAGTAAGGGTTTCCTGATCGAAGTCGTCTGGATTTCTTCCCCCGAATATTTCCTTGATAAACATCTTGCAAAGAGGTATAGGCAACTGGTAGATCAAACGTCCGATTCCCAGTTCGCTATAGCAGATAACTTTTCTCTCATCAAAGAATATCTTGCCAACATCAAGTGCCATCTTGGCCTCTTTGTAGGAACGTGACACTTCCTTGATCTCACCTACTACAGTACCATAAGCCACTCTCACTCCGCTAAGTCCCTCTTTTTCAAGAGTCTGTAGCATGTCCTCTGCAACCTTGGAAATTTCAGAAGGCTTGAGCATGTCTGTGACATCCTTGACAACTATGACATTGTCCTCATCGACCTCTGTAACAAAGTCATTGCCATTTCCAAAATGAGTTCTGGTAATCTCAAGTGCGTTATTATCACGACCATTCTCAGACTCAATTATCATAGCAACTCTCTTGGCATCCGTCTGAATGTGGAGTTTCTTGGCTCTGCTATAAATGTCAACCAGAAGAAGGTTATCAAGCAAAAGGTTCTTGATAAAGTTATCCTTGTCGAACCTCTCCTTGTAAGCCACCAGAAGACTCTGTATCTGATAAGCAATCATCTTGCCCAGCATATAAGTATTCTCTCCACTACCTGTACAAATGAGAATATACTCAAGTTGCTGTTCATCATAAATTTTAAAATACTGATGTCCCTGAATCTCCTGAGAGTCAGCCGGTGATTCCACGAAATTTCTGGCAGCAACAGTTACGTTGCCTATGTCAGTAGTTGTAGAAGCAACCTCCTTGCCATCAATATCAAGCACACACAGATCCACGTGCGCTATAGTCTTGAGCCCATCAATTGTATTCTGGAGAATTTGATTAGAAATCATTTATCACTCTTTCTGCAACCAGATAAACGCTGCGATAATAAAAACTAAAGACATTTTAATATAAATGTACAAAAAAATCTATATCCCAACAGGCGTTTTTTGTTCATTTTTTTGATTTTGTCGTCAAAACTAACAAAAACGCGCATTCTTTTTTGTGGGTAAGATTACTCTGCAAGTATAATGCCAAGAAAAATAAAGCCGATATAAAAGATAGGATAAAGTGTATATGTGCACAGATTCTAATTAATCTGACGTTACATTGCAGTTGCACAGGAGGTGCTTATGGATATTCCCGCTTTATCAATGGCATTATCTCAGAACAAAATTCTAAACGATGTTGGAGTGGCGGTGTTGGCAAAAAGTCTTGATACTATGGAGAGCGCTGGAGAAGCGCTAGTATCGACGATAGATTCGGCTGCAGAGCTTTCTGTTAACCCCAATGTTGGCGCCAATATCGATATTAGAGTCTGAGATACAAGAGATCCCCATAGCCTTAATGGTTATGGGGATCATCATTTTTCTTAAATCAAGCCTGCAGAAAAGAACATAAATGCTACCGCTACTATAATTGCAATGATAAGCGGAATAGTAACAAGTTTATATCCTTGTCTCTTATTGCGTGGAATGCCGATCAAAAATTCTTTTCTTCCTTCTATTTCAGAAATCTTCCTGACAATCAGAACCGAAACCGTAGTAAATAAAACAGCTGCAAGAAGCAGATATGCATGGTAAATGATCGTTGAAACAGTTCCACCTAGTTCACCCATGTAGTCACTTGCAAGTTCTGAGGCCTCATCAAGTGCATCACTACTTAAGAACATCATAACCACTTCTATGGTATTAAACACAGCATGGGCAATAAACGATGCAAGAACTGTACCCGTAGCCTCCACCAAAAGTGCAAGCATTACTCCCATAACCGCGCCATACGCAAACTGGTTGAAATTCATATGCATCATACCAAAAAGAACTGATGACAACACTATAGAGCCAATTATTCTGCCAGTTCTCTGATAGCTCTGCAATATGATCCCTCTGAACACAACTTCCTCGATAAAAGGTCCTAAAAGACCAATTGAAAGGATCATTACCCACATAGGCATCGCGATAACATCATCACTTAGAGCCGACACCGTGTTTTCTACAAACAGCATCGAAACTG
This sequence comes from Butyrivibrio proteoclasticus B316, assembly GCF_000145035.1. Taxonomy (NCBI): domain Bacteria; kingdom Bacillati; phylum Bacillota; class Clostridia; order Lachnospirales; family Lachnospiraceae; genus Butyrivibrio; species Butyrivibrio proteoclasticus. Next base: position 3,185,498 of record NC_014387.1, read on the forward strand.
AATTTACAAATGCTACCAAAGGAAAAAGAGTCAGCACATACACCACTATAAGTAATGCTGATGAAATGTGAATCTTGTGAAAGGGTATAAGAACCGACAACTTGTCACCGCTGTAAAAAACAGCTGCAAGTGCAGGTATCAGCACTACCGCTTCACTCAGGATATTATTCATCAGGATTGATACTTCCGCGCCGCCGTTCAAATACCATAAAGAGAGTACTAAAACAAGGCCAATCGTAGAAAGGATCATGTATAAATACGCTCTGTTAGCTCTCCTGTAATCCATAGGGTCCTACCTCTAAACTTTATTGCCTTAAATCTTATCTATGCTATCCTTGCCAATTGTGATACGACCTTCCTTGAGAAGACGTCCAACCGCACGCTTGAATTCATTTTTACTCATCTGAGTTTTATTCCTTATAAGCTCAGGTGAAGCCTTATCTGTAAAAGGAAGCTTACCGCCACCCTCCTCTATCATCTTCATAAGTTTCTCTGCGTCTGAGTCCATCTGAAGATATGCCTTCTCGCGTACACTGAGGTTAAGTCTTCCATCCTCTTTAACAGATGTGATCCTGGCATTTACACTGTCTCCGATCTTAATATCGCCGAACAGCTCCTTCTTGGGAATAAGGCCCGAATAAATATCATCAACTGCCACAAAGGCACCAAAGTTATCACTTAATTCATATACAGTTCCTATGACCTTATCGTCCTTGGAATATGGGCTGTCACTTCTAAGGTAAGGATATACGTTCATAGTTACAGCAAGACGACTGCTCTTATCCACATAAAGCGCACAAAGAACATTTTCTCCGGCCTTGACTTTTCTGGTCTGCTCTCTAAATGGTAAAAGAACATCCTTCTCAAGTCCCCAATCCATAAAAGCGCCAATCTTACTTGTTTCTTTGACTCTCAATACCCTTACATCACCAAGCATGATCTTGGGCTCTTTGGTCGTTGCTATAAGCCTGTCATCTGAGTCTTTATAAATAAAAACTTCTATTTCACTGCCTATTTCTGTTCCTTCCGGAACCTGCTTAATAGGTAAAAGAACTTTTTCTTCTGCCCCTTCTTCTGCAAGATAAACTCCGAAGTCTACCTTCTTGATCACAGATAATTTCTGCTTTTCTCCAAGTCTAATCATAATGTCTTCCGTCCTTTCTTTGAGCATGTATTGCACATGCATAAAACATACTACTGATCACTTATCTATATCATTAAGCCCAAATCTGGACAATGCACACTGCTTCCTTGTCCTTGTCATTAAGGCTTACTGTATATACTTTATTATCTCCTATATTACTTCTAATCACAACCGGATATAGGACATCTCCCAAAAGAGCCTGCTTCTTGTATTCTGCGCGAAGATGCGTAACATCCAGAGTTTTATCAGGCAAACTTTCAAGCGCCATTCTGATATACTGACCATTATTTACATGGTTATTAGTATCCAGGTGATGTCTCCTAATTGGTATTTCCTCGCCGTTTCTGCTATCCCCATCAGGAATATCTATTTTCCTGCTAAGGTACTCCATCTCAAGCTTTTCTTCTACAGGATAAGCCGCTATGATCTCAGGAGTCACCCTCGTAGGAACGCCCTTTTCAAAATCAAAAAGAGTCCATACGGAATTGGCTACCGCAAGCATCTCACCCTCTGTAGTCTTCATAAAAAAGTTACGAAGACCCATAGGTCCCTTCAACATGTATGGAATTGTACCTGTCGTTACCTCTTCACAGAGTTTTGGAAGTCTCTTTATTTCTATTTGCCAGGAATTAAGCACCCATGCAATTCCCTTGCTCCTAAGATACTCCATTGTTGCAGGCCCATCCTGCGTCTGGAATGTTGAGCAATCCTGAAAATAATCTATAAGAGATTCTATTGTCAGAACTGCATTGCTATCAACTTCACTATATCTGATCCTTGAATCAAATGAATACATATCTTCCCCCTGACAAAACTGACTATAAATGCGCGCATACATCATGGTGCATTTATAAGTTATAAGAACTCCAAAGATAATAGCAATAACGAAAAAAAAAACGAGATTGATCGGAATCAATCTCGTTTCAAAGCTGGGCTAGTAGGATTCGAACCTACGTAATGACGGAGTCAGAGTCCGTTGCCTTACCGCTTGGCGATAGCCCATCGACAAGAAATGATTATACGGATGTTTATATAAAAATGCAAGTACTTTTTTAAAATTTTTTTAAAAAATTTTTCTCAAGCTTATAAACATATGGCAGAACGCGCTCTCAGAGCGCATTCTGCCCATTTTGTCTTTTTCAATTTTTTTAAAATCAGCCCTCAAATAATAAATCTGCATATGTAGGGAATGGCCAATCTTTTTTATCAACAAGCATTTCAAGAGCATCAGCAGGCTCTCTGAGCGCTGCCATAACAGGCCTTACCTTGTCTTTGTAGAAGAAAGCAAGCTCCCTCTGATCATCAATCTTGGCAGCCTTAGCCTCAAGCTTCTTAAGTTCATCCAGTGCCTTCTTCATCAGTGAAAGATTGCTCTGAATATCTTTAAGTTCCTGAAGCTGTACAGAAGCATCCACTCCTGCATTAGTTATTTCATTTACATCCTTGGCTAGTCTTCCTGAATACTTCATAACAGCAGGAATGATCTGCTTGGAAGCCATATCTATCATAGTAAGAGCCTCAATATTGATAGTCTTGGCATATGATTCAAATATGATCTCTTTTCTGGATTCAAGCTCAGTCCTGGTATATACTCCAAAGTTCTCAAACAGCTCGATTGCCTTCTTGGTAGTAAGAGTATCTGCAGCCTCAATAGTTGATGCAATATTAGGAAGACCGCGTCTCTTAGCCTCCTCTACCCAGGCATCTGAATATCCGTCACCATTGAAAATAATTCTCTGGTGATCTGTCAGATACTCCTTGATAAGATCATGAACTGCCTCATCAAAATTCTTGGCCTTTTCAAGCTTATCAGCAGCCTCGCAGAATGCCTCTGCAACTATAGTGTTAAGTGTAGTATTTGAGCTTGCCATTGAATCTGATGATCCAACCATTCTGAACTCAAACTTATTACCTGTAAAAGCAAAAGGTGATGTTCTGTTTCTATCTGTAGCATCTTTTTCAAACTCAGGAAGTGTAGATACGCCGGTCTTGAGCTTACCGCCTTTTTTGCTGGACTTAGCTACACCTGTCTCGATAAGCTGTCTTACAACATCCTCAAGCTGCTCACCAAGGAATACTGAAATGATAGCAGGAGGTGCCTCGTTTGCTCCAAGTCTGTGATCATTACCAACATCTGAAGCACTCTGTCTGAGCAAATCTGCGTGTGTGTCTACAGCCTTAAGGATGCAGGCAAGAACAAAGAGGAACTGAACATTTTTATTAGGTGTATCGCCGGGATCAAGAAGGTTGATACCGTCATCTGTGCAAAGAGACCAGTTATCATGCTTACCTGAGCCATTTACTCCCGCGAATGGTTTCTCGTGAAGAAGGCATCTCATATGGTGATGCTCTGCCACACGCTTCATAGTTTCCATGATGATCTGGTTATGATCTACTGCAATATTGGCTGTCTCATAGACAGGTGCAAGCTCATGCTGTCCGGGAGCAACCTCATTGTGCTGAGTTTTATCAGGAACTCCAAGCTTCCAAAGTTCTACATTGAGATCCTTCATGAACTCGCCTACGCGCTCACGGATTACACCAAAATAGTGATCCTCCATCTCCTGGCCCTTAGGAGGCTGAGCACCAAAAAGTGTTCTGCCTGTAAAGATCAGGTCTTCTCTCTTCATGGACTTGTCCCAGTCCACAAGGAAGTACTCCTGCTCAGGTCCTACAGATACGTTAACCTTGGTAGCAGTTGTATTTCCAAATAATCTTACAATTCGAAGAGCTTCTCTGTTAATCGCCTCCATTGATCTTAAAAGTGGAGTCTTCTTATCAAGTGCTTCTCCTGTATAAGAACAAAATGCTGTAGGAATGCAAAGTGTAACACCTGCGCCTGATTCTTTTAAGAAAGCAGGTGAAGTAATATCCCAGGTTGTATAACCTCTTGCCTCAAATGTGGCACGAAGTCCTCCTGATGGAAAAGAAGATGCATCAGGCTCACCCTTTATAAGCTCTTTGCCGGAAAAAGAAGTAAGCATACGTCCATCTTTGTCAGCACTACCAACAAATGAATCATGCTTCTCAGCAGTAATACCTGTAAGAGGCTGGAACCAATGAGTATAATGAGTAGCGCCGTGCTCTACAGCCCACTCCTTCATCGCATTTGCTACCACATCAGCTGATTCCTTGGACAGCTCTCCGCCATGCTCCGTAACATTTACAACTTCCTTGTAAACATTCTTGGGAAGGCGCTCTCTCATCTTGGCAAGAGTAAAGACATTCTGCCCGAAAATCTCTTCAACATTCACATTGTTACCCATGTAATTCCACATTCCTTTCGCACTATTATTTAGAGTAAAAGCTAAAAAACACTTACATATTACAACAAGATATTAAAAACGCAAAGTGTTTTTTACACACTTTCTATTACACAAAAACAGATGTCATAGGTTACTTGTCCCTAAGATGCATAATTGAATATACATCTATTAACCCATGGCATCTGTATTTTTTTAAATACCGCAATCCGGTATATTTTCTTTTTCCTGTGGTTCTTTTNGATTTAACCCTCAAAATATCATACTTTTCAGGCTGCTCTGATAATTTGACAAAAAGGGTCTGTTTGGAATGAGGACATGAATCCACTGCTGTTCCATCCTCAGCAAACATAGCCTCAACCTTAACCTTGACGTCAGTTCCGTCAGGTTTCATTATCTCAATATCATCTCCAACAGAGAATTTGTTTCTCTGTTCAAATTTAGCATAACCTCTGTTATCTATTTCATTAACTATTCCAAGATATATGTATTCATTAACATAGGTATTATTATCATATATCTGTGCTTCATCGCTTGGCTTGCCAAAGTAGAAACCGGTTGTAAACTGTCTGTATGTACACTTTGAAATCTGATCAAGATACCATGGCATATTTTCCCTGTACTTCTCTTCAGATTCAAAGAAATCATCGATAGCCTTTCTGTAGGTTCTGGCTACAGTAGCTACATAGAGTGCAGTTTTCATTCTTCCTTCGATCTTGCAGCTGTCAATTCCTGCATCAACCATCTCTGGAATATGTTCTATCATGCACAAATCCTTGGAATTAAAAATATAGGTTCCGCGCTCATTCTCATATACAGGAAGATATTCCCCGGGTCTTTTTTCCTCAACGACAGAATATTTCCATCTGCATGGATGAGTGCACGCGCCTTTATTGGCATCTCTTCCGGTAAAGTAATTGGAGAGGAGGCATCTTCCAGAGTAGGAAATACACATAGCTCCGTGGATAAAGCACTCCATCTCAAGATCTTCCGGAATTCTTGATGTTATCTCCTTGATCTCGCGAAGTGACAATTCTCTTGCAGCCACTACTCTCTTAGCACCAAGATCATGCCAGAAATTATATGTTTCATAGTTGGTATTATTGGCCTGAGTTGAAACATGAATGTCAATTTCAGGGCAAATTCTTCTGGCTTTCATAAAAATTCCCGGATCAGCTATGATAAGAGCATCAGGCTTAAGCTCTTTTAACTCGTGAAGATATGTTTCTACGCCATCAAGATCATAGTTGTGTGCAAGGATATTAACTGTAACATGCACCTTAACTCCGTGAGCATGAGCAAACTCTATACCCTCTTTCATTTCTTCAGGGCTAAAGTTCTTGGCCTTGGCACGAAGTCCAAAGGCATCACCGCCTATGTAAACTGCATCTGCGCCAAACATAACAGCTGTTTTTAATACTTCCAGGCTGCTTGCCGGAATTAGTAACTCTGGTTTTTTCATCGATTTCTCCATATTTCTAAAAACAATTAACACACTAACAAACTATATATCACAGTTTAACTGACAGGGTCATTCCATCTCCCACTGTCAATATAACTGTATTTAAAGCATCATTATGCTTGAGTTCATATAAATACTCCCGCATTCTCGCATGAATAGTACGGTCTCTTCTTGTAACAGCAAATCTGGATTCTATCACATCTCCATCCTGAAGGACATTGTCGGAAACCAATAATCCTCCTTTATTAAGAATTCTGAGACAATCCGGTAAAAAATTGATATACTGCCCCTTTGCCGCATCCATAAAAATAAAATCATACCCCGGAGAGAGCGTTTTAAGTATTTCAGTCGCATCACCTTCCATGAGTGTGATTTTATTATTAGTGTCGTACTGTATAAAATTCTGTCTGGCTATGGGAATACGCTTTTCATACTTCTCAATTGTAGTAATCTTAGTATCTGCGCTGCTGTATTCTGCCATAAGAAGAGCAGAAAAGCCAACAGCACAGCCAACTTCCAAAATGTTTTTGGGCTTTGACTGTACCATCAGAAATTTAAGTAACGCCTGCGTATCCTTACGAATAATAGGAACATCATCCTCTTTAGCTTTTCTCTCAAGTTCATCAAGGTAAGGGGTATTACCCGGATCAAGTGAATTGATGAAAGCTGTCATTCTATCCTGTTCAACCACCATTTGTTTCCTCTTGAACCTCTGGCTCAGCATCTTCTGAACTATCCGTTTCACTATCAGAGCCATCCTCGCCTGCCTGAGCACCGGATTCTGTAGTCTTCACAGAACCCGCAGCCATAATCTGAAGCATCTCTTCAGGTGTCATGGCTGTACTCAGTTCATATGTACCAGGAGCTTCCATCCCGTGATAATCTGATAGTTTCTCCTGAAGTTTAAATAAGTTTTTGTCTGTAATAAGTCCTACACTTGCAAGCTTGTCTGCGATAGTACTTGCAGAATCACCTTCAGAGATAGTCACAGTCACCGTTCTGCCCGTTCCGGAGGATACAGGAACCTGGTTAAAAATGTGGTATCCATAATTGTAGGCCAAGCTGGAATATCTGCTGATAAGCAATATCACAACAATAACAAATGCAATTTTAACTGCCGCATCAAGCAGACCAAGAACAAATTTCCTAACACTCATTGGTCTCTCCCGGCCCATGAACATTCTATCAATAATTAGTATCCATTATGATAGGCATGATCATCGGTCTTCTCTTTGTCTTTTTCCAAATATAATCACTAAGAGCATCCTTGACGATGTTCTTGAGTTTACCCCAATCGGTAATGCCTTTATCCAGCGCTTCTGTCACATCATCAAGTACAAGATCTGTAGCATCATCTATCAGCTTGTCTGACTCTCTGACATATACAAAGCCTCTGGAAACAATACTTGGTCCCGATATGAGTTGTCCGTTCTCCTTATCGATTCCAAATACAACTATTACAATACCATCTTCTGCCAAATGTTGTCTATCTCTCAGGACCACATTACCTACATCACCAACTCCGAGTCCATCGACAAGAATTGCTCCGCAAGGAACTTTTCCCTTAATCTTGGCACCTTCATCATCCATTTCAAGAACATCTCCTGAATGAAGGATAAAAATATTCTCCTTGGCAATTCCAAGGTCTCTGGCGATATTGGCCTGCGCAATAAGATGTCTGTACTCACCGTGAACAGGAACTGAATACTTGGGTTTAACCAAAGTATAGATCAGTTTGATATCCTCCTGACATGCATGTCCGGAAACATGCACATCCTGGAATATAACATCTGCACCCTTCATCTGAAGCTCATTGATAATATTTGTCACTGACTTCTCATTGCCCGGAATAGGGTGTGATGAGAAAATAACTGTATCTCCGGCACCTATGGACAGTTTTCTGTGCTGACCACTTGCCATTCTGCTAAGGGCAGCCATACTCTCTCCCTGGCTTCCGGTAGTAATGATAACTGTCTTATTCTCAGGATAATCCTTGAGCTGATCTATATCGATAAGTGTATTGTCAGGTATCTGTATGCACTCAAGTTTCTGAGCAATATCAATGATGCTGACCATACTACGGCCTTCTACAACAACCTTTCTGCCGCATTTATGCGCTGTATTGATGATCTGCTGAACTCTGTCTACGTTAGAAGCAAAAGTAGCTACAATAATTCTGTTATTCTCATGCTCATCAAAAAGAGATGCAAGAGTTCTTCCAACAGTTTTCTCAGAAGCTGTAAAGCCTGGTCTCTCTGCATTGGTTGAATCGCACATGAGTGCAAGAACGCCTTTTTTACCAATTTCTGCAAATCTCTGAAGGTCGATAGGATCTCCATAAACAGGTGTGTAGTCAACCTTAAAATCACCTGTGTGAACTACTATTCCGGCAGGAGAATATATAGCAAGAGCCGCAGCATCAACAATCGAATGGTTAGTCCTGATAAACTCAACTCTGAACTGGCCAAGATTTATTGACTGTCCAAACTTAACAACCTTTCTCCTTGTATTTCCAAGAAGATTGTGTTCCTCGAGCTTATGTTCAATTATGCCCATAGTAAGCCTTGTAGCATATACAGGGACATTTAATTCATGCAGTACATATGGAAGCGCTCCAATATGATCCTCATGTCCGTGTGTGATCACAAAGCCTTTTACTTTATCAATATTTTCCTGCAGATATGTGATATCAGGGATTACAAGGTCAATTCCAAGCATGTCGTCGTCGGGAAAAGACAAACCGCAATCCACCACAATAATACTGTCTTCATACCTGAAGGCAGTGATGTTCATTCCAATCTGCTCAAGGCCACCTAATGGGATGACCTGCAGTTTGGACGTATTTTCAATTTTCTTTTTACTCAAATTAATTCCTCCATAAATAATTGGCGGAGATGTAGAACAAGATATTAACCAAAGTCCCCGTTAAATATCGAGATCTATATCATCCTCGGCAAGGAGCTTGCGAAATACACCTGCAACTGCTTCAAGTTCCAGGTCATCATCCACGATCGCATAAAGCGCCTGCTCATCTTTAATATCGGAGTCGTCGCGCAAAATAAGCGCTTCTCCGTCACCATCTTCTTCATCTGTGACAAGAAGGTAAGTCTTGGCACCAATAACTGTCTGTTCCAAACAATAGAATTCTACCGGCTCTTCTCCGTCCGGACTAAAAATAATCTTTTCCAAAAATATTCTCCGTTCATTTCTCATCGATAGCTTTGTCAGTATTATCAAGATAATCCTGAAGAATGATCTGCGCAGCTATCATATCTACATATTCTTTCCGGTCTCGTCCCCTGATCCCGGCTTCATCCATAATCTCGTCAGCTTCTACTGTTGTAAGTCTCTCATCCCACATTACTACCGGGATTCCTGTCCTTCGCTCTATCTTGTCCTTGAATTCCAGACACAACTGTGAGCGCTCAGAGGGAGTCTGATCCATATTAAGCGGAAGTCCCAGAACTATCTTAGTTACCCCATACTCAACAATAAGCTCCTCAATGCGCGCTAAAGTTCTTCGTAATTTGTTTTCTTCTTTTCTACGGATGATTTCGCGTCCCTGAGCTGTCAAAAGAAGCTCATCACTAATAGCGACTCCAACAGTCTTGGAACCGTAATCAAGTCCCATAATTCGCATACTAACTAATTCCCTATAATTACTTTCTAGCCCAGTCGTTGCTCTTAATATACTCAGTGAGCATCTCCTCTACAAGTTCATCACGCTCAACCTTCATGATAAGGCTTCTGGCTCCCTGATGGCTAGTAATGTATGTAGGATCGCCTGACATAATGTATCCAACGATCTGGTTAACCGGATTATAGCCCTTCTCCAAAAGAGCATCATAAACAACTGAGAGAACCTTCTTAACACCAGTTTCCGGTTCAACCTCAACTTTAAAATATTGGGTATTTCCTAAATCCTGATCTGCCATGTCTATTCTCCATTCGTTATATTATTATTTTAGAGAGTATCATCACACGCTCTCATAAGATCGGTCTGAATATAATTAATATTACACTAACAAAATTAAATAAGCAACGTATCTGAATTGACAAAGCCGCGAACCGCCTCTGTAGTGATTTCTCCGGAAACGGCAGATTCATACCTTTCACTTCCCTCAAGGGCAGCTATTCTGACATATCTGTCAGTATGACCTATCATATATTTTTTACCGTTTATCTCCTCACTATCCTCCCAAAGGACATCTACTTTTTCTCCAATAAACGACTCTCGATATAATTTGGACTGCTCTTTGGTAAGCTTGAGAAGCACATCACTTCTGACAGTTTTCTCTCTGTCTGTAAGCTGCTCCTTCATTCCGGCAGCAACTGTACCTTTTCTTGGTGAATATTTAAATACATGCATCTCGTAGAAATCAATTTTCTCCACAAATGCTCGGCACTCTTCAAATTCTTCCTCTGTTTCACCAGGAAATCCTACAATTACATCTGTTGTAATTGCAGGTCTGTCAAAGGCTTCACGCAGCAGTCTTACACTCTCTTCAAATTCTGAAGCAGTATAGTGTCTGTTCATCCTCTTAAGGACTGTATCACAACCACTCTGAAGTGATAAGTGGAAGTGTGGGCAAAGCTTATCGATTGCTGCGAGCCTTCTTGTATTCTCAGCTGTTATAAGTCGTGGCTCGATAGAACCCAGTCTTATCCTGTCAATTCCGGAAATATCTGCAATCTTCTCAACAAGATCTACAAGCATTGGCTCTCCCTTATCAAGCCCATAAGAGCCAATATGTATTCCTGTCAGGACTACTTCTTTGCATCCTTTTTGCACAAGTCCCTCTATCTCTGTGAGTATTTCACTCATTTCTCTGCTGCGAACTCTTCCTCTGGCATAAGGAATTACACAGTATGAGCAAAATTGATTACAGCCATCCTGAATCTTGATATATGCCCTTGTATGTTCAGGCATTTCTGATAGCTGCATATTCTCGTATTCGTTTGTATGATTAATGTCTATTATCGAATTTCCGCCAAGAGTCTTGTCATCATACTCACCTCTTGCCTCGAGAAATGTATTCAAAATATCGACAATTTCAGATTTTTTATTATTGCCCACAGCAAGGTCAACACAGTCATCTTTTTTAACTCCATCGATGCCTGTCTCTACATAGCAGCCCACAGCAACAACAATGGAATCCGGGTTTTCTTTCTTGGCCTTATGGAGCATCTGTCTTGATTTTCTGTCCGCAATGTTAGTCACAGTGCAGGTATTGATAATGTAAATATCAGCTTTTTCCGTGAAAGGAACGATTATACAACCAGCCTCTTTTAGCCTGATCGACATTACATCCATCTCATAGCTGTTAACCTTGCAGCCAAGGTTATGCATAGCAACTCTCATTCCATTTACGTTATTTAGTGTATTGTTCAACATTTCACCTAATCTCATTTATTTTTTAAAAAAACTCATTACCTTTTAAGTCTTAAGTCATTGACTTTTATCTTTTCTACGTTTACTATAAATGTAAAAGAAGGAGGTATCTGCTCAATGAAGACCGTTAAAATTTCTTTAAATTCTATCGATAAGGTTAAATCTTTTGTAAACGATATTACGAAGTTTGATTATGATTTCGACCTCGTTTCAGGAAGATACGTTATCGATGCAAAGTCTATTATGGGTATTTTCTCATTGGATCTTTCTAAGCCAATCGATCTTAATATCCATGCTGAAGACGGCGCAGATGAGGTTCTTGAGATTCTCAAGCCTTACATGATCTAATCTTTTATGGATTAGATCCATTTAAAAAGTTTATTACAGACCATCCTAAACTAATAGTTTAAGATGGTCTTTTTTCATGTGCAGAGATGTACTTCACATCACTTTTCTATAGTAATAATCTCATCAGTCTCAAGAGCGACTTTCATAAGCTCATCAATTTTTTCTACAAGGTTTTCCTCATGTTTCTTGATAATATCAAGTCTTGGTTTAGTAACAGGATGCTTAGCTACGAATATTGTGCAACAGTCTTCATAAGGAAGGATTGAAGTCTCGTAAGCATCGATCTTAACAGAAATATCAACAATATCCTGCTTATCAAAAGCGATAAGTGGTCTGTAAACAGGCATATCAGTTACAACTTCGCCAGTGCACATAAGGCTCTGCATAGTCTGTGAAGCAACCTGTCCGATGCTCTCACCTGTGATAAGCCCCATACATCCTGTCTGTCCTGCAATGATATCTGCAATCTTCATCATATATCTTCTCATGATGATAGTAAGCTCATCATGTGGACACTTCTCATAAATGTACATCTGAATATCAGTAAAGTTTATGACATGGAGTCTTACCTTGCCTGTATACTTAGCAACAACGCCGGCCAGATCAATTACCTTCTGCTTGGCCTTCTCACTTGTATATGGTGGTGCATTGAAATAAATAGCCTCAATATCAACACCTCTTTTGGCTACCATGTAACCGGCAACAGGAGAATCAATACCGCCTGACAAAAGAAGCATAGCCTTTCCTGCAGTTCCTATTGGCATTCCTCCGGGCCCCGGAATAATTTCAGAGAATATATTAAGCTTCTCTCTGAGTTCAACGTTTATGAGAATATCAGGGTTATGTACATCAACCTTCATATCCTCATATGCATCAAGTATCCTTGCGCCAAGCTCAGCACCCATTTCCATAGAATCCATAGGATAGCTCTTGTCTACTCTGCGGACCTTAACCTTGAATGTTTTATGCTTGTCAGGATAAACTCCATCTATGAAATCCAGAACCGCCTTGGTCACGCCGTCAATATCCGGAAGATGATTTTCACCATCTCTGTTAATGGTAACAGCTGGGCAGATTCCTGTAACCCCGAATACTGTTCCGAGCTGGTCTACTGTCTCATTGAAATCAAAGCCTTCAGCTTCAATATATATTCTGCCTGCAACTCTTGATACGTTAAAAGAGCCATCACACTTAGCAAGAACTCTCTCTATCTGCTTAACAAGAGCTTCCTCAAAAATATATCTGTTTTTGCCTTTAACTCCGATTTCTGCATACTTGATTATAAAAGCATGATACTGCATATAATATCCTTTCATTAGTGGCGGTAGAATTTTCTCATTGTATCTACCTGTGAACAAAGTGTATCTATCAAATAATCTATTTCTTCTCTGGTCGTCATCATGGACATACTGATACGGATTGTGGATTCCAAAAGATTCTTATCCAGTCCGATAGCCTTAAGTGTATCAGATACATGAGGGTTGTTCGATGTACATGCACTTCCGGCAGACACATAAATTCCCTTGCTGCTGAGCATATTGAGCACTGTTTCCGCAGCAAGTCCCCTTATTGAAACACTGACTATGTGTGGCGCTCCCTTGGTCACTTCCGGTCCATTTATCTGAATATCTGATAGCTTTTCTTTGAGAGATTCCACAAGATATTTCTTGAGCTCATAGAGTTTTTCAATATGAGCATCAAAATCTGTATAGCACATCTTGGCTGCAAGAGCCAGTCCTACGATACCCGGTACATTCTCAGTTCCGGATCTCATACCCTTTTGCTGACCGCCTCCGTAGCAGATTGGCACAATCTTGGTTCCCTTTTTGATATATAAAAATCCAATTCCCTTAGGTCCATGAATCTTGTGTCCAGATACAGACAAAAGATCTATGTTCATGCTCCTTGGTCTGATCATAACCTTGCCGTAAGCCTGAACTGCATCTACATGAAAAACTATATCAGGATTAATAGACTTGATAACTCTTCCAGCCTCTTCAATGGGCTCAATTGCACCTATCTCATTATTTACAAACATCATTGATACAAGAATTGTATCAGGTCTTATAGCAGCCTTTAAAGTCTCAATATCAACTACACCATCAGGGCCAACAGGAAGGTAAGTAGTCTCAAAGCCTTCTTTTTCCAAAAAAGTTGTTGTCTCCTGAATGGCAGGATGCTCTATAGAAGTTGTAATGATATGCTGACCGCGCCACTTATTTGCTCTTGCTGCTCCAATTACAGCAAGATTATCTGATTCTGTTCCACCTGAAGTAAAAAAGATTTCCTGTGGATCAACTTTCAGAGTACTTGCTATTGTCTCTCTGGCCTGAGCTACTCTTTCTCCGGAAACTGTTCCCATATGATGAACACTAGAAGCGTTCCCGTACTCCTCTGTCATCGTCTTCACAACAGCAGCTGCGACTTCATCAAACACTCTGGTTGTTGCTGAATTATCTAAATATGCTTCCATTTTCTAATTACCTTGATTCATATATTTATATCAACCTTCAAGATGATACATAAGCCATGAAATAATCGTAAATCCCGCTGTCTCTGTACGTAAAATTCTCTTTCCAAGCGTAATTGGCATTATATCATTTTCTCTGCAAAGGTCAATCTCCTGCTCTGAGAAGCCGCCTTCCGGTCCAATGAAAACAGCGATGTTCTGTCCCGGCTTAATATTCTCTATAATGCGCTTGGTTTCTTCTATTCCTTTGGCATTCTCGTAAGGAATTATCTTAACATCCATATCCTTGGCAAATTCCACAGCCTGTTTCATAGTCATAGGCATGGTCACTTCCGGAATGATTGCTCTTTTGCTCTGCTTGGCAGCTGCCTCAGAAATAGCCTGCCATCTTTTTATCTTATTCTCTGCCTTTTTATCATCCAGTTTGACAACGCATCTCTTGGTTGACATAGGAACTATCTGAAATGCGCCAAGTTCAACGGCTTTCTGTATAATAAGCTCCATTTTATCAACCTTGGGAAGTCCCTGGAAAAGATATATCTTGGAAGGCAGTTCATTACCCACCTTCTCGATAAAGCACAGATGTCCGATCACGCTGGAGTCAGTGATATCTTCTATTTCATAAAAGATCTCTTTGCCCTCGTCATCATCCCTTATGCTGACAGAAAACTGTTCACCCTTCTGCATACGAAGGACGTTGGCAATATGATTATAATCATTTCCTGTGATCTCAACAGTTTTAAAATCAGGCGTAACCTGACTACTCTCAACAAAAAAGTGATACATTAATTCTTCCTCGAAGTGATTGAAACCCAGTCTCCCTGATGATGAATCTCAAGAATCTCGAGTCCGGCATCAAGATGTGCTTTTTTAACTTCTTCTTCCTTGGTGTTAATAATACCAGATGTAATATATATTCCGCCCTTTTTGAGCTGATTCAGGATAACCGGAGTAAGCGGAACCAGAACATTGGCCAGAATATTGGCAACAACAATGTCATACTTATCGTACCCAACTGTATCCTGAACTGCCTTATCATCAATGATATTGCCAATCATCATATCAAACTTATCTGCAGCTATACCATTGTTCTCCATATTCTCTTTAACAGCAGGGACCGCACATTTATCAAGGTCAGTTCCAACTGCATGCTTAGCTCCGAACATAAGAGCCAGAATTGATAATACACCGCTTCCGGTACCAACGTCCAAAAGCTCAGTTTCTGAAGTAACATACTTCTTAAGCATTCTAATGCAAAGCTGTGTAGTCTCATGCATTCCGGTTCCAAAAGCTGTGCCGGGATCAATATGCAGAACCATCTCAGCTTTATCCTTGTCATCTTCCGTTTCCTTCTCCCAGGATGGGATAACCAGGATATCATCTATATAAAACTTATGGAAATACTGCTTCCAGTTATTAATCCAGTCTATATCCTCAGTAACGTCTACAGAGATAGTGCCATCTCCAATATCTGAAAAGCTCTTAAGTTCATCAAGCTTCTCTCTGATAGCCGCCTGCATCTGCTCAGGAGTTCTCTTCTCCTGTACATATTCTCCGTTCTCATCAGGAAGTTCGACTGTAAGCATATTCTCATCGTCAATCTCCAAAAAGAAATTAAGATAAGCCACACCACTGTCAATTCCGGTATCCTTCTCATCAGGTTCAAGCTCAGGAGCATCTATGAACATCTGCTCTTTATCAGCTGCTGAAAGAGGTGCGTTATCTTCAATCTGTGCACCCTCAAGTCCTATATCCTCCAAATAGCTGATAATGATATCTTCAGATTCTTCATTGGTACGTACTCTAAATCTCATCCATTTCATAATAAATTATCCTCTATATATAACGCACAAATACTTCCGTAGTTAATATACACTACTTTAACTACGGAAGTATAACATATCTGTCAATATTTTATGAATTTTACTTGAAGAAGCCCTTCTTTTTCCTGCCACCATTGTCCGGGCCTTTATCATCACTGCCGCCCATAACTCTGTCTGCTGCTCCAAGAGAATCACCTGTCTTCTCATCAAACTGCTTGAGAAGTTCCTTGGCTTCCTTGGAAATCTTCTCAGGGATCTGAACTACAAGAGTCACATAATGATCGCCTCTTGAATCCTTGTCTCTAAGTGAAGGAACGCCCTTTCCACGAAGTCTTACTCTGGTATCAGTCTGTGTTCCCGGCTTAACATCATAAGCTACCTTACCATCTACAGTATCAATGATAACTGTGCCACCAAGGGTAGCAATAGCAAATGACATCGGAACTACGGAGTAAATATCATATCCTTCTCTTTGGAAAATAGGATGATCTGATACAACTACCTCTACTAAAAGGTCTCCTCTAGGTCCGCCATTAACTCCGGGCTCACCCTTTTCTCTGATTCTGACGCTCTGACCATTATCTATACCTGCAGGAATTGAAACCTTGATCTTCTTCCTGCTGGCAATGTACCCTGTGCCGTGGCAATCCACGCACTTGTCCTTGATAACCTTACCGGTACCACCACATTCAGGACATGTCTGAACATTTCTGACAGTTCCAAAGAATGACTGCTGAGTATAAACAATCTGTCCCTTACCACCACACTTAGAACATGTCTGAGCTGATGTTCCGGGCTTAGCACCTGTACCATGACATGTTGGGCATGGATCCTTGATGGTAAGCTCAAGCTCTTTCTCACATCCAAATACAGCCTCAAGGAATGTGATCCTCACGCTGGCACGCAAATTAGCACCCTTGGAAGGGCCTGTTCTTGCACCGCCTCTGGCTCTGCCGCCACCAAAGAAATCTCCAAATATATCTCCGAAAATATCTCCGAAATCAGCACCATTGAAATCAAAGCCACCAAAGCCGCCCTGACCGCCATCAAATGCAGCATGACCAAACTGATCATACTGACGTCTCTTCTCCGGGTCACTCAGTACAGCATAAGCCTCTGATGCCTCTTTAAACTTCTCAGCTGCAGCCTCATCTCCCGGGTTCATATCCGGATGATACTTCTTGGCAAGCACTCTGTATGCTTTTTTAATCTCATCCTCACTTGCGCCTTTACTTACGCCAAGGACTTCATAATAATCACGCTTCTGTTCTGCCATATTACTCCTGAATAATTCTATATAATAAGCATACTGCTACTGTTCACTGCGCCTTTGTAGTGAACAGTAACAGTATAATACCATCATCAGTAAAATAAAATTATAAAAGAATTAAACTTCTCTATAATCTCCATCAACAACGTTGTCATCACCTGCAGAAGTGTTCTGAGAAGCGCCTCCCATATCAGGGCCTGCACCTGCTCCCATGTTTGGACCAGCACCAGCTGCTCCCTGAGCATTCTCATACATCTTAGCAAAAACTGCTTGAGCGTCGTTCATGAGCTTTTCTTTCTGGCTCTTAAGAGAATCAATCTCAGAGTCTGAAAGTTCTTTATCCTTAGTCTGCTCAAGGAGTTCCTTGAGAGCCTTGATATCGTCTTCTACAGTCTGTTTCTGAGAAGCATCTACCTTATCTCCAACATCCTGAAGAGCTTTCTCTGTCTGGAATACGAATGCATCTGCATCATTACGTGCATCGATTCCTTCCTTACGCTTCTTGTCCTGAGCCTCATACTCCTGAGCCTCTTTAACAGCCTTATCGATATCTTCATCTGACATGTTAGAACCAGCTGTGATAGTGATGTGCTGCTCCTTACCTGTTCCAAGATCCTTAGCTGATACGTTAACGATACCGTTTGCATCGATATCGAATGTAACCTCGATCTGAGGTACTCCTCTCATTGCTGGAGGAATTCCATCAAGTCTGAACTGTCCAAGTGACTTATTGTCCTTGGCAAACTGTCTCTCACCCTGAAGTACGTTGATATCTACAGCTGTCTGGTTATCAGCAGCAGTTGAGAATACCTGGCTCTTCTTGGTAGGGATTGTTGTGTTACGCTCGATAAGTCTTGTAGCAACACCACCCATTGTCTCGATAGAAAGTGAAAGAGGTGTTACATCAAGAAGAAGGATATCACCTGCACCTGCATCGCCGGCAAGCTTACCACCCTGGATAGAAGCACCGATAGCTACGCACTCATCAGGGTTAAGGTTCTTGGAAGGTTCCTGACCTGTAAGCTGTTTAACCTTCTCAACAACGCAAGGAACACGAGTTGATCCACCAACAAGGAGAACCTTACCGATATCTGCATTTGTAAGACCAGCATCCTTCATAGCGTTCTGAACAGGAATAGCTGTTCTCTCTACAAGATCATGAATAAGTTCTTCGAACTTAGCTCTTGTAAGATCTACATCAAAGTGCTTAGGGCCATCTGCGCCTGCTGAAATGAATGGAAGGTTGATGTTAGTTGTTGTAGAAGAAGAAAGTTCCTTCTTGGCCTTCTCTGCAGCTTCCTTAAGTCTCTGCATAGCCATCTTATCACCGGAAAGGTCTACGCCCTCTTTATTCTTGAAATCCTGAACCATCCAGTTGATGATTGCCTGGTCGAAGTCATCACCACCAAGATGTGTATCACCATTTGTTGAAAGAACTTCGATAACGCCATCACCGATATCAATGATAGATACATCGAATGTACCACCACCAAGGTCATAAACCATGATCTTCTGTTCTTTTTCATTATCAAGACCATAAGCAAGAGCTGCTGCTGTAGGCTCGTTGATAATTCTCTTAACCTCAAGACCTGCAATCTTACCTGCATCCTTAGTTGCCTGACGCTGTGCATCATTGAAATATGCAGGAACTGTGATAACTGCCTCTGTTACTTTTTCGCCGAGATACTGCTCTGCATCAGCCTTCAGCTTCTGAAGAATCATAGCTGAAATCTGCTGAGGAGAATACTTCTTGCCATCAATTGTACGACCATTGTCTGTACCCATATCTCTCTTAATTGAAGCAATTGTATTATCTGCATTAGTTACTGCCTGACGCTTAGCAGGCTCACCTACTATTCTCTCTCCATTCTTTGTAAAAGCTACGATAGAAGGTGTTGTTCTTGCGCCTTCAGCGTTAGCGATAACTGTAGGCTGTCCGCCTTCCATAACTGCTACGCAGCTATTTGTTGTACCAAGATCGATACCGATAATCTTACTCATCTTATTTTCCTCCGTTTATTTGAATAATGTACAAATCATCTGAATTTTCGGATTGCTTAATTGCTGCAATCCTATATCACTTATTGTGCAACAGCTACCATGCTATGTCTGAGCACGGTGTCGTGGAATTTATATCCCTTTTGAAGTTCCTGTGCAACTATTCCTGATTCATATTCTCCACTTTCTACCTGCATTACTGCATTGTGAAGATTTGGATCAAACTCTTTACCCACAGCTTCAATCGGGGTTACCCCAAGATTTTCAAGCTCTGTAACAAGCTGCTTGTAAATCTTGTTCATGCCTTCTGCAAAAGCTCCATCTTTTTCATTTTCTGGAACTGCTGCAAGGCCTCTCTCAAAATTGTCTATAACAGGAAGAAGCTTCTCTAATACATTACTCTGACCCTGCTCAAACATCTGAGCCTTCTCTTTGTCAGTTCTCTTCCTGAAGTTATCGAACTCAGCCATCTGTCTCATGACACGGTCATTAAGCTCGTCAACTTTTTCTTTAAGTGGATCTTTCTTGTCCTTCTTGGCGAAAGGATTCTTTTTCTTGTGTTCCTTGCCTTCGGCATTGTCTTCAGAAGTCTTATCTTCAGCTGTATCCTCAGATGTCTCTTCAGCTACAGTCTCTGTCTCAGCAGCACTATCTGCTGCCTCGTCAGCCTTTTTATCTGTAGCCTCAGCCTTCTCTTTGGCTTCAGCCTCAAGTTCTTCCATGATATTCTCAAGGACTTCTTTGTCCTGCTCGCTTACAGGCTTGTTCTTGTCTGTGTTACTCAAATCAACTGCCTCCTATACAAATCTTTCTATCTCAAAATGCACATTTGCTAATCCTTCTTATACAGATCATCAAGCGCATGCCTCATATTCTTAAGTGTAGTGATTACCTTGTCGTAATCCATTCTCTTAGGTCCGATGATACCAACTGTACCCTTCATTCCATCTCCGAGCTCATATGTTGCTGTTACAACACTGCAATCCTTCATGGCCTGGACAGGAGTTTCATTACCTATGTATACCTGAATTCCAGTCTCCTCGGCGTCTGCTGAAAGAGTTCCCTCTACGATACTGGACAAGTCCTTGGTATCTTCAAAGGTACTGATCAATTCGCTGGCCTTGGCAGAATCTGTAAGCTCCGGATACTTGAAAATATTCATCGTACCACTTGTATATATCTGAAGATCCTCATCTGCTGTAATTGACTCTGCTGCTGCATCTATAACATTGCCGATGATCTCACTATGGATTCCCGCTTCCTGCTTGACTGCAGCTATTAATCCAAGATTTATGTCCTCAACAGCAAGTCCGTCAAGTCTGGTATTCATCAAGATGTTAAGCTTGAGCATCGTAGCATCATCAAGTACTTCCTCTACAGTGATGATCTTGTTCTTGATAACATTGCCTTCTATCACTATGGTTGCCAACAGATGTTCATCATCAACCTTGGATATCTGTATGAATTTAAGTTTATTCTTCCTGATCTGAGGAGCAGAGATCATAGTGGCGTAATTCGTATCAACTGCAAGAGTCTTGGCCACCTGCTTGAGAAGATTCTCAAGCTTCTCTTCCTTATCAAGAAGCATTTCCTTCATGTTCTCAACTTCAGCTTCCTTGTCCCTGAGCATCTCATCAACATATACTCTGTAGCCCATATCTGATGGAATACGTCCGGCTGAGGTGTGCGGCTGAATTATAAGCCCCATCTCTTCAAGGTCTGCCATTTCATTACGTATTGTAGCTGAGCTAAGGTTAAGGTCTGTATATTTGGAAATCGTTCTACTGCCAACAGGCTCTCCCGTTTCCAAATAATTCTTGACTATAGCATGAAGTATTTTTCTTTTTCTCTCGTCTAATTCCATAAGCCCTTCCTCTGTAATCACCGGTAAATTCATTGGAATGGTATTGATTTTTGAAGTGTTAGCACTCACTTCATTTGAGTGCTAACATCTTCTGTATCATAAGTTATCACTATGAAGCTCACATGTCAACCTTGCTTTTATAAAATAAATGTTAATAGTCTTTTTTCATAGAAATAGGAGCCTGCTAAAAGCAAGCTCCTACTTATTAACTAATATATCAGCCGCCTAATTTCTCAAGCAGACCTTTAACTTTTATAGATACTGGAGCAGATGGCTCAGAATAAACTTTTTCCTTGCCCTGCTTCTGGTAAGCCTTAACCTGGAAATAATATGTTCTGTTCTTGTTTACCCATAAGTTATTGTAGCTGTTTCCAGAAGTTGAACCAAGCACTTTATATGTTCCATTTTCTGACTCAGCACGGTAAACTGTGTAGCCATCAGCACCCGGAACTTCATCCCATGATACATCTACTCCGATAAGTCCCTGTGTAGCCTGAACATTTGCAGGAGCTACAAGCTTAGGTCTTCCAACCTCAACCGTATCATCAAGTACAACATTTGTCAAAACATCTTTATCGCCATCACTTATCTGGAATACTTCTGTTTTAAATGTAGTACTCTGGCTCTCAATTCCAGGTTTAACATAGAATGTAAGTGTTAAAAGAGATCCCTTAACATACTTGCCTTCATCATGTACGAATGCGAAAGAAACACCTGTCTGGTCGCCTTCCTTATAATCCTTGTTGAAGTCTCTTTCGCTGAAATTGACGTTTCCCTTACCCTGTGCAAGTGTGAGAACTTCAGGATCATATAAAACTGCTATTCTTCCATCAGTAACTCTTGTTTTATCAAACTTAAGTTCATATGTAACAACAGGATTGCTTTCCTTACCTGATACACTTGTAACTGTATGAATTGGTTCGCTGTCAGCCGCATGTGCTGTTGTTGCAGGCAGTCCAGCGAAAAGAATAAGTGAAGTCATTCCGAGAACGAAAGCTTTTTTAATAGACTTAATCATCATTCTCTCCTCCTTCTGTAGTTTCTTCTGAAGCTGCATCTGCAGATGAATCTGAGCTTTCTGCACTAGCTTCTACACTAGCCTCATCGGCTGAATTATCTTTTTTCTCATCGTTAATATCATAGAATATTTCTTCAGATGAATCCTCATCAGCTTCATCAACTGCTGTTTCATCTACAGAAGAATTATCTGTGCTTGCATCCTCAACGGACTCATCATCAGGATCTTCTGTGCCATTCCAGCCGCCGCGCTTTGTAACTGTTACTTTTACTTCAGCTGAAAGATGATTGCCATCCTTATCAGTAGCAACTGTTGTAGCTGTTACTACAGCTGTTCCTTCCTTAACACCTGTGATGACACCGTTTGCATTTACTGTTGCAACGCTCTCATCAGAAGATGTCCATTCTACTCCGTCATAGCCTTCTTCAAGCCACTTAGGACCAACTGTTGCAACTACCTGTGTTCTAGAGCGCTCTCTTACAGATACTTCTGTCTTATCCAAAGTGATCTCTGTTACAAACTTAGTATCAGCATGACCTGTGTTATTGAAACGATATACAGATGTATTCAAAGCATAGTCAAATACTTCTACATAGAAAACATCTTCAGGAGCATCAATAGTAACTACAGAATCAACACCCTTTTCAAGCTGGTTAACAGCATATCTGCTAACGATATCGCCATTTCTGTTAAGTATAAGAACAGATGATACATATCTGTTATCATAAACAGAAATATTGTACTTGCCATCTTCATTCTGAGCAGCACCTACAATTTCAGGCTCAGTATTATCGATAGCAATAGGTGTTGTAAGGTAAAGTCCCTTACCCTTAAGTGTAGTTGGATCTTCTACATTATCATAGTAGCTTGGAACTGCCTCAAGTGTAACATCAACTTCTACACCATCTTCAAGAGCATTACCATCCTTATCAGTTCCTTTCCACATGAGATCAAGATACTGGATGTAATTCTCCCACTGGCCCTGATAAATGAATGCTGCATAGTTCTCAAGCTGAGTATCCTCGTAGTAAACTTCTCCAGTATTTCTGTCTGTGATAGACATGATAACTCTGCTTGCATTTCTGATAAGTGAGTAGTACATACTTCCAAGTGCTGTTCCATTCTGTGAGCTGATAGCATTTCTGTCAGGAACATACTGAGCATCATCAGTAACAAGATTAGGAATAAAGTACATCTCGTTTTCAGATGAGTAATCACCTAATGGGTACACTGACAGGAAGTTAGTCTTGGAGATACCTGTATATGTCTGTGCGCTGTACGCAGGATTGTGTACGCTCTCTTCAAAGTCAAAGTCTTCAAACATTGAAGAATCCATCCAGCTTCCATAGAAAGCAAGGAAAGGAACTGAGAGATCCACATTACCCTTTACATATACGAAACCATCTACATAAATACCATTCTCAAAGCCTGCAAGATATTCTCTGTCAGCGTCTGAAAGATTGATATTTACATTAACTGTAGTCTGATCTGTAACTCTTACAACCTCAAGTCCAAGATTTGCAACATCTGACTTGCCATTCAAAACCTTACCAAACAGATATACGTCCTTAGTATTAAGAACTCCATCATCATTCAGATCAAAGTAATCCTGATTCTGATCAATAACCTGATTCTCAGCTGAATCATTTATTACCTGAAGTAATGCCTTTCTGTCGTCTTTGTTAACTGTACCATCGGCATTGATGTCATATACAAGTGCTGTATCACTAGCAGAAAGAGAAACAGAAGGATTAAGTACATGTGATGATCCTGCAAAATATGTGATACCGCTCTGTTCATAGAGCTGCTCAGTCATTACTGTAGAGTCAAGTACATAGTACTGAGGAACATCTGTCATGTTGTAAACATCAAAAGCAAAACTATAATTTCCGCTCTTCTCAGGATCTTCGCCGAGAACAACCTTAACCTTACCATCGTTTCCAGCCTTGTCTCCTACAAGAACATATGAAGGAGTAGAAACTGCGTTATATACATTTGCAAGA
Source organism: Butyrivibrio proteoclasticus B316 (assembly GCF_000145035.1). Taxonomy (NCBI): domain Bacteria; kingdom Bacillati; phylum Bacillota; class Clostridia; order Lachnospirales; family Lachnospiraceae; genus Butyrivibrio; species Butyrivibrio proteoclasticus. The sequence goes on from NC_014387.1 coordinate 3,209,553, forward strand.
CCTGCACCCTGTGATCTAGGTGAGAACTCAGGAGCGCTAGGATCGTTATCCTCGTGAAGAGGAATAGCTGTACTCATGAGAAGTGTCTGTGCCAGTGTACGAACGGAAAGACCTGTCTTGTCTGCAAGTCCATTTTCACGGATATACTGTTCTACAAGTGCACTCTGACCTGAAATAGAAGGAGCAGCCATTGAAGTTCCGCTCATCAGACCATATGTACCACCGTCTCTTGTTGAATAGATGTTTCCACCAGGTGCTGTAATCTCAGGCTTAAGATCAAGAGAACTTGGAACACCATATGATGAGAAATCACTCATTGTATATCCATCAGATGTATCTGTCTTAACGCCAATCTTGGAAGAAACAGTGATTGTTCCCGCAAAAGCATTATCTGCTATCTGCTCAGAATCAGCTGCAATTATCTGTGCATCTGCAAGAGTGATCGATACTGCAGGAATAACAGCTGTGCTGCCCTGAAGTGTCATGCTGATCGTACCAGGCTGATTGTTATAAATAATAACAGCCTTAGCGCCTGCTGCTTCAGCATTCATCTGCTTCTCACCAAATGTGATGGCTCCACGCTGAACAAATACAATCTTATCAGTAACATCCAGTCCCTCATAATCCGTAGGCACGCCAGTTCCGGCAATAAGTACAAATGGATAATCTGTTCCGTTTCCTGTTGTATCCAAAGTAGCAAACTTAGGAGCAAGTGTATCATTACCATCTGTATAGAAAATCTTCTTGCCATCAGCTGTTGCAAAGTAGTTACCAACCATTCCGTTATTAACAGCACTTGCTACAGTAAGCGCATTTGTATATGATCCCGGTGATCCTACTGTATCCTGGTTAACATCCTTGCTGAGGTTAACACCATATGTTGAATCATCAGTCCAACGTCCGGAGTTACCTGCTGAAATAGATACTACAGTGCTTGTTCCCTCAAGCTTTTTGAAGATTCCGTTTACATATTCTTCTGAATCTGAAGAGTAACCGGCTGCACTTGAACCAAGTGAAAGGTTAACTACATCAGCCTTAAGAAGAAGAGCATCCTCGATAGCTGCCATATAGTCATCACTATATGCACCGCCGCCCTTACCAAATACCTTCATAGTAATGAGCTGAGCATCAGGAGCAATACCTACAACACCAACATCCTGTCTTGCATATCCACTCTCAGAAGATGAGTTTGGAACATAGTAGTTAGCTGTAGAAATTCCAGATACGTGTGTACCATGGTCGCCCTGGTTATCATTATCATGAGTTACATCAAGATCCTTATCAACATAGTTGAATGCGAATGGGATTTTTTCATTAAGGTATAACTGCTCAGCAGTAACACCCTGATTTTTCTGTGCAACATTAAGATTTGGAAGAACTGCTGCAATTTCCTCTGCTGTAAGAAGTGAGTAATCTGCAACACTCTTTCCGGCAGCTTCTGCTGTCTCATTCAAATGAGCATCAAAAGCACCTGCATCAAATGATGGGTGATCAGCATCAATACCGGTATCAATTATAGCAATTCTTGTGCCTGCGCCTGTATAACCTGCTGCCCATGTTGTATAACTTCCAACCATATCACCTGATGTGATTGTCATAGGCTCTGCAGTCTCCTGTGGATCATACTTCTGAGCCACATAAACAGCAGCAACGCCGTCTACATTAACGATATTTTCAATATCTTTGTAAGCAACATCAGCTGATACTGCATTTGTAAGAATTGAGAGATTATAGTTAACATCAAGTTCCTCTCCATCGAGAGCTTCCTCAGAAATCTTCTCAATAGTCTCCTCCTGCTCAGCAATGATATTCTCTGAGAGGCTCATAGCCTCACTGTTATCAGCAAGATTCTCTGTGTCAAATCCTTTATCAAGGACCGCATCACCTTCCATAACGATGATGACACGAGTCTGCTCATCCGGATCCTTTTTCTCTTCAGGCAGCTCTGTTACTTCCCCATTAAGAGCTGTTGAAGGATCTTCAAGTCCTTCTTCCTTAGGATCTACCTTTTCAAACAAAGGTGCATCCTCATTTTCTTCAGATGAAGCTTTTTCTGAATCAGCTTCTGCGGCAGATGATGCTTCTTGTGCGCTCTCGTCAGCAACTACAGTCTCTTCTTCAGAAGAGCTCTGATCGTCTGTTTCGAAAACTACTTCTTCCTCACTTGTAGAAAGAGAAGCAGCGTCATCCCCAGAAGTAGCTGCAGCAGTAATTACATTTGTAAACGCAAAAGTTGCGCTCAAGATCACTGCCAGCACCCTAGCGGGTCCAACTTTTCTTTTCATACACTTATCCTCCACTTATTATTTATAAAAAGTACTTTTAATTAGTACGTTTTTATCTGTTCCTCGTAATAGTCTGACAAAACTAATCTGATTTAAAGCGTCGGCTCGTTATCGCTTTTAAGCAATAAAGCGTTTCCAGTAAAAAAAATAGACATTTTTTAATCTGCCTACCGTATTTATAGTTTAAATTCCATATTAATTTAAGTCAAGAAAATATTAATAAAATCTAAAGAAATTCTAAAAATAAAATCTATAGTTTCCGATAAGTTACAGCTATCAGCATCATCCAAAGCGGAGCGTTTTTTATATATTAGGAAATCCGGAGGAATTTCCTAATATACAAAAAAAGCCCCAGGAAGTCGAAATATCGACCGCCCAGGGCAATTCATCATAAATTATAAACCGTAGTTTCCAAGTTCCTTGTCGTTAACAACAAAGTAAACTGTATTCTCTTCAGGCTTAACATAGAGATCAAGCTTCTTGATATCAGCAATATTCTTGCCCATATCAAACTGATAAACGTTCTCAGCATTCTCCTTGAGTGTATCATAGGTTACATTCTTGTCAGCATACTGAAGAACGATGTTTGTCTTAAGTGCTGGTGCAGCTTCCTTGGCAACAGTCTTCTTAGCTGCCGGTTTCTTGGCTGTAGTAGCTTTCTTAGCTACCGCTGTCTTCTTGGCAGGTGCCTTCTTAGCAGGTGTTTCAGCATTCTTAACTGCCGGCTTCTTGGCATCCTTAACAGGAGCCTTCTTAACTGCCGGTTTCTTGGCTTCTACTGCCTTTTTGACTTCAACCTTAGCCTCTGTCTTAGCTTCTGTAACTACTGGTGTCTTAATTGATGCAACAGGCTTAACTGCTGCCACTGTCTTCTTAACTTCAGCCATCTTTTTTTCTCCTCCTCGTCAGAAAAAATCACGAACATGAAATGTGACTCGTTAAAACAATAAAGTGGTTTACGAAATAGAGTTTACACCCCTTAATCCGCATTGTCAACGCATTCCCGAACAAAAGAATAAGATTCAATCAGCTATATTGCGGCTTATCTGTACACCTCGCTCACAAATTGCCTTAATCTGACCATTGCACGCTCCACCTTCTCTGTATCAATGCAGTATGCCATTCTAAAAAAGCCCGGTGCTCCAAAACCATCAGTGGGCACAAATATAAGGTCATATTCCTTGGCCTTTTTGCAGAATTCGATAGAGCTCTCCTCCAAGGCTTTAGGCATGATGTAGAATGTTCCGCCCGGCTTAACTACAGTAAAGCCCAGATCTACCAGAGTAGCATAGATGATGTTCATATTAGTCTCATATACTGACAAATCCGCTGTCATGCCGCAAACCTTGGCAACAGCCTGTTGAATGATGGACGGAGGACAGTTATGTCCTGTTCCTCTGGATATTTGTCCGCACATAGGCACAATGTACTCAGCACCATCACAAGCAGGATTAACTGCAACGTAGCCGATTCTTTCTCCGGGAAGTGATAATGACTTGGAAAAAGAGTAACAGCTAAGCGTATTATCATAAAACTTCGAAACGTAAGGCGCATCTGCTCCCTTGAACACAATCTCCCTGTAAGGCTCATCAGACAAAAGATATATCGTGTGCCCATACTCCTCAGATTTATCCTTGAGAATCTGAGCAAGTCTTGTAAGAGTCTGCGTAGAATAAGCTACTCCCGAAGGATTGTTAGGAGTATTAACAATAACAGCCATTACCTTCTCATTAAGCATCTCAAGAAATCTATCAAAATTAATCTGGAAAGTATCTGTGTCAGCAGGAACTACACTCAGCTTGAGACCTGCTCCCGTGATATATGGACCATATTCAGGGAAGAACGGAGCAAAGGCAAGCACTTCATCTCCGGGCTCAGTCACTGCTCTGACTGCATGCGCTATAGCTCCTGCAGCTCCTGTTGTTGGAAAGATATGTTCCGGGCCATAATTCATTCCAAAGCGTTCATTTAGAGACTCGGCGATCTTCTCTTTATAAAGCGGATTACCAAGACTTGGTGTATATCCATGAAGTGTCATTGTATCTTCTGTTTCCAGAAGCCTTATCATTTCATCTGTAAACTCCTGCGGAACAGCAACACTTGGATTTCCAAGACTAAAATCAAAAACGTTCTCATACCCTATTTCCTTGCCCCTTGCCGTAGCATATTCAGACAACTCGCGGATAACGGATTTAGCTCCCAGCATTTTCTTATAGCTCTCGTTGATCATACCTCTCCTCCAATACCTGTTTATTTGCGGTCTATTATAACACGAAAGGACCTCCGTAAAAGAGGTCCTTTTTTATCATCTTATCCATGGCAATATTAACATATTGGTCGTGAACTTGAAGCCTTAATTATCTAATGCATCAGTCATTACTTGTCGATTTTAATTTTCTTCTTATCATTCTGGCCTGTCATTGTACCTGCAGCCGCAACATTAAAAAGGTCATCATCTGATAATTCCTGTGCCTTAGGATATCTTGAATCTACATCTGCAATAATATCAGCAAGTTCACTGTTCTCTGCAAATTTCTGAAAATCAAAAAGTCTTGATAATTTCTTCTCCATAGTATGCCTCCTGTATTCTTATAGTAAATTTGTATTTGTATTTTTCTTTACACTCATTTATACGAATACAAATAAACTATGGCAATTCTTTTTTAGTATACATCAATCAAAGAAATCATCAACCTTCATCAAGACCAATATGCTCAAACAGATACTGCAATACTTCAGGTGTAAACTTTCTCGCCTTAAATGCCACAGATTTTTTGCCGTTGTTCTCCTTATCCTCACGAACAGCCTCTGCATACATGATCATTGTCTCAGCTACAATTATAACATCGCGTGTAACCAGATTTGGAATACGCTCGTCCACAGTTATAGCGATTCCAAGAGGGCTGATATTCTTAACCTGCCCGTAGTACTTGTTCAGTGACTCCTTGTCAACAATTACACTGTTTGCCAAAAACTCTACTCGATTGATCGTTCTACGTTCCTGCATGTCTTCACCTCTCCCAGCTTTTTATAAATTCTCCTACTGTTATTATATCTTGTATACCGTTTAGAAGGAAAAGATTTAACTATATTTTACAACATTTCTGTCCCTATATGCCTGTATAATCTTTATTAACTGTTTTTCCTGGTCTTCCCGGCTTTATTAATATATACAGCAGCCCTCGACAAGAACTTAAGCTGTTCCTCACCGTTTCTGACTACTGTTGCTCTCTCAACACCTTTGACGTTTCCTCTGCGGACCGCCTCATTGAACATCTTACCAAGGCGTGCTCTGACCTGCGCCGGTGTTTCGCTAATCTTGTAGTCTTTAATAACAGTATTAACATCTGAAAAGGTCTCCAGGTCAGACAAGGTAAACTCCCCTTCTATCTTCCTGGCTTCGCTGATCATGCTGGCAATTGCTGCGCCATAATCATACACAACCTTTTTGCCAAACTTCTCTTCAAGCATCTCACAGATAAAATAATTAGCCGTTACATTCTCTTTTTTGGCTGCCTTCTCGATCTGCTCATATAATTCCTGACTTATTGATAAATTAACTCTAGGCATATTCGTATCCTTTCATGAGTTGGATTTAACAGTCACTATAGTTAAATTATATGAGTGTAGTTCCGTCAGGTCAACACAAAGCCACTCAAATTCGTATATTTATTTACATGTATTCGTTTTGTGACATTTACCGGACATAGGGCACCCGATGCATCGGGTGCCCTTTTTCTTTTCTTTATAAATATATCCGATTGACAATCCTAATAGCAGTACTATAACTGCGCCTGCAATTAAATTTGCCATAGAACCTCCAAATCTATTAATCCAGCTTGTACTCCAGAACCATTTCTCTCTGGTTCTTCTTGATCAGATAGAATATTACACCAGCAAATACAGCTATTGCAATAAGGCCATAAACAAAGCCAGTTCCAAGTGCACCTGTTGTAATAAGAGTACCAATCTGATATACAAGGAATCCTACTGTAAAGCCTGTCGCAAGCTGAAGTCCAATTGCGCCCCACAGCCACTTAGCTGACTTCATCTCAGAGTTCATAGCTCCAAGAGCAGCAAAGCAAGGTGGTGTGTAAAGGTTAAACATAAGGTATGCAAGTGCTGCAACCTTTGTGATACCCATAACTGCTGCTACTGCATTTCCTTCGCCGATAAGTTCAAGTTCTTCTGTATCAATAAGGTTAGCTATTGCAAATACTGTAGCTATTGTTCCAACAACGTTCTCTTTTGCAATGAATCCTGTAATTGCTGCTGCAGCGAGCTGCCAGCTGACAATACCAACAACAGGAACAAGAAGGTAAGCAAAAGGTCCTGCTACTCCTGCAAGGATTGAAGTGCTCTCCATTCCTTCTTCAACAGGCTGGAAGCTGAAGTTAAAGCTCTGCATGATCTGAACTATAGTGTTACAAACAAGGATGATAGTTCCGGCCTTAACAATATAAGCCTTACCTCTTTCAAGCATTGACTTAAGAGCGAACATAAGGCTTGGTACCTTGTACTCAGGAAGCTCAATGATGAAGAAGCTCTTTCTGTACTTCATACCAGTGATAGCCTTTATAAGAAGTGCACCAAGAAGAATGAGTACGATACCGCCCATATAGCAGATAAAGCTTACCCATCTTGACTCAGGGAAGAAAGCACCTGCAAAAAGAGCTATAACAGGAAGCTTAGCTCCACATGGCATGAAAGTTGCAAGCATTGCTGTTGCACGTCTCTCTCTTTCATTTCTGATAGTACGGCATGACATGATAGCAGGAATTCCGCAACCTGTACCAATGATCATAGGGATTACTGACTTACCTGATAAACCTACTCTCTTGAAAATAGGGTCAAGAACTACAGTTGCTCTGGACATATATCCACAATCCTCAAGAAGCGCGATGAGGAAATACATAACCATAACAAGTGGAAGGAAGCCTACTACAGCACCTACACCACCAATGATACCATCAACCAAAAGTGCATAGAGAAGTGGGTTGGCATCAGCCATTGCATCACCTACAAATCCCTGGAATGTCTCAATCCATCCTGCAAGGATATCAGCAAGCCATGTTCCTACAGTTGTCTGAGAAATGTAGAATACCAGCCACATAATAGCTGCGAAAATGAAGAGTCCTAAAATAGGATGAGTTACAACGTTATCAATTGTATCTCCAAAGTTCTTATCCTTGGTAAGAGCCTTACGATTCTCGACTTCGCTTACAATCTTGTTAACAAACTCAAAACGCTTTCTGTCTGCAGCTTCAACTTCAGCTTTATTTGTAAGATCTATATTTCCCTGAACATAAGGCTCTTTCTGTCCCTTACCTTCAAGTTCAGCTGCTGCCTTAACTACTTCCTTAAGACCAGTCTCAGATGTGGCTACTGTCTTGATAACAGGACATCCAAGTTTTTCTGACAAAAGCTTCTCGTTAATGGCGTTTCCTTTTTTATCGTTGGCGTCATTTTTGTTAAGCGCTACAACAACAGGAACTCCAAGCTCTAAAAGCTGAGTCGTAAAGAAAAGGCTTCTGCTAAGATTTGTAGAATCTACTATATTGATAATTGCATCAGGGTGCTCGTTCTTAACATAACCGCTTGTTATGCTCTCCTCCGATGTGAAAGGTGACATAGAATATGCACCGGGAAGGTCAACTGCAATAAGTTCCTTGTCCCCATCATAGTACTTCTTCTTAATAGCACTTTCCTTCTTGTCAACAGTAACGCCCGCCCAGTTACCGATCTTCTCGTTTCTTCCGGTCAACGCGTTGTACATGGTAGTTTTTCCACTGTTTGGATTACCTGCCATCGCGATTCTCATAACATTTTCCTCCTGCAATCTTTTTCATTTATCATTCAAAATACAGCTATGTGCATATGAATATTCAGTAATAAGATCAGATCTTGATAGCATTTGCTAACTCAGGATCAATATTGTATCTTGCGTCCTTGATTGCGACTACCAGATTACGTTTCTTGTCAACAACTGTGATCCTCTCACCACTATAGCAGCCAAGTGAAAAGAGAAAGCTCTCCATTTCCTCATCCGCTCCGGTATCAACAGCATCTATCATATATTCCTGTCCAAGTGTTGCTTCATTAAGTGTCATATAAGCCTCCTTATCTCCTGTTAGCTAAGTATAACAGGATGTTAGCCAAATGCAACAATAAATTATAATTGCATTTATAAATTTTTATGATTGATATAGTGTGCAATGCAGTTATACTGCGCACAATTAGTTAGTGTAACGCAACATCTAGTTAGCATCGTCTAACTCATTGTTAGAATAATCCAGTTGATAACTCTTGTCAATAAGAAAATAATTTTTTCTTGCAATATAATAGAGACCATATTTTTCAATATGGTCTCCATAACATCTTAGCTATATTTTCTTATGCAAGTCCCTGAAGTTTCTGAACAAGTCTGTCCTTAGGAACTGCACCAATCTCGCTGTCAGCAAGCTCTCCGTTTTTGATAAAAGCAAAGAATGGAATGCTCATAACATTGTACTTGGCTGCAAGATCAGGACTCTCATCTACATTTACCTTGCCCACCTTGAACTTTCCATCAAATTCCTTGGCGATTTCATCAACAACAGGGCCCATCATCTTGCAAGGTCCGCACCAGTCTGCATAGAAATCTATAAGTACAGGTACATCACTCTTCATTACTTCTGCTTCAAAATTATCCTGTGTAAACTTGTATTCCATATGATTCACCTTTCCGCTCAAAACAGCGGCCTTTCTTAAAAAACAAAACAACAACTGCAATATATACAAATTGCCTCATGGCTATTACCACTTTCGCAATCCTATATCATTATTGAAGATATATCTTTATAACAATTCTTCTACCTGCTTACGCTTCTCATACAGGACGCATCCACCTTTGTGGTCATCCATAAGTACGTCCCCGGCCTGTAAATCCAGGAACAACTTGGACTTCATCGCCTCTCTAAGAGATGTATCTCTTACATTGATATCTGAGTATGGGGAGAAAGGACAAGGCTCTGCTCCACCATGAGAATTGATGTGGAAAAATCCTCTTCCGGCAGCAATACATCCTCCTGATGTCTTCTCATCTCCCGGGAATGAAACAAATACCATCTCTTCGTGTTCTTTACGAAGTCTCATGATCTCGCCCTTGAGATATTCTCTATCCTCATCATCGGGTGCAAGATGTTCAGAGCCTTCATCTACAGGAACAAATTCAACAAATATTATAGCCTTGCAGCCTTTTTCAGATAACATACTAATGAAGCTCTCTGATGATACTTCCTTAATATTCTCGGTGGTAACTGTTACTGAAGCACCAAATATGATACCTCTTTTCTTAAGCTCATCCATATTTGAAATAAGCTTGTCATAAACACCTTCACCTCGTCTGTGATCAGTCGCCTCTTTCTCACCTTCAATACTCATGATCGGTACAAGATTACGGTTCTTATCAAAGTCCTCAAAGTACTTCTCTGTCATATAAGTACCGTTTGTAAATATTGGGAAAAGAATTGACGGCTTTTTAGCTGCTGCCTCAATAACACCTTTTCTGAGAAGTGGTTCACCGCCTGCAAGAAGAATAAAACTTACGCCAAGATCATCAGCCTCATCAAAAATATTCTTCCATTCATCATCGGTAAGCTGATTCACCGGCTCAGAATCTTCTGTAGCACTATTACATCTGGAATAACAGCCTGCACAGTGAAGATTACAGGCACTTGTAATGCTGGCAATCAGAAATGGAGGAACATGCTCACCATTCTCTTCTTTGGCAGCTCTTTTCTTGGATGCAGCTTTGCTGGCCACAGCAAATTTTGCCATAAAAGCGCTCTCCTTGGGATTCTTAAGTGTTGCCCTGATCGCATCTGCGACAACACGCTCAACTCCCTTTGTCATATATTCCTGAATATTAAAATCCTGCGTCATGTTATTTCCTCGAATCACTCAATGTTTTTCGTAATTGCAGAGTCATTATAACACCGCTTTATATTTATTGCAATTAAATTGTTGCCAATTTATCATTTTTTTATTTTTATCTTTTTATCACGCGCTTTACTTCCAGATTTTTCTTATCAAGGAGCACAATATGCCCTCTTTTACCATTTTCAAGAGACCCATACTCATTATCAATCCCTATGCATTTCGCAGGAGTGATAGTTGCAGCAGCCACCGCAATTTCAAGCGGAATACCCATCTGAAGAACTGCAGTCTGAAGGCATCCCATAAGATCAGTCCCGGAGCCTGCTATCGCACCATCTGTAGCAAGTCTTATTTCTCTACCCTTCTTAACTGTAGCAAGTCCTCCAAGTTCATATTCTCCATCCGGCTTCCCTGTAGCTCTTAAGCTATCGCTTATCATTATCAGCCTGTCCGTTCCGAGTAATTCAAAAGAAGTCCTGACAACCGCAGGATGAATGTGTATTCCATCACAGATTAGCTCTGCTGTTGCATCCCTTTTGTCAAATACAGCACCAACCACTCCGGGCTGTCTATGACTCATCCCCGTCATTGCATTATACAAATGAACCGCGTGACAAGCCCCTGCTTCAAAGGCTTTCATGGCTGTATCATAATCCGCATTTGTGTGAGCAAGTGACACCTTTACTTTATCCCTTACAGCCTTTATATAATCTTCGAATCCGGCGTTTTCCTCAGGAGCTAGACCTATTATCTTTACAAGACCTTTTGATGCCTCTACAAATTCCAAGACAGTACCTGCATCGCACTTTCTTATGTATTCTTCGTTCTGGGCTCCTTTTTTAGTATGGCTGATAAACGGTCCTTCCATATTAAAACCGACAAGATCTGCCATAGTCTCTTTTCTTTTTCCATAATCTCTGGATGCAAACTCTGCGCCAACCGCAAGAATCTCTTTAAGCTTACTGACAGGAAGCGTTAGAGTTGCCGGGCAAATAGCTGTAATTCCCCTGCCAGCCTCATACTCAGCGATTTTTTCAAAGGCTTCCATAGTTCCATCGCAAACATCATAGCCCATGGCCCCATGAAAGTGTATATCTATAAGTCCCGGAATAGCATAACATCCAGAAGCATCTATTATTTCTTCATCAGTTACCACTTCATCTGTAACCAGTCCATCCTTTATAGATAAGTCCTTTTTATGAAACTTATGGTCACTTCCATAAACCTCTGCGCCCGTAATCCTCATATCAGTCCTCTGCTTTCCCAAATCACTATTCGAAGTTTTCTTCTTCTATTATGATTTAGGTTCCCGGATAAATAAAGAGCTAGCCACTCACGCAAGGTTATTTTTTCAGCTCCTGCGTGAATGGACAGCTCTTATTATTTTTCGTAGACCTTGTATTTTCTGGCAAATCCAATAGGGTTATAACTTTCCTTGGCCTGCCTGAGTCCTTCGATACCCATATCGTCTTCTCTGTTAACAACAAGGGCATCTTCATATGAGTTTAATAGAAACTGCTGATTTATTACCTGGTATATTCCGGGGATTTCTGAATTGCCTTTTTCTATACTGACGACAACCATTTTCTCCCTGCTGTTGTAAGAACCTATTGTAAAAGCTTCAAGTTCTTCATCCACAAATATACCGCCAACCCTGTAGGTTACCTTATCGCAGTTTCTGAGAATATCTATTATCCCATTTTTCTCTGCCACAAGTGTTTCTCTACTGTCAACGCCCTCAGATAATCTCTTGTCTATCCATTTGTCCATGAATACTTCAAGGAAATACTCATCAACGCAGCACATGGTCTTGTACTGCCATCTTCCTTCATATTCCTTCATGAACTTATTTACCAGATTTCTCTTTTTCTGGAATTTCTTACCCGGAAGTTTTCTTAGTTCGTCCGCATCATAAAGGTAATCCTTAAGATCGGTTTCTTCCTCAACGACAAAGTCCTGATCATCCAGAAGTCCAAGAACCTTTATGGCATCCTCATCAGCGAGATTGATCCTAAGATGGCTCTTTAACTCTTCATTAAAATAATTCCTTAATATTCCAAAATACTTTGGAAGCTCTTCTTCTCTGCAATATGGCATTGCTGCGAAATAACATTCCTGATCCTTCATTAGGATAAAGGCAGCTTCATCGCCAATGTAAACTTCCGCATTATACTGATCTTTCCATATATATGTATCAAGAACAGTACTATCGCAGGTCATATTATCTCTAAGTGCATAAATAGCAGCAAGCTTAGACGCCTCATCAAAAGAAGGCTTATGAAATACTATCTTTTTATCCATAAAAAAACTACTCCAAATGTGACGGTGTCACCAGGCTTCACCATCTGTAGGTAGCGACATAATCTGTCTGATCCGGGGTAGCAATACCCGGATCTCTTATCTCAAACTCAGGCTTTCTTCCTTCTGCAAGAAGCTCCTGCTCAAAGTTATAAAAAGCTATTCCAAGATCTATCAGCTGAAGATCATAATCCGGTGTGATATAGCCCTTATCATGTTTGACATAGAAATGTGCTGTCTTATTTTTCAAATCCACAACAACGCGCCAAGGCTGTTTGTTAACTGCAGACGGAGCAAGTCTAATACTCTCAAGAGCATCAAAAAGTCCGGATTCCATAGCGTTTCCTTTTGTTAACGGTGTCTTGAAATCATTAGCGAAGAAAAGAGTCTCAAAATCCAAGCGGGTATCAGCCTTGACTCCCTTTCTCATCAGAGTTTCTTTTACACCCATCTTACTGGCTGTCTTACCGAGTGGACTTACGCATGGCATGATCTCATTGGCTGCAAGTCCTGATGCCTTCTCAAATTTCTCTCTTGGCATTGTTCCGCCAATCCAAACTGTTCCAAGTCCCATCTCATGAGCATGCATGAGAAGAGCCTGAAAAGCATAGCCATAAGCTTCTGCAGCATGTTCTCCCCTTTTGGTCAAAGCACTTACATAGAGCTTCTCACCAGCAAGTACCGGACTGGAAAGTTTAAACTCTTCTGCATCAAGGAAAGCAAATCTTACCGGAATACCATATGGGTTAGTAATATTCTCAGAAAAAGATTTGAGTTCATCTATAACTTCTCTGTCAAGCTTGTGGTCATCAAATGTTCTGACACTTCTTCTGGTTTTAACCAGATCAAAAAATTTGCTCATTGCTTACCTCCAATAATCGAAACCTATAATTGATGATTATACCATCTTTATATATAAATGCAATTAAATTGTTATCAATCTTTTATGTTTTTATCTTTGTAAGAATAAAAAAGAACTGAAAACCGCATAGGCTCAGTTCTTTTTTGACACATAAATCATTTCATTTAATTTAAGATCACTCTACAATTGTAAACTCAATAACAGGTTTTTTATCTCTTTCCTGCAAAAGATTTTCAAAGTCTTCCTGTGTTCCTGTAAAGTCAGTTGTCTCATCATCAAAGCTGTTCTTTTCTCTGGTGAATCCTGTCAGTTCATTGGATCCTGCGTTGACACCATCACTGACATAATCTTTCATCATAAGAGATACATACTCTTTTGAAAGGAAATATGTCTCATAGGAGTGATTATCTCCGGCATAAAGAATTCCATCCTCAAGTCTTAATGGATAAGCTGATCCATTGCCTGAAACATTGCCAACCTGGCTTACCTTGCCATTAGGCTTAGCGTAAACAGAAATTTCATACGCAGAGTGGTCGGCCTCGAACACTAAATCTGTAACTGCAAGAACCTCTTCGTCACTTCCGGTGAGCTTAATGTATGCATAACCCTGTCCAGGCTGCAAGGCTGCAATTACGTCGTCATATGTTGCAAAAGATACAATTCCTGACTGCTCCTGAAGGAAGTCAGCAGGCATATCTGCAAAAGGCTCATTCTCTCCATTGTACATCTGCTCAGCTACTGCCTGAATATCAAATCCATCAAGATCAGCTGCTGCCACTGATAATGAATAAGATATACCAATCTCAACGTCATACCATGTGATCATATCCACATATCCTGTATCTCCAATTGAGCGATAAAACTTTCCTGCCATATTTCCCTCGCCCCAGTTTGCGAGAGTTGTATCTTCAGGGCCAACTGTCCACTCAACGTAGTTGCCTGCAATATCTGCATCCTCAGAAGCGCCCTGCTGAGCTCTTGCTGTGAAAGGCATATCATCAAGAGTAAAGTCAAGCTGAACAAGAGGTCCGATTCCCTGCTCAGGATTTCCCAAATCCTTGCATATACGCCATGTTACATTTGTTGCACCCTCTGGGGCCTTGAAGAGTCTTGCGCAAGCCTCATTTGCTTCTTCCTCAGAAATCTCCACCCATGGATTAGCCATCTGCACTGTTGCCTCTTCTGCAGCAGCTGAAGCCTCAACTGTAGCTGCCTCTGTAACTTCTGCATTGTCAGTAGTTTCCTGTGTCTGCGTGCTGCCACATCCGGAAGCGCAAGCTGATGCCATTGTAAGCACTGCAATAATTGAAATAAGTTTCTTTTTCATAATCTTTTTTCCTCCTCATATATACACTACCTATTTATGGTACTCCTTTTTGTGTACCAAAAATAATGAAAAAATTATAAATAATTTACGCAGCCTCATTGTCTTCAAGTTCCGGTTCCTGATACTGCTCATCTGCTCTTATCACAGTGTCCGGATAAATTTTCAAAAAGTCATTCTTCATTGAAACCGGAATATAGCCCTGTTCTGCGTATGCTGCAGATTTCTCATCCCAGTTCTGAGTGCCCCATTCTCTTACATTGTCATCTGCAACGATCATGTAAGCCTGTGCAGGATATGGATTTCTCTTATCAAGAACATAGTTCATCATACTTGTATCACTTCCACTGTTTCCAAATGCCAGAACCGGCTGCTGCCCGATTTCTCTCTCTATCCAGATTGTCTTGTTGGCATTTAAGTTCTTCTGTATAAATCCGCCGGTAAATACAAGCTCATCACCGTCAACGTACTTAAAGTCCATATTTGAGGATACATCCTCATTTCCCTTTACCTTCACTTCAAACTCAGTTCCAATTACATGAGCTGGTGAGACATAATCTTTAATAGGAGAATTGTCTATGATGGCTCTTGTAGTAGTGCGCTCAGTACCGCTTACAACATAAATAGTAAAATCATTATCATATAGATATTTAACAACCTCTACCATTGGGAGATAGAATCCGTCTATGTAACGCATATTGTGGAAGCTGTCTGTTTCCTTCTGTCCAAACTCTACAGCATAGTCATAAAGCTCTTTAACAGTCATACCCTTGTAGGCCTTGGCAAAGTTCCTGGCAAGCTCTTCACCTGCGGTATATCCGGGCTTTATCTCTCTGGCTGCTGCCTTTAATTCCTCGGATACTCTCTCAGGATGATCCTCGAGGCAGTAATTAATGAACATCATAGTGTCATAATATGTATAGAATGTCTCGCATGTAAGCGTTCCATCCATGTCAAATACTGCAATTCTATCCTTTACCGGAATGAAGTTCTCTTTGTCATTTTTGTTGGTAACCTTTTCCACATAATTTCTGAGGCTCTCAGAAACAGCAGAATCTGCTGCCCAATAATTTGTCAGCGCCTTGTTATTAAGCGCCCCACATCCTGTAAGTCCAATGCTACTGATGAGCATCACGACACTCATTACCAAAGTTAAAATACTTGCTGCTCTCTTTTTCATTTTTTATCCCTCACCCTTCATAAGAAAATGCTTTTATATTTTCATGAAAATTGATACATCCTCTTATACGAATGACCTTACGCTGCTGGCAAAAAAATTTTATCTGGCAAAGCCGGTAAGATCATTGATTATCTCACCAGCAATTATCAGTCCTACAACAGACGGTACAAAAGCAGTTGATCCGGGAGTGCTTCTCTTACCTTTGCCTTTTCTGCTTGTATCCGGAGTCTCTTCGTTGTTCTCCTCGGAATTTTCAACAGCAATCCCCATAGGTTTTAAAGGTTCTTCCTTGGAATATACAACCTTGAGCGACTCGATTCCTCTTTTCCTGCACTCACGCCTCATTACCTTGGCAAGAGGACAAATTGATGTGTCATAAATATCTGCAACTTCAAAAAGCGAAGGCTTAACCTTATTTCCGGCTCCCATAGATGAAATTACAGGCGTTCCCTCCTTATTGGCCTTCTCAATGATAGCCAGCTTACCTGTAACAGTATCTATAGCATCTACCACATAATCATAGTCACTAAAGTTGAACTGATCCTGAGTTTCAGAAAGGAAAAAAGTCTTATAGGCTCTGACACTGCAATCCGGGTTAATGTCATGTATCCTCTCCATGGCCACATCAACCTTGTACTGACCAACCGTCTTTGTAGTAGCAATTATCTGACGGTTGATATTAGAATAGGCAACCTTATCGTCATCGATAATATCAAGTGCTCCGACTCCGCTCCTTGCAAGAGCCTCTACTACATATCCACCTACTCCGCCTACTCCAAAGACCGCAACTCTGCAGTCAGCAAGCTTCTTCATTGCGTTCTCTCCATATAATAACTGTGTTCTTAAAAACTGATCTTTCATAAAAAACTTCTCCTGATTTTCTCATCTCAATATTTCATCGATTGTTGAAACCGTACTGAAACTTCCTGAATGTGTTGAAATTATTTCTTTCATTATAGGAAGTTCAAAATAGCTGATATAGCATATAAGCGTGTTATTCTCTCCGGCAATGGCTCCTCTTGAATCCATGATAGTGCAGGTCTTATTCAGTTTGTCCTTGATATCCCTTATGATCCCATCAGGATCCTGCGTAATTATAGTCACCTGCTTAATAGCTTCAAAGTGATCGGTATAGTGGTCTATCACAGCTGTTGCCACCACATAGACAAGAAGGCTTAAAAGAGCTGCCGTCACATCTATAACAACAAAAACTGTCATATAGACTATCGCATTAAATGCCAAAAGAACAGGCGTCATACTATAGTTTCGTCCTGTTTTATCAGATAACTTTTTAACTATAATATTGGCAAGAATCTCAGAACCATCTATACAACCGCCGCTCCTGAGTATCAGAGACAGTCCTGCCCCCAGAATAGCTCCGCCAAATGCCACCGCCAGAAAATGCTCTGTACTGAGCTCAAATGGAATATTTTCAAAGAACTCAAGTCCCAGCGTATAGACCAGAGAGCCAAGCGCAGCCTTTATGGTGAAGCTTCTTCCCAAAAAGACGTATCCCGCCACAATAAAGGGTATGAATACGGCAAGAACGCATACCGACAGCTGAATTCCAGACAACTTACTGATAATAATAGCCACACCTGCAGTGCCATAGTCAATAGCATCATTTGGAAGCAGAATAAGTGCAACAGAAAAGCTTGCCATTATGGCTCCGATTATTATGAATATATACGAAAAGAGCTCTTTCTTTTTCTTCATGATAATTCCCCCTGCAATTACTATAGGATACTGAATTTCTTCAGAATTACGGTATACATATCAATTTTGCCATAGTTATTGTAGCAATTTCAATTATAACGAAAAAACTCCTAAGTCGGATCAATCACCAACTTAGGAGCAATTATCATTTCTCTTTATCCTCTTGCAACCAAATAATACTTAATATTAAAGTTTTCACTTGTAAGCTGCTCATCTTCTATGATCCCGGGAACCTGCTCAGTAACGTAAGTGTTGCCTGAAATCGCATCCACATAATACCTGTTTATAGAGCCGGTGTATGATCTGTATGTCACAACTATCTCTCCATTTTCACCTCTTGAGACATCCCAGTAATCACCCATATCCTGGTTGTTATCATAATCCGGATTAATACTCTTGTAATAGTTTCTTACAGCATTAAAGGCCTGTTCTTCAGAAAATGCTCCGGTAGTATCATCAGCAACTATGTTATATGCCCCAAGCTGGCTGCTCTGCTGACCATTATTATCATAGTCCGATTCCAGAACAATCTCTACCGGGATATTATCAGAAGCCTTGCCAAATGCTTCCTCTCCCCCACATGCAGATAACAATGAGCCAAGGCACAGCACTATCGGTACAAATTTCCCTCTTTTATTCATTTCCCCCTCCTCATAAAAAAGACATCTACTTCATGTTACCCTCCTTGCTGTACCAAGCCTATTAAAATTGTATTAAGTTTTCTATAAAATTTCGTGAAGTCACTTATTAGCTGATGATATTATTGCCTTTTTAGCATTATCAAGCGCATCAATCACCTTGTCACAAAATGCATCAAATTCCGGATCTTCTTCATATTCCTCTGGATGAGATAATATGTAGTCAAGAGCCCGGCGAACCCCTTTGTGGAATGGGATATTTGTAGTCATCTGTGGAGCGAGCCTCTTCACCTTGCTGTTATCAAAAACTACAGAAACTGCCTTATCTCCCAGCAGCTCTCCTTCAAAGTCATAACCATATTCCTTGCCCACTTCACTCAGTAAATCTGATGAAACATGGTAGGGCCTTAGTTCTACTGACAATGCATCTGCAACTGTCTTGTATATCTGATCCCAGCTAAGGATCTCATCTCCTGTGATCTGGAAGGCTTCGCCAATTGCATGTCTGTTTCCCATAAGTCCAATGAAACCAATGGCAAAGTCACTGTTAAAGGTAACAGCCCAGAGAGAAGATCCATCGCCCTGAATGATAACAGGTTTTCCCTCCTGCATTCTCTTTATAACCTGATAAAAGCCTTTTTTACCATGCACTCCAAGCGGAATATGTCTCTCATCATATGTGTGACTTGGTCTTACAATCGTAACAGGGAAGCCGTTCTCACGATATTTTGACAAAAGAAACTCCTCACATGCAATCTTATTTCTGGAGTACTCCCAGTGCGGATTAGCAAGTGTTGTTCCTTCAGTTATCACATAGGAAGCTGCAGGCTTATTATAGGCAGACGCAGAACTGATAAAAATATACTGCCTTGTTTTTCCTTCAAAAAGACGATAGTCCCTCTCCACAGCACTGACATCAAATGCTATAAAATCACTTACTACATCAAAAGTCATACCTTCAAGTTTCTTTTTGACATCTTCTTCATTGCCAATGTCTGCAGTAATCTGCTTAACAGATGCAGGAACTTCATTTTTCCTGTTGCCTCTGTTGAGAAGATATACTTCCCACGAAGGATCCTCAGCAAGTCTCTTTACTATTCCCATGCTGATAGTTCCTGTTCCGCCAATAAATAGTGCCTTCATACCGTACCCTCCTTAATGCTTTTGATTTAAGTGTGAAATATCCAAATACTTTGGAATTCCATTTTCATAATAATGCTCAGCCTCCCCAACAATAAGCGGCCTGAGATATTCTATAAATTCCTCTGTTATGTCGTTTTCTTCCCTATTTATCCACTCTACAGGAACAGACTTGGCTTCATTTGCAATATCTTTGATCTGTGCATAGCTATACTCTACCTGATAAGGCGCATTGCTAATTCTCTTTAGCACAACCATGCAGCCTGTCTGTCCTTCTTCAGAAAGAGCCACAGCTTTTTTACCCTGGGCAAAAGACTCATCGAGATCGGTTTTACTTGCCAAATGAGCCGCACATCTTTGAAGTACATTGATCTCTACGGAACGAACTTTGACATCAATGTTCTCTTTTACAAGAAATTCCAAAGCCTTTCCTGCACCTGACAACTGCTGGTGTCCAAAGGTATCTGCCATAGCCTTGCTGGATGTGATGTAGTTGCCGTCCTTATCCCTAATTCCCTCGGACACAGCAATTATTACGTTATTTCGTTTTGAAAGTTCATGGCGAACATCTGAGATAAATTTTTCCTTATCAAAAGGAACTTCAGGAAGATAAATAAGATGCGGCGCTGTAGAATAGCCGTTTCTGGCAAGAGCTGACGCTGCTGTGAGCCAGCCGGCATCACGCCCCATTATTTCGACAATAGTAACAGATTTAACTGCATAGATAAATGTATCATGGGCAATTTCAAGCAAAGAGCTTGCAATATATTTGGCTGCAGAACCAAAGCCCGGTGTGTGATCTGTGTTGCACAAGTCATTATCAATAGTCTTGGGAACACCGATTATCTTAACGTCTGAGCCGATTTCTCTGGCATAATTCGACAACTTGAGAACAGTATCCATACTGTCATTGCCGCCAATATAGAAAAAGGCCCCAATATTAAGCTTTCTAAACTGTGAAAAAATAAAAGAGTAAGAAGAATCATCATCCCTGTACTCCGGAAGTTTAAAACGGCAACTTCCCAAATACATAGCAGGAGTTTGATTTAGAAGTTTAATGAAATCCGAATCCTCTTTTGCCTTATCGGTAAGATCAAGGTAATTTTCTGATAACACCCCCAAAACACCATTAATAGCCCCATAACATCGATCATAATTATCCGAGTCGATCGTAGCCTTCAACACTCCCGCAAGACTCGCATTGATCGCGGAAGTTGGTCCCCCTGACTGTGCAACAAGAACGTTTTTCTTATTCATTTACAAATCCTTTCGTAAAGTTTTTCTGAAGATACAATACTTTACTGTCACGGCTCTGTCAAATAATCTCTTGCATTAAAGGTTTCACCGGTCTTCTGCTCCTCATCAATTATTCCGGGAACAAATTCAGTAATATAGGTCTCACCAGAAGTTGGATTTACATAGTAACGGATCTGAGCAGCCGTGTAGGAACGATACAATACAACTATCTGCCCATCTTCATTAGTAGAAACATCCCAGTATTCTGTATATCCTTCAGTATTAATTCCGGCGTCAAATTCAGGATCAATTGCCTTATTATAGTTAATTACCGCATTATAAGCCTCATCTTCTGTTATGGTATTAGAAACCTCTTCTTTAGAAAATGCCTGCGACGCACTATTATCTTTTGCAGTTCCACACGCAGAAACTAAAACAACTGCAGACAAAATAAGTGGCATAAAAAACTTTTTCATAATAATCCTCTCCTCATAACTCTTTTGTTCTTCTTTTAAAAAAAGTACAATATGCTGAGTTTCGTACCGCACTCACACAATTGAATACTGCATAAACTCGTATTTGAGCTGTGTTCCTTCTGCTATATTTTCCGGCAAAAGAGCTCTTGCAACCAGTTTAAGATCATCTGATTCAATATCAGTTCTTCTCAGATTGGCATAGTCGCCGTCAATACTCTCTACTACATAATACCAGGTTTCCATTTTCTTTCTCCTTAATAATCCCGCCAGCAATAATCTAAATCTGCCGTTTTGCGATATCTTACATTTTCTCCATAAATAACATAGGATGCGCTGTGCAGAACGGAGTCTGTGTCATATACATCCCAAGAGTATCGTCATTGTCATCCATGAGCACTACAGACTCAGGTGAAATGTCCGGAAACAGCTCTTTTACCTTGTTCATAACAATCTGTGGCTTCTCTCTGGCCTCCAGTGTATAAAAACAGTGAGATGCCGGAATACCATATAGTCTCTCGACCATCTCAGATTTCCATTCCTCGTGTCCATGCGGTTCTCTTGATATGCAAAAAAGTCGGTTAACATCATGGCCACTAATATAATCATACAGCGGTTTAAGTCTCTTGCAATCCGCATATATATTTACATCTCTAAATTCAGGTTTTCCATCAAGTTCATGATGAGCGTGATGTTTGCCATAGTTGTAGCTTGTCAGTGTGCCGTCAATATCAAAAAACACAACCGTGTCAGGTCTGTGCAGTATTTCCCAAATTTCACTCATTTTATCTTATTCCCTTATTCTTTCGTCAATAAACCAATCTCTTTCATATCTATGATACACCCTATAGATTTTCTTCGCCCCACTTTTTCAGTTGCAAAAGAATGGGAATCAGGCTCTTTGCTTTTTCTGTGAGTGTATACTCAACCCTCACAGGCATTTCATCGTACTGAGTCCTGCATACCAGCCCATCAGTCTCCAAATCCTTGAGAGATTGTGCGAGCATGGTGTTGGTAATGCCATAAACAGAGCGCCTTAAATCACCATATCTGGCAACTTCATTATTATCTATAACGCATAGGATCATAATCTTCCATTTACCGCCAATTATATTCAATACTTTTTTTAATCCGCAGCCTTCTCCTGCAATTTCTTCACATAAAGGTTCTTTTCTCATAGTCATTTTTTCCTTACCAGGTTAATTAATTTTGCGTACTTGATATATTTTTCTTACCACCTATAATAAGCATGTCTCACATATAAATGTCAAGTGTAAAGGAAATAATTATGGCAAAAAAGAAAGCAAGTGTTAATACAGACATCTGCGTAGCCTGCGGTGTATGTAGACTTCAATGTCCCAGAGAGGCTATCTCGATTTACAGAGGCTGCTATGCAAATGTAAATGAAGAATTATGCGTTGGCTGTGGGCTGTGCCAAAAAGCCTGCCCCGCTGAAGCAATTGATCTGATAGAAAGGAACTGATAAATGGCTAACAAGAAGAAAACCCATTGGTACAATTATTTATGGATCTGGAGCATAGTTTATTTTGCTCTTGGTTTTTTCAATATTCTCTTTGCATGGCTTGGCATGATTGATTTTGTGCTTCCGCTAATATTTGCTGCAGTCTTCGGTAATAAGTGGTTTTGCAACAATATGTGCGGACGAGGCCAGCTATTTTGGGTACTTGGAAGAAAAGCCAAACTCTCGAGAAGAAAGCCTGCACCTAAGTGGCTGTCTTCAAAATGGTTCAGGTACGGTTTTCTGGTATTCTTCCTGACCATGTTCGGAACCATGATATTCCAGACATATCTGGTATTTTCAGGAGCTGACAGCTTGCACAAGGCTATTAAACTATTCTGGACATTCAAAGTGCCTTGGAAACAGGCATATTCCGGAAGTATTCTTCCGGACTGGGTAGCTCAGTTTGGCTTTGGCTTTTACAGCCTGATGCTGACATCCACTTTGATAGGGCTGATCGTCATGGTACTATATAAAGAAAGAACCTGGTGTACCTTCTGTCCAATGGGCACTATGACACAGGGAATATGCAAATTAAAGGCTAAGTGACTAAAACAGATTATTAGAAAACGGAGATGAAATTTATGACACTACAAGAAAGAGCTGATTTAGCAGCAAATTTAAAGGCAACCGGACAATGTAACTGTACTCAGTCAGTACTGAAAGTTTTCGAAGATGTTATCGATATTTCCCCGGAAGAACTATCCAAACTTGCTTCAGGCTTTGCAGCAGGCATGGGCTGCATGGAGAGCACCTGCGGTGCTTTGATTGGTGCAGTAATGACTGCCGGAATGATAACCGGTGGCGCAGGAACCCCCAGGTATTCCAAGGAGATCGTTGCACAGTTTAATGACAAATGCGGCGCTACGATATGCAAAGACTTAAAGGGAATAAACACTGGCAAAGTTCTATGCGAATGCCCGGACTGTGTAAGAAATGCGGTTCTCTCACTTGGAGAAACCTTAAATCTCAAATAATAAAACGCCATTCCTCTATCGCTTACGTTTATCAAACAGGGGAATGGCTTTTATTTATATTATTTACCAAATTTCAAATTGTCGCCAAGAACAGGTACTTTACTTGCAAAAAATGAAAACTCACCACTATCGAGTAGATTTCCTTCATCGTCTGTAACTCTTATGTCAAATACGAGGATGTGCTTACCTGTCTTGAGTTTCATACATTCGCAGTATATGTATTCAGTGTTTACTGCGGGCAATAGGAAGTTAAGATTAGCAGATACTGTTGTTGCGTAATATCCACTCATGCTGGCTGTTGCTCCTGCCATAGCATCTACAAATGAGAGCAGTGCACCACCATGAATACTTCCGTAGGTGTTGTGTAATCTTGAATCAGCTTTAATTCTGGCTTTGCTGTATGTGGAGCTCAGCTCCATAATCTCAAAACCTATAAAACTATTATATTCATTAGCATACAATTCCGGGATCATCTTCTCCCTCATTGCTGCTTCTTTTTCTGAACGTGCTTTTCTCACTTTTATGACCATGCCTTTCTAAATTCTAATATGGATCAACTATCCTCGAAGATTATAGTACATTTAAATGAAATTGGCACCCTCAGATTTCCTGCAAGACTCAGATATATCTCTTGGCAAACTTAACTGCTTTTTCTCTGCATCCATCAACAGCCTTGCTCTTTTTCTCTGCAGATATAATCCCAACTACAGTCACCGCATATATCACTTCTGATTCCTGCGTAAATGATCTTCTTTCTTACCAATTCAGTAAACTCGGCAAAAGAGATTTCGTCATCACAGGTCAACCCGCATTTCTTAAGGACTTCTTCGTCATATCTTTTTACCTTATCAAATGTAGAGCACTCTCCTGCCATATTGTTGGGACAGTTCGCACATACAATATCTGTCTCAACCTTCAGCCTGATCTTCTGAAGCGGATCAGTCTCCATCTCTCTTATTATCCTGCCCATGTGATCAGTGAAATCCTCACTATATCCCTTGCCTTCATAAAACTGAAAACACATCCCATGATGTGGTCGTAATATTCTACTCACTTTATGCCTCTGATTCATTTGCGTAAAATTCCCATTATCCACTCGGAGTCAGGTGTTTCAAGGTTTTTATCTATAGTCATCTCTTCCATTATGCCCTGGAAGGCTGACCAAAAACAAAGTGCCAGGAGTTTGGGATCTCCCGCTCTGAAAGAGCCCTCTTTCTGCCCTCTCTTGATTACTTTGGCAGTGTTATCGACCGCCTCCACAGACATAGCCATCTTTCTGATATCCTCAGGCATTCCGGCTCTTCTGGCCTGGGCCATCAGTACAAACATATTGCTGACAAAAGGCTGCAACTTGGCATATTTAAAGAGCTCATCCAGCATTCCCTTAAGAAACGCATCCGCGGGGATACCATCGCCACCGGCAGTAGCCTTTGTATATTGCTCACCCATAGCAACCAAGGCTGCAAGCAGCTCCTCCTTGGACTTAAAGTAATGAAACATAAGTCCCGTACTCATTGGAACTGCAGCGGCAATATCACTTACTTTGGTTTCATGATACCCTTTTTCTACAAACAGCTGCAGTGCTGTCATAAGTATTGCTTTCCTTCTCTCTTCCTTCTGCTCTTCTCTGGTCATTTATTCTTTCCTCAAATTCCTTTTTGCCAACCATTCTCTGAATTGCGAATTTACCATTAGTAACTGCTACAGGGAGTCCGCCCGGCTGGCTGCTCCACTGGCCTGCAAAACATAGGTTTCTGATACCCTTTATGTCTCCCCTCACTCTGATAGTCTTGTTGCCTGGTGTAGTTACAAAACTCATATAGCTGCCGTGGTATGCGTTGCAATATCTCTCATAGGTAAGAGGTGTCCAGGCATCCAGGTACTCAAGTGTACCCTTAGTCTCAGGGAATGCAGCCTCTATCCTCGTTCTGACCGCCTCTACCAGTTTCTCTTTTGCTCTGTTGTATTCATCCCTTGAAAGAGACTTCCACCACTCATAATCCGAATCACTCTGGATTATGTTGGTCTGCATCACCTGTCTGTCTCCATTAACAAAGGTCTCATCATAACCGTAAACCTTAACATACATTCTGTCAAAAGTACCTGCACCAACCTTAAGAGGCTCAATGTCAATAAATACTGTCTCTCCGGGATTAAATTTTTTATCTGCGGCAAAAGCAACCTGAAAACCACTTGTAGCAGGATATTCCTTTGGAGACTCATATGCTTTTTTATAGATTTTTGGCATATACTTCTCATCAAGAAGTTTTTTGAACAGAACTGCAGTATCTGCGGTACAGATGAACTCATCACCTGTGACTGTTGCACCACACTCAAGTAGCATAGAAACAACCTTTTTCTTTTCTATATTAAGCTTCTCTACCGGCTTGTTGTAGTAAATCCTGCCTCCAAGGTCCTTGAAGCGCTTCTCCATTCTAAGAGACATTTCCAGTGAACCTCCAATAGGAATACCACCGTTACCGTCCGCTATAGTAGCGTAAGAAACAAGAAGTGAATATGCTGTGTAGTCCCCAGGCAGGTAATCACAGAGCATCTTTCTGATAAGTGGTGACTTGAATCTCTTACTGTATTCCGCCAGTGAGATATCCCCAAGTTCCTTCATAACCTGCACAAACTGCCCCATCTCCCTGCCGTAGTTAATGTAGTCCATAAAACCGAACATATCCAGAGGCTTGGCTGCTGGCATAACGCATTTCTTGGAGTATTCAACATAATCAATGAATTTGTCTATCTCTTCCTTATCCTCAGGAGAAAGCTCCAAAAGTTCCCTTCTGGTCCTGTCAAGATCAGCCCAGAGAGTTACTCTCTTGCCACCGTGACATGAGGTGAAAAAAGAATCAAGAGGCGCATATTCTGTGTCATCCATAAGAGCTCCAACCTCTTTCCAGACATCATAGAGTTCGGTTCCCTTCTTGGTACCAGTAAGCCAATGTATGCAATTGTCAATAACAAATCCCTTTCTCTTCCAGCCCATACACTCGCCACCCGGAACAGCGTTCTTCTCATAAATCTCAACATCCATTCCACAAAGTCTCGCATAGATACCTGCTGAAAGCCCTGCTATTCCACCACCTATAATCACTACTTTTTTCATATCTTTATCCCCGTTTCATTATAATATTGAATTTCAATTCATTGAATATATATTCAATATACTTATTATCATTATATTTGTCAACACATTAATGAAAAAAAGCTATTCTGAAGTATTACGCCTCAGAATAGCTTTTCTTATTTACTTTTTTATTATGCAAAAAACTGAAAACCAGGTTTTTAAGCCTGGTTTTCATCGTCTTTATAGATAATGTTCTCTTACAACTCTGGCGCCAAAAGGCATCAACGCAACTTTAGCAATCTTGAAAAACTGCTTTCCAAATGGAATTCCCACAATTGTGATGCAGAAAAGGCATCCGATAATAGCATTTCCTAATGCCAGCTCCCATCCGGAAAAGATGAGCCACAAGATATTTAACAGAAAAGATCCTGTTCCACCGTCATTAACAATTTCTTTCCCAAATGGATTAAGCGAAATAGATGATAGCTTAAAGCACTGGATTCCTACGGGAATTCCCACTACAGTAATGCACCAGACAATTCCCATGAACCACCATCCGATTGCACTTAACAAGCCGCCTAATAAAATCCATATAATATTTCCCAACAGTCTCATAAGTCATTCCCTCCATAAGATTTTCATATAATAAACGAATTGCTTCATGATTTACATCATTTTCGCAATATTATAAATATTATAATCCAAATTCGTCTATTTTCTTATGAAATTTGTATCCTTCTCAGGCATGCCATCATCAGGTTTAAATCTTTCTACAGTCATATGAAGATTATACTTTTCGCGAAGCTCCATGATCGTATTCATCATAGGTGAAGCATGGTGAACATCAATGGATTTCTGATCCTCCCAACTGTCTATCAAAAGAATTGTTTCCGGATCATCCAAGGACTGGAAATACTCATATCTTAGATTTCCTGCTTCATTCCGGATCTTATCAACTGTTCCACTGCTGATCATCTCCTCAGCAAATCTTTTTGCTGCGCCATTTGTTCCCTTGTAACGCAAATTAACTACAATGCTCATCGTAACCTCCAAATGCTTTTTTATCCACCTTTTTCTTTTCTTTGATCATCCCCACGAGTGTTATGCTATTTGTCACAACAGTAGCAGCATCAAAGATTGCTCCGGTATAGGACTTCAAAATAAAATGATAAAACATCCATGGCACAAAAGACAGTGTTACAAGAAGTTTGAACTTAACAGGATCCTTGATATCCATGAAGATAATATATACAGTACATACTGCAGCGGGTATTATCCCAAGAAAGCCCTGATCATTTAAAGCAATAGTCATAGCTATAGATGCAGCGATAAGAACGATCTTCCATACGAGGTTTAGCTTTTCTTTATAGCAGAGATAGTTTCTAAAGCATGACAATACATTACTTACTGCACCTGTCACACCTCCGAGAAGGAGCATGCTGACCGCTTGCATCAAGAGCTGGATTATCTGAACAACAAGTATCTTATTTTTTTTCTTTATAGCCCCTGATCCAACCTGAACCATAGCAGCAACAAAGTCAATTATGTTTGCAATAATAACACTCATCTTTATTCTTTCTTAACCTTTTTTTCAAAACAAACAGATAAAACACATTACAATATGAGTAACTGTGAAGCATGCGTCACAAAATCCAGGCAATACCCTTAGCAAGCCTTATATCTGCATCCCTGAAGTGGTTGCCCGGATTCATCTCAAAGACAGTATCTATCCCCTCATCTTTGTAATGACCATAAATCTCATTAGTTCTATCTTCCACTGTGCCAAGCAGCGCATTTCTGGTATGTGCCTCTTTATCTCCCAGAGAAAAATAGACCTTGTCAGGCTTTCTGCAAAACTCATTCTTCCTGGTATATTCTATAAAATCAGGGAACCACATGGAACCTGACGCACTTACAGCCCTTGAAAAAATATCCGTTTTGTACAGGCTATAGATAGCAAATAATCCCGCCAGAGAATAACCGGCTATGACCATATATTCCGGTTCGGCACCAAGTTCTTTCTTAATTGCAGGAATTATGCTATCAGTCAGTTTTGTAAGATATTTATCTGCGCCGCCTGTACATGGACTTACATTTTTATTTAAAGGCGGGCATTCCCATGGCGACATCTCATCGTCCCAGTTTACATCACTTATGACAGCAAGGTTTACCTTTTTATCTGTCATCGAGCAAAGAGCGCTGTAAACACTGCTACCATCCCCCTGAAATGTGTTAGTGATCACCAGTGGAGCAGAAGCGCTCCCTTCGCCGTAAATATAAATGTGTTTTTCTTCAACTATAATTTCTTTCATCTTTTTATTATATGAAAAAAAGAACTCTGACGCCATATGAGTCGTCAGAGTTTATCTTTGATAAATTCCCAAATATACTACCGCACTAATCCTGATATATATCCCAGAGGCTTCCGCCTCCAAGCCAGCATTCATTTATTTATTTCGTACTCAAGCCGCAGACGCTTCTTTTGTTTCAAGCGCTTTTTCTGTCACCTTTCCGTTATATACTTCATGATCCAGAAGTCCTTCTGTCTCAGCCGTAAGTACTGTTGCTGTTGCGGCTCCAACTACATTGATTTCCATGATGATCCACCTCCGTTTTGTTTCCTCCTCGTGTAATATGTGTTGGCACGATTACTCCATCATCTTTTTCCCAAATTCTTTTGCCGCTTCAAGTTTCCCATCTATATTCAGCATATGCGCATAAAAATAGTCTTCACAGACAGTAATCCCTTTACCCTTAAGCATCTTCTTGAGCGCCAGGACTGTTCTTCTTGACCAATTTGAAGTTGTAAAAAGAACTACCTTTGAAACCATCTTAGGATCAAGTTCTTCCGCATATTCTTTCAGCTCAGGAGCCATGATATTTGCATATGGAGCCCCACCAAGAAAAAGAATGTCTACTTTGTCTTGGAGTCTTGGTTCATCAGCTATGCTGACTGCTTTTACACCAATCCCATCAGCTATCGCCTCTGCAATTCTCCTTGTATTCCCAAATTTAGTTTTAGAACAGTATCTTACTGCAATATTCATAACAAAAAACCTCTTAGAAATTATATGTTTTGTGCAATATGATTGTATCACACATGCTATTAATTTCAAGAGGTCTTTATCTATGCTAAATCCCAATAAAAAACCGGGTTGTTGTAGGGAGGAAGGCTACGAACATTTTGGCGTAGCCTTTATGTGTTATGAAAAAGTGTGTGGGGATCAAGAAGTGTTTTGTTATTCTTGATGTATTCATGATATGATCCCAACCTTAAAGCAGCCTTAATTTTTTATGAAGAAACTGTGTAATCAAAATACTTGGCACTAATCAGTTTCTTCCGCCCCCAGCCCGTAATAAAGCATCTGATTATACCTGGCATTGGCCTCTTCAGCAGCCTTCTTGTTATGCCAATTGTCTATATCGCTGCATATTGCCAGCATTTCATCCACGATCAGCTCAGCAGTTCTGGGCTTTACATTGTAGAGATAGGCCAACATCCTGTCCATTGCCTTCGGGCTTCCAAGCTGTTTGGCAATTTGTTCGCCAAGCTCTCTGGGAAATCCCAGTTGCTTTACTGCAGATACCAGCTCATCGCGCTTCCTGGACCATTCCATCTGATTCTCTGTCATAGTTTGTACCCACAATCTGCCTTCTCTGGTCCATCAACACCTGATTCATAGTGCGCTCTAAATTCCATATTTATCTCGCGGATCTCTTTTTTACCATCAATATAGTCCTGGTACATATCTGCCAGTCCGGACATACATCCGTCGCATGAGCCACTGATATTCCCTATGGACTCTGCCACTATCTGCTCTCTCTGCTCCCTTGTTGTATCTTTGATCAAAATTGATTTCATTCTCTATCCTCTCCTACAAGGTGTACTGTCTGCGGTTCATGTCCTACTTCCGGTAGAAACTTCTCAAAAATATCAGTTGTCCTGATCTTCAGGCTCGATGTACATACACATGGATGGCAGCCAAAAAACTCAGATGTCTTAAGATCCTCATCCACAAGAAGCTGCACTTCATGGTTTTTGTCATTCATTAGTCCCATTACACTTACCGCCCCAGGCTCAATATCCAGATATTTCAGCATATCTTCTGCTTCAGCAAAAGAAAGCCTGGCTGAATTTATCTGACTTGAAAGTTCTTTTGTTTTGAACTTCTTATCCCCTGGCATGAGCAATAGATAAAACCTGGTCTTCTGTCTGTTACAAAGAAAAAGATTCTTGCACATCAGTGTTCCCAGCACTTTATCCACCTCTTCACAGGCCTCCATAGTATTTGCCGGCTCATGATCAACTCGTTTGTACTCTATCCCAAGTCTATCCAAATAGTCGTATACCCTGACTTCTCTATCCAAACGGCCTTCACAGGTCTCTGGCCTTCCATCAAACAATTCCATTACTTACTCACTCCATTCATATCTCATTATATGCAAAAAAGCTCTGCCGCGCTATATGACTTCATCCGCTTCTGAATATACCTTAAGATGCACTCACTCCTTCGCTAATAGCTTTAATCCACTTCATTTGAAATCCTCCAAATAATAAAATACGCCATTCCCCTACCTGCTAAGACCTAATGGTAAAAGAATGACGTTAATCCCACTACTCGGTAGCAATGGGCGCCTTTTTAAATTCAACTGTTCTGATGTTACTTAAGAATTTCGGTTATGTCAATCACAAAACAAACTGCACAAAAGCTCCTTCCAGGGCACTGAACCACACTCTCAATTACAAATACCATCATTATTTACTTGTAGTACGCAGAGACTTCAAAAAAACTNCTTGGCGCCATCTATGTAGTCTTTATATGCTGTTTCTGCGTCCTTTCCGTGGAACACCTTACAAAGTCCGCACATGTCACAGTCAGAAATACATGGATATCTTTCTTTTATATATGCTCTGCGCTCTTCAGAAGTGGAATTTTCTATCTCAGGTGCATCTGTCATAGCAACAATCTCCTCAGTGTATCTGCCTGTCCTGGCGATATTTTTCCATATACTCCATGTTTATCTCGCGTATCTCTTTTTTTCCGTCAATGTAATCCTGATATATGTCCCAGGGGCTTCCACCGCCCAGCCAGCACGAAGAGCAGTTCTCACAACCGCCTCCGCAGTCAAGAGAGTTCTTCACTACCTGTTCACGTTCTTCTTTAGTTGTATCTTTGATAAGGATTGACTTCATGACTCCCCCATAAGTTCAATCATATGACCTACTTCAACTTTGCTCCATCCTTAAAAGCATTGCCCACTTTTACTCCAATCCCGTAATATCCATTACCAAAGGGATCAAAGCTGATAGGCTTAACTTTTGTGATATCAACAGCTCCATCTGTCACTACGCTTTCATCCGCAGAGACATTTACAATTTCTCCAACAAGAATTCCATCTTCAAAGCTCTTTACTCTACACTCAAGAGCGACAGGAAGTTCATCAATTAAAGGAGCATCAACAAACTCGCTCTTTGTCGCGTGGAATCCAGCCTTTTCAAATTTGTCAGGTACTTTTCTTCCCGATTCAATCCCAACATAATCGCAAGGAATAACCTGATCTTCTGTCGCAAGGCTTACTGTGAAAGCTCCTCTTTTGGCGAGATTGTCAGTAGTCTTGTGTTCAGACAAACTGATTGAAATCTCTTTAAAATCAGTGGTTATACCCCAGGCTGCATTCATAGCATTTGGTACTCCATTCTCATCATATGTTGCAATGATAAGAACCGGCTGTGGGTACATAAGTGGTTTTGCTCCAAAATTAACTCTGCTCATCTGTTTCCTCCTTCTCTTTCAATTATAAAAAAATTTTATTGCCACAACAACATCTTCATTCGTATATATAAGCAGATAAGAAAAACAACCATTTCACTTTACGTGGCATATGCTTCACGAGCGGCAGGGATAGTTGTTAAGCGATAAAAAGGCGATGGTGGCGCATGCTTCACCGTAGTCAAAAAGCATTTCTTATGAGGGACATGGTCGAGATGGCTTAAGCTTCATCAAAGATCAGTAAAAAAATAACATCCACAGCAAAGGTGACGACGTTTCACCCAAGCCTAGGGATGTTATTTTTTTATATACAGTCTGTATCTGAACCCAAAACATATGAATTTTCCGATTTTGCCTCAGATGCTTTAATTTCTTTTCCTCTCAAACCTCTCACAAGTCTCTCAGGCTGGAAAGGTGCAAGACCGCCGTGGCCTGCATTCTTAACCAGTTTGAATCTTGTCTGAGGGAAACACTTCTTCATATATTTGATATCGGTTTTCCTGTCTTTCATCTCCGCATCCGCACACCAGTATTCAATTTCTCCACCTTGATTATAGTTAGTCTAGACTAACATAATTATATCACTTTGGCAAAAGAAAAGGAGCAGCTGTTAAGCTACTCCAAATAACTACCATACCTATACTAAATCAAACTCTTCTTAAAGAACCTATTCATTGCGCTATGTACGACCGCTTTAGGCTTTTCAATCTCACTATAACCACACTTCTCATAAACATGAATTGCCGCCTGTAGATTATCATGCGTTTCCAGATATGAATACTTATATCCAGCTGCTCTCATTTTGTCTTCTACAAATGATATAAGCTCATATCCAAGGCCTGAACCTTTTACAGAATCATCAAGATACAGTTTCTGAAGCTCAGCCGTCTCTTCCATAAAATCTAACTTCGCAAAACCAATTCCACCAATTACCTTTCCCTGCGAATCTTCTATTACGAAATATCTTCTCTCGTCTACACCGTAATAGTCACTTAGATGATTCAGCCCTTTGTCAAAATAAACTGTTCCAGGAATATCAAGATTATGTTTTTCCAGATTATTTCTCACAAGCCTTGCAACAGCATCATTGTCTGCTGCAACCATTTCTCTATATCTAACCATCTATTTCACCTGCAAAGCTAAAGTTATCTATTTCTTCTGTTCTGAAAGCTCATCATACGAATCACATATAGTTTCCTACTACTTTATTTTGATAACATCAGCATCCCTTGCCATCTATACCACAGGCTGCTCCCGCTTCCCCAGGATGAACAACCTCGATTCCCTGCTGAGTAAAAAAGCTTTCCCAATCCAGAGTGAGCTTGCCATCATCAGTCACAAGCGCAGGAATTCCAATGTATCCATTGTCCTTGGCATCATCAAAGGTAGCGTCCTTATCGCGGAGTTTAAGAAACTCCTTCAAGCCCTTAAGGCTATTTGTGATGTCAATATTGTCATATTCTATATTGTTTCTGTCCAGATTGCACTTACACTCAATGCAGTCAGGACACATCTCACTTCCATATACTTTTAACATTTCAAAACCTCCAATTAAATTCCAGAAAGTCTGGCTACTATTTTATACATATTTCCCTTTATTTGATGATATAAGCATCAACTATCTCGCCAACATACATGGTGTGGAAATCTCTGTTAGCCATAGGATATGTCCCGTCCACATCCTGAGGATATGTTTTTTCTCTAATATCTTCAGGAATCTTTGAAAGGTCTTGATCCTGTGCATACAGAACTTTGCACTCGATAGTCAGAGGATACTGCTTAATTCCAGGGGTCTTAATGGTATCAGCATCCACCAACTCAAACCCTGCCTCTTTTACTTTGTCGATATTAAAGCCTGACTGCCATCCGCAGATCTTGTTTATCTGAGGATCCGGATTTTCAAGTGGAACGCTGATTGTAAATTCGCCCGCCTTATCAAGCTGTCCCTTGGTAAATCTTCCCTGGCGGACATAAACATGGAAAGTTGGCTTATTCCACAGGGTTCCAAGATGTCCCCAGCCTATTACCATTGTGTTGAACTTATCAGCATTGGTATTTAAAAGGATTCCCTTGGGAAGTGCCTTTGTAATAAGGCACGCATAATCAGTTACATTGACTTTTTCCTTCATTTTCTTAACCTCCATCGTTCAAAACAATAACTTCTTGATCCTAAATCAGTCCTCTTTTGTCTTATATCCGCACCATCTGTCCTTTATAGGCGGCTATGCCTCCGATGCTTTTTGCGTTATTCTATCCTTTATCACCACTACAACAGTTCCAACCGCCGCAACAGCAAAAGCAATAAATCCATAAACCATCATGATAGCCGCACCAAAAATCGGAGTCTCAGGACCAGCACTGACATAATAGTAGTAATAATACGTGTAGAGAATCATTCCAGCGACAGTCGATACAACAAGCAGCAGAGATGAAATACAATACTCTTTCATTCCTTTTGCAATAAGCATATTTATAACTCCAAGTACCACAATTATGATCAGTAAATACCTGCTGATCAATGTTCCTCTCAGCTTATCTACTATGAAGAACATTATAAGCGGTATCAGATTCAACCATTTTAGATATTTCATTCCTCTCCAAATCTCCTCAAACCGTAATCTCTATCTGATTTCCTTCAATAGCCACGATACCGCTCTCATAATATCCATCTCCTGTAGTACGCGGCCCGCTGACAACTTCATAGCCATCGGCTCTAAGTTTCTCCGTAAGTTCATCAACCTTTTCCTTACTCCCAACAGAGAAAGCTATATGTGCATATCCTGCCCTTGACAGAGGCCTTTCTGCATCTATGATCTGAGATTTTGTCATCAACTCCAATCTTGCTCCATCTTCAAAAGAGATAAAGTAAGACCGAAAGTCTGTATTCTTGTTATGATAACCATCATTAGAAGTGCCGTCGAGATACTTTAAAAAGAAATCTCTTGCAGCTTCCAAGTCATTCACATACATAGCAATATGCTCTATTTTCATCAGATTGATTCTCCAAAAAACTGTGAATTTATACCTTACTCTATCTCTAAAACAACATCATCATTACCAAGAAGCTGTGTCAGCTCTTCCTCAGATAGATCAATGTGCCCAAGCTTAGTATATGCCCAGGAATTTGAGCCATAGAAAACCACAATCTGATTTCCCGAATAAAGAACTATATCCCCAAACTCTGTTGTGATCTGCTTGTCATCCCGGCTTATGCTCTGCCCTATTGATCCAACCTGCTCAAAGCCGCCATACATTGACATGTTTACTTTGAGAGGGCAGATTTCCTTCAGCTCATTTACCGAGGTATTATCTTCCCATGTAACCGGCATTTCTTTTCCATCAATAGAAAGTTTCATAGCTGTCTCTTTTGCCTCCTCTGTAACAATCTCTCCAGTCCAGTCGATGATTCCGCCAAACTCATAGACATTAGTATATCCCATATCAAAAAGTTTCTGTGCTGCCTCTTTGCTGCGTCTCCCACTCCTGCAATAAACAAGAATTATCTGTTCAAGATCAGGAAGTTCCGATGGCATAGAATCCGTAATGCTTTCGTTAGGAATACATATAGCCCCCGGGATGTGTCCTTCATCATACTCATCCTGGCGCCTGACATCTACAATCACATGGCCATCATTAAGATCCATCATCAGCTTTGCTGTTTCCTGATCAATCTGCGTGTAACTGACTTTATCGTTCTTTGACGCAAGAAAAACAGATGTCGGTCCATCAGCCCCACCAATAATTGTCACATCCGACTCAGTTTTAGCTCCACAGCCCGTCAATATTATGGCTAGCGTAAGCATCCCCAGCGCTAAATATCTTCTTTTCACTTAATAGTCTCCTGCTTATCCAATTTTCTCTTAAACCTCTATGATTGCTCCCATCAGTTCCAGATACTTCCCAGACTCTGTGGTGAACTTATCTATTTTTCCATCCTCTAAACCTCAGTCCAAGTCCTCCACATCAATCATCTTTATTGAAGTTTCACTAACCATCTGCGCAAAAACTCCCATTCCGGGAATCTTCTTCCCGGTAAAA
Organism: Butyrivibrio proteoclasticus B316; assembly: GCF_000145035.1. Lineage (NCBI taxonomy): Bacteria > Bacillati > Bacillota > Clostridia > Lachnospirales > Lachnospiraceae > Butyrivibrio > Butyrivibrio proteoclasticus. The sequence goes on from NC_014387.1 coordinate 3,246,003, forward strand.
GAGCCATCGTAAACCTCTTTTAATCCGCAGCTTGGGCTTCTTGACTGCAGAATACATACTTCAGCACCTGCATCCATTATCTTCTTAAAGGCCGCCTCTGCTCCAGATCTGAACTCTTTATCAACAACCTTGCCTTCTTTATTGGTGACAACTCCGTTCACTATCTCAGCCGGAATCCTTGGTGTAGGAAGTCCTCCCATTACTTCAGGACATATAGGAATCACTTTATGACCTTCACAAAAAGCCCTGACCTTCTCGCTGTAGTTATTCCCACCGTTATATTTGCAGTTCTCACCTAAAAGGCATGCGCTAACAGCTATGACCATTACAGTTTTCCTTCCATCTGTAATCCCCATGCCTTAAGCCTCATAATCCAGGCAGCTTCTGATCTTGGTATAAGGTCTTACCTTAGAATCAGCTACTGCTACATGCTCGGGATGTACAGAATATCCCTTAAGTGCCTCTACGCTCTCAAAAGTTGAATCAAGCATCAGGTCTGCGTTAGAGGACTCAAGGCCATTGATGTTAACCTTGATATCAACGATCCCGGGGACCTTGCCCTTTAATCCCTCAAGCCCTTCTTTGATCCCCTGCTTAATAGTTGCCTTCTCCTCTGCAGAAAATTCATCCTTAAGTGTCCATAAAATCACATGCTTAACCATTCTCGTTCCCTTTATCCTTTCCATCTAATCTTTTGGTATGAAACACTAATATCTACTAAATTATTCATTTTCTCCATTATTATAGGTAACTCCGGTTTATTATATGCTAATCAAACAAAATCGCTACGTGATGATCTTCTAGAACCTAATCCCTATAGAATCGGTAACACTTTTTCCTCTATGAACTCCACTCTATCAAAAATCCTTGGCTTGAATGTACCCGTAATCCCTACTGAAACATTTTCCTCTTTGTTTACATAGATTATATTTCCACTGTCACCAATCGCCGCATAAATTTCTCTGTCGTCATAAGGCTTATACCATAAGTAGCCGTAGTTCATGTGGCCAAATCGCTCTCCAAGCTTAATATGAGGTGTCAGCATATCTTTTAAGTAGCTCTCAGAAACAATCTTCCTGCCATCGCACATCCCACCATTAAGAACAAGTTCTCCGACTACAGCCATATCTTTTGCCGACATACACAATCCCCACCCTGCAGTAACACTGCCTTGAGGGTCAGTATACCACTCATATTTCCTGGGATTTTTGTTCATGAAGAAATCAAACTGATCTTCCTTGGAGCTATCTCCGTGTGGTATTCTCTTTGGAAGATTCAGCGGTTCAAACAGCTTCCTGTTGGCAAAATCAATGCATTTCTCCCCTGTCGCTCTCTCGATTATTCCTGTCAGAATCTGAATACCAAGGGTAGCATACCTGAACTCTCCCGTGATTCCCTTACGACCTCCAAGATAATCAAGTATGGCAAGAGTAAAGTCCTGTGAAGTACACACTTTTTTCCAGGGTTCTGACTTGCCCTTATATGGAGCTGTCATTGTAAGCAAATGCCTGATCGTTACATCATAGATAGTTTTCTCACCACGCTTTACAGTGTAATCCGGAAAGAAATCCATCACCTTCTGATCTACGCTCTTAATATACCCCTCATCCAGTGCAATCCCGGCAAGCAGCCCCATCAGGCCTTTGGTCACAGAATTGACATTCATCGCATCTATTGTTTTAAAGCCATGCCAGCAATCATCATAAACAGTAGAACCATCTTTAATCGCATATATCTGACAGATGTTGCTCTCGTTCCCGCTACTTTCGGTAATGTACTGATGTAATTGCTCTTTATTCAAAATAATAGCCTCCTCTTAGGTAAGATTCAGACGTCCTAAGAAAAGGCTAATATGATTAAAAATTGTTTTCAAGAAAAATCTTAAAATTATTTATATTTAAATAGTGATTATGTAATAAACTGTTACTGCTTCACAGCACCATCAGATACTCCTGTCACAAGAAATCCTGACAAAGAAAAATATAAGATAACAATTGGTACCGCAATAAAAATAGCTCCTGCCGCAAATCTTGAGAACTCAGTTTCCCCTAAATGAGTAAGCCCAACAGCAACAGTCCATAGATCACGATTTTTTAACAGCAAATTAGGAAGAATGAAATCACTCCAGGGCCAGGCAAAAGAAGTCAGCGCAGTATATACCAGTATCGGCTTGGACAATGGCATTGTGACTTTCCAGAAAATCACAGGGTTGGAAGCGCCGTCAATTCTAGCAGCTTCATAGATTGAATTGCTTATGGTGTCAAAATATCCCTTCTGAACCAGATATCCCATAGGTGCTCCTGCTGAATAGACCAGTATAAGGCTCCACAGATTGTTTATCAGATTGAAATTGATCATTATAAGATACACAGCCGTCATTCCCATAAAGCTAGGGAACATACTAAGTACCAAGGTGGTCTTCATAAGCGGTTTTCTCATTTTGAATCTGAATCTGCTCATGGTATATGCTGTCAGAATTACCAGTACTGTAGACAGTACACAGGAGAAAACAGCCACAAAAAGAGTATTCCTAAGCCAGCTTGGATAGTCATACATCTGTGTATCCGTAAACAATTTGAGATAGGTCCCAAGGCTATAGCTTTTTGGAAAAAATCCGTCATAATCATAAATTGATCCAGAGGCTGAAAATGAAGCCAATACAAGCCACAACACCGGAAAAAAGAATATGAAGGATACTAAGATAAGTACTATATGTGTAACGACAGCTTCTGAAAGTCGTTCTTTTTTCATCTGAAAGTATCCTCCTTTTTAAATGCTGATGAATTAACGTATGTTACCAGAGAAATCACCGAAGTAATAATGAAAATGATAAGGCTGACTGCCGCGCCTATTCCATAGTAATTATTGTCAATAGAGAGGTTATAGAGCCAGTTAATGAGAAGGTCTGTATCACTTGCAAGGAAATAATCATCCAAATAAAGGCCTCCCCTTAGAAAGTAGAATACACCAAAGTTGTTGAAATTCCCTACAAAGCTGGTGATCAGTGTTGGCGTTGTAGAAAACACCACAAAAGGAAGTGTGAGCTTTGTAAACTGCTTCCATCTTCCTGCTCCGTCGAGGCTGGCAGCCTCATAGAGTTCATTGTTCATGTTTGAAAGTATTCCTGTAGCCAGCAACATTGAAGTAGGTATTGATATCCAGGCATTAACTAAAAGACCTATAATTCTAGCTTTCCATCCGGCATCAATATCCAAAAATCCCACCGGCGCAAGTCCCATAACTTTCAGGTAGTAATTGATAGGTCCGCCATAAGAGAACATGAACTTGAATCCCAAAAGGGTAATAAATCCCGGAACGGCGTATGCAAGAATAGGGAAGGCTCTCCAAAAGGTCTTTCCCCTAACACATTTCTTATTTAGAAGAAGTGCCAGAAATAATCCTCCAAAATAGTTAAGAGTCGTTGCGCACACTGCCCAGATCACATTCCATCCAAGTATCTTTAGAAAGGTATCCTTTATTCCTGACAGGGAAAAGATCTGTATAAAATTCCCAAATCCTATCCAGTCCACTAGCTTGGGAGGAACGATATCCCCACCATAATTTGTAAAGGCAATAAGGATCATGAAAATAATAGGAAGCACGTTGAACAGTGCAACTCCCGCAACCGGAAGAAACAGAGCCACAACATAAAACTTTTTATCCACAAACAGCATCAATGATGCTAAAAAGCCGGGAACAGGCTTGCCCTGCTCCACTAGCTTTTCTGTGTTCTTAACATCTTTTATGTTAGAGAGATAAAACACGATTACTGAAATAAGTATCAGAAATGCCAGTATTCCCCTTAACATCATGATGATAGAATCATCACCCTTTGTGCCAAGCCATGGATCACCCTCCACAGTTCCAAGGGTAAAAAAACCTGCCATATCTCCAAATCCGACGGTAAAAAGATACCACAAATATAAGGCAAGTACTGCCATATAAAGCATTCCCTTTATTCTCTGCCCGTACAGGAATTGCCCAAGTCCCATTATAACGTAGGAGCATTTTGTCTTAATATTTCTTGAATTCATGTTGAGCTCCCTTAATTAGACAAAGTATAAATAGCATCGTAGATACTCTTTGATGCCTTATCCAGCGCTTCCTGCATGGAAGCTTCATCTGCATATTTGACAGTTTCACCTTTTTTCTCTCTAAAGGCATCCTTGGCAACATCACTAAGAAGGGTACCCATCGGATCCCATATCTGATCAACAGCCTTAACAGACGGCATAAGACTTATATGTCCGGCATTAAGACTTTCAAAGATCATACTTGTTGTTCCACCCATTTCCTCTGCTACATCTGACCTTGTTGGCGCAACTCCAAGAATCTCTGCTCTTCTCTTTATCATTTCTCTACTTGTAGCAAAGTTTACGAACTCAATGCAGGCTTCTCTGTGTTCTGTATAAGCACTGATTCCATAGCCGTTAACGCCACCCATTACTACAGTATCAACGGTATCTCCTTTTTTACTTAAGTCCCCATCAGCCGGCATTTTTCCAGGAAGTTCAACCATTCCCAGATTCTCAGTAGCTTTCTGGTCAGCTTCTTCATCGCTACTTCCCTCAGCTTTATATACATCTGCAAGCCTGTCATGGAAAAGAACATATGTATCCGGAGTTGAAATAGAGCAAAAATATGTACCATCAGCTACCTTGGCATATCTGTTCTGAGAAATAGAATCATCAATGCACTCTTCATTCATAAGGCCTGCAAACTGGCGAAGACCTAACATCCCCTTGGCAGCATCACCTTTACCAAAGCCGACATCCTCTGCATTTGTAAGGCCATTTTCATCTTTTCCAAAAACATATCCGCCATAGGAAAAGTCAAACTGTGCCATCATATAAAGATCCTTGCAGGAGGCAACAAGTCCATAGTTCTGGCCATCAGATGTCTCCACAATTTGCTGGGAATACTGGTACAAACTGCTCCAGTTCTGAAGGAAATCCGGAGTCTTGTCCCCATCCTCATCCCACTGTGATTCCCAGTCTTCAGGCAGCTTATCTTTTCTATAAAAGAGCATGGGCTCCTGAACATTAACAGGAATGGCGCAAGTGTACTGTTTGCCATCAACTGCTATGGTAAAGGCATCCCAGGCTTCTTCCGGGATAAGGCTTGCACACTCAAAATCATCCCTGTTAAGAGCCAGAATGTGCTTATCTTCTGCGTAGGCCATCAGCTTATCGTTGGCCTGATAAAGCACATCAGGGCCGTAGCCATAAGGGCCGTTTTCAGCAAGGTTGCTATATTCCTCCATGTTCGCATCAACCGCCTGAATTCCTTTATCTTTATACGCTTCATTAAAAGCGGACAAGAGTTCATCAAGGTATCCCTCCTGCTTGGCAGTATCATTTTCAAGAATACGCAGTGTGATCACCTCACCATTTGCAGAATCAGCTGCTGACTTAACCTGCTTGACGTTATCACTTCCACACGCTGTCATGCAAACACCAAGTGATGATATTAAAAGCAGTGCGAACGCATTTTTTAAACCTTTCATAAAACTTCTCCTCCACAAACAAATAATCTGAAGTCTCCAGGTGCTACCTGAATATCTTTTTCTTTTCCAATGCTTTCTGATTCATTTATATACAGCATCACGTCACCATTTCTGCCCTGCCTCTTTAGGCAAAAGAGCTTTTTATCCTCCGAAGCAAAAATATGGGTGCCGCTAAACTGGAAGCTGCACTTTTTTCTTATATCTGCCAACTGTTTTATATAGTCATTAAGAGTATCCTCTTTATCTTTTGCAAAATCCATGCATCTTCTGCAGTCCGGATCATAGCCTCCAACAGTATAGCACTCCGTTCCATAAAAAATCGATGGCGCACCAGGAAACAAATACAAAAGAGCCAGCGCAGCCTTAAGTTTCTTTCTATCCTCATGAACTTCGCTAAAAAATCTGTCTGTGTCATGACTATCAAGGAGGTTAAGCATCATGTCATTAACGGTATCAGTATTTCTGGCCAGGATATCGTTAAGTTTATTGGCCATTCCCTGAGCATCCAACTGTCCATAAGCAAAATAATCTAAGGCAGCCTTAGTAAATGCATAATTCATAATGCTGTCGTACTGATCGCCCCTAAGGTAATTACTTGCATTATGCCAGTTTTCGCCTATGATCACTGCCGATTCTTTGGCTGCTTTAATTTCCTTTCGAAACCTTCTCCAGAAATCATGGCTGATTTCATCAGATACATCCAGTCTCCACCCATCTATGTCAAACTCCCTGATATAATAGGTAGCGATAGAGATAAGATAATCTTGAACTTGGACGTTTGATGTATTCCACTTGGGCATATATGTACATCCTGCAAAAACCTCATAGTTCAGCGGCGAAGCACAAGGATAATCGCCTTTTATAACAAACCAGTCGTAATACTCAGACTCTTTTCCCTTTGATATTACATCTTGGAATTTATCGTTAAGCTCACTTACGTGGTTAAAAACTGCATCCAGAACCAGCTTCATTCCCCTGTTATGTAGTTCTTTTACCAGATTCGTAAGATCTGTCTCATCCCCAAAATTTGGATCTACTTCAAAGTAATCCACAATATCATACTTGTGGTTGGACGGAGATTTGAAAATAGGTGTAAGGTAAAGAGCATCACATCCAAGTGACTTTATATATTCGAGTTTGGAGATGATCCCTTTCAGATCGCCACCCGCAAAACTCTTGGCATTAGGAATGTCGCCCCACTTAAGGTTAATATAGTTCTTATCTTTGTTTCCATCTGCCATGCAGAATCTGTCGATAAAGATCTGATAAAAGCTGGCCTGTGATAACCACTCTTCTTTTTTTAAGATATCGGCGCTGTTAATGTAGGGATACTGGAAGAAATTGTAAAAGCCCTTGGTGAAATCATATGTGAGTGTTGCGCCATCCTCAGAAAAATAGTAATACTCTTTTCCATCATAAAGGTAAAAGACATAGGCAAGTCTGGTGTCTTCCAATTTAAGCCTGATAGAGTAATAGTCGTAAAGCTCTCCTGAAAGTTCCTTTTTCATCTGAAGCTTTTGCTGACTATTGCCAATAACATATTTGCTTTCGTAGATGATATATGCTCTTTCAATGTCATTTTTAGCTGTACGAAGCCTTATGACAATTTCATTTTCAGATACAGGAAAACAGTATTCCGAATCTGTAATGTGTAAAAGTGCAAACTGATTCATTAAACAGCTCCTTTTACTGATTTTCTGTTCCATCAGTCAATGGATCAGAATTTCTTACTATTGAAAGAGTATCCTGCGCCTGATTATCAGGATTTGTTGTAAGAGTAATTGTATAGTTACCATCAGTCAGAACCTTAACATTTGCTTTGTCATCTGTTCCGGCAAGGCCTCCGGCGTTTTCCATCTGAGACTCATCTATTTGTGTAAATTTACCAAAGCCCTTCTGTGTATCCCATGACCAGTCTGCTATGATCTGAAATTCATCACCCTCAAAAAGATCTATAGTCAGAGCAAATTCATTAGTTGCATTTCCGGTTGGAACCAGTTCAAATGTAGCTTTTTCTTCATCGCTCAGGCTTCCTGCCCAGTTGTTAAGCGCAAGTGTTCCTTTCTTGGATGAACCTGCGATATACCAGTGTCTTGTATCTTCTGCAACACTATTAGCTCTAAAATCTCCGTAAAGAGTTGTATCTTTCTCAAAGGTATCTACAGAAAGGTCTTTTTTGCTGGTTTCAAGATAAGATGGAGTTTCAAACCAGCCATTAAACTCAGCATCTTCTGTCTGTTCAAATGCTTCATAAGAAGCTTTATCCAAAAGTTCACCTGCTACAGCATTAACTGTACCAAGAGTCGTATCCTGATTCATAAAAGTAACAGTAATTTCTTCCTTGGGTGCCTCCTGCACCTCTTTCTCTCCGCATCCTGCAAGTCCGCAAAATACAAATAATGTTGCCATCGTACCGGTTAAAACTCTTGCTGCAAATCCATTCTTTTTCATGCTTTGTCCTCCGTTTGCATAAGCATTTAGCTTTGTTTTTGTCAGTTGCATCATTATGTTAAGTTTGTTAACTTAACTGTTAAATTAGTAATATCACTTTAGATTTCTCTTGTCAATATCTGATAGCTCTGCTATCATTAGCTTAACTTGTTAACCTAGAATTTAATTATAGAGGACGTATAATCATGGCCAACGAAAAGAAAGCTACTGTCCGGGATATTGCTGCTAAGGCCGGTGTATCGGTAGCTACAGTTTCATATGTACTTAATGACAAAAAGGATACCAAGATAAGTGATGTAACCAGAAAGAAAGTATTGCAGGTTGCAAATCTGCTCAACTACAGTATTCCTGAGAAGTACAAGAATATAGATGCAAGAAAGGGTGCCTATACTATCGGCGTCATGTATACGCTTATGGCGGATACTCCCTCCAGAAACGCAGAGATTCTCTCTCTTATAAATCTTTTGGCCGGCAGGTTTTTCAGGATTGGATTCAACTGCCAGCTCATTCCTCTTGAATTTACAGCGGAATATCAGAAGCCCATAGATGGTCTGGATGGAATAATAGCTATAGACCTGGAAGAATCTGTGTTCAAGCAGATGTCCGGACAGTACTTTATTCCTATCCTATGCCTTGACATGATGATCAATGATTTTCTTTTTTATCAGATACATACTGATATGGAAAGTATCGCTTCACAGGCCAAAGAGATTCTGGGTGAGGATTACTGCCTTGTTATTGATAAGTACAACAATAAAAGATATTGCGATTACCTGCTGGCAGATCTTCCAAGAGAAAATGTTTTCTTTTTCTCAGATTTAGAAGGCAGTGACTATTCTATGCTAAAGGGCAAAAAGGTCCTTGTTTATGGTATGCAGCTGGGAATGATAATCCGTCAGAATGCCAAATGCAAGGACCTGGTTGTAGTTTCCGGTGAAGATAATCCTCATATTTATTTCAAGGATCTTAAGACCATCCATTATGATATTGAGAAGAAGGCCAATCTGACCATGAATATCATGATGAATGCCATAGAAAAAAAATTTGATGTTAAGCACGAATATAAGGTATTTTGATAGTTCATTTTGATATGCCACTACAGCTTAGCAATTATCTGTATACTGCGTTATGGCTTGATGATACACTTCTGTATGACGCTTATGATCTCATCTTTTGACTCGGAGCATCCGCCTCTAACCCACTCAGTGACAACTCCGATAATGCCCTTAAGATAAAAGACCATGATAAGTGGCTGTTCTTTTTGGGGAACTCCAAACCTTGTAAGAATGGGGCCGAATATTGTTTTAAACCAGGTTTCATAGGTCTTTTCTGCGCCCATCATCTCGTTCTTTTCATACATCAGATAAAAGAGCTTGCGGTTCTCTTCCACAAAATCCAGATATGGCATCAGATACTTGGGTGTTACAAGGAACAACTCATCCTCATTTTTTTCATCAATATCAAGTGCTCCAGGCCCCTCAGCACCAAAGCGCCCAAAGAAATCTTTATATACAGCTTCCACCGTTTCCTGCAGAAGATCATTTACATTATCATAGTGAAGATAAAAGGTGGATCTGTTAACGCCAGCGTTTTCACATATCTCCTTAACAGAAATGAGTTCAAAATCTTTACTGTCAAGAAGTGTTAATAACGCTGTATGCATTTTTTCCGCAGACTTAAAATACTTGCTCTCATTCTTGTTCATAGCAAAGCACTCCTAACACAAAATGTTTAACATTGACTCATTTGAGTTTAGCAATCATACCGGCTAGTGACAGGAAGTTTTCGGCTTTGACTATGGCAATTCCCTGTCCTTCATCTCCCAGAACAACCATCTGGTCTCCGGGAGATATATCAAACAGCTTTCTGGCCTTGGCGGGAATCACTATCTGTCCCTTATCTCCCACTGTCACAAGACCAAAGAGGTGCTTGCCCTTAGGAGGAACAGCAAAACCCATATTTTCTTCAGGCTCATAATTGGCCAGATCATCCAAAGACACTCCGAAAATATCAGCAAGCTGCTTGCATTTATCAAGATCGGGAATGCTCTCTCCGGATTCCCATTTGGCAACAGATTGCCTCGTGACACCAAGCTTTTCTGCAACATCCTCCTGAGTCATCCGTAATACTTTTCGCATCTGAACCAGATTATCCTTGAACATAGCTTATTTCTCCTTTTTAATTCCAAGCACTGCCCACCTGAAAAACGGAATCCGTGAAATGATGGCATATAGGCCATATCCGAAAGCAAATCCTGCCACAAGGCTTAAAATGTAGCATACAGGAGCAGGTAAGAGCCCCGGCTTAGCAAAGATCAGAGCCACTGAAGAGATTCCAAGGTAATGGAATACATATAATCCGAAGCTATGAGCTGACATCCATTTGGATAAAGAACCTGAAACATCCCCAAAGCGTGCCATCCCGGCCAGCATTGCCAGTGATCCAACGTATGCATCAAGCGCATATAAAAAGCCTCTGTTAATTGGCTTATCTGCATAGTTATCGCCAAAATACATGGCAGCAAAAGCCACACATATCACTACAGCCACCACTATCAAAGGCACTGCTATCTTCTTTATTCTCTCGATTACCTCATCATTTGAGAACACGAAATAGCCAAGCATGAAGAACACGAAATAAAATGCAATTCTGTAAACTGAAATAATAGGCATATTAAGAATCTGCGCTGCGCCCCAGATTGGAAAAACAAACATTGCAATCAGCCACAGTGGAGTCCTGGCCCCGGCTGCCAGCAGTTTCCCTTTTTCAATCTTTCTTATAGCTACTAGAAGCACGCTGTAAATCCACAGAAGATGCATAAACCAGAGCACTCCGCTTCCGGAGGCAACCATAATCAGATAGATAACAGGCTTCGGAACTCCCGCAGAGGCAAGCCCGTCAAAACCGCCTCCAAATGACATGCTCACATACCCTTGAATGAATTGAAATACAAAAAGACCTATTGTTGATGGAACAAGAAGTTTCAAAGTTCTGGACTTTATGAACTCCTTATCCGAATGTGAATCCAAAGATAATCTGGCACTTATTCCGGAAACCACGAAAAGAACCGGCATAAACCATGGATAGACCAGATACTGATAAATGTCGTAATACTGAACCGGCAGATGTGTAATTTTTCCCAGACCGCCAAGAATGCCCTCAGCGTTATACATATATAACACATGATAGATTACAACGATGACGACAGTTATCCAGCGAATGTTGTCCAAATAGTGTTTTCTCATACCAATCCCACCTTTGCAATTTATTTTAACATAATTCTATTGTGCAAATCAGCAGGTGTCCACCAATCAGTATTAACATTTAAGAAGCATTTATGTTAAGAATTGTTGCTTAAGCTTTCCCTGAAATGAGCACTGCCAAAACCGGAAATCCAATAACTGTAAACACCCGCTTGCCGATCAGTTTTCTCTTTACTTCAGATTCTCCTTAAAGAAGCTCTCCAACTTGTTAAAAGGAATATAATCCTTATCACCGCCATCATATAAATCTGTATGTACAGCATCAGGAATTATCATAAGTTCCTTGTTATCTGCATACTTGCTGTCTCTGATCATATCTGCATAAGCATCTTTTGAGAAATAACATGAGTGTGCCTTTTCTCCATGGACAAGTAAAACTGCACTTCTGATTTCATTGCTGTACTTAAGGATTGGTTGATTAACGAAAGACTCACAACCGATCACGTTCCAGCCGCCGTTGGAATTAAGACTTCTCTTGTGGTAACCTCTGTCGGTCTTGTAGTAGTCATAGTAATCTTTTACAAAGAAAGGTGCATCCTCCGGAAGTGGATCTACTACTCCGCCGCCAAGCTTATATTCATCAGCCTTAAGGTCCTCCAGTCTCTGCGCGCACATAGCTGCCTTATGCTGATATCTTGCTTCTTCACTGTCCTCTGAATCAAAATATCCCTTGGCATTTACTCTTGTCATGTCATACATTGTCATTGCAGCGGTAGCCTTGATCCTTGTATCAAGAGCTGCTGTGTTAATTGACATTCCGCCCCATCCACAAATACCAATGATTCCGATTCTGTCAGGATCAACCTTCTCATTTAAAGAAAGGAAATCTACTGCCGCCATGAAGTCTTCTGTATTGATATCAGGAGATGCCATGTATCTCACATTTCCACCGGACTCTCCTGTAAATGAGGGATCAAATGCTATTGTTAAAAATCCTCTCTCTGCCATTGTCTGTGCATAAAGACCAGAACACTGCTCCTTAACTGCGCCAAAAGGTCCACATACTGCAATGGCTGGGAGCTTACCCTCTGCATCTTTAGGAACATACATATCTGCTGCCAGGGTGATTCCATATCTGTTTACAAATGTTACTTTACTGTGGTCAACCTTATCTCTTTTCTTAAAGGTCTTATCCCACTCTGTTACAAGGTTTAGTTCTTCTTTTCTGATCATTTTACATTCCTCCGTTTTAATCATTTCTCTTTTTGAATCTGTCGTATCAAAAAATCCATGTTGTCTACTTTTTTCTGGCTGTCATGAAGTTCATCCATGAGGTGACATCGGCATTTCCTGAGATCTCGAAGAAGTGTATCTGTATCCCCTTCTTCATACATCTTTTTCATAAAGCTTATTTCTTTCTCATTGCAGCCCATGTCTGAAAGGCTTTCAAGAATCTTTTCTGTATCCATCTTTTTGCTCCTTCTGACTTCATAGTAAATCCTTGACCAGGTTTTCGCTAATGAATAAAATAAATATCATGATATTCGTTTTTGGAATAACATTTAAAATGTCAGCTTTATGGAGGTTTTCATGGAAATAAAAAATCTCAGATATTTTCTTGCAGTTGCAAGGGAAGAAAATATGTCAAAGGCTGCTGAGCAGCTTCATGTATCACAGCCTACTCTTTCAAAGACATTAAAATCATTAGAGGAAGAACTTGGGAAGAAACTGTTTGTAAGGCACAGTTTCAGCATTTCGCTTACGGACGAAGGGATGCTTCTACGTGATCGTGCTCAGGATCTTGTGGCTATGTCAGATAAGATAGAACAGGAATTTAATTCCCTGGATGATATAACAGGTGGGTATATTTATTTTGGACTGGCTGAGAGCTATCAGATAAGATATCTTGCCAGAGAGATCTATAAGTTAAAAGAAAAATACCCCAACTTCACTTATCATATAACCAGCGGAGATACTGAGCAGGTTACTGAAAAGCTTGATAAGGGTATTTTAGACTTTGCTGTACTATGTGAAACACCAGACAGCAATAAATATGAATATGTAAAATTCCCGGAAGCTGATGTGTGGGGAGCAATCATGCCTTCATCTCATCCCCTCGCCAGGAAAAAGTCCATCCGGGTCTCTGACCTGATAGGACAACCTCTATTTGTCTCTGAACAGAGCTGGAACAATGAAATCAAAGCGTGGGCCAAAGACAGATTTAATGAGCTTAAACTTGAAGGCTCTTTTAGACTTTCCTATAACGGCTCTGTATTTGCAAGGGAAAACCTTGGAATACTTCTTACATTTAAAGATCTGATAAATACCGAAGGAACTGACATGGTATTTAAGCCTCTTTCACCGGAACTGAAATCAGAGCTATATCTCATTTGGAATAAGTATCAGACCTTTACTCCTATTGCTGAAAAGTTTCTGGAGCAGATAAAAAAGGCTTTCAAATAATTTACGTGTTGTTGAGAAAAATTATCACTTGTTAGTCGCTTCTACAATCCTTTTACTGATTTATAATTAGGGCAAATGCTGATGCCGAACCAACAAATCCACAACCTACTACTGCTACTTTTCTTTCGTTTAATGTTGCCATAGTGTGCCTCCTTATCTTTCACTATATTAAGTATAAACTCATTTGTCTGAACATTACGCCAAAAAATGTTTGTTGGGAAATTTAATCAAGTACCTCTCCGTTACGAGATATGGTTATAACCTGCCAGGGAAGGAACTTTCCACTGTTCTTAATAGCATTCTCTGCGGCCCTCTGTAGTCCTCCGCAGCATGGAACTTCCATCCTTACTATGGTCACGCTGACGATATCATTATTTGATATGATTTCTGTCAGTTTTTCTGTGTAGTCGCCATCATCCAACTTTGGGCATCCTATCATTGTAACTTTGCCCTTCATAAACTCCTCATGCATGTTTGCATAGGCGTATGCTGTGCAGTCAGCTGCAATGAGGAGCTTTGCCCCACTATAAAAATCTGCCTGCGTCGGCAAAAGTTTTATCTGACATGGCCATTGCATTAATCTTGATGGATGAGTGCTCATTCTTGAAATCACGTCCTGACTGGGAGCATTTTCTTCCTGGTTACCGCTCTTGAGCATCATAAATCTTGACCCCGGGCATCCATGCCCGGCGGCATGTTGTTCCATTTCATTCATCATCTTGTTCTCACACTGATGCATATCTTTTACAATCCCTTTCTTTTCCTGCGCTTCCTTTACTGCAGCCTCATCATAAGCAGGCGCTTCCCTTTCTTCAAAAGAAATCGCTCCCATAGGACATCCCGGTAAACAGTCCCCAAATCCATCGCAGAAGTTCTCTCTTACCAGCTTTGCTTTTCCGTTCACAATATCAATAGCCCCTTCGTGGCATGCACTGGCACAAATACCACATCCATTGCACTTTTCTTCGTCGATCTTTATTATCTTTCTTACCATCTTTAAACCTCTCTGTTCTTAGCTTTAACCTTGTTCTGATGGTATCAGTGTAATATACTATTCATAACATGTATGTTGTTTAAACCACATTTCAGGAGAAATTATTTATGAATCTTGAAGATATAGAAAAAAGCAGACTATTCCAGGGAATGACAACAAAAGAGCTATCCTCGTGCCTTGACTTCCTGGATGCAAAGGAAAAGAGATTCCGAAAAGATGATGTGATTCTCCACGCCGGAGAACAGACTTCCAAAATAGGCATGGTGCTTTCTGGAAGTGTTACTGTTGAAAGCAATGACATCTGGGGCAACCGTACTGTATTAAGCCATGTGGGAAAGAACCAGTACTTTGCCGAGGCCTATGCTCTTCTTGGTGAAGTCCTTCTGGTTGATGTCAGAGCAAATGAGGAAAGCCGCATTCTCTTTTGCAATATAAAGAATCTTCTTGAAGATAGCAAAAAGAGCTCTCCCTGGAAGGAAAAGCTCCTAAAAAATATACTTATCATCTCATCACAGAAGAACCTTGTCCTCTCCGGACGTAGCTTTTATACTTCTTCCAAGAGCTGCCGCGGACGCCTCATGTCATATCTCAATGCCATTGCACTGCAGTCTGACTCCAGAGAATTTGATATTCCCTTCAACAGACAACAACTTGCTGATTATCTGAACCTTGAGCGCACCAATATGTCAAAAGAACTCTCACGCATGCAAGATGAAGGGCTTATAGAGTATAGGAAATGTCATTTCAAGCTTCTTAAGGCTGATTCCTAGATGGCTTAATAATGTATTAAATGCTGGAAAGACAGGTAATACAAGGTGAAATAAATAATTCATTTCAACGCAGAGTTTTTTAATAATAATTTCAGAGATATTTACTTATGAGAATTTGCGTAATTTAGTAAAATAGTTGTGGCAATCTAGTTAACACAAACCATTTATCTCAGGAGGTAATTATCAATGAATAAAAAGTCTGCTTTTGAAGTATACCTGTCTGCGGTTTTTAAATGGGGTATTACTGCACTGGTATCGGCCTGTATGTTTGCTACAGCAATGTTCATAGTAGAAAAGACAATTGGCTTTTATCAGGTTATCCCTTGGATCGCAGTAATAATTTTCGGTATCATGGATGTGTGTTTCTTTATTACAGGAATGCTGATTCTTAAGTCTTCATTTGATGAAGATGGATATTTAAAAGATGGAAAACTACAAATAGGAAAGATTTTCTGCTCAGTTGTTCTTATCCTTCAGTGGAACTACATTATTTACATGGTTCCGACCAGAACATTCTGGGGATTTTTATGTTTCTTCCTGATACTTATCGGATTCTTTATGGATATTAAGCTACTGTCCGTTACTGGCAGTATTTGTATTGTTTCTATGTTTATTGCATGGTTTGTCAGAGGCACAGCTCTTTTGCCAGTAAAAGACGAACTCTTTATTACAGATGTAATCATGTGTGTTGTAGGCCTTGTGCTTTCGTTAGCCGGCCTTGTAATGTTCTTATTCTTTGTTTCATACTTTTTGATTACTGCCAAAAAGGATGAGCTTGAAGAGAACAACAGGCGTGTTACAGGTGTTATGGATGCTGTTCGTTCAATATCTTCCAAGATGGTAACTGCAGGAACAACTCTTTTGGATATCTCATCAAGTGAGAGCGCTTCAGCAGAAGAGCTATCAGCAACAAGTGATGAGCTTGTTAAAAACAGTAATATTCTTGGTAATAAAGCAGATGAGAGTATGGCAAACTTGTCAGAGCTTAATGATTGCGCAAGCATTGTAGAAGAAAATGTTGAGACTGTTGAGAAGACATCTGACAACCTTCTTAAGAAGTCAAAAGAAAATGAGAAATCATTAAATGATCTTCAGGGAATAAATTCGGAAGTTTCTGATTCTATGGCAGTTACAACAGATATTGCAGACAGACTTCTAAAGGCAGTAGAAGAAATTGGAACAACGCTTGAACTTATTCAGGGAATTTCGTCATCAACAAGCCTTCTTGCTCTTAATGCTTCAATTGAGGCCGCAAGAGCGGGTGATGCTGGAAAGGGATTTGCTGTTGTAGCAACTGAAGTTGGTAAGCTTGCAGAAAACACGCAGAGCTCACTTAAGGACGTTGGTGCAATAATTGAAAGAGTTCAGAAGAATGTAGAAGAGATTACAGGACAGGTTGAGATAAATGCCAATAAGCTTGCTGAACAGAATGAACAGTTTAAGACAGTATTTGGCGACATAAGTGAAATGACTACAATGCTGAATGATTCGGTTAATGCAATTGAAGAGATGAATGAGGCACATAAACGCCAGTCAGAAATCATCAAAAAAACTGTTGAGATTAACCAGAATATCGCAGAGAGTATCCGAAGTGAGAACGAGCAGTTTGTGGCTATCAGTACCATGGCTGGAAATAATGCTACAAATACTGAACATGTTGCACAGCAGGCTAGTGCAATCAATGACATGGTTGATGAAATTAATCGTCTTCTAAATAATTAAAAAGATGTGAGTGTCAAAAGACTGTGCCTTCTAAAAAAGAGGGCACAGTCTTTTTTTATTTACATCTCTATCCTATGTAAACGCTCAAATGAGGATTCCCTCAAAATGGTCGATCTCATGCTGGATTATCTGAGCTGTGAAGTCCTTGTACTTCCCATGCTGAGGCTTGAAGTCCTGATCAAGATAATCCACCTCGATTTCCTTATATCTGGTGCAGGGTCTTACGCCCTCAAGGGACAGGCAGCTCTCCTCTGTCTGATACTCCCCACTCTTCTTGGTAATTTCAGGATTAACCATCGCAAAATGGAATGGTCCCATAGCCACTACGATTATTCTTTTCTTAACGCCAATCATGTTGGCAGCCATACCAACACATCTATCCTGGTTGGCTCTTAATGTATCAAGGAGATCCTGAATTACCTGCTTGTCAGCCTCTGTTGCAGGCTCTGACTTCTGTTGCAGAAAAAACGGATCTTTAACTATCTGCTTAACCATTGCTTATCCTCTCCCATTCTGCTTTATATTCATTAGCACTCGCGCAGAATACGCAATTAAGGTACGGATAGTATTCTTCAACAGCCACTATCCTTGAGCCTTTCTGCTTATTACAATTCTTGCACAGCGGAAGAAGATTTCTCTCATCATCTGTTCCGCCTCTGTACTTTGGTATAAAATGCTCTATAGTGGCCTTCTCAAAAGGAATAGGTCTTCCACAGCGAGCACACACTCCATCCGTCTTGCCAAGAACTATACGCTTAATCTCAGCTTTTCTTTGCTTCTGTCCCCTCATACGCACCCCCAAGCACATTTACCATCCACCATTAAATTACCATAATCAGCGTCCCTGCTCCGATCAGCACACAACCGATCAAAGACTTTGCTGTGAACTCCTCATGTAAAAAGACAAATGCCAGCACCAGCGTAATAACAACACTCAGCTTATCGATAGGCACAACTTTCGAAGCTTCCCCCATCTGCAGAGCTTTGTAGTAGCATAGCCAGGATGCACCGGTAGCAAGTCCTGACAGAATCAAAAAGATCCAGTTCTTTCTGCCGATTGAACTTAAACCGCCCTGAGCACTCGTAATGAACACCATAACCCAGGCCATCACCCCAACAACGCAGGTTCTTATCGCTGTAGCCAGATTAGAATCAACTCCCTCAATGCCGACCTTGGCAAGTATTGATGTCAGTGCTGCAAACACCGCTGATAGAATTGCAAATAAAAACCACATATCTTCTACACCCCAATAAGATTTTTCTCTATGTTATTCATTCATAAAATCGAGTTTTGGAGCCTCGCCTTCACGCTCAGACCGCTCATCAAACCTATGATCCTCAAAATAATACTCATCACCTTTTTCCTTAATTGGCTTTTCAGTTCCTAAATACATAAATGGCAAAAACAGGTCTTTTAAGTATTCTGATTTTGTCCAATCTACTTTATGCAAAAAGACTCCGAAAGAACGTAATGCATTTTGCGGATTTCTTACACTAAAAAAAGTACCAACTGCAGCCTTGTCATACTTGTTAGTTTGTTCCAGTTCCTTAACCAACCCATTTTTTAATGATTCTATAAATTTCTTCACTTCCTGAATCAATTCCTTTTCTTCAGGAATATCATTAAGGGCATTGATAATAACCCTTTCTAAGGCTCCATTTTCATTGGGTGGTATTACTAATAGATATGTGTTTATCATTTTACGCTGTCCAAAAGAATCAACCATATCATTGCTAATCCATTCCCCCGCCCTTATTGAAATGGATTCTAAAGATTTACCGATTTTCCTTCCAACCTTAGCATCGGAATCTTCATCTCTATCTGTTACAACCATCAATGATGCTATTTCTTTTTCAACAAGCATCATGTTTACACGATGTTTTTCAACAAAAGAAGCGAATTTCCCATTACCACCAACCCCGCATAATACTAACTGGTTTTCTTGCTTGGACAGGCTCTCAATGTGCTCATACTCATCATTCGCTGTAATGCCCAACGCATTACTATTCTCATGCTTCCATCCATATATATTTTGCAGATAATAGCTGATCAACCGAACATCAGATACGCCTTCGACAAGAACTATTTCAATCATAAGCGCACCTCAAAATCAAATGCCATCCTGTTATCATACACATATTTTCCCGTAACATTTCTGGCAACTATGTTACTTTCAAATCCATCGCTAAAATCAACCTTCTTCAAAGTAATCACCTTGATTGGATCTTCTTTCTCATTAGAATTCTCATAATTACCATATCTAAGAATTGCATCTATCGCTTCTATGCTGTGAGTTGCAATAAACAGCTGAACATTAAACTTTTTGGCCAATTCAAACACTACCGGGAATAGAATATCAAAGTATTTTTTATGCAGCCCAGTCTCAATCTCATCAATCAGTAATATTGAATTAGAAGCGGCATACAGTCTATTGAGAATATATAGTATCTTCTTAATACCATCACCATATACAGAGAACGGCATTGTTATCCCATTCTTCGTAATTATTGTTTCCAAAAAAGATCCATCATCTGCCTTTGTATAGCATATATCAGCTATATCCTTGTCAAATTGCCTCAAAATATCTATTACCAGCTTTTTGTAATCTAGATTATCCACGATGTTCTGAAGTAGATCATAACGCATATGACCAAAAGAAGGGATATAATGAACTTCTTTCCTAATGTCAGGTAAAGATGCTAAAGAATCAAGAGATGTACATCTTATGCCATCCTCCGTTATCTTTTTACCAACCTGTTTAGCAATACTACCTATAAAGATCTTTGCGTTTTCTGGTAAAAATGCCGCCTCTCTTTTGTACTGAGTTTTTTGGCGTGATGATAAAGAGGATATCTGAAGCGCTTCCTCCCCAGAAATCACTTTTTCATTTCCGCTTATTTGAAGGCGCAAAAAACCTCTTTTGCTTTCTGCAGAGATATCAAATTCTAATTGATCCCTGCTTTCCGCCGCATTGAACATTTTAATAAATGAAACATAAAAACTGCTCTTATCCGGACTAAGTACTGTTCTCTGATCTATCACAGGTTTGATCGATCCAAGCTGTGACTTTGCAAACAGCAATTGGATAGCTTCCAATAATGTGGTTTTACCACTATTATTATCTCCGACAATTAGATTAATGTTTGAAAAACCTGAAACAGAAAGTTTCTTAATGCTTCTAAATTGGTTTATTTCGATTGATTTTATATATGCCATAATCAGTAATCTCCATCAAGATTCTCAAAGCTGATAACAAGTTTTGTATGCGTTGCCTCTGCTATTTTTTGTAAAGTCTCAATTTTGGGAACCACCTTACCATTTAATATTTTGCTGATGTTAGATTGAGACATATCAGTTATTCTGCATAGATCTTCTTGAGTGAAATCATTAACATCCATTACTCTTTGTATTTCTTCTGACACTCCCGCTAATACGTTTTTTACTGCTTTATTTGAATCGTCATCAGTTTTTTGTTCTACACTTGGACTCTTTAGATTGTTTATCTGCTCTAATATGGTCTTTATTTCTGCATTATTCATATAAGAGGCCTCCTTTTATGTTAAGTATAACATAATTTTTGGCATTTTTCATTATTATTGCTTTCTGTGACATAATCATTCTAAAACATGTCAGTAATAGCATATTTTTACTAGAAACCTTTGATCACTGGGAGTTGTGGATTCTCTTCCTTCTCTGTTGTTCTCTTCTTGATTTCAAGAAGTTCATCGATTGCAGCCCTAAGTTCAGCAAGAATATCCATTTTTAGAAGATCATCAACTTCTTAAAATCCATTACAATCCTAAACCCCATTCTGAACTCATCTAACCATACGCTCTACTATTTCTTTAGTCTCATCACTGAATCATCCAGGTCCTTCATTGAGACAACCTCATAACCCACCAATGACGCTAGATGCACATGGAAATTTGATCTTCTGACATCCTGCAAAAGAACTCCTGGGTTCTTCTTGTCTGCCTTAATCTTTTGAAGCTTTCTGAATACATACTTCAAATCTACGGATGTAAAAGAAGCGCAAAATACAATGCTGTTTTTACCAATCTTGGAGCGTATCTGCTTAGAAGAAGCGACATAGTTGACATGGCGCAGCGCGCCTGGAAAGAGAGGTCCGAATATGCTTGAATATGATGAACAAACCGAACAGAGAAGCAATAGCTTTTATAGCCAAGGTTTCGCTTTAGGATACGCGGAATCGTATTTATTTGCTAAATTCCGTCTGATAAAGATCCTTACAAAGGAATATACAGATGATCAGATCAGAAGCAATGAGCCTACCGAGGGCGATCATTCTACATTACTAAAAATGTGGGATAATTCCGATCTTTGCAATATGCTGGATTTCTATCGCAAATACGAGAATCTAAGCGAGAAGAGACTTGTTAAGCGATATATTGCAGAAAGCGAAAATTTGCCATGGAGATCATTTTGACCCTCTCTACAAAGGGAATGTATTCAGTCCCCAACTTGGGGACTCGATAATAGAAAAAAGTGTTTTTTGTAAGGACATGATAATTGGCTACACATGTGTAGCCAATTCATCTGACGAATGGCATCATAATTTATGCATCACTTCATATATTTTCTTTGCCTCTTTCAAGTACTTAATACGATCTATATTCACGCCAAACATTTTATTAATGACGTCCGCGATTATTCCTGATATTTCCTCAATGCTGGTGCCTGCCTTTATCTGCTCAGCAATCATTTCTGCCTCTGTATCAAATTCATCATCAGGTGCACCATACTCTATCAGGCCGTACATGTCAATCTCCTTAAGTACATTCTTCACAGCATCAAGAACATCCTTAGATACAACTCGTCTTATTTTTATTTCTTCATCCATTTTCTCTTCCCAATTCGTAGTCGATGCCCAGCTCATCCAAATCTTTTGCCTGTGTTCCTCGTCTCTAGCCAATCTTGCAATAATGTCCTCACATGCCATCCATATATATTCATAATCATACACTTTAAAGTTATAAAGGACTTTTCCTTTTACCTCAGCGACTACTAATTTACCATTCTCATCAAAAATACAAGTTTTCCCATTCCTTTTCTGGCCAACGCAATAGCCGCGAACTCTGTGGGATTTAAACGCATTTCTCAAATAATCGAAATACACCTTTGCCGGTACCATCACTGTTTTCTCCTATTTTTTTCTTATGTACTATTTGATCTATAGAAGAGAGCAAAAACCTTTTTAGTTATAGCTCAAGTATATAGCTGATTTTTACAGCTTGTCATTCCTCGCGTAGTTTAAAAAGAGGAAGGAGGAAGATACACAATGAACAAACTCCCAAAAAGGTAAAGATACCTTCACTGCGGCAGGCTCCCGATGGAGGTACTTTTTTATGCCCGCATTAATTTCTCTATAAGTTTCCCGTTAGTAACGAGAGTATCTTTCAGACTCTTTGGTATAGTCAGCTCTATCTCAACATTCATGCGTTTCCCAGCTCTGCGACTCTTTTCAACTTTGGTAATCGACGCATGGGCCTGAACTTTTGGATCTTCCAAAAGAGGCAGAATCACATAATATAGCTCATCCTCATCGAAAGACACCGATCCAAGGCCCTTGCCTGTCACGATTTCTTCAACCACAGCCCTATTTTCTCTAAGAAAAATATTCAAAGGCTCTCCTATAATTGGTACTGAAGCTTTCAGATCTGAATAGTTCTCTTTTACAAATCCATTGAAAGTAAAAACTTCTACGTCGCCATCCTCACGAACCTTCTTACCAATCTTCCTAGCTGCATCTGCAGGAAGAACATACTCTTGCATCATGAGATGAAAGATGTCTTTTACCTTATCAGAAGTGAGTATTGCGCTATAGTCTGTCATGATATCCTTACAGGCTTCCAGAACGCTTTTGGAAAAAAGCCTGAATTCCTCCATATCAGGATCCCAGACAAATCTTCCTCTGGCCATCTTGGAAAGTGGCAGTTCCTCATCATACATCTTGAACTGGACATAGATGTTTCTCTCAGAGAACGCTGCCTTGTTCTCAAAGGCATCCCAGGTAAACTCGTAGGTATCGAAGATAGGCTGCCCTTCAGATTCCTTGATCTTTTTATAAGCTTCTATGACCTGTCTTATCTTTTCATCATCCTCAGAATTCCTTTTCCTGGTCGGATCAGAATCCGGATGGTACATAATGAGAAGCTTTTTGTATTTTGCTTTTATCTCCCGATCGTCATCCTGCTCGGATGCGCCAAGTGTCTTGTATGCTTCCTTAAGTGTCATGAACTGAACCCACTAATTCTTTTGCCAACGTCTTCATCTGCGGTAAGGTCATAAACCATCCTGTAACAGTCAAGTGCCTGATCTTTGTCGCCGGCATTCTCCGCCTCTTCTGCAGCCTTATACAAAAGAGCAAGCGTCACAGAATTGGCTGCTGTAGGAATTTCGTTATCTTTAAGGATCTTCTGGATCTGGTCCAGGTCTTTTTCTGCAATCTTCTTACCAATAGCCTTCTCCAGGAATTCCAGTTCTGCATCAGCCTGCTGAGAATCCTCAAAATATTTGCTGTAGAGATAACATGCTGCTGAGACTTCCGGCTTATACTTCTCAAGATAGTACCATCCAAGGTTTCTGTAATATGCTGCAAGTTCTGCTCTGGTGCAGCAGTAGTTAAATGACTCAGTAGTGTATGAATACTCTCCTTCTGCATCTCCAAGCTGTTTGCAACACAAAATGATTCCAAGTATCACTTCCATATCCACCGGATTCTCAAGGTATGCAGCAAGCCACTCTTGTTGAGCACCTGAATAATTACCGGAAATCAAAAGCCCTTTTGCCTTCTCCTTGTGTGGTGTCAAAGTATCTTCATCGGATATTTCATATTCATCATCGCCCAAGCAGTAGTATTCATATAAAAAGACTTCTGAAATATGCCTGAGGCAAACCTTTAGTTTACTCATCTTTTTCTTTCAACCTCTTCTTAAGAAACTCGTAGCGGAGCCTTTTCTCATCATTTATCTCCACTTTCGTTGTCAGTCTCATCCTCTGTAAGATATGGCTTAAGAACATCCATAATCTCTTTGTTGTGCTCAAGAAGGTTGTAAACACCATCCTCAGACAATACGCCGCGTTTTAGATCTTCTGGATAAAGCCCCTGCTCATCCGCCTCAAAATCTTTTCTCCATTGCTTACTGCCATAGTAGTCGGACAGTTTCTGAAGATCATCCTGCATGTGCTGAAGATCAAAAATGTTAGCCTCAAGAGCCTTAAGCGTAGCATTTGCCTTCTGGTAGATTGCTTCCATCTTGTTCAGATTCGCCGGAACATTATCTCTCTGAAGACGCTTAGCAAAGTGATTCTTCTTGTGATCGTATCTCTCTGCAGCTTCCTCTGGGAATAAATGAAGACTTCTGTTGGTTAGGACCTCTGCAACACGCTTGTGGGCTTCTTCATCAGAAAAGCATTCCTTTATCTGATCCTTGTATATTGCGTACATCAGATTTGTGCAGAGAGCCTTGGCACGCTGCTTCAGATCTGAGTAGTGTTTTATTCTTGGTGGATGTTTCTTTTTGCTCATGGATGGTATCCTTCTGGTAATTATCAGTCTTTTAATTATATCAAAAACGAGACTACTACATCGTAGCAATCCCGTTCATTATAAATATATTACTCAAGGTCACTTTTTTATCCCAATCAGTTCTATCATTCTTTCATTTGAGATGAATGTCTTAATGACAAATTCTTTCTCAAGCAGCTCGAGAAATTCCTGATCTGAAGGAAGCCCCCGTGACACGTGGCAGGCTCCACCTGCGTGGCAGCCATCTATAACCTCTCTGCTGGCTCCATGAGCTATGCAGATACTCCCATTATCTACCAGAGCCGTTGACAGATTATGCATAAGTGTTTCCGGCGACGGAAAATGAGGAAATGCATTATATATAACGCATACGTCATATTTTTCATCAAACTCAAACTGCTCCGCATCTCCGTTAATAAAATCAACTTCGGAATGATTTCTGAACTTTTGCCTGGCCTTTTCCAGCATTTGAGCTGAAATGTCTACTCCGGTCACTTTTTTTGCGCCTGCTTCCAGATAATACGGAATCATGAAGCCTGTTCCACAGGCAATATCCAGCACCTTTTTTCCTTCAAGCTGCCCCAGATTCCCGATGATATCACGCGTAACAGATTCATCATTGCTTGCAAAGTCATCCCATTTTTCGGCCAGTCCGTCAAAAAATTCAATTACCTGTTCTTTACTGACAATATCCATATGTTATGCAGCCTTTTTTACTGTACTATTTGTTGCTAATCCTGCTTTATACAGAGCAAATACTATTGTAGGAATGAATATAAGCTGAATGATAATTCCCGGAAGGCTTGTTACAAAGTAGCTTGTAGCCCATACCTTTATTGAATACTCACCTCTTGCAAAAATGAGAGCGCGGGACAAACCACCGATAACCCTACCTGCAAGCATAGCAACAATCAGGCTTATATAAAGATCCGCATATATCTTTCCTGTGTTGACAAGTTTTATCATAAGACCAGTACAGATGCCATAAACAGCAAGTTCAACCATCATTGCAGGCAAAATAGCCATTGGTGGCATTCCTGTAATAATCGATGAAAGAAGTGGTCCGACAAGTCCGCAAACAAGACCATACTGCCATCCGCATACCAATCCGCAAATAAGTACCGGAATATGCATAGGGCTGATCACTGACCCGGCATTCGGAATCATGTGAAATGCCATCGGCAGTACCACACACAAGGCAATACACATTGCAGTTGTTACCATATTTTTTACTAAGTTTTGTTGTTTCATTTTTCTTAACCCCCATGGTTTCTTTTTTCAAAACTTCTATTATGATAACAACACCNAAAAACAGCCACAAGCCCCATGGGGGGTTATAAAATCAGAAAAGTCCTTTTTACGGTCAACGAAAATCTAGGAAAGCGCTTTCCTTTAATGCGTGAAAAAAAGCCCTGCTCAATATCAATTTTGATAATGAACAGAGCGCAATATTGCCGTCATAACGTTTTTTCTATTTTCTTAAGTGCATTGCAGAAATCTTCATCATTATGATCAGATACATGGTATAGGAATTCACCAAATGGCATTATCTTCACATCATTGACTTCATGAGTATCATATTTAAAGCCTTCCTCTGGCACATCTACTCTACACATAAAAACAGTTACGATAGCTCCTGTTCCATCATCCCAGTCAACAATGTGTTCAAAACCAAATTTGAGCTCATCGGCGGGAATTGTTATATCTAGTTCCTCTTTTGTTTCTCTTATAGCTGCTGCCTCCGGTGTCTCACCTGCCATTACAGCTCCACCGGTCATATCCCACTTACCGGGGTAAAACCTGGCTTTCAGGGATCTTTGCTGAACAATATACTGACCTTCTCCCTTGCCTGGTGCAGGACTATCCGTTGTTTTCATGATAATGAGGACATGCCTATAGTATTCTCCAGTGGTCTTAGGATCATGCTTTGGTCTGCTAACTCCTGTAAATTGACCATCTCTTGTAAAAATATCTATATATTCCATTGAAATGTTACTCCACTTTTGTCCTAGTTTTTCATAGATCTTTTGGCTCTATCCTTTTTGTATCTATTTTAATCAATACAGAATAATTCGAGCAACATCTTTCTCATTTCCTCCTCTAAACATCCCTATCAATTCTCCTCCAATATGTGGAAGTGGATGTCTTCACAGCTTCTTCATAAGGATCAGTAATTCTCCGCTTTATCACTGGACATATTATGCTGCAAGAGATCAAGCCATAAAGAGAATTACCAATGATCATTGGCACAAGAATTGAGTACGGCATAAGAGCAAGTATTATGAACAGATAAATTGCTGTATATATAATAAGCTTCAGGCTGCTCTTCCACTCCAGAATAAGGAGTATGGCTGCGTTTCTAATTATTCCTGACAATCCAAGACGCAGATGAGCAGCCAATACAAAAGTCCATGCTGCAAAAAGAATGCCTATGCCAAATATAGCGCAGCCGGCACCCATGATGATCACATATGAAGTATTGTCAGAGACAGCTTTAAAGTTTCCCGCAAAGCTCATGAGATAATAGCCATAGAAAATGACTGCAGACTCCATGATGCCCAAGACAAGCTTTTTAATAAAGCCATCTTTAAATTCTGCAAGATAGTCCTCCAGGGTAAAGTCATAACCCTTCAGAAACATTTTGCCGGTAAAGGCGCAAAGTGCTGTCCATGCAGCCGGTATTGTGATTAGAGGAATGCAGCTTATGATAAATACTATATTTATCATGAACAGCTTTCCTGGAAAATTAACAACAAGATATAAGATGCGGAAAAAGCCGCCCTTAGGCGGCTCTTTTTCCACATCGTTTTCTCCAAGATACCATTTCATAAAACGATTCAAGTATTTCATTTTTTCCCCTATATATTAGTTTTTCATACCAGTCAGTACTATACCTTCTACAAAGCTCTTTTGCCCAAATATATAGATTACTATACCAGGCAGAATAGTCATAAAAGTGGCTGCCATAGCCATGGGCCAGTTTGTTCCAAAAGAGCCTGTGAAATTGGTGAGTGCAATGGCAAAAGTAAACTTGCTCATACTGTTAATGTAGATTATCTGCTGGAGCATATCATTCCAAATCTGTATAAATAACATCATTCCAACAACAACTACTGCTGGCTTGATCGCAGGAACAAGAATTGTCCACAATATCCTCATGCGGCTGGCCCCATCTATTGATGCAGCTTCATCAAGATCCCTGGGGATTGTCATAAGGAACTGCCTTATCAGGAAGATGTTAAAGAATCCTCCACCTGTTAAAAACGGCAGGATCAGAGGCCAATATGTGTCACCAAGTCCAAAGAATTTTGTCCACGCAATATAAAGTGGAATCAGCGTAACCATGCCTGGAAGAAGAATTGTGCTGACACAGATCTTAAATATAAGATTTTTGCCTCTAAACCTTAGTCTGGCAAAGGCGTAGCCACAAAAGATGGCAGTAATAACACCAAATGTCACAGCCGGAATGATAATTGAAAAGGTGTTTTTAAAATATGTCCAGTATTCGAAGGTCTGAAGGGTCTTGGTGTAGTTGGACCATAGCCACTCTGTTGGAATAAAGGATGGCGGATAAGCGTTGACCTGCGCAACACTCATAAGTGAAGATCTGAATATCCACCATATTGGAAGGAGTGTCAGAAATGCAAAAAATAAGGCAATCAATGTTACAACTGAGCGGTTTGCCAGTTTCCTTTTTTCTTTTCCTGTCATGTCTGCTCCCCCTTTCTCATGCTTCATCGCTAAAGATGCTATCTTTTTGAGTTACAAATAATACTATTGTAAAAATGCCTACTAGAACAAAGAATATAACTGAAAAAGCTGCTGCATATCCAAGCTTATTTTTTTCAAATCCATACATGTAGATAACATAAGATAAAAACATAGACTTCTTGGCCGGGCCGCCATTTGTAAGGGCTAGAGCCGGATTAACTACCTGCAGATGTGTGATAAGAGCAGTCAATACATTATAAAAAATAATAGGCTTGATGCATGGAATAGTTATGTTCCAAAATCTCTGCCATGAGTTGGCTCCATCTATCTGAGCTGCTTCCTTGTACACAGTAGGTACATTTTGAAGTCCTGCAAGGAATATTACTATGAGATTTCCGCTGGCCCATACTGCGATGAGAACAAGGGCCGGTATTACCTGCCTTGGACTGTCCAAAAATCTCTGGGGTGGAATTCCTAGCATTCTGAAGATGAAGTTAAAGAGTCCATAGTTCTGCTCATAAAGCCATTGCCAGCCTTTGAAAACACCTATTGCCGGTAGCAGATAGGGTATAAAGAAAATAGATCTGAAGATAGTTCTTCCAAAAATATCCATGTTTAGAATAAGTGCTATCACCAGAGAATAGATAACCGCGCCGATAACTGCCAAAAATGCATACAAAAGCGTTGCCTTTACAGCACTTGCAAAATACACATCTTTTGTAAAAATCCTAATGTAATTATCCAGACCCACAAATTCAGGGGTGGACAAACCATTATAGCTAAACAAACTAAGTACAAACACTGCTATGGTAGGAAGATAACTTATAAATGTGATTCCAAGGAATGCCGGAATCAGGCACAAGTAGGCACATCTTTCCTCTTTTCTATTATATTTGGACTGAGAAGTACGTATTTTTCTTTTGCCGGATGCTCTTTTCATACTCTTCGCCTCGCTTGTACTATATATCCCCGCAACTTCCATTGTATAATCCCTCTCCCCTGATATCAACGCCGGCGAAGGCAGTTATACTGCACTTTTGACCATGTTTCAAAGGCTATAATAAACTGTCTTCGCACGGCAATGTATTAATTGTTAATTATTTGTGCTGAAAATATCATTTAGCTCATCATAATACTCATCGATAGCTTCTTTCATTGTCTGATCACCAGACCAAACAGCCGAGAATGCTGAATCAAGAGTTGCATTAAACTCGTCTGTTGCATTGATGTAATACCATGCTGTTGACTGAGAATTTTCTCTTGCGTAGTCTACTACTGCACTCTTGTACATATCATGGTCAGGATAATTAGGGTTATCAATCCACTTATTTGTAAATTCATCATCTGTGTACCACTTATCAAGAATAGGCATCCATGTTCCTGCTTCAATAAGTGACCAGCTGTTTTCTTCCTGGTAGTACCACTTGAGCCATGTCATAGCTTCTTCAGGGTGCTTGGTTGTAGCAAATACCACGTTTGGTCCGCCAGTACAAATTGTAACCTTCTCCTTCATGTAAGGAAGAACGCCTACGCCATATTTAAAATCTGCAGATGGTCCAAGGAAGGTTCCAACATTCCAGGTTCCATCTGTAGCCATAACAACCTTCTTGGAACCAAGTGAGGATTCAAGCGCGTTAGCTGCGCTTGTTACAGGAGGTGCACAGTGATAAACATCTGAAAGGTCTGCAATTTTCTGCAGTGCTTCTACTGTTGCATCGTCATTGATAGTACATTCTTTGCCGTCAGCACTATAATATCCGCCACCATTACTCTTTGCCCATACTTCAAGCTGCCATGGAAGAGTGTTAACTGTGCAGCCGTAAACATCAACGTTTGCTGGATCAAAGTCTGGACTTAATGCGTTATTACCGTTGATATCAACTGTGAGAGTCTGAGCTATCTTAACAAATGTATCCCAGTCCCATGCACTGTCTGCACTTGCAGGAGGTGTAAAATCAGCAACATTTAATCCCTGTTTGGAACAGATTTCTTCCAAAAGATCTATGTTGTACCAAAGGGTAAGTACCTCATTGGCTGCTGAATAAGCCACAGGTGTTCCCTGATATTTAAAGGTTATGGAATCAAGAGGTTTGGAATCACCTTCATCGTACATTGAGCTGATGTCTGCAAGTAATCCATTCTCTGCAAATTTTAATACTCCAGCTTCACTCATGATGGCTGTATCAGGAAGTTCTCCTGCTGTAGCCATTGCGTTTAACTTGGTTACATAGGTATCATGGTCAATCTTGATTACTTCTACTTCAATTTCATCCTGGGACTGATTGAACTTATCAGCCACCGCCTGAGTTGCAGCAGTCTCTGTCTCATTGCCCCACTGAGCATAGGTAATATGTACCTTTTCTCCAGTGCTCTCACTAGTTGAAGCAGGTGTCTCTGTCTCTGTTTTAGGTGTCTCTACTGCGTTCTGCGTTGTGTCCTGCGCTTCCCCCTGTGCGCTTTGAGAACTTGCACCACAACCTGTTACCAACATTGCCGTAGTAGTAACAACAGTTAATGCCATGCTCAACAATCTTTTCTTTTGCATACTTGAAATATCCTCCTTTAGAAAATTATTATTCAGCAGTAATGTTCTATCTTTAGATAGAAATATTCTGCCAGACTTCCATCTCTCCAATACCTCTGTTGTTCCAAAAAGCATAGGGAACCGCTCTGATCTTCACAGGCTTCTTAGTAAATCTTGCCTCTCCGTAAAGGCTGCCATCTTCAATACCAACACTCTTAACCCTGTAGCCCTCATACTCTATCGCCGGTACTTCTCCCGGAAATTCTTCATAAGCTTTGCCCTTTAGCAGATTAGCATCAGTATCCACGTAAATGTCAGATAAGTTCTGTCCATTGTCCGCCTCCTCCAGGCAATAGACCATAGGTCCATGCATTACAGCAACCTTACCTGCATCAGCCCTGACATTGTGGTCTGCTGCCACAAATCTTGGATGAATCCCCATATTAAGCTCAATCCTGTGTTTACCACCCTTAAGAGCAATTACTGCATAGTTATTGTCAGCTATATAGGAAAGCTTTTCACCATCAAGGGCTATCTCCATATCTTTGGCATAGGCCGGAACTCTTATCCTGATATCTGTAGCCTGCAGAGTAGAAATCCCGATATCTACTGTTCCATCTGTCAAAAGAGCTGACTTAAGCTCCACAAATATTTCCTGACCGGAATTATCCACCGAAAGGGTTGATGATATGAACTGATTAATGTAGATTCCCTTTTCATCACAAGCATATAAATACTGAGAAAGAGAAGCCAGCGTTCTCGCAAGATTAGGAGGACAGCAGGCAACACTAAACCATTTCTGCCTGGCAGGTTTAACGTGATCCATATAGGTATTCTCAGTACAAAACTGCGGAATCATCTCTAATGGATTTACGTAAAAATATCTGTCTCCTTCCAGATTCATAGCTGCCAGAATAGTGTTGTACAATACTCTTTCAACTGTATCATAATAGCTTGCATTTTTCTTTAGGGCAGCCATCCTCTGTCCAAACATCATCATTCCCACAGAAGCACAAGTCTCACAATAATTTGTGCTGTTAGGCAGGTCGTAATCTGTGGTAAAGCACTCCAAAAATCCGCTGCTGCCAATTCCTCCTGTGATATACATTCTCTTGCCTATCATGTTATCCCACAGTCTGTCACAGGCTTTTTCCATTTCTTTATCCTGCTGCCATTTTGCCAGGTCTGCCATAGCACTGTACAGGTACATTGCCCTTACAGCATGACCTTCAGCCTCAGTTTGTTCTACTGGAGGTTTCTCTGCCTGTGCATACTTCATAGAATAGTTTCTAAACTCAGGAAAGAACTCAGGGCCTTTTCTGCCATCAATCTCATTCTGCAAATAATTAGGTGCAGTTCCCCTCTGCCTGACAAAATAATCAGCCTGCTTTAAGTACTTGTCATCCCTGGTCCACCTATAAAGCTTGATCAAAGCCAACTCAATTT
Organism: Butyrivibrio proteoclasticus B316; assembly: GCF_000145035.1. Lineage (NCBI taxonomy): Bacteria > Bacillati > Bacillota > Clostridia > Lachnospirales > Lachnospiraceae > Butyrivibrio > Butyrivibrio proteoclasticus. Next base: position 3,278,343 of record NC_014387.1, read on the forward strand.
CTTCATGCCCTGGAACTCCAGGAATCTGTCCTTTCTTTGTTCCAAATACCCTGCAAATAAGGTCAGCATTCCTCATTGCAATTTGAAGAAATTTCTCCTTACCAGTGGCCAGTGCATAAGCAACTGCTGCCTCAATCATATGTCCTGAGGTATATAATTCGTGTCCCTCAACCAGGTTTGTCCATTTCTTTTCCGGAGCTGTTATCTGAAAGTAAGTATTTAAATATCCGTCTTTTTCCTGAGCCTTTTCCAAAATATCGATCACCTGATCAATTTTACCTTCAAACTGAGTCCCGCTACCTATTGCAATGCAATAGGCAGCTGACTCTATCCACTTATATAGATCAGTATCAAGAAAAACTACTCCTTGCCGTTCTCCCTCTTGTAGTCCGGCAGCTATACGGAAGTTTTTGATACATCCCGTAGGATCAGTTCCTTCCAGGTCATCATTTAGAGCTTTCCACTGATGAACCAGCATGACTTCACTTACTTTATTGATATAATGCCCGAATAAAGGATCAGTGACTTTTACCTGCTGAAGTTTCAACGGCCTTATTTCTTTTTCCATGCCCAATGCCCCTTCTTATTTTTTAGTTAATAAGCACTCCGTTTTCATCAAAGGTGTACATCTCTCCTTCTAGTTGTGTGCAAAGTTAACGTTTTCCCTTTTCATATATAAAGCTGTAGTCCTCGCTACAACTCATGATATTCTTGTAACCCATCTCCCAATTTTATTTTAGGTAAACGTTTACCTTAATTTGGATTTTATATTGTTGCATTATATATGTAAATAGCAATTTTCAATAATATTGCGAGCAATTTTTTGGTTGTTTTTTATTAAGAAAACGTTTACCATTATCTTGTAATTAGTATTTTGGAAGTGAGGACGAACTGTGTCTAATATGAAAGACATCGCCAAAAAAGCCCAGGTATCTGTCGCAACAGTATCCAAGGTTTTAAATGGCACCGGAAATATAAGTGAAGAGACCACCAGGAAAATTCTGGAAATTGCTGAGGAACTTAATTATCATCCGAACCTCTATGCCAGAAATCTAAAAACTGGTTCCAGCAGGACAATTGGGATTCTTGCAGAGGACCTTACCGTATTCAACACTCCTCCAGTAATAGACGGCATCGGAGCCTGTTGCGAAGAGAAGGGTTATCGTTATCTCTTGGAAAATCTTCGCATAAACACTCTTGGTATTGATCCTGACAATGACAAGGATAGATACTCAGAAATCAAAAACAATGCAGTTTCACACATGAGTTCCATGCAGGTTGATGGAATTATTTATCTTGGCTGCCATTCTCACAGAGTAGTACCAAGCATATTTGAAAACAATATTCCTTTCGTATGCGCTTACTGCATTTCTCCATCCCTTGCGATTCCTTCTGTTTTGTATGATGATCAGCACGCCGCCTATGAAGCAGTTTCTCTTCTGATCAAAAAAGGACACAAAAAAATAGCCACCATAACTGGCAAAGTAAGCAGTGTTCACACCAGATGGCGACTAACAGGTTATCAGGAATCCTTATATGATCATAACATCCCCTACAATCCCGGGTATGTAGTAAATGGTGATTGGTCAAGAGACAGTGGCTACAACGCCACCAAGAAACTTATCAAGCAGCATGTGACTGCTATTTTTTCTCATAACGATGAAATGGCCATGGGCGTAATAGATGCCTGCAATGATGCTGGGATTCAGGTTGGCAAGGATATTGCACTTATTGGCTTTGATAACAGGGAATTATCAACAGTGTGTCGTCCAACACTCACAACTGTTGAACCCCCTCTTTTTGATATCGGCTACAAATCAGCCGAAGGCCTGATTTCAAAAATTGAACATAAAGAAGACATTCTGCGAGGCGAAGTGCGACTTCCTTGCAGGATAATAGAAAGAGATTCTACCTGATTGGTAGAATCTCAACTTCCTCGCCCCTTGAGATCATCTTGCCAATTTCCTGATCAAGCTCGTAAACTGTTCCGCAACAGCTAGTCTGCACGTAGTAATGCTTATTCCACTTTAATGTAGGTATAAAGAAAAGAGACAGCACTGTATATGTCATGAACACGTTGAAGCGCCCATATTTCCCACAGATAGAGCAGGTTATCAGCTGATTGAACTCAAAATCCTTCCTGCCATCTGTAATTCCCATGATAAAAAACATCTTCTATTTCACTCCATCCTTAATAATGTACCCTCACAACCTGCTTGTCTGCCTCTGTTGCAGGCTCAGACTTCTGTTGTAAACTCCATGCTTTTCTCTTTCCTTTCGCGCTTATTAGTTCGCCGCGACCCCCGTAGGAATCGCGGCTTAAACCACTTAATTACTTCTTGAACAATCCACCTGCAAGATCCTTGAGATCTCCGAGGTCAAGCTTACCGTCTGCTACTGCAGCCTGAACTTTCTTGATGTCGTCTTCACTAACATCAATGTTGGCTTTCTTCAGAAGCGCAACGCCTTCCTTGGGGTCAGCCTTGGCAATCTGAGCCATGAGCTCTTTGTTACCATTGATCTTCTTGATAATGTCTGCTACGTCCAAAATACTTCCCATTTGTTTCTCCTCCAATCTTGCTTTTTGTTTATTGTTCGTTAAAGCGTCGCCGCTCAAACTTCTAAATGCTGCCTGTTTCCATAGCCATCCTTCTTAAGATCTGAATCAAGCAGATCATAACTCTCCGGTACGATCTTAATCAGATTCATAGGCATCGGAAGTTTCTTCATTGCTTCCACAGGAATCCTCTTGTGCTCCATGATCTTCAGGTATTCATCCGTGAAGGGCTCAACCATGCTGGCAAGTCCCATCACCTGAAGACTCTTAAGCTGATGGAATCCACCATAGGGCTCATAGATAGCAAATGCCACATGCTTATTATTCTTCAGAGCCTTGAACTTCAGACCTCCTTCGGAAAAGAGATAAAAGCTGCCATCCACATAGTTGTACTCAATCGGAGTACATCTCACAAAATCCCCTGATGCGACAGCCAATGCACATGTATTGTGTGCCTTTATAAACTCATCAATCTTATCCTTAAGAGCATCTTCCTTCATGTGGACAGAATCCTTATCCTTTTCTAACCACACTGATGCTGCTTTTTCATAATCTATTTCCCACATTACTTTTGTTCCTCCAGATACCTAACCTTCTTTCCATGAGCCAAAGCATACTCAATCTCACTTCTGGTACTGTCACCGATATAGCCTCCGACATTGATAACAAAGATCTCGTCAGACATATCAATCTTGCGCTTATGGATATCGTCCAGCATTTCCTTGGTCTTGGTAAGAGTACCTTCATCCATATTTTCCCAGACTTCATAATCCCCTGAATGGCCAAACAATCCAACACTGATTACTATTTTGCCTTCCAGCGTCAGCTTCTTCTGGACTTCCATAAACTGATCTTTAAAACGTGTGCTCCCACACAGCGTAATTACCGGATATTTCCCCTGCATCCCCAACAAACCTCCTAATCACCAATACCTATTCCTTCGTTCTTCCTCTTCAATAAGCGCCTCAAGATATAGTTGCTGCAGTTCAGCCTTGCTTAAACTGTAAACATACTCTCTAAGTTCCTCATAGTGGCGCTGTTCTTCCTCTTCTTCCTCTTTTTCCCATTCCTCAACCTGCTTAAGGAAGTCTTCTGCCGCCTTTGGCTCCGCAGTGAAATAAAGAGCTATCATGTGCTTACATATAACTCTCCTACCCTCAGCAAAAGGACATGTACACGTAGATCTCCTCGGATGCTCCTTGTCTATGTGAACATGATAAAGCTGCTCACCCCGAACAGTTCCATCGTATGTATACGGACCTGTCTTCTCTACAGATTTCGTTTTCTTGGCATTGTAATAATCCATTCCACGCCATACTGAATTTCCACTGGCAAGTTCAATCAGCCCCATACAACACTCCCCTTATATATTCTTATTCATGGAGCATACGAGGCTCGAAATCGTGACCTCTTCCATGCCATGGAAGCGCACTCCCAGCTGCGCCAATGCCCCTAATTTCCAACTTACTCTATTATATGCAAAAAAGCACTTCCATGCTATATGAGCCATGAAAGTGTATCTATGTTAAATCCCCTTTTATAAGCGGGTTAATGTTGGGAGGAAGGCCATCAACAATTTGGGATGACCTTTGTGTGTTATGAAAGTTTCTATTACAAAATAAAATGTAATGCTTGTTATCCATAATCTGCCTCCTTACCAGCCCATGTCATCCATGTCATCTTCGAAATCGAGCCAGGCCTCCAAGTGATCATCTTCCCTGTCGCGCCTAAATTCTTTCTGCTTCCGATCAAAATTCTTTCGTTCTTTCTTAGACATTCCGCCTACAAGGCTCTTATACTGAGATTCTGAAATTCTTACATCTTTATCCTTTTCTCTTTTTCCAAAAAACATATCTTTACCATCCTTTCTTAGAAATGCAGGGAGAGCACGATATATGATCATGCCCCGCCCCAACATTGTTAATTCATTTCCTCAGCTACTATTCTCTGGCACTCCCTTAAGAGGCTCATGTTGCTGCAAAGAACCAGGACATCACCCCAGCACATTGAGATCTCTTCAGGAAGATCTTCGATATACTCAAATCTTCTTGTAATCGCGAAGTCCTCGTAACCTGTTATGTCGTTAAATCCATTTATCTCGCGGTCCTCCTGATCAAAGATGTCCTGCATCTCTTCTGATGACTCACCACAGAACACGATGTTTTTACATCCTCTTCTCAAGATTATGTCCGCAGCTGCCCTGCTCAGGTTGTCGTTGGCGAGCTCATCTGTGACGATGATCACGGTGTGACCTGACAGATCACGCAGGCTCTTCTTGTTAGCAAAGAACGTTGTGCTAAGAAGTCCATATGTAACATTGGAGCATATTGTCTGTTCCGGATATAAAAACATTGTCATGAGGTTCCTCCTTCTTTTTGAATCTAAGTTCACTTTCGTTTGTTGTACCTAGCTTGTACTCATATATTAAAAAATCAAGAGTCCCATAAAAATGACAACTGTATATTGTGGTTTCAACCAGAATTTCAGCTTTCAGATATACAATATGTGGTATAATCTTTTTCAAGACTAAATTCAAAAGAGGATTCTAACATGAATGGAATTACAAAAGCTGATTGGAAATTGTTCATAGAAAAGGTTCCTGAGTGGCAGGAAACCTTCATGGAAAAACTTTAAAAGAATATGTTAAGATGCTTCAGAGCAAGAAGCCTGCATCCACCAAATTCTGGGATCTTGATAAGCGCATAAAAGCTGACAAGAAAAATCCCGGAGTGCAGATGCAACTTGATAAGGGTGAAGCTATTTACGATATTGTAAAAATGATAAATCTTGGGATCATTACAAAGGAAGATCTCGCTGACTTTAGCGATGATCTGAAAGAATCGGTTCAGGAATTAATAGACCGCCATTATGGACAGTGGTAAAGAGAAAGCTGTTGATGGAGTGAGATTGATCACTTCATCAACAGCTCTTTTATTAACTTCTCATTTGATACCGGAGTATCTTTAGTGTCACTTTCTCTTATCCCACCGGCTTCTTGCCAATAAGTTTTATAATCGCAGAATCATCCGCCTCTTCATACATCTCTTTTACATGGTCAAAGAGTCTCTGCCAAGACTCAGCTGGGCTTTCGCCATATGCCTTAGTAACAAGATCTCTGCCCCAGACAGCTTCAGGACACAGCATGATAGATACTGCCATGCCATACTCGTCACCCTTCTTGTTCTTTCTGCGAACAAAGTCTGTGATCACAAGGTATGTCTGCATCTGCAGACCAGTGATAATGCCGGGGAAATTCTTGCTGCCTTCTTTTCCAAAGCCGCACTGTTTCTTTAACTCTGTAGAAAGAATCCTCTCAGTACTGTAAACAGTATCGCCGTCTTCATTCTCCGACACATATACATCCATGATGGTCTTCTCTCTTCTGTTAGCCAGGCCATCTTCCCAGCGCGCATCAAAGTCATAACCGCTACGCCTGTAATTAGCAAAATATGGAAGCCACTCCAGACTGATGAATCCCGCCTTCTTATCAAAGAATTTGCCATAGGCAACTTTGCCACGCCTTGCTATAGTCTCACGCCATTCCCATGGATCTCTTGATTCATTACCGGTCCACCAGTACTTTGGATCAGTCCATTCCTCGACAGAGAAACCTGCAACATCATTACCAAACAACGGCAGGAATCCAACTTCATTTACATAATCTTCCAGTTCTTCTACTGTATGAATGCATTCAGGATGTTTCCAGTCCACTCCATGCATTACCCATACACCATTTTCTACTGACATATCTTTTTCCTCGACCTTTATAAAAATAATGCAATCATCCAGATATAGCAGATTGTCTTTGGTATCATCATCATTCCAAGCATCGGCTTTTTCTTTGCTCCAAGCACTACTATCATGTAGCAGACAAAACTTATTGTTACAAGAACTGCCAACAGCCACTCCTGATACCATAAGATCAGGTACAGGACTGTGATCACGCCCATGATTACGAATGGGATATTTCTATAAAGCCCCCATCTAGTCTCATTGCCCTTCGAAAACCAGTGATTCTGAGGGAACAGACATAGGATGATACGGATTAATGCTAGCACATTCAGCACAAGATACAGAGTAAACTTCTCCGGCATTACTGAACTGACATCATACTTCCCATGCTTTACTGATAGTGCTGCAAAGAAGAAAATGTAGAAAACTGTCATGGTAATTGATGAGATCAGATTGCCAAGGCCAAGCCAGAATTCTCTTTTTCTCTGTACTTCTTTATCAGATGCCTCTTCCTTAAAATTGATTACTATTCTTGGAATCAGATGAAATGCATCTCCTCCGCCAAGAAGCAGAGTCATCACAGCGCAGATTCTGAATAACAAGTCGCCAGTACTTAGAGTACGGGTGGTAAATATGATCCCGGCGATGAGTGCAAATACCAGATATCCGATGCAAAAAGCATTCTCACCTATTCTCATTCCTAAAGGTTTTTCTTTTGTCTTCGATGTCATTGTTTTTTCCATTCCGTCCTGTATTCATAAGTTCAACACTTTTTCACTTAGCTTTTGAAAACAGCCACTCCTTAACTTCATCATCCTGCCCGGCAGGAACCCAACTGCAGTGAGGATTTATGCCATATCTTTCCTTCAACTCGCCAGCTTTATACTCTGTATAACGCAGGTCCGGATGAATTTCCCTTAGCTCTTCGTATATATCCCTTGAGCCCAAATGAGCACTATATCCGTCCGTCTTATAAGATGCCTTTACTACCATGTCATATAATCCTCATTTATATTAAAAGAAAAATCAAATCCATTTATCATTCTTTTCGAACATAAATTAGAAGGAAATTCAGAATATCATACAGACCCTTATCCAAAAACTCCTTATCGCGTATGCCATATTCATGTCCTGATTCAAACCATTCCCGCCAAGCGATATCGTAGCAATCAGCCTCCTTGACTTCGATATCGCATCGGTCTTGGCACTCATCCTTCAACAGTTTTTCCCACCAAGATGCTGTCTTGAAAAGTTCCGAATCATCGCCTTCCGCCCATGTCTCAAATATTTCTTTAAGCTCACCTTGCGGCTGTTCCTTTAACCCCGGAACCGCGATCATAACTGTACCGCCTTTTTTTACATATGGTAGTACCTTCTCAGAAAAGATGCCTTCTTTACATCCAAAGTAATGATATGCATCTACACTGACTATGGCATCGAAATACTCTTCAGCAAAAGGCATGTCCATGGCATCACCATGAATTGGAATAATTTTGTCTTCCAGACCATTATCCTGAATCCTTCGGTAGTTTTCTGTTGCGGGTACCCAAAGATCAAATGCGTATACATGCTCTGCATCCGTTTCATTTGCTACAAACATCGATGTTAAGGCATAACCGCACCCCAAATCCAGTGTTCTGTTAAAGCTAGCTCCTTCAGGTCTTTTGCGAATCAATTCATCTAGCAGCCTAAAGGAATTCGGTCCCATCAAATATTCCTTTGTAAAATACTTCTTGTACATTTCTATACTGTTCATAAACAGCGTCCTCCATAGCACAATATTTAGAAAGTTATAAATCCAATCCAGCTTTATGCGCCTGGATATGCTGTAGCTTTCTTGGGATGTTATAAAGCTTCCCATCCTTAATCAGTTTTGCTCCTGTCTGGTGATAATAAAATGAGATTCCGTTCTCTTTACACTGTAACCATACCTTCTCTACCCATTTATAATCGCAGACCCTTGCATTTGCTCCTGACTCTCCACCTACGGAAACCTCCTCGATGAGCGGTCGCCCATCGGAAGTCCTGTATTTTTCGATATATGGACTCAAATCCACCTCAGTCAGCATAGGTTCTATCATCACGGCATTCTTTCACTCATGTTTCTTAGAATAATAAATAAACTCGTTATCACGTCTTGCTTCTTTATACCCAAGCTTAGAATAAAATGCATTTGTTCTGACATTCCAAATGGGCGTATCCAACGTGAATTCCTTTGCATCTGAAAACATCGCCTCAATTTCCTGCATCATGTAGATTCCATAGCCTTTACGGAAATGCTCTGGACTTACAAATATCCTTCCGACGTTCAGCTTGTCTTTATCAGGAAACAGAATAGCTCCGCCAACAATCAATCCATCATCGGTTAACTTGTACAAATGATTTGATCTGGCCATCTTGGTATGAAAAGGCATAGACATGTATCCAGGTGGTCCGCCTGCTGAAGGTGCTCCGACCTGAACATCGCTGTCAAAAGCTCTTTTAGATATTCCATTTAGTGTCAAAGCATCAGAAGTTCTTGCTTTTACAAATTGTAGACTCATGGCTCTTTACCTTATCACCTTCCTGCTTTCAGTGTATATGTTGCTTCCCAATGATTAAGCACTTCTACTTTTGTAAATCCAGCAGCTATTAAAGCTTCCTTTTCATGCTCCACAGTCAGCGGAGTGTCATAATGATAAAACACTTCATCCGGCAAGTTCTGCTCTTTTCTTAGTCTAATCTGCTCCTGCCTGAAAAACGTTTCCTGTTCATCTGTCTCTGCAAAATAATCAGTCAGGATTAAATATCCATCGGGCTTAAGTGCCTGCCAAAGCTTCGCATATAAAGGAATCTTTTCCTCTTTTGAAAAGTGATGTAACGATTCCACAGAAACTGCAGCATCAAATATTCCATCTCCAAAGGGCACATCAAAGTATGACCCGCAGATTGTTGTAATATCCTTATCCGGAAACTTAGCTTTTAGTGAATCAAGCATGGCTTCTGTGAGATCAATTCCGGTAACTTTTGCATTTGGATTTACCAAAAAGAATTCCTCTAATTCAAGTCCTGTTCCGCAACCCAGATCAAGCACCTTTGCGTTTTCACCGGCCGGCAAAAGAGCTGCTGTAAACTTATAAAATGAAGACGCGCCTTCAATATTGCTCTTCATGTGCTCATCATACCCATTGATACGGGCAGTAAAGAAATCATCCATTCTTTCAAGCATGTTCTAATTTCTCCCAGTTATTTTTCATAGCTCCTTGGCAAATGATACATGCCCGTTTAATTCGATATAGCCATTCTTTTTATAGAACTCATATGCAGGCACATGCGCTTCTGTCTGTAAGAAGATCTGCTTCAGCCCCAGCTCTTTAATTGCCTTTTCTATTTCTGACAGGAAAAAGTTACCGGCTCCTGCGCCTTGCCTGTCAGTTCTTATACATAGTTCATCAATATAGTATTCAGTCCCTTTATACCAGTGTTTTATGTAGCCCAAGGACATACCGATGAGTTCATCACCATCATATAACCCATATGTAAGCGAATATCCCTGTCCAATCAGATCATCTATATAGCAATCCAACTGCTTTTCATCTGACCAGTCATCGTTCCATGGTTCTATAGTAAACACACTTACAAACAGCTTTTTTATCGCTTCTTTTTGCTCAATTCCAATTCGCTTTAGTTCCATTTATAGGCACCTCTCAGCTTATCCGCTGTAAAATCCCCGCCACATCAACTCCCGGATGCGTCAGGTACATTCTGCAAATGCTCTCTGCAAGCTCTTCTGATATCTTTAGCTTCTTGGCAATTTCTTTATGCGTTTTTCCTTTATCTGTCATGTCCATTGCTTTGGAAATAATCCTGTCTATATCCTTTGGAAGCCTTGAATCCTGACCCGAGTTATCTATGACTCTTTTTCTAAACTCAAACTGTCCAGAGCCCGATATCTCAAGAAGGGCAAAAGACACTTCCTGCTCCGGTTTCCTTTTTCCACAGCAGCCAGGATTAAACCAGACCTGCCCATCTTTCTCTACCAGGCTGTATTTATGGCTGTGTCCATATATGATAATTGATATCCCCGTCAGATCATCGTGAATTTTACCTTTGTTGTGAATAACATAGATCTTATTGCCAAGAAATTCTTCTATCGCAGTCTCCGGAAGATTTTCAGCCCACTCTTTATCCGCATTTCCTCTCACAACTGTAACGGGAGCAATCTCCTCAAGCCGATCAATGACTGCTTTATTATCTATGTCTCCGGCATGAATGATAAGATCAACACCTTTAAAGGCATCAATCACTTCCTGCCTTAATAGTCCATGTGTATCTGAAAGGATTCCTATAAGCATCGTTTTTACCCTCTACTTAATCATTGCACGCTCTGTGCTTAACTCAAAGTCTCATCCTTCATCAATCTTTCTTAATGTATTACAATAGTTTATCCAACTCACAAAGAAGCCAAAGATGAAACTCATCATCAGCAAGCTTCCCCTGTTCACCGTGAATGCAGGTCTTTCCGATTAGTTTCCTGTCTATCGTGTATACATCCCACAACTCACTCATTAACTTTCTCCATCAAATCTTTTTTTCCAAATATGAACCTCTATATAGCGTTCCGGACCATGGGCACCATCATCATTCCAATTCTGCGGCAAACCATACTTATCGATAATCTTAAGGATTTCATCATAAGTGTATACTTGCCCGCGATATTCCTTACCGTCTTGAACAGCAAATGTCGGCATTGAATCACCATACGTAAAAGAAACATATCGAAGGTCTATCTCTGAAGCAGGAATCTTAATAAAATCCGGCTGCTCATACCATGAATAAAGCCACGGACTATGCTCAACAACAAAATAGTACGGACTATCTATCTCTATGAGTCCTCCTTTAGCTAAAAATGCTTCTTTCAGCTTTGCCTCACATTTCTTTCTCTTATCAACATATGAGTCATCTCTTTTGGCACACATCGAATCAGGTCTCTCAAGACGGATTTGATCCAGCAAAGCCTTTGATTCCTCATCAGGTAATAACGTTATACGCTTGCATGGGCCTGTGCGTTTATCATAGTAATGATACAGATACATGATTTACTTCCTTTAGTCACAATTGTATTCTGGCCTTTTATATAAATACTGATCATCCGGAACAATGCTTTTATCCCATACTTGTTCTTTCCAGCTTTCCTCCGGAATATCTTTGATTGCAACAGAAACGCTCGTAGTCTTGCATCCAAGTGTCTCAGCGATTACTTCCACAACTCTTTCAGCACATTCTTTTTTCTGCTCTTCAGTTCTTCCTGAAAAGCACTTAATTTCAACGTGTGGCATATTACATTTCCTCTTCAAACAACTCCAAGACTGCGCTCAGATCATCCACTTCATAATCCGCCTGCTCACTTTCACTGAGAACCTCCCAGTATTTCCACATGCCTTGTTTTACACGAACTGTCTTCATACCGAGTTTCTTAGCAGGTATTATGTCGTTATCAACCCTATCTCCGATCATCACAGCATTCTCAGGTTTACAATGTGCTCTTGATAAAGCAAGCTCAAATATCCTCCTGTCAGGTTTTTCTAAACCTTCTTCTGCAGAAGCTATAACAAGATCAATAAATCTTAAAACACCATGTTTTTCTAGTCTGGAGGCTGTTCCCGGGTTTTGATTAGCTATAACTCCAATTTTGTATTTCTTACTTAATCTCTCAAGACACTCATAAGACTCCGGGAATAATTCCTCATCTTCACTTCTCCAGCGAGGTCTTTCTATTCCATACTCTTTAATCAGTACGCGCTCACCTTTTTTCTTTTCCTTGTATAGCTGAAGCACCTTATCCTGTATAATTTCAAAAGGCTCATTAACAGCTTCAGCAATTTCATGAAGCCTATGAAAAAAAAGGTTTTTCTTCACTTACCAAAGTTGAGCCAACATCAAAAAAGAGCCACTCAATATTATTAAATTTCATCTTCCAGCATCTCCCATACTCCTTAAAGCTTTTTCATCATCCAATATGCATCCATGTATGATCCGTCTGCATATTTCATATTATCCGGAAATGTCCCATACTTCTTAAAACCCAACTTTTCGTACATGGCAATTGCGTTTTCATTTTCAGCCATGACTTCCAATTCAGCCTGTTCGTATCCAGCTTCCCTGGCAACGTTCAAAACGGTTTGAAGCATCGCCGTTCCAATTCCACAGCCACAGTATTCTTTATAAAGAGCTATTGCCACATCGCATCTATGCCTATATCTTTTATATGGTGCTATGCTCATAAGAGAACAGTTTCCTATATGCTTTCCATCAATCAATGCAATAAGCATTAATTCGCGTTCAGCATCTATTTTTGCCTGCAAGAACTGTTCCTCATTCTCTTTTGTTATCGTGATTTCTTCAGGTTCCCTGATTAGATAAGGAGTTTCTGCGCTAGTTGCTTTCAAATACTTAACCAGATCATCAGCATCCTCCGGTCTGGCATTTCTAAGTATTATTGTTCTCCCAAGCTTATCCCTAATAGATATTTCCCCAAATACCATTTTCCCCTCCTCCAACGATGACATAGTTCTAATATATCAGAAAAAAGAGCCATCTTACAGCAATTATTCTGTCAAATGGCTCCATCTCATCAATTTGTAGATTCATAGTTCTCTTATCTTTTCGATAAGAGAATCACACATACCTTCAATAACAGTTACCGCAAACATACCGGCCATCATTATCATACCTACAACAAGAAAAATGATGATTTCCTGGTATCTATGGCTATAGATACAATAGCCAATTCCGAATCCTATTAAAAGCACCAATGTATTTTTCTGTATCAACCAGCACAAAGCAACGCCAATTACCACATAACAGCACAAATAAAGTGACTAAACATAGCCCAAACACAATTTAGATACAAAATGGAATTTACCGCGCCTTAGAACGAAGCGCACCTCTGCAAAACGCAGAACAATTAGATTCACAAGAAACCGGGTGCCGCAACAGCCAATATGCCAAACAGGCCATGTCTATTGCCGGCGCCCGAAAATAATTGAAAATATATTATCCTACCTGAGAGCTTATATTCCTGTTATTACAAGGAACAACAACTCTGCACAGTCATCTCTTCATACAGGTACTGATGTACAGTCATTATTAGCAGTGCAAACCCGCATAAATACTGAATTTATCACTTCTTAACTAACTTAAGAGTCGGGAACATTTATTCGATACCTCCCCTAATCAAGAATTGGAGCGAACTGGGAGGAATAAGAGCCTGTGAAATCTCTTCAATACTGGTCTTGTAAGACCATAGAAAGGAACAATAGTGTTGTGGCCGGTGTGTCAGACACCTCTGCCTGTGGTCTTCTATTCCGAATACCACTTTTCTGGACTTCCGAGTCCTAATCAATATCTCTTTGATCCAAGGACATCGTGCTCTCAACAGCACATCTCGGAAATGTCATTTATTACTCTCTTATCCTATCACTTTTATATACCTTTGTCACCATCTTTTTTCACGAAAACCTAGTATTTATGCGGGTTTGAAGTGCCCCACAATATCTAGTCCCTGCAGTAGGCTGTTTGCTTTGTTCTGATGTAATAATACCTTTTTGTCAAAAGAAAAAGGAACAGCATTAAGACTGTTCCTCAAATCGTATCAATCATACTATCCCTTTCGATAATATTTACTTTTTAATTGGTGTTCCCTCATCAAGCCATGCTAGCTTACTTTCAACATCCCAAAATGTCTTTCCATCAAAAATATTAGAAGTAAGGAAATCTCGTTTTATCAACTCAAGATCAGAGCCCCTTAACTCTAATACCCTTTCCCATGACAAGGTGTCATCCTCATTCATTATTGAATGGTAATATTTATTATCTTCATTTTGGGCTTCCCACTTATCTACAAAAAATGTGATTTCATCATGCTCCGTTTGAGCCTCAAACCAATAAATAAAACCATTGTAGAAAAGTGTTGCTTCTGAAAACCAGCCTGTATCTAAGAATTGCTCCAAATTACCATTGATCATAATCCATACCTCCTCAAATACTTCTTGTATTCATTGTAGATATCGCTGTTTTCAGTTTCTGATATTCTACCACCCATTATGCGCTCCAGATTTGACTTGAAAGTATGATAGTGCAAAACGTAGGTGTGACGATTACCTGTCAGTTTCTGCTCAGGATGATAACCTATTTCAATCAAAGGCTTTCCATCAGAACCATATACTCTCATTTCACGAAAGCTTCCATCCGGATTTTCTTTTATATATTTACTGTTAGGGCTATGAGCGTAATCTGGAAGACCATGATATTTCGTTGAGCTTCCCACCAAAACTTTTGCATCATAAACCTGCTTTGAAGGCACATCCACATACTCATCTGTGGTCACATGCCCATTTTGAATCACAGCTCCTCTAGATGACATCAGCTACACCTCCCATCGCATAAGACATATCCCAGTTAAACAACTTAGGCTGCCACCAATCCTGCTTTCTATCCCAAGAACCAAAACTATCTTCATATGGAATGTAGCAAATATCCGAGTCCATACCTTCAATAAAATCTCCTGCACAAATAAGCTGCGTATTTGGAAATCTTCTTCGAAGTTCATGATATCCTTCAATAAATCCAGCGTAACTGATATCATTATTAGCACCAATAGTGGAAATAATAAATACTCCTCCATCTCTTAGCCCTGCAAAAGTAATATCATAGTACTTAGCGCCTACCCATCCAACTGTTGGAATTACCTTCTTCCCATGCGTCTGAAGAAATGCTCCCATCCATCTGTTATTGTATGTAGCATCCAAGATTTCTTTAAATCCCATTTTGCTGTCCATACTAAAGTCAGATGAACTAGCAGCGTAATATGGACCAACCTTTTCCAAGAATCTGAACGGATTGTTGTAATCACGCATAAGCACGTCATCATAACAGAAATTATGAACTATCTTCTCGCTCTGATGCTTATCGTTTTTCGAGCAATTCTTAACATTCACCAGCCACTTGCCATTATTGAGATTTGAGACATCAATATCATCGACCTCGATAAACGGAATATCATAGATATCCCTGGCCACATAATACGGTAGTGGTCTCATGATTTTTACGTAGTCTTTATTCTTATAAACCGGCATAAAAATCTCCTTTCTGCACTATGGCAATCAATCTTCAGTTCCAAATTCGATTGCGCTCTCAGAAAGGATATGCTAAGATAATCTAATGACAAGTAGGATAATGCTTAGCATGTCCTTATGAGAGAACGTATAGTTGTCTGATTCCAACATTCAACTATACGTTTTTTCTTTGTTTACAAACATTCAACGTAACCACCTCCTCTTTTATTTCAGAGTTTCAAGTCTCTTCTTCATCTCTTCCGTAGGAAGACGTCTCTCCGCGTGTTCCAATAATTGTTCGAGACAATACTTGTACTCTGTTGAATTTATATAATTTCCTTCATATAACGTATCCAAAATTCCAATTGTACCGATTACTTCAACCCCCTCTTTGATGGCCGCCTTTCTAAGGGCATTATCTCCAGTCAACAATGGTATTCCTCGGTGCTTGGCAATAGCCAATGCAGTGCTATCATATTTGGATATCTTTACATATTTTGCTACACATTCAGCTGCATAAAAGAATTCTTCTGTAGTAAGCTCTACTGCCACAAGTCCTTTCTTTCTCAAATCCTCCAGTAAATCTGGCGGTGAAACAACTTCTTCCTCAAGAGCTTCCTTATACATGACGTAAGTACAAGGCAAAAGGAATGGCAAGTCTGTACGTGATATAGTTTCAAAATCCAACCAAATGTTGGTATCACTACTAATGTACTTCAAGTCTATACCTCCATAAGGCCACAATATTTTTCTACATCACTATATGGCATCTGCAAAAGCTCTGCTCCACGCTGTATGCTGACTCCTTCTTCATTTACAGCTCTATAGACAAGCTGCTTGAAAAGTAATGGTTCTTCAAGTTTCTTAACACGCTGAGGCTCATGCTTATTCCAATGTGCTTTATTTGCTTTAATATAAAACTCTTTTTCCAAAGAATTTGACATTATCTTTACTTGGGCTGCACGCTTGACTAAAAGATACATTGAAATGCCATATTCCTCGCAGACCAAAATCATATCTCTTGTAAGTCTGGTTTTTTTTAACCCAAGTTCTCGAAACAAATCTGCATCAGTTATTAAAAATGCTCCTGCTATCTGTGTTGCTAGAAGCTCGTTTTCCTTCTCTTTGCTTTCATCCCAGATAAACATAAGATGTGCCAGCTCATGGATAATAGTTGTCCTCTTACGCTCGGGATTCATATTCTTGTTGATAACAATGAATGGATATCCATTAACGAATCCATTCATTCCGGAAAAATGGTCATCGTCTATATCCAACTCGAATACTATAATTCCTTTGTTTTCAAGAATACCTATTAATTCATCGATAGGTCCTTCTTTTGGAAGACCTAGATGCTCTCGTAAATTCAAAGCATCCTGCTGATAAGAACCAGACAACTCTAGTGTATAGCATTTTGGTGGAGTAGGCAGAGGATCTCCACATAGACAATCCAAAGCATCAAAAAATCTGCTAAAGTATTCTTCAACTGACTCCCTTATGAACTCCTGCTGTGTTTTTGTAAGTGTTGAATGCTTTCTAAACTCACAATGTTTAATTTCCAAATGCGAATTGCGTGAAGCAAGAAAATCAACGACCTTTATTCCAAGTACTTCAGCCATCTTGTTGATAATCTCTATCTCTGGCTGTCTCTTGCCTGATTCGTAGTTTGAGATAGCCATAGATGTTACGCCAACAGCATCTGCCAAATCTTTCATACTCATGTTCTTTTTCAAACGATAATATTTAAGATTTTTCTCAAACATATAATCTACCACCTTCCTTCATACGTTTATTTTATCATTTTTTTTTCCAAATATAAACAGCATATGTGTTCTAAACAAAAAGGAACAGCCTTCAAGCCACTCCTAATGGTATTCTATGAAATTGTATTACATTTGATGATTCGTGCTGCTTTGCTACATTTACAGAGGCCAGAAAGATATCTTCACATATCATCATCTTCCAACACATCAAGCAGCATCTGCTCATCACCTACAAACATGTGAGAGTAATGTTTAAGTATAGTTGCCTCGTACAATACAGCAGATATCCTTGCAGCTGGCTCCGTCATTATCCGCAATGACATCTGCAACTATCATTCTCTGTCTGGTTATTCTCATACCGCTCTCTTTTAAAGCCTCAACAATCTGCTCATTATTCATCATGCCATCACTTCCAGCCAAACATTATTTTGTTAGTTTTAGCTAACCCATTTTCAAAAGAAAAGCCCGCACTAACCGGGTGTTTTTAATAGATATTTAATATCATGAAAATAATTATCAGCTATCTCAAATGTTAGCATACGCTAACTCCATTTTCAATAGTACTGCAGTATTTTTTCTGTCTCATCTCCTATTCTTATTCAGCAGGATCTATTGCCCCACTCATCAAGGAACTTCAATAAAAGCACATGCGCAGTTCTGTTAAAATCAATAAATATCTGTATCGGTTATTTATCCTTATCAAACGTGAGAAATCTTATCAACGATAAGCCTTGAAGTGGTACTGATGTTTATGGTTTTTTGTGTACGCGGGAGCTATGTAACCCCCCAGGGGGCTTGAAAGTCCCGGTCCTAACATGATAACCTTGGCTCTGAAGTGAGGTTTAAAAACTATGGAGAAAATAAATATAGCCGGACACGAACTTACCTCCGGCAAGACGATAAAAGATCATATACATGTCGGCGGAACTGAGATACACATTCCCCACATCATCATCTGCGGAGAAAAGCCGGGCAAAACCGTACTAGTTACAGCAGGTATCCATAATGCGGAATATGTCGGCATTCAGGCAGCTATTGAGCTCTCTAATGAGATTTCTCCCAAAGACCTTTCAGGAAATCTTATCATCATCCCATTAGCCAACAGGTCAGGTTTTGAAAACAGAACCATGTCCCTTGTTTATGAGGATGGCAAGAATCTCAACAGGGTCTTCCCGGGAGACAAGGATGGTTCAGCCGCGGATCGCCTGGCAAACCTTCTGTTTGATGTTTTTATCAAAAACGCTGATGCTTACATTGACCTGCATAGCGGAGACGGGTACGAGACTCTTATCCCCTACGCATACTACGTGGGAGCTTCTCCTGCCAGCGATATTGCAAAAAAGATGGTAGACTGCGTCAACGCCTCCTACTGCGTAAAGAGTACCTGTACCACCGAAGGCGCCTACAACACAGCATCCATGGCCGGAATCCCCAGTGTTCTCATAGAGCGCGGTCAGTTAAGCCTGCTTCCAAAGGATGAGGTACAGGCAGACAAAGAGGATGTGCTGAACATTTTGAAATTCCTTGGTCTTATTGAAGGAGAGTACAAGACATATCCTAAGACAGAACTCAGAGAATTCAGTGATGACGCCCCATTCACCGGCTGCTGGTATCCGGAGAAAAAGGTGGGAGAGAGATTTTCAAAAGGTGATAAATTTGGTGAGATAAGGGATTACTTTGGAAGACCCCTTCACACAGCCATTGCCGATACTGACGGAGTTCTAATCCACCAGTGCTCATCTCTTAGCATAATCAAGAATGGTCCCATGGTGACCTACGGAGTAATACAAAAACAGGATGCATGTTAAACGCATCCTGTTTTTGTATTACCTTTTAACGTATGTGAATGTTGAAGCTATCTCTTTGCTGTCATAGATTCCGGGAATTCCTTCCGCCAGCGGAGTTCTTGTAACGGCCATATACACACCCTTTTTCTCCACTGAGAAGAATATCCTGCCTTCCTCATCTGTGTTCAGGATTCTCTCAAAATACTCTTTTCCATCATAGAACACAACAACTACCGTGGATCCCTTAAGCGGGAATTTGTCGTGAATAAGCTTTAAATGAAGCACATCGGTGTCTGCTTCCCAGGGATCGGGAACGAAGCTTACTCTGGACTCATGGATAAATTCGGGAGTCCCCTTCTTATCTCCAACAGTTATGTTTGTCACATATATCTGAGGATAGTTCTTGGCATCAAGAATATCAGGATATGTCCTTCTGTCGCCCTCATAATACACGTCTTTTTCATCTCTTACATAATTGTTGTCATAGATACACATAAGGGTATAAATGCCCTCAGAAACCGGCGTAAAGCGAAGCTCATAATAGTCTCCCAGCTCATCGCCCGGGCCCTTTACCGGTGTTATTGCTATTCTGTTTCCTTTTTCATCTGTGGCAAAAGCTCTTATCTCATCAAGGCGAAAGAATCCGTCCGGTCTCATGTGATGTCCCCACCTCATTATTCCGCAGACTTCTTCCCCCGGCTCATATACACTCTTGTCAGTGATTATCCAGGCTTCGTGGCCATATACCATCATATCTGTAGTATCAATTCCTCTTCTCATCTCAAACTCCATTCATATTATTAGACTAATGCTTTCTGCGCCTTTACCAGAAACATCCTGTCAGGCATATAAAACTGGTCTTTCTCGCTATAGAGTCTATCTCCCGCCCCAAGATCAGTAACTATATTTTCATAACCGATTTTTTCTAGTGCAGCTTTATCCCACTCCGGTCTGTCCAAAGTGCTGATAGATAACATGTGATAAATATCGTGGCACTCCTCTACCATGGCGTCGGTCACATTTTTGTGGGCAAGGTTCTGCATCTGATCATAGTGATGAAATCCCTTTGCATACTCCGCATCATACACAAGCAGCATTCCTCCCGGCTTTAACACTCTGTGCCACTCCATGTAGGCTTCCACCGGATGCGGAAGTGTCCAGACAAGATTTCTATTTATCACCAGGTCAAAAGAGCTATCGGCAAAATCCAGTTTTTCTGCGTCCATAACCATAAGGCGCGCCTTTGCTCCATGGCGCGAAAGCAGCTCTTTTCCCCTCTCTATCATCTCAGGCGTAAGATCCACCCCGGTCACGTCAAAATCGAAATCCGACAACACCATTTCGAAAAAGCCGGCTCCGCATCCAACGTCCAGAACAGACAACTTATCATCAGCTGAAAAATGCCTTAAAAACTCCGCCTGCCACAGCTGTTTTTTCCTGCTGTGTATCTCCTCGTGTTTGTGCTCACTAAAGCTCTCCGCTCTCTTGGACCAGTAGGTCACAACTTTATCTTTGATATCTTCAGCTTCCTCCTCAAAAGGAATCTGCATAAGTTTAGTCATATTACTACGTATACCTCAATTATTTTTCTAAAAGTTTGTTACTCAATAAGATTATCAAGCAGTTCTTTCGTGTACTCATGTTGTGGATTTCCAAGAACTTTACCGGTCTCTCCCTCTTCCACACACTCGCCGTTTTTCATTACCATTATCCTGTCGCACAGCATGCTCACCAGAGCAATGTCATGGGAGACAAATATGATCGACACCCCTTCTTTTTCCCTCAGCTGCTGCAAAAGAGCTACTACCTGGGCCTGAGTTGTAACATCCAGCGCACTTGTTGCCTCGTCGCACAAAAGAATCCCGGCATCAGAACACAGCGCCCTTGCAATTGACATTCGCTGGCACTGTCCTCCGGACATGCTTCCTGCCTTTTTCTCCAAAAGACTCTCATCAAGCCCAACGGCCTCAAGGATTCGTGACAGTTTTTCATGGCCACAGCCCTTTGCAGCTTCCACAACGGCTTTTTTCATCTTCATTCTTGGGTCAAAAGACATCTGGGCATCCTGAAATATCATCTGCAGAAAAGTTCCGGCAAAGGCCGGCGACTTACCAGTATACTCTGTTCCCTTATAATAAAGATTTCCACTGTCAGGCTTTTCCAGGCAGCTGACATGACGAAGAAGGGTGCTCTTTCCGCTTCCGCTCTCGCCGACGATTCCAAGGATCTCTCCATTTTTCAGGAAGAAACTCACATCCTTTAAAGCCTGCAATTTTTTGCCTTTATCAACGTAACTTTTATTTAGATTTTTTCCTTCTAAAATTATATCTGAATCCGGCATATCAGCTCACCTTCAGTCTTGGTACGGCCTTCAAGAGATTCTTTGTGTACTCGTTTTGTGGATTCTCCAGGATCTCTTTTGCAGGGCCATACTCAAGCATCCTGCCACTTTTCATGATTCCAATGTAATCAGCCATTTTAGATGCAATACCCAAATGGTGGGTAACCATCAAAATAGTAGTACCCTTTAGTTTGTTGATCTCAAGAAGCTGCTCCACAACCATCCCTGCAGTCTTAACATCCAGGGCGCTTGTAACTTCATCGCATAATAAAATCCCCGGCTCCAAGAGCATTGTTGTGGCAATGGCCATACGCTGGTTCATGCCTCCTGACAGCTCATAAGGCCTTGATGCAAGTGCTCTTTTAGCATCATTAAGTCCAAGGATCCGGAGCGTCTTCTCAACTTCATCTATTTTAAAATCAATGTTATTGCTCTTTAGCGCCTCCATGATCTGTGCCTTGTAAGTCCTTATGGGATTAAAAGATCCCCCGGGATTCTGAGGCACAACGCCAAGCAAAATGTCTTTGGGAATCTCTATACTTCCGCATGTTTTGATCACGCCTCCAAAGCCATGAATAGCCTTAAGAAGCGTAGATTTGCCGCTTCCGCTCTCACCGACGATACAGACTCTTTTACCTGCTTCCACTTCAAAAGAGATATCATTTATAACACTCTCATCACCATAGCCGGCAGAGAGATTGTTTATCCTAAGTATTGTATCCATGCTTAATCCTCATCTCTATATTCCATGACGCAGTCCCCAAGATAGTTAAATACTATGATGGTGACTATGGTAGCAATTGCCGGATACAGCACAGCCCAGGGAGCTATCTGTATATATGCCCTGGACTCATTGATCATTGACCCCCACTCAGCAGTGGGTGGCACAACTCCAAGCCCCAAAAAAGACAGGCCCGAGATACCTATCATGGTGGTTCCTATCTGTGTAAGGGCATTTGTAAGAAGTGGTGCTATTATATTAGGAAGTATGTGGGCCATCATTATAGCCGGCCCACTCTTTCCTGCCAGTTTTGCAGCTTGCACGTAGGGGCAATTCTTTATGGCAAAAGTATGACTCCGTGCAAGTCTGGCAAACCCGGTCCACATAGTTATTCCCAGCGCGATCATGGCACTTGAAAGTCCTCCTCCAAGAATGCCCGCAACCGCGATGGCTACTACCATCTGAGGAAATGCCAGCATAATATCGGCAATCCTCATCGTAATTTCATCCAGTATCCCGCCATAGTATCCGCTAAGGACTCCAATAAAGCTTCCAAGAATGAATGAAATCGCAACCAATACAAATGTAGCTGCTATAGTTGTCCTTGCTCCATATAAAACCCTTGATAACACGCATCTTCCAAGGTTATCTGTTCCAAACAGGAATTCCCCCGACGGGGCTGACCTTATTGCTGACGCGCTTGTAGCATATGGGTCATTTGGTGCAATTACATTTGCGAAAAGAGCTATAAGCACCAAAAGCAACGCAACACCTGCAGATACAATTACTTTTATTCTGTTAATCTTTTTCCGTTTATGGTTCATTAAAAAGACCTCGGATCCAAAAGCCTGTAGGTAATATCAACTATCAGATTTATAACAACATAGATTGTTCCCATAACAAGCACAAAGCCCATGATCACAGGGTAGTCCCTGGCTGTTATGGAATCCATCACAAGTTTGCCGATACCCGGCCATCTGAAAATATTCTCAATAACAACGCTGCCTCCCATCAGGGTTCCGATCTGAAGGCCGATTATTGTAAGTATGTGTCCAAGGCTGTTTCTAAGGACATTGTTGATAAGAATAAATCTGCCCTTTACCTTTCTGGACTTCATTCCCAAAACATACTCTTCTCCAAGCTGATCCAGGAGTTCGCTCCTAATCTGTCTTGTAAACCTTCCTGCCATGGGTATTGCCAGAGAAAGTGCAGGCAGCATAAGTCCTTTGATGCTTCCATCTGCAATTACAGGAAAGACCTTGATATGTATGCAAAACAGATACATCAAAAGTACTGAAATAAGGAAATTCGGAAGGGAATTACCTATAAATGAAAAGAGCCTGACTATATGGTCTACCAATTTCCCTTTTTTGACCGCTGACCATATTCCCAGTGGAAAAGAGATTATAAGCGCCAAAAGCAGACTGGTTAAAGCCAGTCCACATGTGTTCTTAAGCCCTTTTATCAGTTTTGGCGCAACAGGAAGATCATCCTTAAAGGAAACTCCAAAATCTCCTCTAAGAACATTCGAAAGCCACTCCGCGTACCTAACGATAAAGGGGCGGAGGAGGCCAAGCCTCTCCCGCTCCGCTTGCAGTATTTCTTTTGTGACCACCACACCCTGGGAGGTGAGTCTCTTTTCCGCAGGGTCACCGGGAGCCAGATACATTATGCCAAACACAAGAAAGCTCAGCACTAAAAGTATCAGGGCAAGTCCCAGGATCCTTTTAAGTATTTGTTTAGCCATTAATGTCAGTCTCTGCGTCTACTCCATAGAAATCGAAAGGAACATACTCTGCAAATCCGCTTACGCCCTTACGAAGAACTGTAGTGTTATTGAAAAGTCCAACATATCCAAATGCATTGTCATCTATAGCAATCTGAACGATCTTGTTGGCAAGCTCTGCTCTCTTTGCAGTATCTGTCTCAGTTCTGAGCTGCTCAATCATGCTCTGGCATTCAGCACTCTCAAATCCACCTACATTGTAGTAAGCTCCGTCTGCAAGAGTTGAGTCGATGAAATAAAGAGGATCACCTGACTTATCAGCGATCATGCAGTAAAGAGCAAGATCAAAGTCTGCGTTAGCAATGTAAGTAGCATCAGGATCTTCCTCAACTCTAAGTGTTGAATCAATACCAACAGCCTTAAGCTGCTCCTGGATCAGGATTGCAAGAGTATCAAGAGATCTTGCTGCATAGTATGCAATGCTGATGCTGAGCTTATTACCATCCTTCTCGTAGATGCCGTCAGCTCCAAGTGTGTAACCATCGGCCTCCAAAAGCTCTTTTGCCTTGGCTGTATCTACTGCAGGAACACTCACCTTGCCATAAGCAGCTGATGCCACAAATGGTCCAACTGCTGCAGATACTGTACCTGAAAGGTACTCTGCAATCTTGTCCTTATCAACAGTGAGATTGATTGCTTCTCTCACAGAATCATCAAGTGTATTCTCATTGAGAATGTAGAACTGAAGACGTGCACCTGGAATTGAAACTACATCGTACAGATCAGGGCTCTGGTTATAAACCTCAAGAGCTGCTGATGAAACGCTGTTGTAGCAGTCGATCTCGCCGCTCTGCATAGCAAGGAGCTTGGGATCATCCTCCTGCATGTAGTAGAATACAGCGCCGTCAAGCTTGACATCACCGCCCCAGTAGTTTTCGTTCTTAGTTACTGTCACGTCACCCTCAGGGATAAACTCTGTAACAACAAACGGTCCTGTGCACACAGGTGCGTTGTCAAAATCTGTTGTTGCATCAAGATCTATCATTCCGCACTCAGGGCTTGCAAGGTCGTTCTTAAGAGTAGGATAAACTTCCTTAGTATCGATAACGATTGTCTTGTCATCTGTAGCAGTCATCTCAAAATCGCCGAGATAATCAAATCTGCTGTTCTCTGCAGCAAGACGCTGAAGGTTTCTGATTACCATATCAGCTGTAAGAGGGTTTCCGTTTGAGAACTGAACTCCATCATTAAGCGTAATTGTCCATATGCTGCCATCAGCAACTGCGTCCTTAGCAAGACATGGAGCTGCGCTCATGGTCTCGTCGAGCTTAAACAGTGCCTCTGAAACTCCATAAATTGATGTGTACCATCCATAGTATTCCTTGTGTACATCAAGACTTGGATAAGCAAAAGATGCTGCAGTGTGAAGAATCTTTTCACCTGTAGCTGTAGACTGACTTGCGTCAGCTGTCTGATCATCAGATGTTGTCGCCTGTGTTTCAGTAGTTGTCTCAGTTTCTGCTGCCCCAGTTTCTGTTGTCTGTGTGTCTGCACCTGAACCACAAGCTACCATTGATAATGTCATGGTTGCAGCAAGAAGCGCTGCTAGAAATTTTTTCTTCATAATATAGTATCCTCCATTGTGTCTGAATCACCTCACACAATGGAAAGGATAGCATTGTAAAATCCGCCCCACAAGCCCCCTGGGGGGTTATTACTACGTTGGTTATAGTTTTTTAACTTGATTTTGAGACGAAAAAGCATCATACTCATTTCTTAGCGTTATTAACTAGGAGGTATATATATGGATACAATTCAGATACTCAGAGATCTTTTTATCATAATCGTCATGGCAAAGTTATTCGGACTGATAGCCAGAAGACTTCATGCGCCACAGGTTGCCGGTGAGATCATCGCAGGTCTTCTCATAGGTCCAACACTGCTTAATCTTGTTAATCCCAGTGATTTCCTGTCGGGCATGGCCGAAATCGGTGTGATTCTTCTGATGTTCAGCGCCGGACTGGAAACAGATATCGACAAACTCAAAAAATCCGGCCTGAAGGCAACAATCCTTGCATGCACAGGTGTTGGAGTTCCGCTTGTTCTTGGAACGCTCCTGTACATGGCCTTCTATGGCTTTGCAGCTCCCGGATCAACCGAGTTCATAAAAGCACTCTTTATAGGAACTATTCTTACAGCTACTTCCGTGAGCATAACAGTTCAGGTTCTAAAGGAACTTGGAAAGATTTCCACAGAAGTGGGAACAACAATTATGAGCGCCGCAATCATCGATGACGTAATAGGAATCGTGGTTCTTACAGCTGTTCTTGGTCTGAAAGATCCAAATGCCAATCTTGCAGCTGTTTGCTTAAAGACCGTAGCCTTCTTTGCGCTTTCGGTTGTTGTGGGAATTATCATCTTTAAGATAATGTCAAAAGCAGAAGCGAAATGGCCTCATACCAGAAGAATCCCGATCATGGGTCTGGCACTTGCCTTTGCAATGTCTTATGTTGCCGATAAGTACTTTGGAGTAGCTGATATCACCGGTGCCTATGTTGCAGGTATTATTCTCAGCTCTCTGGACAACTCCGAGTATATAGACAGAAAGATGGACATAAATTCATATATGTTATTCGGCCCCGTATTCTTTGCAAGTGTAGGCATTCAGACAAACCTAAGGTCTGTCGACATGACAATCCTTGCATTCTCGGCAGCATTTGTTGTCGTTGGACTCCTCGGAAAGGTTGTAGGCTGTGGCATCGTTGCAAAGCTCCTTAAGTACAACACCTCTGACTCGTTAAAGATTGGTGTGGGTATGATGACCAGAGGCGAAGTTGCACTTATCGTAGCT
This sequence comes from Butyrivibrio proteoclasticus B316, assembly GCF_000145035.1. NCBI lineage: Bacteria > Bacillati > Bacillota > Clostridia > Lachnospirales > Lachnospiraceae > Butyrivibrio > Butyrivibrio proteoclasticus. Next base: position 3,304,916 of record NC_014387.1, read on the forward strand.
CAAAGAGGTTTAAAAGCTGATATCGTTGACAGCAGATACTTTACCGCAGTAATCCTGTTGATAATATTAAGCTCAATTCTGACACCTATAATATTGAAGGCTATATATGCCTCAGATGACAAAGCTAATTCTCCTGCCTGAGTTAATCGACTGTAGAACTGATATTGTACTAAAATAAAAAGGTCCGCTTTCTATTAAGAAAACGGGCCGTTTAATTTCAGTTTTAACAAGCAATGCTAAAAGCATCCCCACACATCATATCTTTTATCATACTGGCAAATATCTACATCCATATCAGCAATCTCATCAGCATACAGCCGAATAAGATCACTAAGGGTCCTACGAAAAGCCATATTACTTGTCCTTACCTTCAATCCAATAATTTACCAAATGCAAAATGGTATTTATTGTAATGCTATCGAATCTTTAAATTCCGGTTTATTCTTCCATCAAGGATTATGTATTACATTTCTCTTTCCACTATTGGCAGTTCCTCTTACTTCTTCGTGGTAAAAGTAATCTACGATTGTTGGATGTCCTTTCTCTACTCTCTCATACGGAGTTTCATTATCAACAAACCTGCAATCATACTTTTTAGCCAGCTCTTCTGCTTTCTTTTCCAGCGCTTCAAAATAGCTGCGGTTCTTTTTATTATAGATTTCGTCATACAGCGGCACCAGATCCGGATGTTTATCGGAAATGTATTTCATGATATCTGCCTTAAAACCTCCGCGAAGATTCAGATTCTCAAGCCATACAAGGTCACACTGATCTTTTGTCCTGTCTATGATTGCTTCTATATCCGTAATCCCCGGGAACACGGGTGAAATGAAGCAAATTGTACGAATGCCTGCCGCATATACCTCTTTCATTGCAGCAAGCCTTCTTTCTATGCTTACTGCCGCATCCATATCATCTTTAAACTCTTCATCGAGAGTATTGATTGACCATGATACTGTAAGTCTGCTATTTTCATTGATCTCTTTTAGCAGATCCAGATCTCTTAGTACAAGGTCTGACTTTGTGCAGATAAGTATGTCCGCACCACTGTCCTTTAGTTCTTCCAGAAGTCTTCTTGTATTTTTATATGTTTCCTCTAGCGGATTATAACCATCCGTAACTGTTCCAATGATTACTTTCTGGCCGGCATACTTCTTTGGATTCTTTATTTCAGGCCAGTCTTTCACATCCATGAAAGTTTGTCACTCCATTGCCTGATTGGACGAATATGGACTCCTATGGATTCCCTGTACTTTCTAAGACGCACTATATTACTTGCTTGACTTCAAGGTCGGGAACTGTAGTACGTCCCTAATGCTCAACCTCTGTGTAATCAGCACAACCGCGCCATCCATGCCATATCCGATCACACCTATCTGTGGCAACTTTTAAATTTACTTTAAGCATCTTTTCAAAATAGAGATGTCATTGTTTTAATTTTACATTTGCAATCTTTTAAAACAGAATCTGCATCTCTATCTCAAAATGTTACTTAAGTTGCGACAGAAAGCAGGTTAAGTCATCAAATGGCTCTTTTTAAACGCTTAGCATCTATAATTTGCGTTTTCTAATTTATCTAAATCTATAAAATCAAATCAAAAAGATTCTGTTTCACTTAATAAAAGATTGCTCTTTTTCTCATGAAACATCTCCTTCCGTATTTGTTATTTTCTTATTCATAGTTTTTTTCTTACTCTTTGTTATCTCTTTTCTCGCTTCTGATAGGTCATAAATTATTACGTTTTCTTCTAAGTAATATGTTCCATTGACCTTGAATTGCACTCTCTCATCCTCTTCATGTGAAAAGTCCAGAAATCTTCTCACCATAACCATGGTAGCCGGGTGCTTTATGTTGATTGCATAGTTCTGCTTCTCTTTTAGCTCGCTGAATCTTATGGCCTCTTTGCAATGGCCGTTACATACTTCAACCGCAAGCTTAAATCCGCCGTCACATTCATTGATCAAAAGTCTTACAAACGCAGGAAAATTAAGTTCTGATGCCGTAGCTTTGTTAAATCTCATTGTATCCTGGAACAGTGTAAGTTGTGATTTGCTGGAAATTTCATTAACATTGATTACTTTGAATCCTTCAAGTACTGAGCTCATTTTTAAACTTCTCCTTCTTCTTGTATTTTCCTTCTCCGCGTTCAGATGCTGAAACAAGCCTCTTTTCCGGAAGATCGGTCCAATCCGCTTCTATAGGTACGAAGCCTTTTAAAGCACCTTCTTTTACCGGTTTCAATCTCTTCTGTGGTTTCTTGGGTTTTCTTTTCCTGGCTATAATGTCCTGCGCAAGCTCCCAGTCCTCCCTGGCGATGATCGCAGGATGGTGATCCTTGATGTAATACTGTTCCATCTGTCCTGTATTCTTAACGCTTTTATGGGTAAGATAATCTTCTACAAATGTCTTTTGCATAAGGACATCGCCACAATATTTCTCGTTAAGCAAAATGTTTTTTACCGCGCCTCCGGTGAAGGGGTTGCCTTTAATAGTGACTACGCCCATATCATTGAGGATCCTCGCTGTCTCGGCATAGGATTTGCCTCTTATGCAATTCTCGTAGATAACTTCTACGATTTTGGCCTCTTCAGGAAGTATGTACATAAGACCGTCCTCGCTGGTGTCATAGCCAAGAAGGCACTGCGTCTGGATTTTGAAGGTTCCGTTCTGCATTCGGACCAAAATCCCCCATCTCACATTACTTGAGATAGTGCGGGACTCCTCCTGTGCAAAGGATGCCATTAGCGTCAGCATAAAATCTACATGTTCATCAAGGCTGTTGTATTGGTCCTTTTCGAAGTAGACTCCTACCGGTGTTTTAAGTTTTTTGAGCCGCCTCACAACACTGATAAAATCTAACGTATTCCTGGCAAATCGAGATGATGATTTTGTAATTATCATGTCAATAAGCCCGGCTTCCGCATCAGCAATGATCTTATTAAATTGCTCTCTATGTTTGGTCTGAGTTCCTGTTTTTCCCCAATCCACATAGACTCCTGCATTTACCCAGTCAGGTCTTTGTTCTATAAGCTCGTTGTAGTACTGTTGTTGCGCCTGGATGCTGGTTTCCTGCTGCTCCTGAAGCGTACTGACTCTGCAGTATGCAGCTACTCTTTTGGGTTTAAACTCCTTGTCCCCCGGTTTAGGTTTTTCCTTCTTGGGAATTACTTGCACATTCATCGGCAACGGATTTGTCTTTTTTGCTTTCTCCTTTGGATTCCGTCGCTCTTGTCTGATGGCCATTCCATCCATTTTGTTTGTCCTCCTATACTTTTTTGCGAATAAAAAACGCCACAAATTACTATTTTACCAGTAATCTGTGGCGTTTCTATTATTCACACTCGCAGAAAAGTTCATGTAGCATTTTTCTCATGCCTTTTATATCGAGTGGATTATTCTCTGTTTCATAGGTGAATATCAGGTTCTTGCCCGGATAAATCCCGCTGGCTCTATACAGGTCCATCTTTTCCATAGTGTCTATTCTGTAGCCCTCATCCCCCATTTTCCCAAAGTGCTCAAAATAGATTATCTCTCTGGTCTTGACCTTGAGGATCGTGAAGTCCGGGTATTTGATCTCACCGTTGAACATTTTGACCGGGTACTCATAACGATAAGGTATCCCAAACTCATATAGAGTATCCGCGATGAAGGCTTCAGATTTGGATCTGACTTTTTCTCCTCTTTTGGTGTCGTGGATTTTATGTTCAGGTTTGTATGGATTTGGTTTGAATGTTTTAGACTGCCATTCTTTGACTATTAGATCATCAGTTAAGATGTAGGGAGTGACGAGATTCTTCCTCTCGGGGATTAGGTTGTTGTAGGTGTTCTCCGCAGAGATCTTGTACTTTTGCAGGAACTTATCCAGCATTTCCATTTCTGCCTTGGCGGTTTTCAGAAAATGCTTGTTATAATCTTTCTGCGCGAGGGTCTTGATTTTATCCGATTCCTTCATTGGCAGATACTCTCCTACTTTATCAGCGCTGTCTGTCATTTTATAATAGCGCGTCTGCCTTTTGTTTCTGCTTACTCTGAGATGGCCGTCCGGAAATGTCTTTTCTGCCTTCTCTGCAAGTTTCATAGCTCTTTTAAGCATCTCTAAACGAGTATTAAGTGCTTTGAGCAATTCATTCATATGTATAGATTGTCCTTTCTACTTGTCTTTATACTCTGGTCTTAGGGTTCTGTGTAATTGTGGCTGTGGTTGACCTTGTTTTAAAAAATATGTTTTGGGGTTCTTCTTTTGGTTGGCGCTTAAGATTGCGGAATATGCCTTTTGGTTGCAGATTCTCCTTCTGAGGGCATACTATTATTCCGTTTTTGTCATCTGCCGGCTTTGAACGAGAGCAGGATATGCCCTAATTGAGAATTTCTTCTTGTATAAGGCATATTCTGCGTTTCAACGCAGTTCTGCAACCCGAAGAAGTATGCCCTAACTGAGAAGATTCTTTTGTATAAGGCATATTTAGCATCTCAGCGCGCTTCTGCACTCTTCTGTACCGCAGAAAAATATGCCTTGAGATAGTATTTTTGCTCATTAGAGGCATAGATGGACCTGATAAGCCCCCCTAAGCTCAACACTAGTCACAAGCACTAATCCACGTCAGCACTAAGTCCAACACTAGTCCTCAGCACCAATCCACGTCTGCACTAAGCCCAAACACTAATAAAAATGGAAAATTCCCACCCACCAGAACGATGAGCGGAGCCACAAATAAGAAGTGTGGCGAGGGGAGTAGTCCCCGGATTACCAAGAATACGGGCGCCACGAGGACGCCCGCCAGAAACAAATTCAAAAACTAAAAACAAAACACAAAATACAAATCAACCCGCCGATGAAACCCGCATAAATGCTGGGTTTCCGAGCACAACTCATCACTTCTTTACAGATTTTAAGGTTGGAAAGAGCAAAACGTCCCTGATGGTCTCGCTATCTGTAAGTAGCATGCAGAGACGGTCAATACCGTAGCCGATACCACCTGTAGGAGCCATACCGATCTCAAGGGCATTGAGGAAGTCCTCATCTGTGTGCTCTGCCTCTTCGTCGCCGGCTGCTGCGTTAGCATCCTGAGCAGCGAAACGCTCACGCTGATCGATAGGATCGTTAAGCTCTGAATATGCGTTACACATCTCCCAAGTATTGATGAAGAGCTCGAAACGCTCAACCTTCTCAGGATCTGTAGGCTTCTTCTTGGTAAGAGGAGAAATTGCAAGAGGATGATCCATGATAAATGTAGGCTGGATCAGGTTCTTCTCACAGTACTCTTCGAAGAAGAGGTTGATGATATCGCCCTTAGTGTGACGATCTTCAAACTCAATGTGGTGCTCCTTGGCAAGAGCCTTAGCTTCCTCATCAGTCTTAACTGCATCAAAGTCGATGCCTGCATACTTCTTGATAGCATCGTTCATTGTAAGACGCTCGAAAGGCTTGCCGAGATCAATCTCGTTGTCGCCATACTTGATGAGTGTTGTACCACACACCTTCTCAGCGAGGTAACGGAACATTGACTCTGTAAGTTCCATCATGCCTTCATAATCTGTATATGCCTGATAGAGCTCCATAAGTGTGAACTCAGGATTGTGTCTTGTATCAACACCTTCGTTTCTGAATACACGACCAATCTCATATACTCTCTCAAGGCCGCCAACGATAAGTCTCTTGAGGTAGAGCTCAAGAGAGATACGAAGCTTTCTCTCCTCATCAAGAGCATTATAATGTGTAATGAAAGGTCTTGCTGCTGCTCCACCTGCGTTCTCAACAAGCATAGGAGTCTCAACTTCAAGGAAGTCTCTATCAGCAAGGAAGTTACGAATCTCACGAAGGATAGCTGATCTCTTCTTGAAAGTTTCCTTAACATCTTCATTCATGATAAGGTCAACATATCTCTGTCTATAACGAATCTCTGTATCTGTAAGTCCGTGGAACTTCTCTGGAAGTGGCATAAGTGACTTGGATAAAAGAGTCAGCTCTTTAACATGAACTGAGATCTCACCTGTCTTGGTTCTGAAAGCAAATCCCTTAACACCGATGATATCTCCGATGTCCATTTTCTTGAAATCAGCATAAGCCTCGTCTCCAAGATCATTTCTGGAAACATAGAGCTGCATACGGCCATCTCTGTCCTGAAGATTAGCAAAAGATGCCTTACCCATTACACGCTTGGACATCATACGTCCTGCAAGAGAAACAACCTTGTCAGCAGGTACTTCTGAAAGAGGTACTACAACTGCCTTGCCTTCCTCGTCTACTGGAGGCACAAACTCCAATGCCTCAAAGTTATCTCTGACGTTCTGTGTATGATGTGTCTGGTCATATTTAACAATCTGGAAAGGATCCTTGCCTGCTGCCTGAAGCTCAGAGAGCTTGTCCCTACGTACCTGACGAAGACGTCCAACGTCCTCTGCAGGTGCATTCTGCTGATTGTTCTGCTGATTATTATCTGCCACTTTTTCTTCCTCCTATTATCATAAGAGCCAGCGAAATATCTTGTAAATCGCTGGCCCCCTAAATTCACATTTCATAAACTATCTGCTCTTGCAGATCTTATTGTTCGCATCCTCTTATAAAAGAAAGCTGCAATCTATTATCAAACTTCTGATCTCTCGATGCTAAGTACCTTGTACTTGATAACACCGGCCTGAGTCTCAACTGAAACAGTCTGGCCCTTCTTGGCACCGATAAGAGCCTTACCTACTGGAGACTCATTTGAAATCTTACCCTTAAGTGAATTAGCTTCTGATGAACCTACGATCTTGTACTCAAGTTCCTCGTCAAACTCAAGGTCCTTGATCTTAACCTTACATCCGATGCTGATCTTGTTGAGGTCAACGTCCTCTTCTACTACAACTTCAGCGTTCTTGAGGATCTTCTCGAGAGCTTCGATCCTAGCCTCGATATCTCTCTGCTCGTCCTTGGCTGCATCGTACTCAGCGTTCTCTGAAAGGTCGCCCTGTTCTCTAGCTTCCTTGATCTTCTCAGCTACTTCCTTACGCTTAACAACTTTCAGCTCATGAAGTTCATCTTCATACTTCTTGAGTCCTTCATAAGTTAAAATGTTCTTCTTTTCTTCCATTTGATAACCTACCCTTCATAATAGATTAAACCGCACAAATGTGGGCTTAGAGCGCGTATTTATAGATAATACTTCTTATTAAAAAGCTATTTTAACTTTGCTATTATATAGTCTATAAAAACATCTGTCAATGACCTAAAATTCCCCTTTATAGCTATTTGCGAAACATTTATTCGTTTACGCTATTGTGATATGGCGCTATTTCTTTACATTTTTCCAATAAGATATCCAAATATTGATCGAGTATAAAATATTTATTAATACCTTCTAATAGCGTTATTCAACTCAGCATGACTCTCTTGCAGGCTTCCTTGAGCGAATCCATATCTGTCATCTGGTTTATCTCATTTCTGAATCTGGCGCTTCCCGGCATTCCGACAGTGTACCAAGACACGTGCTTACGCATCTCGCGGATTCCGATGAACTCTCCCTTATACTTGAGTTGGAGATCAGCATGTCTGATAACTGTATCGTATATCTCCTGCGCTGTTGGGCGTTCGCAGGCTTCTCCCGTCTCGAAGTAGCTCTTTATCTCACGGAAAAGAAATGGATTCCCCTGGGCAGCTCTGGCTACCATAACGCCGTCGCACCCTGTCTCTTCAAACATGCGCTTCGTGCTAGGTCCATCAACTACATCACCATTACCGATAACAGGAATCTTAAGAGCTTCCTTGACCTGTCTGATAATGGTCCAGTCAGCCCGGCCTGAATAGTACTGTTCTCTTGTTCTTCCGTGGACTGCAACTGCTGCCGCGCCGCCTTCCTGAGCTGCAAGAGCGCACTCGACCGCATTTACCGATGCCTCTGTAAAACCTCTTCTGATCTTGACTGTAACAGGTCTGTCTGAAACCTCTGTAAGTGCCTTAACAATCTTCTCAATAAGCTCAGGGTTCTTCATAAGAGCTGAGCCCTCACCGTTTCCAACGACCTTGGGAACGGGGCATCCCATGTTCACATCGAGAATATCATAAGGCCTGTCCTTAATCATCTCTACTGCCTGCTGCATTATTTCAGGCTCTGATCCAAAGAGTTGAAGTGAAACCGGGTGCTCGTCCTCATGAATTTCCATGAGCATGTTTGTATTCTTGTTCTTGTAGGTGATGGCCTTGGCACTTACCATTTCCATGCACACAAGACCTGCTCCCATTTCTCTGCATAACAGACGAAACGGCAGGTCTGATACACCTGCCATTGGTCCAAGTATTATATTATTGTCCAGGGTTACGTTCCCTATCTGTAACTTGCCGTAGCCTGACATATCGTTCCTTTCACTATCCAAATGAATACGGATTGTTCCGCGCCATGCGCTCTCACAATCCTATTCTTCCAATATATCTGCCGGATTCTCGTGCAGAACATAAATCCTGTAATAGAGTCCAAGAGCCTCGAAGAGATCCTGTCTCTTACGTCTTACTTCGCTCACAAGAAGACCTGCTGTGATCTCATCGTAAGTGATATCCTCTTCATCAGCATTTGTTTCCATGCTGATAGTTCCGTCCTCTTCAAATACTATCGTGAAGATTCCACCAGCTTCCTGGGTAAAGAGAACACTGATTATATTGAGCTCTTTTTTGATGCTCTCAGGAATCTGCTTAAATACAGGGTTAAAGTAGTACTTCTGCTCATAAGCATTAGCTCCGCACAAAACTACTCTTCCACCTGCTGCCTGCTCGAAAACCCTTCCCTTATTGGTCTTCTGCATCTCATCAATCTTGAAATCTTTTTCCTCTTCCGTGGTCATATCCTTGTCACGGAATTCCTTGTTATATTGTTCTTCAAAATCTTTAGCACTCATCTCTTTTGCCCTTACTACTATTATTTATCCATCACTCAGGTGCATTTTGATTATCAAACTCCTTGAGCTGTGGCTTGGTTCTGCGGTTCTTCTCATAGAGGATCTGAAGTCCCCTAAGTGTCAGTATCGGATCGTAGACATCTATCTCTTTGGTCTCATCTGCAATGAGTCTTCCAAGACCGCCTGTCGCAATGACCTTGGTGTTCATAAGACCTGACTCTTCCTTCATCTTATCGATTATGTACTTGGTCTGCCCGATCTGTCCGTAGATAAGTCCCGCCTGCATACTGGAAATTGTCTCCTTGGCCAGAATTCCTGCAGGTTTCTTGATCTCTATCTCAGGAAGTTTGGCTGTATCCTGCCACAGAGCCTTGGCTGAAATTCTGATTCCGGGACATACAACTCCGGTAAAAAACTCACCTTTTTCATTTATCATAATATAGGTAGTTGCGGTTCCAAAGTCAACCACAAGAACAGGACCGCCGTAAATCTCATATCCTGCGACAGCGTCAACAATAAGGTCAGGGCCAACTTCTCTTGGATTGTCCAGAGAGATCTTAATACCGGTCTTGATACCAGGGCCCACAAGATATGGCTTCTTGCCAATATATTTAACTATCGCATTGACAAGTGCATGCATGACCTTGGGCACAACGCTTGCGATCATGACGCCCTCAATCTTGTCTTTATCCACATTGTTGATGTTCATAAGGGCCAGAAGCTCAAGTCCATACTCATCAGATGTCCTTGTAGTTCCCGTAGTCATCCTAAAAGAGCTGACCATTTTGTCGCCCTTGAACACGCCATATGTAATATTTGTATTTCCTACATCTACTACCAGAATCATTTTCTACCTCAGTTTATCATAACTTCTTGCGGGCAAAAGCGGGAAATGCCTCAAGAATCCTGCTTTGCAGGATACCGTATTTCTGAAGAAATTCGAGATCCTATGCATATCCATACAAGCCACGCACTGATACTTCGCCGGCGTTGATCTCGTACTCTTCGCCATCTTCATTGGATACTATAAGTGCCCCGAGAGAATTGATTCCGTGCGCTACAGCCTCATATTCTCCCTTTGGATCAAGCACTTTGACAATCTTATGCCTGTTGATGAGCCTTACTTCATATTGTTCATGCAAAAGAGTCAGATCATAGTTTACAGAGTACTTCTCATAGTTCTCTTCAAAACGCTTCATGCAGAACGCAATTACATCTTCTCTTGCCAGCTCCACTCCTGTAGTTGTCAGGATTGAGCCCGCTATATCTTTTATTTCCTCAGGAAATTCTGTCATGTTCACATTTATTCCAACACCTATTACAACGTCCCTTATGGTATTGTCATCATTCATGTGAAGCTCAGTAAGTATACCACATATTTTTTTACCTGCAATGACTATGTCGTTGGGCCACTTGATCTGTGGAAAATACTTGCACTCAGTAATGATCTGTCCCGGGATATTAACCTCAGTTGACCTGCTGAGCTGTGCATCCCTTGCACTAACCAGTGCATCCTCGATACCCTCAGCAATGGAAAGCCCCATTATAAGTGTCAGCATCGAAATGCGCTCAGGCGGTGCATCCGGTCTTATCAAAAGACTCATAGCGATATTATCTGTCTGTGGTGTCTCCCAGCTTCTGCCTCTTGAACCTCTTCCCTTAGTCTGAAGATCAGCAACAACTAAAGTTCCGGAAGGTGCTCCAAGCACTCCAAGTTCTCTTGCGTCATCGTTGGTTGAGCCGGTCTTTTCTTTATATATAAGATTCTGACCAGCCCATTTGGTATGTATTTTTTCTGCGATACTCTCCTGATTCATGTTTTTTCTTCCTTTATGCCTTAATTTTCCGTCGTATTAAATCAAGATTATTTTTGTCTTGATTATGTTGATTATTATTACACAATACTAATATATATGCTTTCCATTTATACATCAACTCTTATATTATTCGCTCTTTTTAAGAGTTGCATACATTACAGCCTTAATAGTGTGCATACGGTTTTCCGCCTCTTTAAAGACAATTGATCTGTCAGATTCAAAGACTTCATCCGTAACTTCCATCTCATTTAAGCCGTATTTTTCTTTAATTTCCTTGCCTATGCCTGTATTGAGGTCGTGGAAGGATGGAAGGCAATGCATGAATACGCACTTATCCCCTGCATTATTCATAATGTCCATTGTAACCCTGTATGGCTCGAGGTCTTTGATCCTCTCTTCCCATACACTGTCAGGTTCTCCCATTGACACCCAGATATCTGTGTAAATAACGTCTGCCCCCTTGGTTCCTTCTATAGGGTCCTCACAGAAATCAATTATTGCCCCTGTCTTCTTGGCAATATCAAGGCAGGTCTCAACCAGCTCTTTTTCCGGGAAGTATTTCTTGTTGGAGACTGCAGTAAAATGCATTCCCATCTTGGCGCATACAACCATCAGCGAATTTCCTGTGTTGTATCTTGCATCGCCCATGTATACCAGATGAATTCCGTTCAGCTTGCCGAAATGCTCTTTTATTGTCAAAAGATCTGCAAGCATCTGCGTAGGATGAAATTCATTGGTAAGTCCGTTCCACACAGGAACTGTGCTGTATTTGGCAAGAGTTTCAACTATTTCCTGCTCAAAGCCTCTGTATTCAATTCCGTCATACATGCTGGAAAGAACGCGTGCTGTATCGGCAATGCTCTCTTTTTTGCCAATCTGTGAATCTGTAGGGTTGAGATAGGTTGAACCCATTCCCAAGTCACTTGCCGCTACTTCAAAAGAGCATCTGGTTCTTGTACTTGTCTTTTCAAAGATAAGTGCGATGTTCTTGCCCTTTAGCTCATCGTGAAGAATTCCATTTTTCTTTTTCTCCTTGAGTGTGGCTGCAAGATCCACAAGATAAGAGATTTCCTCCGGTGTATAGTCCAACAGTTTCAAAAAGTCACGTCCGTACAGATTCATACTATTCCTCCTTGTTCACGCCTATAGCCTTATAATGTGTCATTACATCGATAATAACACATAAATATGCATATAAGCAATAATTATACATAATTTATGCATAATTATGCAGCTTAGTTAAAGAAAAATACTTTGCAAACCAAAATGTGCAGTCATCGGATGAGGATAATGATTCATAAAACGAAAAAAGACAGATTTGCTAGCTGTTATAAATAACATGAAAGGAACAAATCTGTCTTTTATATTCTTATAAATTACATCACAGGATCTAGAAGGAATATGTACGGATATACACCTGCCATCACCAGAATACATGAGCTCCGATGATAATACCCTCTCGCCCGTTAACTCTTCTAAAGTGAAGTGCACCGCCAACAGTAGTCTCGCCGTTAATAGCTGCCTGAGCCGCCTGATAGTTGGCATCTGCAATCTTGCCACTGTTATAAACTCTCGCCACAGTTCCGTTAAGAGCCGGTGTGAACTGACCTGAAGCATAGATAACGCTGTAAATACTGTTAGGATAAGCCCCACTCTTAACTCTGTTGAGAACAACCGCACCGACAGCAACTCTTCCTTCATAAGGCTGATTGCCTGCCTCGCACTGGATAAGTGCTGCAAGGAGTTTGACTTCATCAGCATCTGCACTGACAGCGCCGCGATTCTTTGTAAGAGAAGCTTTCTTCTCAGCCTCTTCACGAATCTTGATAGCCGCAATAGTCTCGCCCTGGTCGATCTTGAACTCGCTTGTTACATAATCGGACTGAACATAACCTGTTTCATCGTTGTAATCAACGCTGATCCAGCCATTGCCCAGATCCTCAATCATATCTACAAATACTTTTTCTGTGAGAACTCCAAGTACCTCGGCATTCTCATCAGCCTCTGCTCTGATATTAAGAGCATTACTCTGGCTGGTAACTATCTGCTTACCAACATCAGCAGCAAGGCTAAGTGCGTCCTCATCAAAGAGAAGGTAATCATCCTTGGCCCAACCAATCAGGTCGCCTGACTGTAGCTTGGTCCATCCATCTCTTCTCTCGAGAATCTTACCACCACAGTCTTTGTACAGGACTCCCACCTTGGCAGAATCCTCACTGGGCTCTTCTCTTACATTCATGGCCCTGGACACATTGGCCATTACAATTTTGGTCTCTGTCTCGTCGGCAGTGCTGGATGCGCTGCTGGCATCAGATGACTTATCAACGCTAGAAGCTACCTGAACTTCATAAGCATCAGCATCAATACCAAGTGGTGAAACGGGACTGATAATGTTCGAAATACCTGCCGCAACATCAGACATTGTCTTGTTGCTCCGGGCATCTACTGTTAACCCCTGAGAAAGTGTTAGAACGAAGATGAGACCACAAATAATGAAAAGTCTCATTATCCCACGGGATAACGTCGCCACTTTATTCATATCTTTGCTATCCTCTTAATTATTCCTATATTTAGCAACAAATGTCTTGCGCACAATTATTACATAATTGTTGCAATTTGTTACTATCACGAAAACATAAAGATATTAGCAAAAATTGTCATCTTTGTCAAATTTTAATACATTTATAAGTTGAATAATGCAAGAAAATTACAGGCTTTTACTCTTGTCAATGCAGGCAGTTACTGCATCTATCACTGCTGCGCGAAATCCTTTTTCCTCAAGTACTCTTACAGCCTCAATTGTAGTTCCTGCAGGTGAGCAAACCATGTCTTTGAGCTCTCCCGGATGTTTGCCTGTCTCTAAAACCATCTTGGCACTGCCAAGAACTGACTGGGCAGCAAACTCATAGGCCTGTTTTCTTGGCATTCCACCTGCCACAGCCGCATCAGCCATAGCTTCTATGAAAAGAAATACATAAGCAGGTGATGATCCGCTTACACCCACTACAACATCCATCATTGATTCAGGAACTGTATAAGCCTTACCAAAGCTCTCTAAGAGCTCAATGATAAAATGATAATCGTTGTCGTCCACAAGGTCATTTCTGCACACAGCTGAGCATCCCTCAAGTACAAGAGCAGGAGTGTTGGGCATTACTCTTACAAGCTTGACGGGTTTCTCAAACTCTTTTGCCAGCCAGCTGATTGTCTTGCCGGCAGCGATGCTGACTACAATCTTGTTGTCATCGATGCTGTCCATGATATCAGCGATCACAACCTTAAGATACTGTGGCTTAACAGCCAGAAAGATAATATCCGCATCCTTGGCAACTGCCTCATTAGAGTTGCGGATCTGAATGCCATACTTATTAGACACCTTAAGTCTTGTAGCCTCTGTTGCTGCTGTTCCAATAATCTCGTTAGGTCCCATGAGCCCTTTGGCAAGAATACCGCCGATAATGGCCTTAGCCATGTTTCCAAGTCCGATAAAACCAATTGTCATGTCACTTCTCCTCCTGTATGTATCATCTTATATCTGCATGTCTACACATGTTTATATATTTAAATTTACTACTGGTGGTGCTAGTGCTTAGCCTCTCTTACTTGCCCCTGCGCTGTCTTGATGCCTCGAAAGTAAGAATTGCTGAGGAAGTTGCCGCATTCATCGACTCAACCTCCCCTTTCATAGGGATAAGGATATATGTATCAGCCGCATCAGCTGTTTCCTTGGTAAGTCCGTTACCTTCATTACCGATAAGGAATGCTGTTGGATGTGTATAATCAAACTCGTCGTAGTTCTTTTCACCCTTTAGATGAGCTGCATATGTGTGTATACCGTTTGCCTTGAGTGTTTCAAGAACCTCCGGAATACTTTCCACATATATAAATGGCATTCTAAAGATTGATCCCATTGTTGACCTGATAACCTTGGGATTGTAGATATCTGCCGAGCCCTTGCTAAGGATTATTCCCGTAACACCAGCGCCCTCGCCAGACCTGAGCATTGTTCCAACATTGCCAGGATCCTGAATATTCTCAAGCACCAGAATAAGAGGCTTAGCCCCCTCATCATCCTGATTATAGCCCTCAAGAACCTCTTCCATTGTGTAGTGATACTGACTAATAACAGCAATGACACCCTGCGGCGTCTGTGTCGCAGCCATCTTCTTCATAACTTCGTCAGATACCTCTTCTGCACCATATCTCCACAGAATCTCTTTATCTTCCTCGCTGGCTTTATCAAGAAAGCGTGTTGTCACATACACTTCTCTAACCTGAAGTACCGGAGCTTCCCTTAACATCTTCATGCCTTCTATAACAAAAACATCATCCTCACGACGAGCCTTGCTCTTTTCTATATAGTTAACGACCTGTTTAACTCTATCGTTGTTTACACTTGTAATCATAAAAACCTCTATCTAAAAAATTTCACCCAAGAAAATATACACTAGTATAGCATACTTTAACCTACACATTCCAAACATTATCACACGTTATTCTGTATGTAGACATAGCGAAAAATTAGTGCAGTTCTTGAGCAGAATACTTGGCGAGGTATTTTCGAGCCTAGTATGAGCCACGGGTGCGCACTTAACGAGGTAATGCCGAGTTTAGTGCATCATCCCACGGCCGAGGACGATAATTCATAAGACGAAAAAAGACAGATTTGCTGACTGTTCTGAATAACATGAAAGGAAGCAAATCTGTCTTTATGAGTCTTAATGAATTACGCCGCAGACGAAAACCAGCATTTCTGCGGACTTGCCTTTATCAATTACAGGATACGAGCGATCTCGTACATGTACTCGTTGATATTCTTCTTCATTGCAAGAGCCTCGTCGATGTCGTAATCAACGAACTGGCCATTGCGGTAACTTACTACTCTGTTAGTCTTGCCTGCTGCAAGAATGTCTGCTGCGTAGCATCCCATCATAGAAGCATATACACGGTCCTTACATGTTGGGCTACCACCACGCTGCATGTAACCAAGGATAGAAGCTCTTGTCTCAAGACCTGTAGCAGCCTCGATACGACGAGCCATTGATGTTGAATGTCCGATACCCTCAGCGTTAACGATGATGTGATGAGTCTTACCCTTCTTACGGTTATCGATGATGTTATCGATAATTCTCTGCTCGTTGTAGTCATACTTCTCAGGAAGAAGGATGTCATCAGCTCCGTTAGCGATCGCGCACCAAAGAGCGATATATCCGGCATGACGACCCATAACCTCTACGATACTAACTCTCTCATGTGAAGAAGAAGTATCACGGATCTTGTCGATAGCTTCCATAGCTGTATTGATTGATGTATCAAATCCGATTGTATAATCTGTGCAGGCAATATCAAGGTCGATTGTACCAGGAATACCTACTGTATTGATTCCCTGAGCAGAAAGCTTCTGAGCACCACGGTATGATCCGTCACCACCGATAACAACCATTCCGTCAATGCCGTGCTTACGGCAGATCTCAGCGCCCTTAGCCTGACCTTCAGCTGTTGTAAACTCCATACAACGAGCTGTTCCAAGGATTGTACCACCCTTCTGGATGATATCAGAAACGCTACGTCTGTCCATATCAATGATCTCTTCGTTAAGAAGTCCCATGTATCCCTTCTTGATACCCTTAACTTTGAGTCCGTTAGCAAGTGATTTACGTACAACAGCTCTGATAGCTGCGTTCATGCCCGGTGCATCGCCACCGCTTGTAAGTACTCCAATAGTCTTGACCTGTTTTGCCATAATTATTTCCTCGATTCCAAACTAAAAATTGTAGAATTCTTCTCTAATAAATTCACTCAAAAATCTAATTAAATATAATACAAAAGCCTTAAATTGACAAGAGTTTGTCACACTTTTCTTTTATCTTATCGCAAGTTTTTTCAATCTGCAATGATTTAAAAAACTTTTAATTTTTATCTTTTTTATGTATTCATGTTAACTCTTTTACGGTTAATTATTATTCGCTTTCCTACTAATATATGTAACTCTTTTTCCAATCCATTTGTGTTATAATTTCTTCATATATTTAGTTGGGGTTAAAGATATGGCATTTACTCATTTGCACGTCCACACAGAATACTCTCTTCTGGACGGATCCAATAAGATAAAAGAATATGTTAAACGCCTTGGAGAACTTGGCATGACCGCCGGTGCTATCACGGACCATGGTGTCATGTATGGCGTTATTGATTTCTATAAAGCCTGTCGCGATGCGGGCATCAATCCTGTAATCGGGTGCGAGGTTTACGTTGCTCCCGGTTCCCGCTTTGAAAAAGAGACTGCGGTTTCAGATGACCGATATTATCACCTTGTCCTTCTTGCTGAGAACAATGTCGGCTACGCTAACCTTTCGCACATTGTCAGCCGCGGTTTTACTGAAGGCTACTACTACAAGCCCCGTGTAGATATGGAGCTTTTAGAGCAGTACCATGAAGGAATTATTGCGCTTTCTGCCTGTCTTGCCGGCGAGATTCCCAGGAACATTGTTAAGGGCACTCCTGACAAGGCCAAAGAGGCAGCAATCCGCCTTGATAATATTTTTGGCCACGGGAATTTCTTCTTGGAACTTCAGGATCACGGAATCCCTGAACAGAGGATGGTTAACGCTTCTCTCATGGCTCTTTCACAGGAGCTTGATATTCCGCTTGTTGCGACCAACGACTGCCACTACACTTATGCAGATGATGCAGAAGCTCACGACCTTCTTCTCTGTATTCAGACGGGTAAAAANGTTTCCGACGAGGACCGCATGCGCTACGAAGGCGGCCAGTACTACGTTAAGAGTGAAGAAGAGATGCGTTCTCTTTTCCCATATGCTCAGGAAGCGCTAGATAATACGCAGAAGATTGCCGACAGATGTCACGTTGAGATTGAGTTTGGCGTTACCAAATTGCCTCATTTCGAGGTTCCTGAAGGATACGATTCCTGGACTTATCTTAACAAGCTCTGTCTTGATGGTCTTCATGAGAGGTATCCGGATGACGATGGCACGCTCAAAGACAAACTTGATTACGAGCTCGGTGTCATCAAGCGCATGGGTTATGTAGATTACTTCCTCATTGTATGGGACTACATAAATTACTGCCGTGAAAACGGCATTGCTGTCGGCCCGGGACGTGGTTCTGCTGCCGGTAGTATTGTTTCCTATTGCATGCATATCACAAACATTGATCCTATCAAGTATGATCTTCTCTTTGAGAGGTTCCTTAATCCTGAGCGTGTTTCCATGCCTGATATCGACGTGGATTTCGAGTACGAGAGGCGTCAGGATGTTATAGATTATGTCACTGAGAAATATGGCGCTGACAAGGTTGTGCAGATCATCACTTTCGGTACACTTGCTGCCAAGGGAGTTATCCGCGATGTTGCAAGAGTTATGGACCTTCCTTACAGCTTTGGCGATACGATTTCCAAGATGATCCCTACAGAGCTCAACATCACTCTGGACAAGGCTCTTGAGATGAATCCCGAGCTTCGCAGCCAGTACGAGAGCGATGAAACAGTTCACAAGCTGATCGATATGTGCAAGAAACTGGAAGGACTTCCTCGTCACACCTCTATCCATGCGGCAGGTGTCGTTATCTGTTCAGCTCCGGCTGAGGATCTGGTGCCACTCTCCCGCTCTGCAGAAGGAAACGTCACAACTCAGTTCACCATGACCACCATCGAGGAGCTTGGCCTTCTCAAAATGGACTTTTTGGGCCTTCGCACCCTTACTGTTATCAAGGATGCAACTAATTTTGCCAACCGCTCTCTCGGCGCCAAGCCCGGAGATGCCAATTATATTAATATAGATGAAATAGACTACAATGACCCTGCTGTTCTTGCTTCTATCGGAAGTGGCCGCTGTGACGGTGTCTTCCAGCTTGAATCAGGTGGAATGCAGTCCTTCATGAAGGAGTTGCGCCCTCAGTCGCTTGAAGATATTATCGCGGGCATATCACTTTATCGCCCGGGCCCTATGGACTTTATTCCCAAATACATTGCGGGTAAGAATGACGCAGGGGCTATAACCTATCAGACGCCTGAACTGGAGCCTATCTTGAAGCCCACCTATGGCTGTATCGTTTATCAGGAGCAGGTAATGCAGATAGTTCAGCAGCTTGGTGGCTACACTCTTGGACGAGCTGACCTTGTAAGACGTGCCATGAGTAAAAAGAAACAACATGTCATGGAAGTAGAAAGAGCTAACTTCGTAAACGGCAATCCTGAGGAGAATGTTCCGGGATGTGCTTCGAAGGGGATTTCTCCAGAAATTGGTAATGCTATCTACGATTCCATGATGGATTTTGCCAAGTATGCCTTTAACAAATCCCACGCCGCCTGTTACGCAGTAGTTGCCCTTCAGACCGCATGGCTCAAGTACTATTATCCTGTCGAGTTCATGGCTGCGCTTATGACCTCTGTCATTGATAATCCGGGCAAGGTTTCGGGATATATCATGAGCTGCAGGAATATGAACATAGCTCTTTTGCCACCTGATATTAATGAAGGCTTCGATGGATTCTCTGTTACAGAGATTGATGCTGGGGATAATGATAAGCCTATTCCTGGCGCCGTTGTAACAACTGCTCCCGGCCGCAAGAAGGCAATCCGCTATGCCCTCACAGCTATCAAGGGCGTTGGAAGGCCGGTTATAGCTTCGATTGTGCAGGAGAGACAGCTCCATGGCAAATTCAAGAATCTCAACGACTTCCTGTCCAGAATGCAGGGGCGTGCCAATGATGTCAACAAGCGAGCTGTTGAGAACTTTATCAAAGCAGGAGCATTTGAATGTTTTGAGGGAACTCGCAAACAACATATGACTGTTTATGCTCACATTATGGATCAGCTCCACAACTCCAACCGCAATTCCATGGCAGGCCAGATGACACTGTTTGATTTTGCCGGGGAAGAGGAGAAAAAAATGTACGAGATTCCCCTTCCTGATGTTGGAGAATTTCCACGTGAGCTTCTTCTTGAGTTTGAGAAAGAGGTGCTTGGAATCTACGTTTCAGGCCATCCTCTTGAAGAATATATCGGAATATGGAAAAAGAAGATCACCAATACCACCACTGACTTTTATCTTGATGATGAAACAGGTGTCCCTGTAGTACGTGATAACGCGACTGTGACTATCGGTGGAATCATAAGTGACAAGAAGGTCAAATACACCAAGACGGACCAGATAATGGCCTTTCTGACTGTGGAAGATCTGGTCGGCTCTATTGAAGTTATCGTCTTCCCCAAGACCTACGAAGCCAACGCTCCGCGCCTTAATGAAGATGCAAAAGTGTTCATAGAAGGCCGTGTTTCTGTCGAGGATGACCGCGATGCCAAGCTGATAGCCAGTAAGATAATGCTATTTGATGAGGTGCAGAAGACTGTATGGCTGCGTTTCCCAAACAAAGAGGATTACGAGGCCAAGGCATTTTCTGTACAACAAGTGCTGTCGCAGAGTGACGGACGCGATGAAGTTGCGATATATTTAACCGACACCAAGCAGATCAAGAAGCTTGGCAAAGCCCATACCATCAAGGCCGACAAGGATACACTTGAAGCTCTTGCAGATATTCTTGGAAAAGAGAATGTACAGGTGACGTGAGAACATATATGAGCTGCACTGACAGTATGTAAAGAATAAAGTCTAAGATGTGAGTCATTCGCACGAGTACGTAAATTCATGAGTGTAAAAAGAAAAGGACCGATTCCTGATTACGGTTTACTTATTTAAACCGTAGGAATTGGTCCTTTGATTTTTATACCATGAATTAGTTCGAGCCAGAAGCGAACAGATTAGACTTTATTTGTTCTATTACTGCACTGCTGCCTTGAGCTCATCAACCTTGTTAGTCTGCTCCCAAGGAAGATTGAGGTCGTTACGTCCAAAGTGTCCATAAGCAGCTGTCTGCTTGTAGATAGGACGACGAAGGTCGAGCATCTTGATGATTCCGGCAGGACGAAGATCGAATACCTTACGAACTGCCTCTGTAAGCTTCTCATCAGAAACCTTACCTGTTCCGAATGTATCAACAAGAACTGATGTAGGCTGTGCAACACCGATAGCATAAGATATCTGGATTTCTGCTCTGTCTGCAAGGCCTGCTGCTACGATATTCTTAGCAACATATCTTGCTGCGTAAGCTGCTGAACGGTCAACCTTAGTGCAATCCTTACCTGAGAAAGCACCGCCGCCATGACGAGCTGCTCCGCCGTAAGTATCAACGATGATCTTACGTCCTGTAAGACCAGCATCACCCTGAGGTCCGCCGATTACAAAACGTCCTGTAGGATTGATATAGATCTTAGTGTTCTCATCTACGAGCGACTGATCAACTACTGCGTCGATAACATACTTTCTGATATCTGTGTGGATCTGCTCCTGAGTAACCTTCTCATCGTGCTGAGTTGAAATAACGATAGCTTCAAGTCTCTTAACCTTACCGTTCTCATCATACTCAACAGAAACCTGGCTCTTACCATCAGCTCTGAGGTAAGCAAGTGTGCCATCTTTTCTAACTTCTGTGAGTTTCTTGGTAAGCTTGTGAGCAAGGCTGATTGCGTATGGCATGTACTCTTCTGTCTCGTTAGTAGCATAACCGAACATCATACCCTGATCGCCGGCACCAATTGCCTCAAGCTGCTCATCTGTCATCTGGTTCTCTCTAGCTTCAAGAGCCTTATCAACACCCATAGCGATATCTGCTGACTGCTGATCAAGTGCTACAAGTACTGCACATGTGTTTCCATCAAAGCCCTTAGCTGAATCATCATAGCCGATCTCTTTGATTGTCTCACGAGCGATCTTAGCATAGTCAACGTTTGCCTTAGTTGTGATCTCACCTGTGATGAGAACAAAACCTGTACATGTTGCTGTCTCGCAGGCAACACGGCTCATAGGATCCTGTGCCATGCAGGCATCAAGGATTGCGTCAGAGATGTTATCGCAGATTTTATCTGGATGTCCTTCAGTAACTGATTCGGATGTGAAAATAAACTTATCCATTCTTTTTTCCTTTCTTTTTAGCTTTGCCTTAACTAGCAAAAAAATCCGCTTGTTGCGTGCACAAACAAGCGGAACTGATTAACGTTTCAGATCCTCTTATTGCTCGTAGAAATGACTTCTGTCTAAACCGGTATCTCATATGCTAAACGCATCGTGATACCAAATGTCATCTCATATTCCCATTCGGGAACTGCACGCTCAGGTTGGCACCTTCCTGATCACTCAAGGGGTTGCCGTGGTTTCATAGGTCCTATGTACCTCCACCACTCTGAATAAGAGAACATATAAATATAATATTGTATCCCGGAAACTACCTTGTATAACAAATTTCCGTTATCTGATATTAAACCATAAAACAAATAAAAGCAATAGGCAAAATGATAATATTTGTCTAAACAGCACTTTATACTTATTTTTCACATTTCAATAATGACCTGTTTATCTCTCATATCATTCTTTTTATATGATCACAAGTTATTGTGCATTTTTGCAATCTCATGTAATAATCTATGCTATTATGTATATGTATATTTCTTAACACAGCGGTCTGCAATATCGGGGTAAAAGAAATGAAGAATATCAATAAGAAAAATCTAATCTATTTTGTTCTTCTCGGAATCTTTATTGTTTCTTTCCTATTTATCAGTGTTCTTTATCTGGTCAGAAAGAATAACACCTCAATCATTATTCAGGGTGATCCCAGGGACATTGCCCTTGAAGGGTTTGAAGGAAATCTTGACTTTGTGGCTATTACCCTTAATGCTACAGACGGCTCAATAACTAACGAAGATGCTGTTTCTTTTGACATAAACGGTAAAACATATAGCGCACAGCCCCATGATCTTGTCATAGAGTTCAAGAGCGCTGAGGCAGACGATCTTACAGATGGTATCCCCGGGAGTATCACAAATCCTCAGATGCATTTTACGCCCATTGATTCTACGGTTAATTCCACATTTGCAGATTTTATAGAAATAAAAAAAGGTGATCGTTTAACCGAAAGTTTTACTGATGAATCCGGTTCCGATCACAAAACTGTTGTTGATAATATAGAAGTAACAATGAAAGATTTTACCTCTTTTGACTCATTGCATATTTGGAGTGATCTTCCATTAGAAGCTGACAGCAATACTGTCATCATATTTAAAGGAGAGACTATTAGCGATAATGGAGCTCAAATTGTTTTACATGATAACTGCATTTTTTCTTTTGAAAATATAACTGAGCTTAGTACCACACTCACCGACAACATCGAAGATTTCCACTTGAGCGGAACAATTAAAAAGCTCTCGGGAACTCTTGAAAATGATGGAGCTGAATTGTATAGCACGTCCGGTGCTTCTCAGAACAGTTTTTTCTGTGGAAATCAGTCACTCCTTGTTGCAGGCAAAGAACTAAAGTCCGAATACACTTATGATGCAGAATCCGCAGACCTTGTGGTAAGTGGAAAGCCCACTGCTGCCAGCCTTGAAGATATCGATGTCATGGAAGGTTTCCTTCAGTATCTGATCACTAACTTTGATGCGTTCTTTATGGCTCTTTTTGGTGCACTGCTGGCACTGGTAATTGACAAGACGGTATCGTGATCATTGAAAATATTATGTTCTTTGTTAAGATTCATAATTATTGAATAATACAATGGCTTGAATTTGCATTATCAAGTAGAATTTCTAAGCAGAAATGCATTCTCCTTTTTGGGCTGAAGTTTGTGCATGAAGGAATAAACCTCATCAGGCTCTGTGATACTTTTCGGCCGAAACATAGTACTTCTGACATCTTCTACCGTGTAAGTATAGTTTCCATTGTCAGCGAACATTTCCTCCAGAAATACATTCTCATAGTAGTCAGACGCAATATCTCCCCTCTTTGTTACAGGAAGTTGTTCAAGAATTTCCCACACCATGGAAGCCAATGCTTCACGAAGTAACACTGTTAATTCATGTTTCTGCTCAAGCGAATATTTCCTTACATCAATTATTTTCCCAATATTCACATAATAATTTCTACCATCACGTACAAGTGCGATAGGCACAATATCTGCCCCTGTGCTGATAGCTATTTCCGCCGTTCCTGTATATAAATGCATGACTAGTTGATTAGGGCTTATATTGTACGCTCCTTCAGGGAAAGCAATGACATTTTGCCCTTTTCTCATCAGCTCTTTTACTCTCTCTTTTGCAATAAAGCGGTCCTTCTTATGGTCTGAATCAAAGCATATTGCTCCGTTAAGATCAAGCATTGCTCCCGAAAAGCTTCTATACATCTCACGTGAATCAGCAACCATAAACCAGGCAGGTTTCTGCACAGCCTCGAAAACCATCTCTGCATCAACGCCTCCAATATGTGTAGGAGCAAAAATAGTTGGCCTGTCAGTTATACTGTGTCTGTCATTTATAATTATCAGCTTCTGCCTTTTTATGAGCCTCTGAACCTTGATAAGCATCACAATTATTCTATTGGCAACGCGGTGTCCCAATAGATGTCTGATGTTCATATTGCCGCTGTCGTATCTGTCATAGCGCTTTTGTCTGTAGGAATTCTCCAGGCTCTGAAGACTTCGCATAAGCAATACCCTCTTGATATATATTTTATCATAATTCAATATATACCTTTCTTAATCATCACTATTGTCATTTATAGTTTCAATGAGTCCAGTAACCAAATCTTGCAATTGGGCTGCATTTTTATTCGTTATTACAGGTTTTCCGGTTCTCTTTTCAACAATATCGTTTTCCATCCTTCGGCGATCTCATTTTCAGTTGGTGACAATTTGTCACCAACTGACTTCCCTCTTCTTTAAGCCTATTTTTCAGCGCTATGAACCAAGATAGAGCCCTTATAAGTCTACTCCTATGCCTGCGTATGGAATGGCTTCCACCAGGCACTTTACGTAATCTTCCACGTCCTCCGGATCCAGCTCCTCACCTTCCCTGGCGGCGCACTCAAACTCGTCCACAATGCCTTCGATCAGCACCATGTCGATAAAGAGCGGAAGCTTTTCCAACAGCTCCTCGGAAACCGTTGCCTCACTCCGGTAACCCTCTAAAATGGTCGCAAAATACTCTTCCTTCATGTAGGCCAGTCGCTTCTCTCCGTCCGGCATCCACTGACACCAGCCAACGCCATGCGTCCAAAGATGTGCAAGGTCAAACATATACCAGCAATAGATGCAATTGTCGAAATCAAAGGTCGTAATTGCGCCGTCACTGAAATCCACGTGATAATTCCCGTCGCTGAAATCAAAATGTACAAGGCCATAGCTCTCCGGATCCACGGGGAGCGTCCTGAACCTCTCCAGGCGATCCGCAATGGCCGCCTTCAGCTCCGCATAAGCATCAGGGATCACCTTATCGACATACTCCATGTTGTACTTGTCAAAATAATGTTGCCTTTGGTGTGTCGGCCGATATTGCTTCGAGAGCCTGTGAATCGCTCCGATGGTCTTTCCCATGTTGTAAAACAGCTCGGAAAGCGGTGCCCCATCTCTGTAATGATATCCGTTTTCGCTGAGAAGGATTCCTTTAGCATACGCAAACAAAGATACAAAGCATTCCGCATCACCTTCTGCTCCATCAGCAGCCTCGCTTAAACCGATCACCGAAGGTTTTACCTGCATGCGTTCCACGAGTTTTCCGCTCCTCGAAGGGATCACATCCGCGACGGATGCACCGTTTTTCGCAAGGTAATGCACGAATTCCGTCTCTGCCTCATATTCCTCCATCGTCCTGTCACCAAGCGCGGATATTCTTAATACGCATTTCTTTTCTTCCTTTTGTTTGCAGACATAGACGAGGTTTCTTCCGCCGTCATGTCCGCCCACTTGTTCAAACTCATAATTCTCTAAATCATAAATGGCTTTTGCCTTCTCTAAAACATTTGTCAATACGCATTCCTCCACGCTTTTTTCCAGGTAATTATGTTCCTCTCTGAAACTGCTTGCCGAAGTTGTTAAGATAGTAACTGTACTCCTTGCGGCTCACGAAAATAAAAGCCCAGTGAGCGTTCTTCTTTTCCTTTCTCAGCAAAGCAAGATATTCTTCTCCACAGAAACTTCTGAATCTGTGGCCCTCAAATAAAGCGATCAACGGTACATCTGTGTATCCATCCGATTTTTTATTTATGATCACATCTGCATCATCTTCTATAAGCCGAAGGGGTATCTTTACCAGTTCAGACAGGAAAAACTCCTCCCCGTCAGGTGTTTCCAGTCCTCCATTCTCCAGATATATCCTTACCCATTCTTCACCTACGCCTGCATCCGAATACTGCTTTGCAGAGTAAATGCTCGGGGAATACACGGGAAGCTTTATCTTCTTACCATATACGATCTTTTTGATTGATTCCGGAGACAGGTAGAAATCTTCAGCCAGTTCAACGATGCCGGCACCTGCAGCATATCTGCTGCAGATGAGGGCATTTCTCTTATTCAGTTTTTCACGATATCCGGATGCTTCTCCCCAGCCTTTAGTTTTTTCGCACTTGGGAATATAAATAGCTTTTCCTTCCGCATACTTTTGCACTTCTTTCAAAAGACTTGCGGGGAGAATATCCTTGGCATTTTCATATTTCATCTGTTCAGACCAGCCTGTTCATGCGTTCTTCCAGTTCATTTAAAGATGCGGTAATGGATTCGCAGGACTCAAGATCGTCTATGGATGCATGCCACATGAGTGTGTGCAGTCCCTTAAAATACGCCATGCACAGAAAACGTTCCTTATAGTTTTTTATATCTATATTTTTTCTTTTTGCATACTCATACAGTTTTTCCGGAACCAGGAGATAGGGCTTATTCAAGTCGAGGATTGCAAAATCCATAAGGAAGTCCATGATGCCGGCACGTCCCCAGTCTGCGCAGTATGTCTTTCCCGCATCATCCACGATCATGTTGACAAAGAAAGTGTTGTTATTTGCAAGAAATCTCTGCCCTTCGCAGAAGGGAGCATACTGCATGATCTTTGCATATATCTTATCGAAATAATCTTTCTTAAGAAACGTTGTCTCAAACATCTGAGTCCAGTTGTGCCAGTAGCCCTCCTGATCCTCATTAAAGGTCTCGCGGACAAACTCTTCGAAAGTGGCAAAGGGCGCCTTGTTGTCTTCGTCGAACTCACCGTAACCGGTCAGAGAAGAAATATCCGTATCAGCAATCCCAAAGATCATATCGAAAAAGTTCTCATATCCTTTTTCAAACTCTTCCACGGAAAGTTCATTAGCACATCTTCCCTTGGGGCTCATCTCAATTTTGTCCCCTGTCAGATTCTTTATAAATATATCTCTGTTCATTTTTATCATCCTTTCGTATCTACTTATTTCCTGTTACTTGTAGCGGCGCCTTACAAAAAGAATGATAACAGCCACCCCGGCAGCTTCATATAGAAAGAACGGTTATAACAAAACTTTACTCACCGCTTTATTGCAATCGCCGTAAACTCACCCGGGAGTTTTTCATTTTCCCATGAAGGATGTTCATCAAAACGCTCCAAAGTAAATCCGCTCCCGATGATAGAATTGATGATCTCGCTGATGGTGTACTTCCTGTAATGGCACTTCGGGATCTGCTTACGGATCTCCTCATCGTAAAATCTTGCGTGTGCCATCTCACCTTCAAAGATATCTGTTGAGAAATAACTCATGGTTGGCTGCTGCCGTTATTCCCCATTTCCGTAAATACCAGCTGTATCCATAGAATACAAGTTGCCTTTCTCCCCCAGCAAAAACTGGCGTCAAGGATTCCTTCATCCATTTTCTTATCTCATTAGCACTGGCATTTCCGCGCTCTATCTGAGCATTAACATTGGACTGGATCAGCATAAAATCCACGAACTTATCCAGGGTAAAAGAGTATTCCATATCATATTCCGTCTGCTTTTCCATTACAAAGCCACCAATCAGATCAGACTGAGTCCACTTGTTCTCTTTTCTAGGTGGCTTAGGAAATCTGCTCAGATACTCATCCCGGTACCATCTGGTATAATCATCATTTCCTACCATTCTGTCTGTAATCCCAAAATCATAAATTACGATAAGCCCGTTATCCTCCAGAACTTCAGCCATATTAGTCATGAACTTCTTTTCATCCACCCAGTTGATGCATCCTGCAGCTGTTACAATATCATATTTTTTATTTGGGATTCTTGTTTCTTCCGCTTTAGCAGTATAAAAAGAGTAAGAAGAATCTGTGCCATAAATCTCATCGCATACTTCAACCATTGATTCTGCTATATCTGTTCCTGTTACCTTGTCACATATGAGCCTTAGTGCCTTGGTTGAAAGTCCCGCTCCACAACCCACGTCAAGACCATTTTTGAACATATAATCATTAGGAAGACTGCAATCTTTTTTAATCTGCTCTATTACTGACTTATGAAGCCAGGGTCTCTTGGCATAGCCCTGTGCTATCCTTTTAGAGTCAAATGCCTTATTATCCATGAATAGCTTATGCTCTCCTCACCAGCATCTTATATTTTTAAAACCTCCGAATTCGAGGGGGTTAAAAGAGTACACTGATTACTTCAGTTCTACAATAAAATTCAGCATCCTCTGTGTCGCCAACTCACTTCGTGTCATTGAGAGTAATTCATCTGCCGTTACCCATTTAAATGCAGATGTTTCTCCTTCCTGCAATACCACGCTATTTTTATCAGCATCCGTTTCACATAAGTAATCCACATATATTGATCTATGAAGATGATGCAGAACACGTCCTACCTCAGTAAGTTTATCTGCTTTTATTCCTGTCTCTTCTGAAAGTTCTCTATGCGCACAAGTAAGTGGATCTTCCCCTTGGAGTGCAGATCCTCCAGCAGTAGCTTCCCACATCCCACCTAAGTGCTTTCTTGGATCTCTTTGCATAAGTAAATAAGTACCATCAGCGTGTCTTACGATGATTTCACACACAAGATGAAAAACTCCATCCGGAATCTCTTCACCACGAATCAATGTCATTCCATCGATTTTATTTAGTTTTGCATCATAAGCATCCCATTGTTCCATAAATATCCTCCTGGATAGCATTCCTCCAACGCTGAATTCAATTATATCAAATATTCCTTGATTTTCTTTTCTACATATTTCATATTTAGTGGTATTTTCACAGACTCCATAGAAATAATCATGTCCTTGCCAATACCTATCCCTGCTTGCTCATATATATGCAGCTTTAATAATGCATTTTTAGCATATTCGCCATCAGTTATTAGTCCTAAGTGTTCCCAATAGATTGTCTTTCTCGTTCTTACATTTAGCAAAGCAAAATCCGGATACACTGTTCTTCCGTCATTCAATATCACTTGCGGCTCATAACTATAAGGTATTTCGTACTTAGCAAATAAATCTGCGAGTATTTTCTCTGACTTCGAACGAACTTTTTCTCCGCGTAATGTCTGATACAGTCCTTCTTCCGGGAAAGGATTCATTCCGCCCCTATTCATTGAACGCCACTCACTAATATAGCTCTCATCTGTTGGTATCAAGGGCTTGACCAATGCCTTTCTTGCATCACTCAAATTATTATATACATCCTCGATTGAGCTAATATCATAAAGTTTCAAAAATCTTTCAATCCTATATTTCATAGTCAGAAGCTTATCAAGCACTACGTTATAATAGTCCCTCTGCACTATTCTTTTTACTTTATCAATATTGCTTTCTCTTATATACTCTAACTTTCCATCATCCTTTTCCAGATAATACTGATATCCATTCTTTCGTTTGGAAATTCTCACAGGTCTATCATCTTGTATTTTTATCGCATTTGCTGCCCTCTGTGTTTCACTGATCAGATTTTCCAGCTTAGCAACCTGTTCTTTTAATTGTATTGAATAGTCTTCTATTGCTTTTCCCTCCATTTATCCAAGTTCTGTTTCTAATTTTTCCTGTCTAACACTTCTTTACTTCCCCGCCAGCTTTATAAGTGTCTATTATGAGTCTCTTCAAGCCTGTCCAACACTCAATCAGGTAAACATTGCTTCTACAAGTGCTCAAAACTAGCTTTTTTACCACATTTAATACCAAGCAAGCACTCCTATATCAATCCTCTTAATCCACGAGTGTTGCACTGTCCAAAACTGACACTCCCTGTAAATAGTAGGCATCATCTGAGTGTTATGGTCCCAAAAGGTCTACACTCCTCTGTGCATTGAATCGTTATCCAAGTGTTATTGCTAAGCAACGAACACTCGTCGCGTTATTCATTGGATTTATTCGTGGTAAGACAACTATCACCACAAAAGATTGCTAAAGAAAAATTAGAAATCTAGAAAAATATAACTCAAACCATAGAAAAAATCAACAAATAACCCGCAAAGCTTTTGAACACCAGCATCACAAGCCTGCTGCATCACTCCTCTTCTAGAAATCGCTAAAAGGCAGCGATTTCTAGAAGCGTCTGTTGTCGCCAAATACTCTCCGTATCAATAAGCACACTGCTTCGCAGTTCTTACCCAAATAAAAAGACAGCAATTCTCATGCAAGCATGAGTTGCTGTCTTTATTATTTGGGCAGGTACTCCGTACCTGTGCTTATTGATACTTACGAGTGCCTGGCTCGTTATCACTCAAGTTCCACCGTTCCTGGTGGCTTACTTGTGAGATCATACATTACGCGGTTAACGCCCTTGACCTCATTGATTATGCGGCTCATAACGCGCTGCAATACTTCAAACGGAATCTCAGAAGCCTCAGCAGTCATAAAGTCAACAGTCTCAACTGCACGAAGCACAACTGCGTAGTCATAGGTACGCTCATCACCCATTACACCGACAGAACGCATATTGGAAAGGGCTGCAAAGTACTGATCAGGGAGCTTCTCAAGTCCGGCTGCAGCAAGCTCTGTACGATAGATATAATCTGCATCCTGAACAATTCTAACCTTCTCAGCTGTAACTTCGCCAATAATACGGATTCCAAGGCCAGGGCCAGGGAATGGCTGACGATAAACAAGGTACTCAGGAAGACCAAGCTCAAGTCCAGCCTTTCTGACTTCATCCTTGAATAAGAGTCTTAATGGCTCGATGATTTCCTTGAAATCAACATAATCAGGAAGTCCACCTACATTGTGGTGTGACTTGATAACAACGGATTCTCCGCCAAGTCCTGATTCTACTACGTCCGGATAAATAGTTCCCTGAGCAAGGAAGTCAACTTTTCCAATCTTCTTGGCTTCTTCCTCGAATACTCTGATGAACTCTTCGCCGATTATCTTACGCTTTCTCTCTGGCTCTTCTACACCCTTGAGCTTAGCATAGTATCTCTCAGCTGCATTAACACGGATGAAATTTATATCAAAATTACCATTTGGTCCAAATACGCTCTCGACCTCGTCACCCTCGTTCTTACGCAGAAGACCATGGTCTACGAATACGCATGTAAGCTGCTTACCAATAGCCTTGGCAAGAAGTGCTGCAAGTACAGAAGAATCTACTCCGCCTGATAAAGCGAGAAGTACCTTGCCATCTCCAACCTTTTCGCGGATCTCTGCAATTGTGTTCTCAACAAATGAATCCATTCTCCAGGTTCCGCCTGTCTGGCAGATTCCTCTAACAAAGTTGTGAAGTATTTCTTTACCTCTCACTGTGTGGAGAACTTCCGGATGGAACTGGATTGCATAAAGCTTTTTCTCTTCGCATGCTGCTGCCGCAACAGGACAATCTGCAGTGTGCGCAATAATCTCAAATCCTGGAGCGACCTTGCTGATATAGTCGAAATGGCTCATCCATACGACTGTCTCATCTTCTATTCCGGCAAAAAGAGCTTCCTTAGAGCCATCTATATAAGTATTAGTCTTACCGTACTCACGAACAGGAGCTTTCTCAACCTTTCCGCCAAGAACATGCATCATGAGCTGAGCTCCATAACAAAGTCCCAGTACAGGTATACCAAGTTCAAACAGTTCCCTGGTATAAGTTGGTGCACCATCTTCATAGCATGAATTAGGTCCGCCGGTAAGAATAATACCCTTGGGATTCATTGCCTTGATCTGGTCAAGTGGTGTTCGATAGGAATAAATCTCGCAATATACATTGCATTCTCTGACTCTGCGCGCAACCAGCTGGTTATACTGCCCGCCAAAGTCAATTACTATGACTTTTTCTTCTGCCGCCATTAGATATCTACCTTTCCTACATTATAGAAAACTACTAACAAATTCTAATTGCCCAGCTCAAAGATATCTAGACAATCTCTCACATAATACCATAACTCATATTAAACTGTCGCTAGCATAATATCACAATCTTATCAAGGCATACCAGAATTTATTTCACAATTATTGTGATAAGCAATTGCTATATCCATAATCCAATACCCTTAAATAAATCTCCTGACAGAAATAATTGATCTGTAAGTTGCAGGTGAATACTTGATTCCTGTCTTCTGTGTGCTGGCGTGAACAATCTGTCCGCCTCCGATATAGATTCCTACATGTCCGCCGTAGTAAATAACATCACCCGGCTGAGCATCTGAATAGGATACCTCTCTTCCATATGATCCCTGTGCCCAGGATGTTCTTGGAACAGATACTCCAAAGGCCTTATAAACTGACTGAACAAATCCGGAACAATCTGCACCATTCGTAAGACTTGTTCCTCCTGCCACATAAGGATTACCAACAAACTGGCAGGCATAACTGGCAACATTTGATCCGGACAAACTTCCGGGGGACGAATAACTCTTGGAACTGCCTGAACCACTTCCGGATGAACCTGATCCACCCGATATCTGTCCGCTATCTCCGGAAGCCACATCAGTGTTACCTGTACCATTTCCTTCAGCCTCTGCTTTGGCAGCATCTTCTGCAGCCTTAGCTTCCTGAGTGGCCTTCTTGGCTTCATCTACTTCTTTCTGTTTGGCTTCAATCTGTTTCTGAAGGCTTGCAATTCCCGACTGTTGACTCTTGATCTGTGCAGTATAAACAGCAGCGTCCTGCTTAGCCTTAGCTATCTTTACCTCATAATCAGCATAAGTAGCCTTGTACTGAGCAAGGAGTTCTTCCATATATTCCTGCTCCTGCTCAAGCTCATACTGAGAAGTCTCAAGTTCCGCCTTCTCACCTTCAAGCTGCTCTCCATAAGCCTGCGCAGCCTCTTTTGCAGCAACATATTCTGCAAGCTTGATCCTATCATATTCATACAGATTCTCAACAAAGTTCACTTTATTAAGAGCATCTGAATAACTTGTAGCTGTCAGTAGTATCTGTACATAGGACAAATTGCCCTTCTCATACATATACTTGACTCTCTGAACCATGGCGGCATAAAGAGTTTCCTCATGCTCCTTGGCTTCATCATATTCTTTCTGAGTCTTATCAATGAGTTCTTCCTTGTATGCAATGTCCTCTTTGATCATCTCTATATCTGCCATCAAACCAACAAGCTCTGTGTTAGTCTCATCTATTGCTTCCTGAGTATCTTCCTTGGCCTCTGAATAATCACCAATCTTGCTATTGGCACTATTTAGCTTGTTCTGGCTATCTTTGGACTGTTTCTCCAGATCCTTTTTTTGCTTCTCCAGGGCTTTCTCTTCCTGCTCAAGCTTCTTCTGATCCTGCTCGAGTTCCTCACTGGTTTTGGCATATACTGCCACCGGCTCCGCAATGGAAAAAGACATAACAAGAGCCAGAGCTATTATCTTAAAAAGAATTTTGTTCCTTTTTTTCATACCTGTCCCCCTTGTCCTCGTTATGTTCTCGGCAGCCCCGCCAAAAAATCATATAAATACATGCAACAATACCCGTCGCCGATGCTACCCTAAATATATATTATGACATCATAATATGAGATGCAATGCAAAAGAGCACCCCAATTGGGATGCCCTAAATAATTAAAATTCACAGTTCTTGGGTGTTCTTGGATAAGGTATTACGTCACGGATGTTCTCAACACCTGTTAAGTACATGATCAGACGCTCGAATCCCATACCAAATCCGCTGTGGATACAACCGCCGTATCTTCTGGTATCAAGATACCAGTCAATACCCTCTTTATCTACGCCCATCTCGTCCATTCTCTCAATGAGTTTGTCGAGATTCTCTTCTCTCTGGCTACCGCCCATAAGCTCACCGGCCTGTGGAACGAGGAGGTCAACTGCAGCAACAGTCTTGTTGTCAGGGTTAACCTTCATGTAGTATGCCTTAATATCCTTAGGCCAGTCAGTTACAAATACTGGTCCGTTGAAATACTCAACAATATACTTCTCATGCTCTTTGGCAATGTCCTCACCGTAATCAGGCTCGAACTCCCACTTAACGTCTGCCTTCTTGAGGATGTCGATAACATCGTGATGGCTGATACGTGTAAACTTGGCATTTACGATATCATTGAGCTTATCCTTCAATCCCTTGGATACGAACTTGTCGCAGAAATCAATCTCCTCAGGACACTTGTCGCAAACATACTTAACAACGAACTTGAGCATTTCCTCTTCAACATCCATAAGACCCTGAAGATCACAGAAAGCCATCTCAGGCTCGATCATCCAGAACTCATTTGCATGAGTCTGTGTGTTGGAATTCTCTGTTCTGAAAGTAGGTCCAAAAGTATAAATATCACCAAATGCCATGGCAAAAGTCTCACCCTGAAGCTGTCCTGAACCTGTAATAAAGGACTGCTTGCCGAAGAGATCCTTGCTGAAATCAACCTTACCGTCTTCAGTCTTGGGAAGATCATTCATGTTGAAGGTTGTGATCTTGAACATCTGATCTGAGCCTTCACAGTCAGCTCCTGTAATAAGAGGTGTGTGGACATACAGATATCCTCTATCCTGGAAGTAAGTATGTACTGCCATAGCTGCAACGCTTCTGATACGGAATACAGCGCTGAAGAGGTTTGTACGTGGACGAAGGTGTGCCACTGTACGAAGATACTCTCTTGTGTGACGCTTAGGCTGAATAGGATAGTTCTCTGGGCAATCGCCGAGAAGTTCAACTGCTGTAGCCTTAACTTCAAATGGCTGTTTATTATCAGGAGTAAGCACCAGTGTACCTGTTACCTTAACACTTGCGCCAACTCTTATCTTGGAGATGTCATCAAAATTATTAAGTTCCTGATCGTAAACGACCTGCAGATTTTCAAAAAATGAACCGTCGTTAACGTTAAGGAATCCAAACTGTGCCTGTGCGCGGTTAGTACGTACCCAAGCGCAGATGGTCACTTCTTTGGAAGCATATTCAGATGTGTTTCTGAACAGCTCTTTAATTTTAGTTCTCATCTTTTTTCTCCTTAGTATTTATATTAGCCATAAAAAAGGCTCATACTTCTATATAATGATCTGTCAATTACTCTGCAACTGTCTCTGTTGATGAGCTCTCAGAAGCTGCATCTGCGGATGCCTCTGCTGAAGAGCTTTCAGAAGCTGCATCTTCTGTTGCTGCTGTAGCAACTACATTTGCATTCTCAACGATGAAAGCAACTACCTTGTCA